>CAYSYI010000010.1:0-61131 GCA_964435395.1 uncultured Isosphaeraceae bacterium
CACCTCGGTTGGAGTGTCCTTTTTCTGCGGACTCGCAAAAGCGAAGGGGTCTTGAAGCCTCATATTGCTGTGCAAGAATTCGCATGGGCGAAGACGTCGGGTTGCAGTCGGCAAATTCCCAAGCGCCTGCACCCTTTGAAGCTGCGTACACAACACCTTGTGAATCAACTTGGTCGAGTGGAAACGCTTGATCCGTAGAAAGGTTCGGGCATCCCATGACACCAACCACAACTTCGCCATCTTCAATTCTTCCAAGCGCGATGGCGTAATGTTGCCCTCGCAAAAAGCCTTTTGTCCCATCGATTGGATCGAGCGCCCAAAAACCATCACTACTTCCATCGTGGTTACATGCATCAATTGCATCGAGCATTTCGTCTTCAGTGACATGAGGTCGCCACGACCGTACTGCTTCAAGAACAGCTTTTCGGATTATTGACTGTTCATCGGTTCGTAAGGCTTCTGCGTCCTCTTCACCAACAATAAGGCGGTCTGCGGCGTCAAGGTGGTCAGCCAAACTGAGGGAAACAATGGCCTGTACAGCGAAATCAGCGACGGTGACTGGGCTCCGGTCGTCTTTGGTGACTTCGCAGAGTTCGGCTAGATTTGCCTGAACCGCTCTTGAAACAGCGCAAGCGGTGCTTACGGCCTCCAGGGCGGTAGGGATAAGTCGATGCTGTGCTTGTAATATGCTCATAATTTCCTACTCTAATCGGCTAAAAAAGCACGTTTTGACCATTCGAAAACGTATTTCTTCTACGTGCAAAGCGTTGAAAGGTTCATGACGGATTTACTCCAACAAAAAACACCCTCGGTCACTGACCGAGAGTGCTTGTATGTATCTAATGAAGGTTTGTTCTTACCCAGCAAACGTGGACTTGAAGTCACCTATTGCTTTGGCAAAGTAGTCGTCAAGACCCTTAAAGGATTTTGCTTCAACAAGTTTGTCTTTTGTGGACTTTGCAGTCGTGTTCATATATTCAAGAAGGCCTTCTTCAAAAGCGTGCACTTTGTCAAGATCAACGTCATCAAGGAACCCCTTGGATGCAGCGTAAATGGAAATGGCTTGGTCAATCGCTTTGTACGGTGTGTATTGCCCTTGTTTGAGCAATTCAACGAGCCGTGCACCACGATTTAACTGTTGCTGGGAAGCAGCATCGAGTTCAGTACCAAGTTGTGCAAACGCTTCAAGTTCACGGAACGCAGCAAGGTCGAGACGGAGCGAACCAGCGACTTCTTTCATCGCTTTAATTTGTGCGTTACCACCAACGCGGCTTACAGAAATACCAACGTTAATCGCAGGGCGAACACCTGATGCGAACAATTCTGGTTGCAAGTAAATTTGACCGTCTGTAATGGAAATCACGTTCGTTGGAATGTATGCAGAAACGTCGCCTTCTTGTGTTTCAATAATTGGAAGTGCAGTAAGTGAGCCACCACCGTTGGCATCAGAAAGTTTCGTAGCGCGTTCAAGCAAACGGCTATGTAGATAGAACACGTCGCCAGGGAATGCTTCGCGTCCTGGAGGACGGCGAAGAAGAAGTGACAACTGACGATACGCAGCTGCCTGTTTTGAAAGGTCATCGTAAATACAAAGTGTGTGCTTTGGTGTTTTGCCTTCTTTGCCTTGCCACATGAAGTATTCGCCCATAGCGCATCCAGCGTAAGGAGCGATGTACTGCAGTGGAGCAGCAGTGGAGGAGCCAGCAACAACAACGATGGTGTAATCCATGGCGCCATTTTGCTTAAGAGTTTCAATTACACCTGCAACGGTTGAATCTTTTTGTCCAACTGCAACGTAAACACAAACGACAGCCTCATCTGTGCCCCAGTATTGTTTTTGGTTGATGATCGCATCAACTGCAACGGCAGTCTTGCCCGTTTTTCGGTCACCGATGATAAGTTCCCGTTGTCCACGACCAATTGGAATCATGGAGTCAACCGCTTTGATACCAGTTTGCATTGGTTCAACAACAGGCTGGCGTGCTGCGATGCCTGGTGCAACGATGTCCAACTTTGAAGAACTCGAAGGGTTGATTGGAGGTCCACCATCGAGTGGATTACCAAGAGGATCAACAACTCGGCCAAGTAGTTCTGGGCCAGTTGGAACTTCAAGGAGCCGTTTTGTGGTTTTTACAGTGTTGCCTTCTTCAACTGCAAGGTAGTCACCATAGATGATTGCACCAACAGTGTCTTCTTCAAGGTTCATTGCCTGACCCATGACGGTGCCACGCGGTGTTTCAAATTCAAGCAACTCGCCAGCCATGCAGCCAGAAAGACCATAAATTCGTGCAATCCCGTCACCGACTTCGACCACTTGGCCGACTTCAGAGATTTCAAGATCACTTGTGAACTGTTCAATCTCTTGTTTGATGACGGATGTAATTTCGTCTGTTTTAATCTTCACTTTATTCTTCGCCTTTTGTAAGGGATTTAGAATTGTTTGTATCTTCAAGATACGTTTCAAATTGTTCTCTAATGGCAGTACCGCCACTATTCTTTATCGATTCAGAGAGTCGTCGTAATTTTGTTTGCACCGAACCATCAATAAGTTGATCGCCAATGCGAAGTTTAATACCACCGAGCATCGATGGGTCAACATACGGGTGTAGCACGGGCTCTTTGCCGAGCATCGCTTGTACCTTTTTCTTGATCATGTTGATTGTGGTTGTGTCAACAGCAGTTGGTGTGAACACATCAACCTCAACGCGACCAAACGCTTCTTGCACAAGCAAATCAAACGCAACGCTGATGGATTCAAGGTGGCTGAGTCTTCCCTTGTTGTTTAAAACAAGAAGGAACCGAAGTGTTAAGTCGGTGATTCGGTTTGAAAAAATTGCAGATAAAGCTTCGCCACGTTTTGTAACGTCGATAATTGGTGAGGAGAAGAACATGCTCACCTCTTTATTGTGCCTTGCAAGTTCGCAAACCTGTTCAAGCTCATCAGCAATTTCGACAACCTTGTCGTTTCCGCCAGCATCAGTTGCTAATTCGAACAGACTTCTTGCGTAGACATTGGCTAGTGCGTCGGTGTGCGTACTCACTTTGCTGATCCTGACATCTCGGCAAGCGACTCGTCAACGAGTGTTTGCTGATCATCTGAGGAGATTTCACGATCTAGAATTCGACTCGCAATTGCCACAGCAAGTGTGCTCGCTTCCGCATGCAATTCGCCAATAGCGGCTTTTTTAGCAGCGTTGATGTCCGCAGTTGCGGCTTGTTTTAACTCAGCAAGTTCTCGAGTGTTGTTCGCCCGAAGTTCTTCACCTGCTGCTTTTGCATCTTGACGTGCTTTAGCAATCATTTCACCAGCTTCAGACCGTGCCTTGGTGAGCTCTTGTTCATATTCCACAAGTGCTGATTTGGCCTGTATCCTCGCTTCTTCGGCAGCTTCAAGGTCATCTCGCAATTTTTGATCGCGTTCGTCTAGGCCCTTAAGAATGTGCGGCCAAACGAATTTCGCAGCAAGCACGAAAAAGATGGCGAACACAACAATAGTTGTTCCGAGAGTGAGTAACTGTACATCCGTTGGTGAGCCACCAGCGTCAGAGGCAATGAAAGGGATCATCATAGGATTTTCCTTCCGCGTAGGAAAGTTTGATTTTCAGCAGGCTTACCTGTGCAAGCCCGCTGAATGTAACATCAAACTTAGAGGATTGCGAGCAGACCAACAACAACTGCGAAGAGGGCAACGCCTTCTACGAGTGCAGCTGTAATAATCATGTTGGTACCAATTGACCCGGCCATTTCTGGTTGGCGTGCGATTGATTCAACAGCACCACCACCAATTCGACCTATACCCACGCCAGCGCCAAGAGCACCGATACCAGCAGCAATACCGCCGCCGATTCCTTTGATACCAGTGCCACTTGCCTTAGCAAGTTCAACAGCACGATCATGTGCAAGTTGTGCAGCTTCAGCAGCAGCATCGGCACCTTGTGCAGCATCAGCAGCAGCAGGGTCAGTAACAATCATGAGGCCGAGTGTGGCCAGAGCAGTGAAAGCAACAAGCTTTTTCATAAGTTCATCCAGTTCGTCAAAAAGTGACTATTTTGCAAGTGCCGTGGGAGCACTTCAGTAAGAAAACATTCAAGGCCCATCCCACGGGGGCCAATATTCAAAACTAACTCGTCGCCGGCTCCGCATGCTCTTCGTGATCACCATGATGCGACATTTGTCCAATGAAGACCGTGGTTAGGAACATGAAGATAAACGCTTGGAGGAAAGCGACAAACAATTCAAGGAAACTAATACAAACAGCAGCAATAGTTGAGACTACTTCTACGGAGCCCGTCATCAACCAATTCTCAGTTGTTTGGAATGCAATCATGCCAAACATTGTGAGCACAGCGAGCATGGTGTGCCCAGCAACCATGTTGGCAAACAACCTAATAGCCAAAGCAGCTGGTTTAATAAACATGCCCATAAACTCAATTGGGAGCATGATTGGTAATAAGTAGAGAGGAGCGCCACCTGTTAAGTGGTGTGCCCAACCACCAATTCCTAGCGATTTAAATGCATGGCACTGAATCACAATAAATGAAATAACTGCAAGTCCCGCAGTGACCGCTAGGTTGCTTGTTGCGGTTCCGCCGAAAATTGCCCAGTCAAATTCGCTACTTAGCCCGAATGCTTTCTTGCCAACGACATACTGAATATCAGCAAATGGAATCATGCCAAGAATGTTACATGTCAAGATAAAGAAAAATAACGAGAGTAAGTATGGAAGAAACTTTTGGGTGTCATGACCAAGGACTGGCTTGATAACAGTGTCACGCATGTACAGCGTAATGACTTCGATGATTTGTGGAATTCGACCCTTCGTTAAGAATCGATCGGTTCCTTGCGACTCATGTCCAATTGAAATACGTTTTGCAGCAATTCGTAGGACAAGGAACGCAACGACTGCAGCAATAAGGAGCGATGCCATGTGCATTGTAAACGCCGGTTTTCCTAAGAGCGTAATGTGCTCTGTCCCCGAAATTGGTTTATCGAGGATGTGGTGGATTGGGTTGTCGCTAGCAAGAATTGGGAACATGGATACGTACTACTCTTCAGTTTGTGAGCCAACTTTCGACAGCGTGGATGCGAGCACTTTAGTCTCTGCCACGAGGAGGAAAAAGGCGGTCAAAAGGAACGAAAACAGCAATGGGCGAAGCCCAAATTGAGCCACGTAGTATAGCAAAGTAGAGCCCCCAAGTGCAACTAGGAAGCGTATAAACGAGGTGGCAGACCAAAGGGTTGCAAGGGTTGCAACAGGACGTTTTTTTTGTGGTGAGAAGAGCGCCAAACTCAGAAGCGAAACGAGCAATAGGACGCCTGCCTGGGCGCTACCAGCAATTGCTATTTTGATTTCAAGTCCACCTATCAACGAGGCAGACCAACAGAGGCCAATTGCAGCGAGGGTCGCAACGCACTGTGCAGTTGCTAGGGTTCGAAAAGAGAGTGAAAGTTCTGGTGATTTCACTTTTGGTCCTCATGAACGGCTTTGAGGGCATCTCTGATGAAATCAACCATGCCAACGATGATACCCAAAACAGCACCAGAAACAATGAATGTTCGTTCATTCTCGCTTTGCCCAAAAACCCAAGAAAGTCCCCAGCCCAACAGTCCGCCGGCAATAATCATCGAGACAAAAGTAAACCCCATCGCCGAAAGTCTCCAGAGCCGCCTAGTCTGAGAATCTTTTTTCATCGCGGCATTGTACAGGGTCATGTCGAGGGTCAGGTCTTATGGTCAGACCCTGTATAATTACACAGCTATGGCTCAAGGCGAGAATTACATCATTGACGTAACACCAAAATCAATGGCCTCATCGGACTATTTTTTCGTGCCTGCGGTTCTACGAGGTCTTGGGACGACATTGCGACATTGTCTTGGAAATATGGGTCGAGGTGGAACCAATAAAAAGAATGTTTGGGTTGTGAAATATCCCGAGGAAAAACGTGATGGCCGAGACGTTCTTGAGGGTGGGCAGGAACGGTCATCTTTTCGCGGTGTGCACCGACTTAATAAAGATGAACAGGGCAGAGAACGGTGTGTTGCGTGTTTCATGTGCTCAACAGCATGCCCCGCAGACTGCATATCCATCGTTGCAGAAGAAGCGCCATGGGATGACCGAGAAAAACGACCGCTTTCGTTTGAGATAGATGAGTTGAAATGTATTTTTTGTGGCATGTGTGAAGAAGCGTGCCCATGTGATGCAATTGAACTTACACCGCGTTACGAAATTGTTGGCACATCCCGAGCAGAGATGATTTTTGATAAAGAAAAACTGCTTTCAATCTTCGATCTTACGATCGAAGATAAGCCAATGTGATCTACACACTCGCCCATCCATTAAGCGTTTTTGTCAGTATTCCAAATCCGAACAAAAACACTGCTCCACAGAATAAGAATATTGCCCAGTGAAGACGACTCGTCGTTTTTCTTGACAATTCTCCTTGCACCGCAGTCCACTCAAACTGGACAGCGTTTCCACACTCAGGACACTTATTAGACTTTTTATCTATGTAAGAGAGGTCGTATCCACAGGTGCAATGCCACGCTTCCTCTTCGTTGAATGGAAATTGCAAACTACAAGCGATCATTAAAAAAGCACTTGCAATAAAAAACCAATATTCATCAGCAAATACTCGAACTCCTACAGGTTTAAAGAAGAAGTGTGGATGTATATGAAATACATAATAAAGAACAAACGGAAAGGCGACGGTGAGGATTGATCCGCCTACAAAGACACTCGACAAATTCTTTTTAATCACGATGATCGCCAAAAACGAGGTACGAAAAGCACGAGCACTGCGAACACTTCGAGCCGACCAATTGCCATCAAGACGCAGAGGAAAAGTTTCGATGCATCACTAAACCACGCGTAGTTTTCTATTGCCCCGACCTTTGCAAGACCAGGACCAACAGTACAGATGGTCGCAATTGAAGCGGTTGCTGCAGTTGTCACAGTACATTCTGGATTTCCCGATTCGAATAACATGAGTATTCCAGAGCCAATAGTAAACAGGACAAGAATCCCAAGAACGTACGCGATTGTTGCGAGTTTTAGTTCCGGATCGATGGCAGTTTTTCCAACCTTGAGTGGCCGAACAACATTTGGACGAAAGGCACGTTCCAATTCAGCAAGCATTACTTTAAGTGCAATCCAAATACGAATGACTTTGATGCCGCCACCAGTTGATCCTGCGCAACCACCAACAAACATCAACAATAGTAGGACTCCTTTTGCGACAAAGGGCCATGTGTTAAAATCTGCAGTTGCAAAACCAGTTGTTGTTTGTTGTGAGACAACCGTAAAAATACCCTGTGTCACAACTTCCCCTGCGGTCGCTTGTTCAATGGCACCAGTTGTCGTGATGATTGGTTGCCCACTTCCGAGTAAGGAAAAGATAACGACTATAGATCCTGCGGTGAGCAAGAAGATATAGAATCGAAACTCGGGATCAGTCCAAATAACTTTGAGTTTTCCTTTTACGGCGGCGTAATACAGCCCAAAGTTAGCTCCCGCGAGAACCATGAAAATAATGGTGATGATATTAATGGTTCTTGAGTCGAACGTCCCCGTACTTGCATTGTGCGTACTAAATCCTCCAGTCGCAAGAGTCGTGAGTGCGTGGCAACTTGCATCAAACCATTGCATGCCCGCAACTTTGTACGCGACGATTTCAACAATTGTTAAGCAGAGATAAATTACCCAAAGGATCCTTGCAGTTTCACGGATGTGAGGTCTTACGCCCTCTGGTTCTGGTCCAGGGGCCTCTACTTTGAAAAGTTTTTTCCCCCCCACACCTAAACTTGGCAGGACTGCGACAAAGAGCACAACGATTCCCAACCCGCCTAGCCACTGAATCATTGATCGCCAAAAAAGTAGTGGAGCAGGCACGCTTGAAATGTCGGTTAATATTGTTGCGCCAGTCGTGGTGAGGCCACTCATTGCTTCAAAAAAACAATTCACAATAGATTGGAAAGGATGGCTTCCTTCCTGTTCTCGTCCCCAGATAAAAAATGGGAGTGCCGAAACAATTGCACCGACAAACCAACTTGACGAAACGAGTAGGAGTGCTTCTCGTCGACCCATCGAACCGGTACCCTGTTTTTTCTTTGCTGCCTTCCCTGTGAAAAAGAGGACACACCCAAGAACAATACTTATTCCGGTGGACCAAAGAATCGGATAAACACCACTTCCATTAAATCCAAGCGCGATAGTTGCCCACACCCAAATACCCAACAAGACTGCACTCAAGACAAGTACGAGCATGCCAAGTTGATGAATAATCAATCGGTAGTTCATTGAATTATGTTACTGCGAAGAGGGTTCGCAATTCATCCTCATATTCACCGTGAACGACTACAAACACAACATCACGCTCTTGAAGAATTTCATTGGCATTTGGAACGACGCCACGGTGCTCATCATGTTCAAGCACGATGACCATGCAGTTGGGCATGAGTGATAACTCAGAAAGTGGTTTCCCAGAAACTGGGGAGTTTTTCCCCACTCGTATTCTAAAGATGGCGAGTTCGCCCCCTGCAAGGGAAGCGACCTTCGTCATTTGTTTTCGAGCCAGTCTTTTTTGTATCTCCTCTACAGCTAGTTCGCGTGGGCTAAAGGTGTTGGTAAGCCCCATTGCTTTCACAAAGGGAGCATAATCCTTCCTAGAGACAACGAGGTATGTCTCTGCCACACCAAGGCCAGCGGCCCACGCACAACTGAGAATATTATGTTCGTCGTTTGTGAGTGCCACAAACGCATCAGCATTTTCAATATGTTCATCTGTAACAACATTTGGATCTGTTGGGTCGGCTTGAATGACCGTGACCCACGAAAGTTTTTCTGCAAGTTCGTTCGCTCTGTCTGCATCTGTTTCAAACAATCGAATTGAGAACCCACGATTTTTTAATGTTCGACAAAGCCAGACAGCAACGGGGGAGCCACCCATGATGACGACGCTTCGTCTTCCAGCATCTTTTGTTCTAAACACTCTTCGGGCGTCATGAAACACATCGGAGTTTGCTACAAGTAATACCTCGTCGCCCTCATCAACTGTACTGACGCCACTTGGTAAGTAGGTGTCCCCGTTTCTCGTGATCGCTGCAAGGCGAGCACCTCCGGGAAGTTTCACATCAGAGAGTCTGCGACCGATTCCAGAAGCGCCTTTACTGACTTGAAATTGTTGAACCTCAATAGTGTGTCCAACGAATCTTTCTACTTTCATTGCAGCAGGGTTTCGCAGATGCGATGCAATTGCGCGAGCTGCGGAATAAGCTGGGCAAATCAAACTATCAATTGAAAAAATCTTTGAATAATCTAGCGGATCTCTACTGAGATACATGCTGTGTGTGACGGTAGCAAATGTTCGATCAGCACCCATATACGAAGCAGTTGAGGCGCACAGAAGATTGACTTCATCATCTTCTGTAACAGCGATGACAACATCAGCGTCAGCTACGCCCGCTGTTTTGAGATCTTTCGCGGCAGAGGGTTGTCCAGCAAGAATAGCGACGTCCAGTGCATCGGCAAGAGACTCGAGTAAGGATGGATTATCGTCGATGACTGTGACATCGGCGCCATCGGCGGATAAAATTTCTGCTGCGTGGGCACCGGTTTTTCCAGCCCCACAAATAATAATATTCATGGCGATATTCCAATCATCGACCAGATGGTCGGGCGAGAATGATACTTCCATACGAGGACAAAAGCCAACCAAATTGCAACAAAAAAATTGTCCTACCGCCCTTAGTATGCCTAAAAAACGGTTTTTGAATAGGCAGATTCGGTACTAAGCGAGATTGAAAGGACATATGGGGAGGGTGAGATATTTAGATATAAAGAAAATGTATTGAAAAGAATTTGTAGATGATTCGCTAGACTTCGAAAAAGGTTCTTGACGAGATGGGAAGAAAACGCCATACTGAACCCTAGCACTTGTGTAAATGGTGTTGGCATTTTGAGAAAATGTCTTGAGCGAAGTTGAAATGGAGAGGTTCACTTGCAAAGAGTAAAAATACAGATGTGGAATTTGTATAACACTTGCTTTACCATTGCAATGGATTGAGAGAAGAGAGTGATTAAGCGCTGGAGGGAGAACCAGCCCGCAAAGTCAATCTCCTAACAAGTTCTTAGGAACAGAAAGTTTGGAAGATGTCAACAACCACCAAAAAAGATTTGATTGATCGAATAGCGGATGAGACGAAATATAAGAGGAACGATGTTCGCATAATAGTTCAAGCATTTCTTGATAGTGTGGTTACAGAACTTGGTGAAGGAAATCGCCTTGAGTTTAGAGACTTTGGTGTGTTTGAAATTCGGGAACGCGCCCCACGTATGGCTCAAAATCCAAGAACACTAGAGCGCGTTCCAGTTCCTGCTCGAAGGACAGTTAAGTTTAAAGTTGGTCGCTTGATGAAGCAAGCCGTTGATAAAAGTCTTTCACCCAAAGAAGAAATACCCGTCGTCCAAACTCCCGCTAAAGAGTTTGCAACAGCGTAAACATCCGATATTTTTCTAGAGAGCTCGTGCTATGGTGGATGACTTGTCGTTTCTCCATTTTTGTCACAAAATAAAGTAAGGTAACGCTCAAGGATGAGCAAAGAAAAAAAACAAATTCAATTTCCATTACGCAGTTCTCCGTCGATTAATCGTTCAGAGGATGGCTTGCCACCTCACGCAATGGAAGCGGAGGAGTGTCTCCTAGGCTCAATTATCATTGACCCAAGCGTGCTCAATGATGTGCAGTTGATTCTGAATAGTGGGGACGACTTCTTTAAGAAGGCAAACGGCTCTATTTATGACATTATGACTGAACTCAACAACGGCTCCTTAAAGACCGTTGACTATGTTCATCTCAAACAATTGCTAGAGGATCGGAATCTCCTTGACCCTATTGGTGGTGAGGACTATCTCGTTAGAATTGCAGGGGCGGTGCCAAGTGCAGCGAGTGCCTCACATTATGCTCGGCTTGTGAAAGAGAAATCCGTCGTTCGTCAACTGATTGCAGCTGCGGGCGAAATATTACATGACGCTTATAGTAATCCAGAGGACCCCGAGGACATTTTAAGTGAAGCCGAACGGCGTATCTTTAGTATTGCCCAGCAATCAGAACAGCGTCATGCAGAAAAACTTGATGATCTTCTTAATTTGGCAATTGAGCAACTTGAAGCAAACGATGGCAGAATTATTACGGGAGTAGGAACGGGGTATCCGAGTCTAGATGAGATTACCAGTGGTTTGCAGGTAGGCGAAATGGTAATTGTCGCAGCACGACCCTCGATGGGTAAAACGGCGCTCGCCTTAAACATGGCAGAGAATATTGTGATGCGAGATACGCCAGTAGCACTCTTTAGTCTTGAAATGAGTCGTCAGCAACTCGTGCAACGATTGCTCAGTTCAAGGGCGTCTGTATCTGGTCATAAAATCCGAAGAAACATGTTAAGCGATCGTGACATGGAAGCGATTATCCAAGCAACAAATGACTTGATGGGTAAACCATTGTTTATTGACGATACTCCAAGTTTGACAATTACTCAGTTACGAGCAAAGGCGCGGCGACTTAAGCAGACTGAAAATATTGGTGTCATATTGATTGATTATTTGCAGTTGATGACAAGTGGAAAGCGTACAGAGTCAAGGCAACAAGAGGTAAGTGATATAAGTCGTGGCATTAAGGCGCTAGCTCGTGAACTTGAAGTACCAGTTGTGTGCTTGAGTCAATTGAACAGAGCTGCAGAGCAACGTGAAGGCCATCGCCCACGGATGAGTGATTTGCGAGAGTCCGGTTCCATTGAACAAGACGCAGATGTTGTTGCGATGTTGCATAGAGAGTCGTACTACCATCAAAACGATCCAGCATGGATGGAAGCTAACGAGGATAAGCACTCCCTCGCTGAACTTATTATCGCAAAACAACGAAATGGCCCAACTGCTACTGTGAAATTAACTTGGGATAACACTTGTACACGTTTCTATGACTGGACAGATGCAATGCCCCCTGGTGATGTTGGGTTTGCAACAGTTGTGCCACAAAACACAGATAATCCCTTTTCAAACGACACCTTTGATGATCTTACAGTTTAGGACGACTAGGCAAGAGCCAAAACTGTAACACCTACTAAGAATATGACGTACAACGCGACAAGGATTCCACCCTCTGTCGGTTTCATTCTTTTGTCCCTCGTAAGAAGCCAAGCAAGAACCGTCATGAATACCATGACAACAACATACACCCATGCATCACTTGGAACAACAATTGGGTTTATGAGCATCGTGAGTGGCAACACAAGTAGGATGTTGAAAATGTTAGAACCCACAACATTTCCAACAGCTAAATCTGGGTGACCTTTCTTTGCTGCAATGATTGTTGTGACAACTTCGGGCAAACTTGTTGCTATCGCAACAATGGTTCCACCAACAACAATTTCACTCATGCCAAACTGAAGTGCACCTGTGACCGCACCTATTTCAGTTGCCTTCCCACCGACTCCAAGAAGAAGGAGCCCCCCAATGAGCATCGCCCATGCTGTGATTTTTGCGTGTTCGCCTTCTGGCGTAATATCTACACTTTGCTCGGCGATTGTAGATTCTTTCATCTTCCCTATTCGGAACCACATCCACATCAAGAAGGTAAAGATGCAGAGGAATCCAATCGCCCAGTACATTGTAAGTGTTCCGGATACCGTCACTAAACCAACAACGACAGTTGCGATGATGAGCCAAGGAAACTCAACTTTAACAATACGACCAGTAACAGGGAGTTTGCAAATCAAAGCTCCTATTCCAAGCACGAGTCCAATATTGGCGATGTTCGATCCGAAAATGTTCCCTAAACATAAATCACCATGCCCATTTGAAGAGGCAATCAGATTTAACGCAAGCTCTGGAGAACTGGTACTGAATGCGACGATTGTGAGTCCGATGACGAGCGTGCTAATTCCTAGCTGCTTCGCAATTGCCACGCTGCCCTCGACGAGGAGGTGACCCCCAAGGATCAATAATAGGATGCCTAGAATGAGCGAAATGACATACAAATCTTGGGCAAATGTTGTGAATGCATCCATTGGTTAGCGTAGATTGTACGGATGTTGCCGATGAAAGTATCCTATACGGGTCGCAATCTGGTAGGTTTTCAATCGTTACACTCTACAAGTAGTGGCAATACTTCCCAATATGCCTGATCAATCTGAAAAACAAGAATTACACGATACCATTGTTGCCGCAGCAAACGGTGATGAAGTCGCGTGGAAATTCATCGTTGATGCTTACGCACACCGTGTTTTTGCCCTCATTCGTTCAAAATGTGCCAATGAGGAACTTGCTGAAGAAATCACTCAATCAACATTTTGCACGATTGCTCAAAAATTATCCACCTACGAAGAAACGGGTAAATTTGAAGCATGGCTCTTTAGAATTGCAATGAATCGACTCCGAGATGAAATGCGTCGTCAGAAACGGCACGCTGTGCCAATGGAGAACGAAATGATAGGCGTCCTTTCTGGTGGGATATCGGACGTTCGTGCAGACGATGAAATGGCAGCCCAGATTCAACATCTCAGGGCCGCTGTGTGCCAACTTTCAAGTTCGGACCAAGACATCATTCATATGCGTCATTCGGCAGGAATGAGCTATAAACAGATTGCAGAGGTACTTGGTGAGCCCCTAGGGACGGTGTTGGCACGCCAGCATAGAGCACTAAAAAAGTTGAGAAGTTTGATGGAGAGTGAGAATTATCTACAAAACAGTGAGCAAAAAGGGGCAATCGATTGCGAAGAGGGTCGTTGAATAGGAGCACAACCATGGACTATGAAAAACAACAATTTGAACATGAAATGAGCCCAGAAGAGCGACATATCGAAGCGCTACTCTCAGACGCCTTTGTAGTCTCATCGCCTGAAGGGCTCGCTGATCGTATTGCCCTCGCTTCGACAGAGCAACTTCTAGAATCAAGCTCCATCTCAATGGAACAACAGCTTGATGTGGCACTCAAAACCACAACACCCGTGGGACTTTCCTCACGTGTGTATGGTGCTTCGGTTTCTCATCTCCATGAAGTACAACCAGTTGTGGTTGCACGAATCGGTCAGCGTGTTGCATGGCGCCAATTCGCTCTCGCCGCATGTGTCGTGTTCGCTGTGTTGGTCGCAGTTCGATTTGGCACGCAACAGGTGGAACGCCCATCTGAGCAACCCCTCTTCGCAAGCAATGCAGTGTTGAGTGTTGAAGATGAAGAACTACTTCTAGAAGATTTAAATCTTAGCGAGTTTGCCTATCTTGCTGATACTCGAGAACTTGCATTTGCCGATGTCGCTGCGGGGCTAAACGACCTTCGAAATGACATTGAGTTATGGCAATACGGTTTGCTTTCAGAATGATTTGTACTTGCGATTAAATTGACGGAGATTACAAAAATGATACGTACAACAACTCTCGGTTTACTGTTTGTAGTATTTATGATGCTTGGCATGAAGGCGCCTAGCGCACAATCATGTTGCACTTTGGGCTGTTCAACGTCTTGTGTACTGATGTTCATGCAACCATTGCCTGAGGATCAGTTATTCGATGTTGAAAAGAAAAAACCACAACACGGGAGATTACGACCTGATCGACCTGAGCGTGGAGAACCAAAGAGCGAATGGAGAAAGCCATTTCCATCTAATGCATCAATGCCTGCGAATATGGTTGAACACATCATGGCAGTTGCAAGTGAAATTGATCCAGAGTTAGCCGCTCAATTATTGTCGATGTGTGAAAAAGATCCAGAAGCATTTAATAAAATAATTCGCAAACAAGGTCGACGACTCGGTTCACTTGTACACCTTCGAGAATCAGATCCAGAATTGTATGAAGTGAAAGTAACAGAATTAAAAACCGATGCAGAAATATATCAAGTCGCAGAGGCGATTCGTGGGGAGAATCAATCCGAGCCAGCGACATTGGCGAAAATTGTAGAGTTGGAAGGTCTTGTCCGAGTCCGTACCGCGATGTCGGTTCGTGCTCAAAAACTTTATATTCAACGGTTGGAGCGACATCTCTCTGGACTTCAGGAACAACTAGAAGACACTTCGAATCGGTTTGATGAAATTGTTCAAGATCGACTCGGGCAACTTTTACGTGCAGTTGAAATCGACGAATCCAACTCGGAAACCATGCAAATCGATTGATATTTGGTCTACGACGGGTCTGACCCTAGCAGTTTTGGCTCAGTCCCGCACAACACAACTTGAACACTGCAAATCAATCTGGGTAAGCCAGTGCTTAATCACTTCAACGCAACCTTCTGGGGACAGACCCATTGCGGAGCGTTCTTGCCACTACACACACTCAAGTATTTATTGCTTTACCGTAAAAACTTGATGATCACCTTAGCGAACATTAGCAATACCTCTACCATGTACGAATGGCGAATGGAAGGCTAGGCACTGTTGCGAATATCAAAGGTATTGGCGTTGCATTTGCTGTGTGTTATCTCACGTTATTTTTTTGGGCAGGTTTTGAAACAGAAAATGGTCGACGTTTCGAGCAAACGAATGTGAACGCAGCCCTGTTACCACCAACGTGGTGGGTTCATTCCGAAGATCAGCAAAACCAACTCAAAGCCCTTCAAAAAAATGGAGGTTGGTATGCATGGTTCGGTACGGATCAACTTGGTAGAGACGTGTTGGCAAGGTGTGTGGTAGGTGGTGCTATTAGCATCGGGGTAGGTTTGTTTGCTGCGAGTATTGCGGTTTTTGTGGGAACGAGTTGGGGAACGATAGCAGGCCTTCGTGGGGGAAAGGTGGATGCAGCGATGATGCGATTAGTTGATATTTTGTATGGGCTTCCTTCAATCATGCTTGTTGTTCTTATTACAATTGCTGCGAACAGCATTGTGAGTCAAAATCAGAATATCTCTCAATCAACAGTGAAGGTTGTCCAAGTTTTAGCGCTTCTTACAGCGATCGGCATGGTGAGTTGGCTGACCGTTTCTCGAGTTGTTCGTGGACAAGTGCAGAGCCTCAAAGCCAGACCATCTATGGAAGCATGTAGAGTAGTTGGAGTAGGCCCCATTCGAATGTTCACACACCATCTTCTACCACCGTTACTAGCAACAATTGTTGTGTATGCAACACTTACTGTACCAACAGCGATTCTGTCTGAAGCATTTCTAAGTTTTCTCGGAATCGGTATAAGAGAACCATTGCCAAGTTGGGGCAATCTTGCAGCTGATGGATTAAGTCAACTAAATCCTGTTCATTCAAGGTGGTGGCTCTTGCTTTGGCCTTGCCTTTGCATAGCTGGAACACTTGTGGTTATGAACTGGCTCGGTCAACGTCTTCTTCGTAAAGTTAATCCAATCACTCTGGCGAAATCATGAGTGTAAACCATCTCCAAATAAAAAACATGAACATCGCTTTTAACGGAGAGCGTGTTGCGAATCAAATTAATGTCTCGGTAAAAACAGGAAAGACAACGGCTATTGTTGGAGAATCTGGAAGCGGGAAAAGCATTACAGCATTATCTATTTTGGGCTTGTTGCCAAAAACAGCGGCGGTGACAGGCAGTATTAGTTTTGAAAATAATGAAATTCTTTCCTTGCCCGAGAAGAAAATGCGTCAAATTAGAGGGAAAAAAATTTCAATGATTTTTCAAGAACCAATGACCTCGTTAAACCCAGTATTTACTATTGGAGAACAAATTGGGGAGGTTGTTCGATTACAACAACCCATTTCTCGAAAAAACGTGAAAGATAAAACTCGTCAGATGTTACATGAGGTTGGAATTGCAGAGAATCGAATGCATGCATATCCCCACGAATTTTCTGGCGGAATGCGGCAACGAGTTATGATTGCAATGGCTCTGGCAAACACACCATCGCTTCTTATTGCTGACGAACCAACTACAGCACTAGATGCCACAACATCGAAACAAATTATGGAGTTGCTCTTTGAAGCAAAGCAACGTCGTGGAATGAGTATGCTATTGATCTCACACAACCTCACTGTAGTAGCATCAATTGCGGATGATATATGTGTCATGAAATCTGGAATCATCGTTGAGTCTGGAAGTACGCATCAAGTACTTAATGAGCCAAGGGATGCTTACACCCGCGCTCTACTTGGTTGCCAACCATTGATTTCTAGGCGAGAGAAACGTTTGAAAACGATCTCAACATAACTTTTTGGCGTCGTGTAAAGGGTCTGTCCCCAGAAGTTTGCGTAGAAGTTTTTGTGCACTGGCTTACCCGCATTGAGTTCTATATCTCAAATTGTGTAGTGCGGGACTGACCCCAAACTGCTCGCGTCGTTCTCTGTTAGGTCGTGTTTGCACTATCGCTAGGGTCAGACCCTTCTTAGATCGTGTTCGCACTAACGTAAAAATGAGAATCGTCTTGAGAATCACTACTACGTTCTTCAGTTTGGGTCAGACCCGCATCACGCATAAAAAGAACTAAAAACGTCCGAGAACTGAAAGACACCGAGCTTCGTATAGATTGTATGAGCAGAACAGAGGTTTGAAATGGGCATGAGGCAGTTCGCAGTGCGACCCCGAATCCCCATTTCGCCTCTTGCGTTTTCGGGGTGTTTTCTTTTGAGTCTTATTTCAAAATAAGCGTTGACTTGGACAGTTAACGACACAAATGGCAGGAGCCCAAAATGGTCAAGATACACACAAATACTTTCGATCAAATCGTTCAAAACTTTTCACGAACAGGCACAACTCAAGCAAGACAACTCGTGTGGGATTACATCAACGCATTGCCGACAATATTTTTTGTTCAATGTGGGCGTAAGTCACGCCCAATTCCATGGATTGTTTTTGAGGAAGATACTCCAACAGCTATGGTATTTACAAGCTATGAACTCGCAAAGAAGACAGCATTTGCGCTCATTGAAAATGAGCAGGAAGTTCGTGTCCTTGGACTACCAACAAATGCAGCATCAATGTATGTCACAGCGTTAGCAGCTCAGGGTGTAGAGCATGTCTGTTTTAATCATGGCCCCCAACGGTTTGATGCGCCAATGCAAGAAGTGTTGCTTACACTGAACACAATGAAACGGTGAATTATGGTTGAAGTTCTCGTCCGGTTTCAATATCCATTACCGACCAATCGAACTGTTTTGCTAGTCGAACGATTGGCAGCCAGGCAATTTCCTCTTCAACAATATACAACAGCATTTGTTGTACCTCATTTTCGTCAGGTGGAAGTTCAATTCGAATTCCCGGCCCCCAGAGAACGTTCCCTCCATCAGTTTCAGAAGCTGTGTTGAACTTTGAAAGCGAATCAACAATTTCTTGACGAGTTCCAAGAGGAACGCGTTTGCCGTCTTGTGTACAAGTGCGAGATTGAATGACAAATTGTTTACTCATGCGGTATCACTTGAATTTTGAAGTTGATTGGAAACAGTCTCGATTAATCTATCTAAACCGACGGGCTTCATTAGATATGCTGCGACGCCTAATGATTTTGCATATGCCATGTGTCGTTTGCCTTCATTTGCGGTCACCATGATAACAACCGGGGGGGATTCCATATTTTGAAGTTCTTCAAGCACAAGAAATCCAGAACGTTTTGGGAGCATCATGTCCAAAATAACTAAGTCTGGTTGTTCTGAATAACACCTAGAAATAGCTTCTGTGCCATCAGAAGCTATATGAGTTGTTGCACCCTCTATCCGCATGGCGAGCTCGAAGGACTCAAGAATATCAAGGTCGTCATCTACAATCAAAATTGTGTATCCATCTAATCGTTGCATGGTTAGTCTAAATTGTAACACTCGGTGAGGGAGGCGAACTCTTGACCTGTCATCCAAGGCAAAGATTCAATTTGCTTTACGAGTTTTTTGGGCATAGGTAGGTTATTTGTTTCAAAACTTGGTCTGCTTTTCCATCTTCTGTGCAACCAAAGGTATTGTTCTGGAGCGTTGGTAATCATTTGCTCTATGGCCTTGTTGTACCTTGCAGTGATGTAGTACAGCGGATCAGGTTGATCCTTCCACTCATCGGGTTCAATGAAGTCAGTTACAGAAATCTCATACTTGAATCGGCCATCGAGGCGCTTAGCATGGACTGCGGCGATTGGTAAATCATATTTCATTGCAAGGAGGCCGATTGATTTATATGTTGAGGCAAGTCTGCCAAAGAAGGGAACAAACATTCCTCTGTCCCCAGCATTTTGGTCGGCAATAAAGCCAACACTCGTATTGTTCTTAATCAAATCTTGAAGTACTGATACGCCTCCCCACTTTGTAACAATCTGTAATCCAAATCGTTCCCTAATACCCAACACCCAATCATTGATGAGAGGATTATCTAGCGGCCTTGCAAGAGCTCCAATTGGATATCCAAGAACAGAGAGCATATATCCTAGTAACTCCCAATTTCCACAGTGCCCAGTAATAAAAATAGTAGGCTTGTTTTGAGTGAGTCGCTTAGTGATTTGTTCTATATTTTTAAATTCAACATACTTTTGCCAAGTCGTTGGTGTGATAAGGGAGGGCATTTGTACACCCTCTGCCACGAAGAGTTGGAACAAGTGCTCCATCGATTTTTTTGTCAGCACCCGAACTTCTTTGTCTGTTAAATCAGGAAAACTTGCACGAATGTTTCCGATAGCACGCTCTCTTCTTTTTGCATCGAAATGATAAAAAAGATCTCCGATAATCTTGCTTGACTGCATGTTGAATTCTATTGGGCAGCAACCAATAAGTACCGCTAGTGCTCTAAGCGGGAGATACTGTGACCATGAAGTAAAGTTGGATTGATGGCGTGCCATCGAGTTACAGGAACTTTGCTGAATCGACTACCTATTACGTCGACCTGTTAAAACGTCTAAGCGATTTGCAGTCAGTATTGGGACTTGCGCAGCTTTGGCTTGTTCTCGAAGTGAATCATACTCTTCAAACGCCCTCTGTTGTTCGGCATACGCGTCGAGCATAGCGTTGGAAGCTCCTCTGCTTGGTTCATGTGTTGGCTTTCGAGGCGATACACCAAGAACAAGGAAATCTAAATCACCTGGAATTAGTCCGTCATCTTCAATTACAATCCCACCCCAACGCAGAATCTGATCTTTGATAAAACTGTTGTTTGGTTCAGGGTTACCGTCTCCATCCACATCAAAAAAACCATGAACGACAAAAGAGAATTTGTAATTTGGGTCGTAAACAGGGTTTACGATGATGTTGTTGCGAACAATTGGTTGACTTGAGGTGGATCTCGTTATCTTCGCCGTCGATGTTGTTGGTCCAACCTTCACAACCTCGATAGTTGCTTTGCCTCGAGGCAAGGTGTTATTTTCGTCTGGAAGAAGCTGAGATGCTGAATCGTAGACATCAAATGTCATCCCCAGAACGATGTGGTCTTTTTCTCCCCGGTCAATAAAGACCTCATTGCCAGTGCCAACCTCAAGGACAGTGCCATCGACTAATAATGATGGATCAATTGAAGTCATACGGCTTGAATTCACTTTGCTTCGCAAATCATCAATCGTACTTTCGAGCAGCGCTTTTTCTGTTCGTAGAAGTTCAACATCTTCTTCTAACAATTGAATTCGGACTAGATTTTCCTCACGGACGTCATCAAGTCTTTCGCCTCTGCTTTCAAAAAAATCATTCGCTCGTGTGTTCAAAGCGTCGGATCCATCTTGAACATCTTGCCACTCAGATTTTACAAGTTGCACTTCGCCATCTTTACTTTGAGCTTGTTGGTCAAGTTGATCTTGTAATGACTCCTTGGTTTCATTTGCACTAGCCAATTCATCAATCCGCGAGTTTAACTCTTGTTGCCCAGATTTGATTTGACTCTGTAAGTTTGCAATCGTAATGGCCAATGGGCTGTTTGTAGGTGTTAGGCTGGTGAACTCAGAATGAAGTTGTTCCATGGATTCAGAAGGATTGCCAGTTAGCATTTTGTTTCGTTCTTCAATTTGGTAATTGAGATACGCAACGACAGATTGGTTTGAATCTTTTGCTAGGGCAACAATTTTCTGAATAGAATCGTTCCCTCGTTCAGAGGCTCTAGCAAAAACCTTAAGTGAATCCTCGGCATCACTTACGTTCACCTCTTGCTTCCGATTGTTTGCGTAAAACACAATACTAAGGACAAGAAGGAAAACAGTTGCTAGAACAAACACAACTAAAGAAACAATGACACCAGTACCAGCGCCGCTACGAATAGCCATGGGAAATATCTCCAATAATCGCCATCAACTTTTTGGGCTGAAGGCGGTACAGACAGGTGGGTCACAAATAACCCATTCAATGAAGGCACAGTTTCTTTTGTTTGCCCCCACCCGTCAAGTTAAAATAGGCACAGTTTCAATTTCTATGTGTAAAAACTTAGTTTTCTTGCGCCAATTCCACAAATATCAAGGATTTAAACCATCGTTTAATGGATTTGAAGGCACGTCTCATTCGTCTGCAGTCTTGGTATCATGACTCGATTATGGTGGCGAACAGTAGATTCGCATATTTTTCAGAAAGGCCCACTCTCATGACCGTATCACCCCAAGACGTACATTCAGTTCTTCGTAAATATCAGCTTGTTGATGGATACAACTTTGTTGTAGATCTTGACAAATCACACAATGTGTGGATTCATGATTCTGTAAGCGGCAATGAGTACCTCGATGCATTTACTTGTTTCGCTTCTTGTCCGCTGGGTTTTAATCACCCTGAGCTGATGGAAGTTCCATTTAGCGACGAAATACTGAAAGCCTCACGAAATAAAATTGCAAACTCAGATTTGTACACAACTGAACTCGCAGAGTTTGTTGAAGCGTTCGGTTCAAAGGTAACACCCGAAGGTTTTCCACACCACTTCTGGGTGTCGGGCGGAGCTCTTGCCGTTGAAAATGCCTTAAAAACAGCATTTGATTGGAAGGCTAGAAAACTTGGAAGAACGAGTTTTCACGACGATGTGAATGACCTTGTTATCTTGCATTTCAAACAAGCATTTCATGGTCGTAGTGGATACACCATGAGTTTGACAAATACACTTCCAGATAAAGTTGGACTTTACCCAAAATTTAATTGGCCACGAGTTTCAAATCCATTCTGTGAGTTTGATAATGAAGGTAATGTTTGTAACGATATTGAATCTGCAGAAGCAAAGGCTTGTGCAGAAATTGAACGTGCGTTTGAAGAGCATTCAAACCGCATTGCAGCTATTATCATTGAACCCATGCAGGGAGAAGGCGGAGATAACCATTTCCGCGACGAGTTCTTAGAAAAACTTCGCACGTATGCAAATGAAAGAGAAGCTTTGTTGATTTTCGATGAAGTTCAAACAGGTTTTTATGGCTCAGGAAAAGCGTGGTTCTGGCAACATACCTCTGTTCGACCAGATGTTGTTTGCTTCGGAAAGAAAACTCAAACTTGTGGCATTTACGCTAGTGAACGAGTCGATGAAGTTTCAGAAAATGTTTTTCATCGATCAAGTCGAATTAACTCGACATGGGGAGGAAATTTGGTAGATATGGTTCGTTGCATGCAATACATCAAAATTATTGAACGCGACAACATTGCAGAGCTTGTTACTTCGGTTGGCAACTATATGGTTGCTGGTTTGCGCGA
Source organism: uncultured Isosphaeraceae bacterium (assembly GCA_964435395.1). Classification (GTDB taxonomy): domain Bacteria; phylum Planctomycetota; class Phycisphaerae; order Phycisphaerales; family SM1A02. The sequence continues at coordinate 22,549 of CAYSYI010000010.1, forward strand.
CATTGCAAATGAGTCGGGCGCATTTGAAAGTGTTCGCGGTAAAGGGTCGTTGATTGCATTTACTCTTCCATCGCCTGAGCACCGTTCAGTGATGCTGAGTTCGTTAATGGATGCGTTGGTTATTGCTCTGCCTTGCGGAACTCGTTCAGTTCGATTCCGATTGCCACTTATCATGACTATCTCAGATGCAGATGAGCTTCTTTGTAGAACACGTACAGCAGTCAATGCAATGTCAGCGGTGGTGTAAATTCATTGCGAAGTGCAGCAGCAATAAGTGAGCACCTTGATACCCGCACTGCTGCAATTGAAGTCGCGGAGTTATTAGAGAAAGCAATAGCAGGTCCAACAGACCTTGTTTTTGTATTTGCAAGCTTTCATCATCGAGAATCATTTGCAGAAGCTATTGCTGATATCAGAGAGACGCTTGCTCCAAAAACTATTGTGGGTGTTACCGCAGAATCTGTAGTTGGATGTGATCTTGAACTTGAAGGTGTTGCAGGACTTTCTGCAATAGCGATGCACTTGCCCGGTGTCACAGTTGCACCTTGGACGACGACTCCGAAGAAGCCCGTTCCAATCTCTCGTCCAGAGGAAATACCACAGTGGATCGGTTTGCAAGACGATACTGAGGCGATGTTCTTTTTTGGTGATCCTTTTTCAACTCCAATTACTCGACTGTTGCCCGCACTGGTGAATTGCAGGGGTGAAGGCAGGCCGTTACCCATAATTGGTGGCATGGCATCTGGTGCATCACAGGCAACCCACAACAGATTGTTTTTAGATGACCAAGGAATGCGTAGCGGCGGAGTCGGAATCACCCTATCTGGACCAATTGAAATCGAGTGCATTGTGAGCCAAGGGTGCCGACCAATTGGAGAACACTACCGTGTTACAAAAGTAGATGGGAACGTTGTTCTTGAGTTAGGTGGCAAGCCGGCACTAGGCGTGTTACATGAACTAGCTCAAACAGCAAATCAACATGAACGCGAATTGCTTGAAGGGGGTTTATTGCTCGGTGGTGTGATTGATGAACATAAAGACCACTTCGGACGCGGCGATTTTTTAGTGAGGTCTATACTTGGTATTGATCGGAAAAGGAAGGGTGTTGCTGCGGGTGAATTTTATAGATTAGGCAAAACAGTACAGTTTCATGTTCGCGATGCACAGACTGCAGTTGAAGATTTACAACTCTTGCTTGATGCTCAGCAACTCGACGAAAATCCACTTGCCGGCTTGCTCATCACTTGTAATGGAAGGGGAAGAAGTTTGTTCCATGAAGATGACCACGATCTTACTATTATTCGAGATAGACTCGGGGATGTGCCAATTGCGGGTTTCTTCGCGGCCGGAGAAATTGGTCCAATCGGAGGCTTATCTTTTTTGCACGGACACACTGCATGTCTTACACTTTTTCGATCTCGCTGACTTCGCAGAATTATCGAATTGAATCAAGTTTGAGAAGTTGCCCCTCTCTGATGAACGTGACGGATTTGTATTTATAATCACGTGCCACTTTTGTGGAAAGTTCATAGAGAATTACATTTCCATTTTCTTGAGCATTTACATCTCCAAAACCTTTTCCGCCATGAATCCGTTGCAAGGTTTTTGCAAGTTCTCGTCGGTTTGTACTAAAAAACAACTCGAATTCTTCTCGACCGTTTTCAAGTTGCGAATAATAATGGCGAGATTTTTCACTGATGATTTGTTCGTACAATAAATCCCAATTTTTATCTCGCAAGCAAGTCAGCGTATGAGTGAGTACATGCTCTGGAAGAATAGAGCGTACTGTTACTTCTCCGGTTACTTCGTCCTTTTCCTGCAACTCTATAGTTTTCAAGTACTCCTTAATAGCCTTGCTTGATGAATCCTTGGTAGAACTATACTTTACGATAGTCCCGTCATTTCTAATATGGTTCGAAGTATTCCCACCAGACAACGCTGTTTGCCAACTAGGTTGAGAACGATATTCGATTGTTTGGGTTTTACATCCACCAATTCCAACAAGTGCGATTAGGATGAATTTTTGTAGCGTCATTAATGTTCCATGACAGATGGACCAGCATTCAGATTAAACAGAAATGGAGCAACCCATAATTGGCTTGTTCCAGTTTCCCTTTTACTCGTCCACATGAGCCATTTTCCTGAAGCATCAAATACAGGTAGCCCATCAAAACCCTCTGCGTGTGTAATTCTTCTTCGACGAATTCCGTAGCGGGTAGTGCCATCAGTGACCCCACTATCAGCGTCACAAACAAAGAGTTCATAGTTGCGGTGACTTACCTCACTTGTTGCATAGATGAGGAACCGATTGTTTGGATGCCAAAATGGTCCCCAATTTACATGTTCATTATCGGTGAGTTGGTATTCTTTATCAATTCCAATGATGGAACCATCTTCGTCAAATGAGAGTTCCGCTACGTAGAGTTGGAGGAGATCATTTCCACGACGGTCTGAGCGATACACAATTCGTTTTCCATCGGGCGAAAAGAAGGGGCCACCATCGTACCCCTCGTCACCGACAACGAGAGTATTTTTCCCGGTTTTTAGATCGGTTATGTAGATGTCGCCTGCGCCTGAAGCTAGAGAACAATACACAACGTGTCGCGCATCAGGACTCCATGAACCTTCTGCAAGATAATGTTCATCATCAGTGACGAGTTGCTCGACAGCGTTCGTCTGAAGGTCTTGCGAAATAATGTTCATCTTAGGTGGGAATGCCCAGCGATAACGACCACTACCTCGTTGGTACCCGGGGATATCACCATCAAGAAGAGGCGTTGTCGTTGTTGCATACATAACGAGTGAATCATTATTAGGGTGGAACCAACCGCATGTATTTGCAGAGCCCTCGTTGCTTAATCGAATTACATTTTTTAATCCAGAGATGTTTCCAGCAGTATCGAACGTTAAATCGCCAAGATACATTCCATAATCGTCATCTGGCTCTTGTCCTTCTTTTGGGTGCTCAATGGCTTGAAAAATGATTCGCTTCATGCTGGGGTCAAAATAAGACTCACCTGCTTTTAGGAAGACAGTGGGATCAGTTAATAAGATAGGTTCTCCGATAGCATTCGCTTCATCAGGATGAAGTGGGGAGGAGCCTAGGGCAACAGCGGTGAGAAGTAGTGTCGTACAATGCAATATCATTGGTGATCTCCTTGAGTAATCGAACTGCACATCATACGTCCCCAGAGTACGACCCGCACGGGGTAATAGTGCTCTACCATGATGATTACTTGGTTTTGTTGGATAAACCATCAGGATTGTTGAGTGTTAAAGGAATCGGCATCGACAAAATAGATTGTCTTGCAGTTCGAGTAGCGTCAGCAATTGAGGGGGCGAGGATTGTGCACCGATTAGATATGGACACATCGGGCGTTATTGTGATGGCGAGAGACGCCGATACGCACCGCGAACTTAGCAGACAATTTCAAGATCGAGAAGTTGAGAAAATGTATATTGCTGAAGTAGGGGGGCGAGTTGAGCAAGAGAGCGGTTGTATTGATATTCCTATTCGCAAAGATATGGAAAATCCACCAAAGCAGTGTGTAGATTTTGAACAAGGGAAGGCTTCCCAAACTCACTGGAGAGTGCTGGAACGATGTGGTGATAGGACTCGACTAGAATTGCGTCCAGTGACAGGTCGATCCCATCAACTTCGCATCCATCTTTGTGAGATAGGTCATCCAATCCTTGGGGACAACCTTTACGCAACTCCCAACGTGCTTGCAATGTCAGAGCGATTGTTGCTTCATGCCCAATCCTTAACTATTACTCATCCTGCAACAGGTGAGCGCCTTACAACTATTGCTAATTGCCCCTTCTAAATTAATTAGCTCAGAGCCAATTAATTTAGGTAATTGGCTCTGAGTCAATTAATCGTAAGTGGTGCTATAGAAGTGGATTACAAAAAAAGGGCACGAAGTTTGAACGTTCGTGCCCTTTCTGATTAGAGTGTTCCAGTTACTCGTTGCTTGCGCTGCTCGGCTCTGGTTCAGGCTCGATCTTTTCCTCTTTTTGCTTAGAGGAGAAAAAGAGGTGTTCATCACCTTCCTTATGCGTTACTTTCACGTGCACGCCTGAGGAGTAATCACCAGCGAGTAACGATTCTGCAAGTGGGTCTTCAATGTATGTCCCAAGAGCTCTGCGGAGAGGGCGTGCACCAAAGTCAGGGTTGTATCCCTTATCAATGAGGAAATCCTTTGCAACACTATCGAGTTCCATCGAGATGCCCTTGGCTTCCAATCGCTTCATAATTTTCGCAAGTTCAATATCGATAATGGAGTACAAATCATCTTTTGTTAATGGTTTGAAGACAATCACATCGTCAAGACGGTTGATGAACTCTGGTCGAAAGAACTTTTCAGTCTCGCTGAGGAGTTGTTTCTTCAATTTATCGTAGTCCATGACTTCTTCACGTTTACCAAAACCAAACGATTGCCCGCCCTTGATGAGATCAGAACCGATGTTTGAAGTCAAAATTACGATTGTATTTCGGAAGTCGACTTGTCGGCCAAATGAATCTGTTAACCGACCCTCTTCCATTATTTGAAGCAACATGTTAAAGACATCACCGTGTGCTTTTTCAACTTCATCGAAGAGCACAACAGCATATGGCTTACGTCGGATTTTTTCAGTAAGTTGACCGCCTTCTTCGTATCCAACGTATCCGGGAGGCGCACCAACCAATCGCGAGACAGTGTGTTTTTCCATATATTCAGACATATCTAAATACACGAGTGAATCAGAATCACCAAACATGAATTCAGCAATCGCTTTTGCAAGAAGTGTTTTACCAACACCAGTAGGTCCGAGGAACAAGAATGAGCCCATTGGTCGATTTGGATCTTTTAAACCACTTCGTGATTTTCGAATAGCTTTTGCAATCTGAGTAATCCCATCGTGCTGACTGATGACAGTCTTATGAAGTTCATTTTCAAGTTGCAATAATCGTTGAGATTCTGCTTCTTCGAGTCGAGTAAGGGGAACTCCAGTCATGCTTGAAACAACTTCAGCAATAATATTTTCATCAACCTCACTGGTGATTTCATTCATTTGCTCTCGCCACTCTTTTTGCAAATCATCTTTCTTTGAACGAAGTTGCTCAGCCTCATCGCGAAGAGAGGCGGCTGCTTCATAATCCGCATTCTTTACAGCTTCATCTTTCTTTACTTTAAGTAGTTCGAGTTGCTCCTCAAGGTCTGCCATTGAAGGCGGCTTTGTCATCGATTTTAAGCGAACGCGAGCGCCTGCTTCATCAATCACATCAATAGACTTATCTGGTTGGACCCGATCTGAAATATAACGGTTTGATAACTCTACTGCCGCGAGAATTGAAGAGTCAGTGAATTTCACACGGTGATGTTGTTCGTACCGCTCACGTAACCCCTTGAGTATTTCGACAGTATCTTCCGTGTTTGGGGGGTTTACAGCTATCGATTGAAAACGACGTTCGAGTGCGCTGTCTTTTTCGATGTACTTTCGGTATTCGTCAAAAGTTGTAGCGCCTATGCACTGGATTTCACCACGAGAAAGAGCGGGTTTGAGTACGTTTGAAGCATCGATTGCTCCCTCTGCACCACCTGCACCAACAAGAGTATGAAGTTCATCAATGAACAATAAAATATTTTTAGCGCGACGAACTTCGTTCATCACAGCTTTGATTCGTTCTTCAAATTGACCTCGATACTTGGTGCCTGCAACCATCATTGCAAGGTCAAGCACGACAACTCGACGGTCATGAAGAAGATCAGGAACTTCTCCCTCAATAATTCTTTGAGCAAGACCTTCTATAATTGCAGTTTTGCCAACGCCTGCTTCTCCAAGGAGAACAGGGTTATTTTTTGTTCGACGACAAAGGACTTGAACAAGTCGTTCAATCTCTTTATGACGACCAATGACGGGATCAAGTTCATTCTTCTTCGCTAACTCAGTTAAATCTCGACCAAAACTGTCGAGAGCTGGAGTCTTACTTTTTCCTCGTCGAGGAGCAGGACTCGGGGAATCACCTTGTGGTTCCATATCTTCGTCATCGACATCTTCAAGTTGACCAACACCAGCGCCAAGTAGATTAAGAACTTCCTCTCGAACATCTTCAAGTTTCAATCCAAGGTTCATAAGCACTTGTGCAGCAACACCATCTTGCTCACGAAGTAAGCCGAGGAGAAGGTGCTCTGTGCCAACATAATTGTGGTTCAGGGAACGAGCTTCTTCAATTGCATACTCGATTACCTTTTTGGCACGAGGTGTTTGAGGAAGTTTCCCCATCGTGACCATATCGGGCCCACTTTTGACGAGTTTTTCAACTTCAAGTCGTACTTTGCGAAGATCAATCTCTAGATGCTTTAAGACGTTCGCACCCACGCCTGAGCCTTCCTTCACTAGACCGAGCAGAATATGCTCCGTTCCAATGTATTCGTGGTTAAAGCGTTGGGCTTCTTGGTTTGCAAGAGCCATTACTTTTCGAGCGCGGTCTGTTAATCGTTCAAACATAGTTCAATTCTCCGCCCACATGATATGCGGGATGTGCGATAGGGGTGTGTACAACGGTACACACCTTATATATAACAATCGGTGCAACCCGTGTTCCATTCCACATGTTCTGTGGATAAAAGAAAAAATATGTTTATTACATCAAAAACAGCATAATAAATCAGATTTCAATACCTCAGAACTGGGTTATTGTGCCAAAGTGGCGGGATGCTCTATTTGCCCGTGCCTAAGATGCACAACTCGGTCACCCAGAGAGGCAATTTCCATATTGTGCGTGACCAAAACAATGGTGAGCCCACCTTGATGAAGTTGTCTGAGGACGTCTAATATTTCATTCCCCGTCTCCTCATCAAGATTTCCAGTTGGCTCATCGGCAAGCAAAATGTTTGGTTCATTGACAAGCGCCCTTGCGATAGCAACACGCTGGCGCTCGCCGCCCGAAAGTTCACGTGGGCGGTGGGAGAGCCGATGACCGAGTCCAAATTGTTCAAGCAAGGAAACCGAGCGCTCCTTGGCGGATGAAGTTGAAGAAATGGTGGTTCCAATCATTGCTGGAAGAAATGTGTTTTCGAGCACCGTAAGTTCTGGCAAGAGGTGATAAAACTGGAATACGAAGCCAATTTGATTGTTTCTGTAGTGGTTAATTTGTCTATTGGAGCGTTTCCACACAGAGTTTCCTTGGAACAATACCTCACCACCATTAGCGTCTGGCCGATCAAGTCCACCAAGCAAATGTAATACCGTAGATTTTCCGGATCCACTTGAACCAAGAATGGTAATCCATTCTCCCTCTATAACCTTGATGGACGCATTGAGTAGAACGGGCACCTCGGCTCGACCAAGCTGGTACGTCTTCTTTAAATTACTACCTTCAAGAATAATAGAACTACTCATGACGAAGCGCCTTTACAGGATCAGTGTCTGCTGCCTTGGCGGCTGGAATAATAGCACCGAGAAGGCAGAAGAGAATGGCACCGCAGACCGTGACGATACTCGATGGCCAATCAACTTCATTAGGAATAATTGAGAAGTAGTACACCGATGCATCCCAGATAACCAGGCCGCCAATATGTCTTATAAACAAAATTAACGCTCCAATACCACCAAAAGTTATACATCCAAGTGCACCCAAAACAATCGGTAACATTTGCCCGCTACGCGATTTCATGATGGTGTATGCAGCAATACATCCTGTTGCAACAAATGTACCAATAGCAACACTCAGTGGAGGGTTGCCCATAGCGTCATGTATGGAGTTGATATTTTTAGTGATAAGCCACCCCAAAAACAACCCAAGTGCAGACCCAACAACACCAATGACGAGGCTGTATTGCAAGAAAATCCAAACGATGCTTCCACGTGAAGCGCCAATACTTCGGAGGATGCCAATGTCTCGAGTTTTTTCAAACACAATCGACCAGAAAATCGAAAGGATGAGGGCTGCCACAACGAGGTAGACAATTGAAAATAGCGTTCGCATTAACTCGCGTTCTTTTTCAACCGGTCCGGTGAAACTCCGTTGTTGTTCTTCCCATGTGTGAATTGATAGTCCTGGATCACTTCTTGATGGAGGTAGTACGATGGTATCGCTTGGGAGTCCTGCAAGGAATTCATCGTACATTTGTACGATTCGTTTTTGCAATTCGTCTGCGGAAACATTTACATCTCCACGAATGAGAACGCTTGTTGCTCTTGCTGGATCCACTCCAAGAATTTTAGTTGGATCATTCTCATCAACAATTTCTGCTTCGTCAAGATGTAACAATTGTTGCGAGACACCGATTGGAACAAAAACTCTTGACTCATCAATCATAAACACACCAGACTGAAATTCATTCACAAAAGGCATAATCATAGATTCTGGTTCAATTATTCCACCATGGGAATCAACTGGCAGCATAGTTAACGTGCCGTCATACCTTGGGAGCCACCAATAATCATTCCGGATGACTTGATACGTGCCGTCTTTTTGTCTCTCATTTCCTTCGGAAACATGAAGACCCGAAACTATTCCAACGCTCCCATTTTGAGAGAGAGAAATTCCCTGTTGAAGTAGAGCATCAGGGTTTGTAAGTCGTTCGTCAGACGCGAGGACTTCTTCCCACAATGTTTCACCTAGTAGCGATTGTGTCTCAGCCCAGAGAGAACTTGTTTCGTAGTTCAACGTGCGAGAAGCACTGTTTACTATTTCAACAAGAGAGTCCCGTTTTTCATCACTCAAGTTTATGAGAAGCATCTCTTGGTTTTCTGTTATTGCATCGAACAACAGCCAGTCAAGTTGATTTTTGGTCGGAGCTCTCCACTGAAGAGACTCGTGATAAGAGGTTACTTTCGCAAATGAAACCGGATCAATTCCCCAGACCTGCACTGTTTCACTTTGTTTTGCTTCGGAGTCAGGATACGGCATTCGAAGCAAACCCCAACCATCGACAACTGGAGAAGCAGCAACGACCTTTTTATCTTTTTCAAGGTGTTCGATTAGAGTTTCATAGTGTGGAATGCCAGAAATTCCATACGTAATGATGACATCGCCCATTAGGGTCTTTCCAGATGATTGCACCATATTTAGAAAGCCAGACATGACGGAGACAACCACGATGACAAGTGCAACACATAACGCAACTGCAGCGACAGCAATAAGTGGAATAACCCTACTTGTTAGATACCGAGTTGTTAAAAGTGTTTGGTACACAGGTTGTTCATCGTACTATGAAGTGCAATCTCCGTAATCTTGAAGAAGAAGTTTCGGACATCCAATTTCGGCAATCACGACTTTGCCAAGATATTTTTTAGCAGAATCACCTAGAAATCCGAGCTTCATTCCAACGAATGAGATGGTCATCCATGCGCTGATACAACACCCGAGGGGTTCACCGGTATCACAATCCATCCCTGAGGGGATGTCAAGCGAGACGCATGGTGCAGTGTGCTCGTTGCAAATGTGAATTGCTTCCGCATACGCACCCTCAACAGTCCGGTCCAGACCAGTTCCGAAGATAGCATCAATACATAACGTTGCGTTGGCGTGAGTTTCTTCACTCCATGGTGACATTGGAATATTCATTGCAGCACAGATTGCTGCATTCGTTTTCGCGTCTGCACTTTTTGGTTCACTTAATCGAAGTATTGAAACAGCACAGTCTGCATTCGTAAGATGTCTTGCTACAGCATAGCCATCGCCACCGTTGTTTCCACACCCACAGACAAGGATGATGTTTTTCCTCATTTCGACTTCCGTCGAGTTAAGGATGCAATCAGTTGCGCTCCTTGCCGCATTTTCCATAAGCACAATACTGGGTATTTTGTATTGGTCAATGGAACAAGCATCGATAGTACGCAGTGCTTCTCGAGAAAACAGAGTGGTTTGATTGATTGCTACGTGATTCATCGTTTTGTAGATGATAACGGGGTACTATACGGTGCTGATGAGTGCAATCGAAATCACATCTCATATTCTTGGCGGAGTGGTGGTTGTTTCTCTCTGTTTATGGATAGGTGTTGGGTACAGACTGCTTATGATGGCTCGTTCGAACTCCTCAATTCGCGAAGGACTACATTTGCCAGATCCAGATGGCGATTTGATTAGTATTATTGTCCCTGCGCATAACGAAGAGCGAGTTATTGATCGATGTGCAACATCCCTTCGAAACCAATCACACACAAAAATCCAAATAATTTTTGTATTAGACAGATGTACAGATCGCACTCTTGAAATTCTTCAAAAACACGTGGCAGATGATAATCGTATTTGTCTCATCGAAAATGACCACTGCCCAGATGATTGGGCAGGAAAATGCAATGCAGCTCGGATTGGCGCGAAGCAAGCAATTGGTGACTGGTTGTTGTTTACGGATGCAGACACCCAATTTGATCAGGATTTAGTGCGATGTTCTGTTGCATCGGCAATAAAAAGAAACGCCTCATTGTTGAGTGTGTTGAGTTCACTCACGATAACAAAAACATTTGAGCGAATTGTTCAACCAATCGCAGGCACTTTTCTTGTTCGACAGTTTCCTATTGATCGAGTGAATCGAGAGCATCGATCACGCCCATTTGCAAATGGTCAATTCTTACTCTTTTCTCGTGATGCATACGAGTCAATAGGTGGACATGAATCGGTGAAAGATGATTTGCTTGAGGACATTGCTTTTGCAAGGGTAATCCACAAGCGAGGAGGTAAGGTTCAGCTACTCTTTGCAGATGGTCTACTTCGGTGCTCTATGTATCACTCGTTTGGGGCGTTCAGAGCTGGATGGAAGCGTATTTATATTGAAGCAAGCACCCGAAATATTAATAGGCTTCGACGCAGTGCGCTGTTGGCAGTCATTGTTTCAATAGTTCTTCCCGCTGCAGGCATTGCGGGCATTGTGATTGGCCAACTTGTTGGTTCTCCAACATTGTTTTGGAGTTCAATAGCATCTCTCCTTGCGTGTGTGTTTGTCACTTGTTGGTTGTACAAAATAAATAGTGCGCCGATGATCTATGCTGTTTTTGCGCCACTTGGTGGACTTATAGTTGCTAAACTCTTTCTGGATTCTGCATCGATGTTGCAGAACCGCACCCCGATTCGATGGGGTGGTCGAGAATATATTTTGGAGCCAAAGTAAGCATGCGTATTCTTCTAACAAACGATGATGGAATTCGAGCACCTGGAATCATTGCTCTACACAATGCGTTGCAGGGATTAGGTGAGCTGGTTGTTTTTGCACCAGAGACAGTCCAGTCTGCAATGAGCCATGGAATTACATACACGACGCCATTGGTGACGCAAAAGATAGATGTTACTCAGGCCATGTCCGGAATTGCGGTGGATGGTCGACCGGCAGATTGTGTAAAACTAGCAATGCGTACGCTATGGGAAGAGCGATTTGGCGAAGGCTCTAAGCCAGACTTAACTGTTAGTGGAATGAATAGTGGCGCAAATGTAGGGATTAACATAATTTATTCTGGTACAGTTGCAGCTGCAATTGAATCGGCATTTCTTGGCGTCCCAGCGATTGCAGTGAGTTTGTATTTGGATAATCGTGATAATATTTGTTACGACCGCGCAGCTGAAATAGCAAGAACAATTATTGATTCTATTCTTGAGAACAAGCTTGATCCCCATGAAGTTATTAATGTAAATATTCCAGCGTGTGAATCTCCAGATCGACCTATGCCAGAAGTGAAAGTTGTTGATATGAATGCTGCCGGCGATTTGGGACATTACGACAAGCGAGTCGCTCCTGATGGCAGAACGTATTACTGGGCAGCTGGAGATGGGATGGCATTTGCACATACTGCTGAGGGCAGCGACGTTGAGGCCCTTAAGCAAGGGTATGCAACAGTGACACCACTGGATTATGTTCTGTCAGATTCTCGTCGTTTGCAGTTGTGGAGAGACCGTTTAGACAAGTAACCCGATTGGTCGTTATTCTGAAGAATTGATTTGGATTGTGATGTCGAGTGTTTCATCATCTTTGAGTGCGTCAATTTTTTCGCCCGATGCTCGCCATCGGAATAAGCAGGAATACCATTTTTGATCATACGCATCGTTTCCCGTGCTCAGCAAAATATTGACAACTTGCGGTTTGCCCTCTTTGTTTATCTGAAGTTCTGCAACTAAGGGGGCAGGAGTGTTTAAAAATAAAATATAAGGCTTCATCGGAAGCCTTCTTGGTCGCAACACGATTCCTTGTGCAGCGATAGGTTTCCCCAATTTCCATTGTTCGGGTGAAAAGCGAACGAGAGAAGTTGCCCCAGAATCTCGATCACTTGGGTTTCCTTCTGTGGGTGTGTTCTCAACGTTTTCAACAGGTGGTGTGATTTTGACTGGTTCTTTTTTAGGCTCTTCCCGAGAGGGTTGTATTGGTTGTAATTCTCTTGATGGGGTGAAGAGTTCAATGCCCTGAAGTGCTTCTAAAAACTGCAGAGTGACGGTAGCAACTGGCTGAATTGCTTGTTGCATAGTTGAGAACGCTTGCAAAGAGGGGAGTGGTTTTGTGATTTCATCAGTCGCCTTCATCGAAGCTTGTTCAACCTCAGCGTAACGGGCTCGTTGTTCTTCATATTCTTCGTATCCAATCCAAGTCAACGTTGGCTCATTGGAAGAATCGATGCCAAGTTCAATCTCTGGTTTGTCTTCTTTGGGTGTCTCAAGGTGTGTAGCCCTGGTTGTAGGAAGAACAGCGACGGGAGTTTTTTTAACATAGACAACAGGCAGAATTAGGATATGCAATGAAATTGAACCCAAGAAAGCAAACAAAATTACAAACGTGTCACGACTCATCGGGTTTTTTGTTTTCACTCTGTGGTGCACCAACCAAAAATATTTCTAGTCCCTGCTGCCTCAATCGGTCCCACGTTCCTGTTAAGAGTGGTCCCCGGTCAACCATAGCCTCGCCTTCTTCAACAACAAGATAGATTGCTGCACTTGGGTTTGCTTCAAGTTCTTGAGAAACTGTTGGGGCGACCCGGTCGATTGTCACAATAGTTTTGTTCACATATAAATTTCCATCAATCGCGATAGTGACAGAGATAGAAGGACGGGGTTGTGCTGGAGACCCAGAAAGATATGACTCTAGTGGGACAGGAAGAACTTCTACCCTGACCATGAGCACCATTGCGTATATAAAAAAAGTGAGAAGTAAAAAAACGACATCGATGAGGGGCATCATCTCGATCCGAGTGTCATGTTCTGTGCGACGAATGGGCCGCATGCAGTTACGAACCTATCAGGAGGAGTGCTGTTGTTGTGTCTTCGATAAACTCAAAAACTTGGTCCAATCCTGTTGCAAGCATGGTTGACCAGATTGGATCAGAAATATTACAGATAACCATTCGCTTATCTTTGGCTTCTAACAATTTTTTAATTTCAATTAATGCGCCAAGGTTCGAAGAGTTGAGCATCGAAACATTTTGCAAATCAATGATGACATTGGAGCATGGCTCATTTTCATCACGAAGCTTTATAAGGAGTGAATCTGTATCTTCTGAAAAGTCGGGCTCATCAAGAAGTTCCAAAATCAATATGTTGTCATCCCATTGATTTAATGTCATGCAGGAGAGGATACAGTATCTTCGACGCCTTCGACTTTTGCAGCAGCAATTAATCGGTCACCATCTTTGAGATTTACAACGCGGACGCCCTTGGTATTTCTCCCGATTGTGCGTATATCACTGGCAGAAATGCGAACGAGCATGCCATTTGCAGTGATAAACATCAAACTATCACTATCCCGAACGGCACGGATATCTGCAACAAGACCATTTCGATTGCCTGTTTGGATGTCACGTCTGCCCTTGCCTCCTCGAGATTGTGCTCTTGTCGAGCCATCTTCGCTGTGGACAAGGTACTCAAACATCGGAGTACGTTTGCCATATCCATGTTCAGTCATTGTCATGAGGTCCGAATCGTCTTCAGCAAGAACGCAACCAACAACACGATCATCCTCTGTCAGCGAGATGCCTTTCACACCTGCGGCAGTTCGTCCCATGAGTCTTGCATCGGTTTCAACAAATCGGATGGACATGCCTGTTGCTGTGCCAAGAAGAACGTGACTTTCGCCACTTGTCTTGATGACATCAACGAGTGAGTCGCCCTCATTTAGTTTTATTGCGTTAATGCCAGCACGGTTTACATTTTTGTATTCTGAAACCGCGGTTCGTTTCACGCGACCGAGAGAAGTGGCAAAGACTAGATTATCTTTACATGTTTCGAATTCTTTAATGCTTCTGAATGTGACAATGTTTTCGCCTTCTTTTAGTTTCAGAAGGTTTACGATGGCACGTCCTTTGCTCGTTCTAGTTGCTTCAGGGATTTGGTAGACCTTCATTTTGAAGACTCGACCAGTATCTGTAAAACAGAGCAAATCATCGTGCGTAGATGCAACAAAGATGTGTTCAATAAAGTCGCCGTCTTTTGTCTCACCACCCTTAATACCTCGTCCGCCTCGACCCTGTTCACGGAAGGTGTCGATTGGCAAACGTTTTACATATCCTTGGTGCGATATTGTCACACAAACATCGTGTTCCGGAATAAGTGCGCCATAATCAAACTCTTCATCTTCGCCATCGATAAATCCAGTAAGGCGATCGGTTGCAAACTTTTCTTTGAGTTCAATACAGTCTTCTCGAATGATGTCGAGAATCCGTTGTTCATCAGATAGAATCGCCTCGTATCCGTCAATTTTAGCAAGCAGCTCAGCATACTCACTTGTAAGCTTTTCAATCTCAAGTCCAACGAGTTGAATCAAACGCAACGCGCCAATGGCATCAGCCTGTAATCGTGAAAGTGATACGCCATCTTTCGCCTTTTCGATAAGACGGTCGGAAATAAATTTTGCATATTCGTGCGATTCTTGAACAGAAAAGTCACGAGCCATAAGTTTTTCAATGGCTTCTTCACGGGTCTGGCTTGCACGAATAAGTGCAATAACTTCGTCGATGTCGCAAACCGCGTAAATCAAACCTTCAAGACGGTGGGCAGCTTTTGATGCTTCACGAAGAAGGTGTGCAGTTCGACGGCGTATGACTACTTGGCGGTGTTCAACCCAACAATCGATGAGATTTCGGAGACCAAGAGTTTGTGGTCGACCATTGACAAGAGCGATGTTAATAACGGAAACTGTCGATTGCAATGGCGTATACTTATAGAGTTGTCTCTCAACAACATCTGGATCAGCGCCTCGTTTTAAGTACACGACAATTCTTGTACGCCATTTTTTCCCTGAGAAGTTTTTAATATCCGAAATATCATTTATACGACCGTTCTTTGCACAGTCAACGATTTTTTCAATCAGATTATTTTGTACGAGTTGATATGGAATCTCATCAATGACAATGGCTTCACGCTTTCCAATTGTTTCATGATGTACACGACCGCGAACTCTGAGTTTGCCTCGACCAGTTGCATATGCTTCTGCCAACCCTTGCTTACCAACAACAAGCCCACCTGTTGGAAAATCAGGACCTGGAACTATTTCAAGAAGTTCTGCAAGATCAAGTTCAGGCTCGTCGATTGTTGCAACGATTGCATCGCAAATTTCACCTACATTGTGCGGTGGCATTGAACATGACATCCCCACAGCGATGCCATTGGAACCATTGACAAGTAAGTTTGGAAATTTCCCGGGAAGAACGGTTGGTTCTTGACGAGTTTCGTCGTAGTTTGGTTTGAAGTCGACGGTGTCTAATTTGATGTCATCAAGCATTGATACAGCAGCATGGGTCATGCGTGCTTCGGTGTACCGCATCGCAGCAGGCGGATCACCATCAATCGAACCGAAGTTACCCTGTTTGTCGACGAGCATAACTCGCATCTTCCAGTTTTGGCCCATGTTAACCAAGGTCGGGTAGATAACGGATTCACCATGTGGGTGGTAGTTACCCGAAGTATCGCCAGCAATTTTTGCGCACTTTCGATGCTTGCGTCCAGGAGAAAGGTTCAAGTCATGCATTGCTACGAGAATTCTTCGCTGCGATGGCTTGAGTCCATCCCGAACATCAGGCAAGGCACGATCCATGATTGTTGACATGGCGTACGTTAAGTAACTGTCGTGCAACTCGCGTTCAATTAGTTGATCAACAACGTTTCCAATGTTGCCAAATGCTTCGTTCTTTTCCTCTTCGGAATGTTGTTCTGGTGTCTCACTCATAGTGTTGTTCTGAACTGTTTATTGTACCAGAAGCGAGCACTAAAAAGCGACTACGAAGTACTTCAAGGCAGTGCTTTTGAAGGCACCTTCAAGAGCATTAAATACTCTCGATTTCCACCACCTTTTTTGCTTGATTTTTTTCCACGTAATGGCGACAACGTTTCACTAAGCAATTCAAGAGAGAGGTCTTCGCAGAGTAATTTTACACGTGAAATAACGCGTGAAATACCTTCTTCAGAAAGCCCCTCTCCGACATTTTCAATGTCCTTTTCTTCGCCTGTGAGTTCATAATGAGGCTTTATGAGCGTGATAATGTGTCCCCCATTCGTCCACTTCATTCCAGCTGGAAGTGCAAGTTTTTGTGGTGTCCACCCGAGGTCGATAACAACGAGTTGAACATGTTCCCGTGGTTCGAAGTGGAGTGCGTTTGTTCGTTCTAACGTTGTTACACGTTCATCGCTTCGGAGCTTCCAAGCGAAAGTTCCGTATCCTGTATCGACAGCATGCACGTGTTTTGCTCCGCGTTGTAGAAGGCAATCTGTAAACCCACCAACGTTGCACCCAAGATCAGCGCAGGACAAATCACTCACGTCAAAACCAAATTCTTGAAGGGCGTGTTCAAGTTTTAAACCCGCCCTTGAGACAAATTTGGTTTCACTCATGTGGGATGCCGACAAGTGCAACACCAGCCTTGTTAGCTGCTTCAATAACTGCAGGGGAGTCGAGCAGAATCACACGACCACTTCCAATGGCAATACAGGAACAACCGGCAGCTGCAACTTGTTCTATAGTTTTTGTTCCAATCGACGGTACGTCTGCACGCATGTCATGATCGCTAGCCGCGGTCTTAAGTAACGTCCATCCACTTTTTTTGCAGAGTGAACCTGCGCGTTCGATTAACGAAGCTGTTCCCTCGATTGCTTCCACAGCGAGTACATCGCGGTCGTGCACCGCAATCGATTGCCCTATGTGCAGCGCCGCGCTTTGCGTTAGAAGCGGCCAGCCGAACTCGATGTCGGCAGATTGCATCGTTGTTGGCGAAACATTTCCAAGGGTGCCAGTTCTGGCAAGATGGTCTGGGATGTGCGAGGTCGAATCGATAAGGGTGACTCCTGATTTGTGTAGTTCGTCTGCAATTGCTGAAAGAACTGTAGCATCCCTGCGGTCGTGACGGAGCGTTCGGTACCAAAGAAGTAAACCAGTGATGTCTGGCATCAATCGAAGTACCCCAAATGGGTCGTGCATGACGGTTTTTCCAACGCCACCAACCATGATAGTATCACTCGCACCCCATTTTTTTAACAACCGTATCCAACGACCAACTCGAGCCATACCAGCTATCGAGAACGTGTCACACTCACTTGGAAGTTCAGGCACATATTGATTTCGAAGTCCCACACAACAAACACGATATCCAGCGGCTCTAGCGCCTCTAGCTGCAAGCACTGGCAAAATACCATTGCCTGCAATCATGCCTAATACCGGTTTTTCGCTCGCCATTAACCGCAGTATAATTGGGGGACAGTCCCCAGGGGACTGTCCCCACAAAAAGAGCGATATTAGCGCGTTACTGAAGAAAAGGCGGTCAATTTCAGGGGACTGTCCCCTGGGGGCTGTCCCCTAAAATTCCCACTAAAATTCCACTGAAGAGGGCGCTAAAACGCCCAACAAACTACCTGCGGGGTAGTTTATCTTCCGTGCATCGGCAAAATGTCTTTGGGGGATGGCTGGTCGGATGTTCCGGAAGTAATGTAATCAAGCACGGCATCAGGGCACGGATCGATGAAGATGAGTTGGCGCAGGGCAGGGCGCATAAAATTCCGCTCAATGCCATGCTCAAGCATTTCAAGGAGTGGGTCGAAGTACCCATCGACGTTCACGATACCAATAGGTTTTGTGTGATCGCTGAGTTGTCTTCCAACTAAAACCTCGAAGAATTCTTCGTATGTTCCAATTCCACCCGGGAGAACGATAAAAGCGTCGCCACGATTCATCATGATGGTTCGACGCTCTTGCATCGTGTCAACCACAATAAGTTCGTCACACTTTTCATTCGCTTGTTCATGTGCAACAAGTTTATGGGTAATCACACCAACAACTTTTCCACCATGATTTGCTGCGATTGTTGCAACTTCGCCCATTAAACCAATACAACCGCCGCCATAAACGAGCGTCAAACTCCTATTTGCAAGCCCTCTGCCAATGATGCCTGCCGCATCGTGGAAACAAGGCTCAAGTGACATGGAAGAAGCACAATAAACCGAAACAGAATTCACTCGTTGCCTCGCGATTTCTTAATGGCATCAAGCACTTGATGAACTGTGTAAAAGTCTCCGCGGAACTCTTCTTCGCCATCTGGCCCCATAATGATTAGCAACGGAATACGAAGGCCACCCACTTCATTGAGAAGTGCGTTCCCAGAAACATTATTTCCAGTTAAATCAACCTTAATTGGCGACACATCATCAGCTTCAAGTGCCTCGACAACGCGAGAACTGTGCAAGACAGTTGATTCAAGCAGTTTACAGTTGAGACACCATTCTGCTGTAAATTCGAGCACAACCACGTCGCCCTCAGCAAGCTTTTCAGCGAGAATTTCTGGGGTGTAATATTCCCAGTCGATAGGTCCTTTTTCGGTTAATCGGAAACCACCAAAAACCGAACTCACTGTAATGAAAACTCCGACGACAACAAAAACGAACTTTATGGTTGATGATTTTGCAATTCGTAACGTTCGCCATGCAAGCCAAATACCAGCAGCAGCAACACAAGTAGCAACGGTCCAAAGATAGAAGCGCGAAGGCGGCGCGCCCTCTTGTTGCAAGAGCCCACTTAAACCAACGCCTAAAAAGTATGCGGCAGCAGCGAGCATAAGTAGTCCCATTACCTGTTTAATCACTTCGCTTGCTGCGCCTGCTCGCGGCATTTTTTCAACAAGGTGTGGGAACGCTGCCAGAATTAAATATGGAACTGCCATGCCAAAACCAATCGAACCAAACACGGTGAGAGTTAAGAGTGGTGATTGTGTAGCAGCCCACGCAGCGGCTGCGCCCATAAATGGTGCGGTGCAAGGTGTTGACAACACGGCGGTCATTACACCAAACAAAAATGATCCGTACCATGAATCGTGTTTTGGATTTACTTTGTAGACAGCGTTTGGCAAGCGAATAGAAAAGAGTCCACCCATTCCAATTGCCATGACGCCAATAAACACGCCAAGAATAATAGTAAATGCTGGATATTGGAAGAGTTGATTTATCGCAGTAAATCCTGCAATTAGCGCAATCGCAACACCTAGAAAAACCCACAATGCCATCACACCAAACATCAACCAGATGCCAAGAATTAATGTTTTCTTTCTATTTCCAGCACTGGCACTAAGACCCATAATTTTAATTGGGATGACTGGAAGCACGCACGGTGTTAAGTTCAAAAGGAAGCCGCCACCCATCGCTATAAGCAAGAGTAAATAGAGGCCAGATGGTCCCTCTGTATCAATCGTGAAGTTGATTCCAAACGCGTCAAACTTAATTTTGTTATCGCTTGGTGCTTTGATACCAGCATGAATATCAGCAAACACAGTTGCATTGAAGTTATCGAATGTGTTCGTTGAAGGTGTTGCTGAAACATTTCCAGCTTCAACTATTTGAATCGAGTTTGTAATTCCATATTCATCCCAGCCGTATCCATCTGGTTGTGGAGTTGGCATGAGGCAAACAGTGTCATCACATGCTTGGAATATGGGCTTAATAGTGAACGTTGCATCGCCAATTTTTGCATCACTAGCAATGGTGACGGGAATAAAAATGACAACTCGGTCAGAGAATACAGCATAATCAATAGGTGTGCCGACGAACCCAACCTCAACGACCGTTGGTTCGGGCCACTGGATGAATCCGTCATGAAGTGTTAATGGTGAGTCATTTGGGAGTTCAATTTCTATAGAAGTCTTAATGTAATCTTCAGGATCCCCGAGGGCTTCTGGAACTTGGGGGTCATTGGTATGGGAGTGCCAATGCTCATCGTGCTCAAGGATGACAGCGATGATGGCGTCACTCCCTGCAACTGAATTTTTTTCGTCCACTTCAACTGAAACGGTAACTTTATCGCGTGAATCGTTATATTTACCCGACTGGGCAAATAGGGTATTGCCTGTAAATAGGCAACAGAGCGTCAAAAACAGTGTTTTACAAAATTTCATAGGTATATATAGTACGTGCAAGTGGTGGTTGGAGTTGCGTTTTAGTGAAGGTGGGAATACCCTGTACCGTTTCCCCGCCATCGCGTAGGTGGCACAGTGTTTATAAGGAGTGTAGTAATGATCCAAAGCGGATCCTTACAACTTTTTTCTAGTTATGACTGCTAATCGCAGTCATCCTGTGGCTCTGAGCCTCACCATAAAGGATGTCCGCATCCCTGTGGAGGTTCAGTCGTGATTTAGGTGTTTTTTCTCTATCACGCATCGTGCATTATTGCACAACAAACCGTAACTGGTTTTGGCCACGGGCTCGCATCGCGACCCGTTTTTTAATGACAGACAATTCAACAATCAAACAACTCAGAGTTAGGTACAACCCATGAACAGAGAAACAATAGAACTCATCGACGTCATCGCTAAACAGCGTAAAATTGACAAAACTGCAATCATCGAAGACCTTGAACTTGCGATGGTAAGTGCAGCACGTAAGCATTTTAACTCATTAGATACCGAAGAGTTTTCGTGCAATATGGATTTGATGACAGGTGAAATAAGAATTTGGCGTCACCTAGATGGTGGTGCTGTAGAAATTCCACTCGAAGAACTTGGTCGGATACCAGCCCAAACTGCAAAGCAGGTCATGATCCAACGGTTCAGAGAGGATGAACGATCTGGTATTTTTGATGAATATATTGATAAGGCTGGCGAATTAACGACGGGTGTTTGTAGCCGATACGAAGGCGGTTCGCTTATCGTTCAATTAGATAAGGGCGGCCGAGTTGAAGGATTTATGCCACGGTCTGAGCAAATTCCTGGTGAACAATTTAGGCCGGGAGACCGTGTTCGTTGTTTTATTCTTGATGTGCGTGACACAGGCAGTCAAGTCAAGATTGTACTTTCTAGAAGTCACCCAGACTTTATTCGCAGGCTGTTCGAAGCAGAGGTGCCGGAAGTACAAGAGCACGTCATTGAAATTCATGCGATGTCTAGGGAGCCCGGATTTAGAACTAAAATTGCGGTAACTTCAAATGACTCAAAAGTCGACCCAGTTGGCGCTTGTGTAGGAGTTCGTGGAAGTCGAATTCGAAACATAGTTGAAGAACTTGGTGGAGAAAAAATCGATATTGTTCGGTGGAATGAATCAAGCCAAGTACTTATTTCAAATGCACTAAAACCAGCAGAAGTCGATGAAGTTAGTTTATGTTTTGAACTTGGTCGTGCAACTATTATTGTTCGCGATGACCAATTATCACTCGCAATTGGGCGACGAGGTCAAAACGTTCGACTTGCTGCAAGATTAACCGGTTGGGATATCGATATTCTGACTCCAGAAGAATATCAAAAGGGTCTCGAAATTTTGTGGGATGCATTGAAGCCAATTGAAGGCGTGACTGAAGAGATGCTTGACCGAATGGCAGCAATGGGCATTATCAGCATATTTGATGTTGAAGAAATAGGCAGAAACGTTCTAGAGGAAGACCTTGATTTTTCGAAGCAAATTGCAGATCGTTGCATCGATCGTTCAATCATACGTTCCAAGGAAGTAACGATTGAACAAGAAGAAGCCAAACGGGCAGAAGAAGAAAAACGAGCTGAAGAAGAAGCGGCGGCTTCTGCGGTTCTTGACGCAGAAGTTGATGAAGAGTCAGAAGCAGTTGCGGATTCAATTCTCGATTTGACTGAAGAAGAAACAACTGAAGAGTCAGTGAGTGCCGAAGTATCAACAGGAACAGAGGAAAGTAACGAGTAACCAATTGGTGATCGCGGAGAACACAAGTGGCAAAAAAAGCAGTTAAAACTAGAGTTCACCATGTCGCAAAAAAGATTGGTGTCGGTTCAAAAGACATCATCGAAAAGTGCACAAGTGAAGGAATTCCTGATATTACGGGGCATATGTCAGCGATTTCTGCTGGACTTGAGGCAACAATAATAGAGTGGTTTAGCGAAGACGGTTCTTCTTCAACAGCAGTTGAAACTACTGAAAAAGTAAATGTTACAAAAGCAAAATCACGAGCTAAAAAGAAGACAAAAAAGAAAACGAAAACTAAGGCTTCTACAAAAACGACTAAAGGTGAGCAAGGAGACGCTCAGGCCAAGGACGCCGGCAGCGCTACAGATCAGGTAAAGCCTCTAGGACGAAAAATGGATGCACCTGAGAAAGCCAAAATGGCTGGTCCTCGGGTTATTCGCATAGAGAAGCCAGAACCAGAACCAAAACCGAGAGCTCCAAAACGACAACCCGGTTCTTCACCTCGAGGAGGAGGGGGCGCGGGGGTAGGTCTTCCGCAACAAATACCCCCACCCCAACAAGATGCAGGACGTGGTTCACGCAGAAATAAACGAAGGACAACACAGCCAACCGGTCGACAAGGTGAACGTGGTTCAAAAACCCAAGGCGCATCACAAGATCGAAGCAATTCTAACTGGCGTAAACAGGACTTGCTTGAACGAGAAAACCGATTGCGTCGAAGTGGTGGTTTCTTTAGGCAAGCTCGACGAGACAGTCAAAAGCGTACAGATAAACCAGCTGCAAGAGCAAAAACACTAAAACAAACTGGTGGAACGGTTCAAATTTCAGAACCGATTTCTATCAAGAACCTCTCTTCTGCAACAGGTGTAAAAGCAAATGAGATTTTGAAGAAGTTACTTCTTGCCGAAGTTGAATCAACAGTGAACGATTATATTGATGCAGCACAAGCAATCGAAATGATGGCAGGTTGGGGCATCGAACTAGAAGTTATTGAAGAAAAGACTGCTGAAGAACAAATAGTTGACACGTTTAATAAACGCGACATGGTTGACGAACATCCACGCTCACCAGTTGTAACGATTCTTGGACATGTTGACCACGGGAAAACTTCATTGTTGGACCGAATACGTTCAGCAAATGTTGCTGAAGGTGAAGCGGGTGGAATTACACAGGCAACTAGCACATTCCGTGTCCCTGTTAAGGCGGGTGATGTCGATCGCCTTATTACCTTCATTGATACACCCGGACACGAAGCGTTTACTGAAATGCGCGCAAGGGGTGCGAAGGTTACAGATATTGTTGTGTTGGTAGTTGCTGCTGACGATGGCGTTATGCCACAGACAGTTGAATCGATCAACCACGCAAAGAGTGCCGGTGTACCAATTGTAGTGGCATTAAATAAAATAGATAAACAAAACGCTACTGAAGACAACATTCAAAGAATCCTTGGTCAACTAGCAGAACATGAGTTGAATCCAGTTGATTGGGGTGGTACCACGGAAGTCATTCGCACAAGTGCAATTGAAAATACAGGTATACAAGACTTGCTTGAAATACTTGATTATCAAGCCGAACTTCTTGAACTGAAAGCTGATTTTTCAGGCGAGGCGGAAGGCTATGTTATCGAAGCACATATTGCCGAGGGGCGCGGACCAGTGGCGAGCATTCTTGTTCGAGAAGGTTGTCTGAAGAAAGGCGATTTTATTGTTGCAGGTCGTGGGTATGGACGCATTCGCGCTCTTGTGGATGATCATGGAAATCAAATAGGTGAAGCGACTCCATCGACCCCACTTTCTATTCTTGGACTGAGCGAAGTTCCGGATGCAGGTGATAAATTTTATGTAGTAAAAACATTAAAAGCCGCCGAATCTGCAGCAAAAGAACGTGTGTTACAAGAACGTCAATCGGCTCTCGCAAGAGAAACAGTTACGCTAGACAATATTTTTGAACAGATGAAAACAGCAGACGTTCGTGAGCTTCCCGTTATCATTAAGGGTGATGTGCAGGGGTCAATTGAAACCTTGCGTTCAACTATTGGAAAAGTGGGGACTGATGAAGCAACGATTGCTATTAAACACAGCGGTGTTGGCGGTGTAAATGAATCAGATGTAAATCTGGCCGAAGCTTGCGGCGGAATTATTGCTGGATTTAATGTTACGAGTTCATCTAAAGCGCGAAGAATGGCTGAGCAAAAAGGTGTAGAAATTCGCTATTACGATGTGATTTACGACCTTATCGATGACCTAACGAAGGCACTTGAAGGCCTTCTTGATCCAGAAATTAAACTTGAAGTTCTTGGGCACGCTGAAGTTCGTGATGTATTCAAAATATCGAAAACCGGAATGATTGCAGGTTGCTATGTAACAGATGGCACAATCGAACGCCACCAACAGATTCGTGTGACAAGAGATGGAATCGTAGTCGAAGCAGATAGGCGACTTGACCAACTAAAACGGTTTAAAGATGATGCGAAAGAAGTGAAGTCTGGCCAAGAGTGCGGAATGAATATTGACGGATACAACGACATAAAGGTTGGAGATGTTATCGAGTGCTATAAGACTTTAGAGGTGAAGCGAACGCTTTCTTAACACGATGACGCAGCGAACAGATCAAGTTGCATCAACGCTTATGAGAGCAACCCAAGATGTATTGTCGCGTGGTCTTTCGGACCCACGCGTGCAGGGAATCATTACGGTAACAAGAGTAGACGTGAGTGCAGATTTAGCAAATGCAACCCTGTTTTGTACCGTACTCCCTCGACAACACGAAGAACTCTCGATGCATGGTTTAGAATCTGCGTCACGATGGATTCGCAGACAAGTTGCAGATAAGGTCAGGTTTAGAAGAATGCCGAAGTTTTGTTTTAAAATAGATCAACAATTGTTAAAGCAGCAAGAAGTTCTTGCGAGTATTGCTGAAGCAAACCAGGAAGATGAAAAAAGATCACAGAATAAGAAGAAGGAAAATTGAGTGAAAAACGCAACTGAATTTGCAAAAAAATTTAAAGGGTTCCGCCGTAAATTACCTAAAGCAGAGGTGACTACAAGCGACCATGGAGTCATTGGCGAAATCATTTATTCTCACATGCTTTGGAATGCAACAGCGAAACAAGCAGCTGCAGCTAGTAAAAAGTTGATAGACGCTGCTGTTGATTTAAACGATCTTCGAATGAATAATGTTTTCGAGATTATAGATCTGATTGGAATAAATTATCCTCAAGCGAACGAGCGAGCAAAGCGATTGAGATCCGTCTTGAATGCAATATATAAACGGGAGCATGGAGTTCATGTAGAGAGTTTAGAGGGTGCTGGGAAAAGAGACATTCGAGAGTACTTTGTTACTCTGGATGGAATTACACCATTTGTCTGCAATAGGGTAATTTCGATTTGTTTTGAAGTCTCTGCAATCCCAGTTGACGATAGAACACTTGCAGTAATGATTGCAAATGATTTGGTGCATGAAACATCAAGTGTTTTGGATGTCGCCTCTTGGTTAAGTAGGCAAGTTCGAGCAGATGAGGCCTTGGAAGTGCATGTCCGTTTGCACTCATGGGTAGAAATGCAACCGGTTCCAAAGAAAAGTAAGCCGGTAAAAAAGAAACTAACAAAGAAGCCGGTTCAAAAGAAAAACACAAAAAAGAAAATTGCAAAAAAACCTTCTATAAAGAAAAAAGCGCCAACTAAGAAGAAAGCCCAAGTCAAGAAGGTCGCAAAAAAAACACCCGCAAAGAAGAAGGTAACAAAAAAGAAGGTAGCAAAAAAATCAGTTGCCAAGAAAAAAGCGGCTAAAAAGAAAGTCGCTAAGAAGAAGGTAAGTAAGAAGAAGTGAATCGGTTTTGGATAGTCCTACTGACGCTAGTAATCCCGGCATGTCTTACTCATGCCGACGACACACTCTTACAAAAACAGTTTGAAGCAATTGTAGGCGACTCTCAAGAAACCCCAAAACGACGAACAGTCCGCGGTGCTGCGAGAGAGTATATCCTTGGTCGGCAGTTGGCATCGAAAGACCAACATCAGTTTGCGATTGCACATTTTCGACGATCGGCGGAAATTGACGACCTTTCGCCCGCACCTTGGACTGGCTTAGCCATATCGCTTTCCGCTCTCGGTAGGGATGAATCTGCAATTGCTGCTTGGAATGAAGTGATTACGAGGGATCCTACCCATAAAGACGCACTCCTTATTCTTGGACTTGATGCAGCAAAGATGGGTGAAGTCGAAAAAGGAAAGCGGTATCTTTCTCAGCACTGGTTAACCCAAGAACCGATCGCGCTTGAAGCTTTGTTACGAATAGCAGCAATGAAGTCAGTATTCAAATCAGATTCACAGATTGTTGAGTTGTTAAACGAATCAGTGCCTTCGATTGTTGATACTTCACTCCGTGAATTGGTCCCTAATGCTTCCGCGCCTGTGTGGCTTGGGTTAATACAACAATTAGTAGATTTAAATGCAATCGATATTGCTGTTCAACTTGCGGCAAAGGCATCTCCCCAACTTCGCCAAAAAGAACTTGGTGCGGTACTGATTGTTCTTCCAGTTTTGGAAGCCGCTGCAGGAGGTGATGGATCAATTACTCAGTTTGTTTATGAGCAGATTTCACTTCAAAATTCTATTCCACTTTCTCCTCGATGGAGTGAGCCTGTATCACTGTCTGAAGCTCTTTCAGTTGCAGCACAGTCAATGTCAATCATTAGTAATGAAAAAGACGCACCGATACGGCTCTATAACGCTTCGTTGGCAATTGATAATACAAATGCCTTGGCAATAAATAATCTAGCGTGGATAAAACTTGAGCGTGATGGTCCGACCGAAGAGGTACAAAAACTTTGTTTCAAGGCATTAGAATTGGACTCTCGTTCATCGTATGTGCTTGATACTATTGGCTGGTTATTTGTTTTGTTGGGTGAATCGGAGAAAGCGGTTCCAATTCTTGTTGAAGCGGTACAGCAATCTCGAGAACCTAGCGCAGAAACCTACAGTCACTTAGGCGATGCTTATTGGTTAGACAAGCAAAAGGAAAGCGCAGTTCGAGCTTGGAAAACTGCTTCGATGCTCTTGCACTCAGCAGACTATCAACAGGGGGTTTTGGAAGGGTACGCGAGCATGATTCACTCTGTTTGGGGAATTGCGGTTGCGACACCAGAAGCATTGTATGATTCTGAGCTAGGTGATCTAACTCGCCGATTAGAAGAAAAACTAACTGCAGTTCAAGAGGGTCGTGAACCCCCACTTGGATTTGTAGTACCCGTGAATGGAGCACATTAAAATGGCTGGTCATAGTAAATGGGCCAATATTAAGCATCGCAAGGCAAGACAGGATGCAGTAAAAGGTAAAGCGTGGTCAAAATGTAGTCGTGCAATTATGGTTGCTGTGAAGAACGGTGGGCCAGACATAGAAACTAATCTAACACTTCGCTATGCAATTGAAGATGCAAAGTCTGTCAACATGGCAAAAGACACCATCGAAAAAGCGATTAAAAAAGCGAGTGGTGAAGGTGAAGAAGGTGTCACGTACGAAGAAGTTCGATACGAAGGATATGGACCGGGTGGTGTTGCAATTATTATTGATGTTCTGACAGATAATGTTAATCGCACAGCACCTGAAATGCGTAAACTTTTTGAAAAGGGAAACGGAAACTTAGCAAAGCCAGGTTCTGTAGCTTTTGGTTTTTCAAGTATGGGTATTATTCTTATTGAAGAATCAAATGCAAATGAAGAACAGTTGATGGAAGTTGCTCTTGAAGCCGGAGCAAGTGACATTGTACAAAGCGAAGGTGTGTGGGAAGTAACATGCGAGCCAGCGGATTATTTAGAACTTCGCAAAGCAATTGAAACAGCTGAGATACCAATGGCATCTTCAGAAGTAACAATGGTTCCGGCGACGCAAGTTTCTTGTGATGTAGAGTTGGGCGCAAAAATGCTCCGGTTAATTGAATCATTTGAAGATCATGACGATGTTCAAAATGTGTACTCCAACGCAGATATTCCAGAAGAGGCAATGGAAGCGTGAAACGAAACGTTTTAGTCACTGTTTTTGCTCTCTTTCTTGCGGGCTGTTCTGTACCCACGAGGAAGTGGTCGAACGAAGACCGAACTGTTGTTTGGACCGCAATGGTCGCGGCAGCGAACGCTCCCGATTACTCATCAGATGACCCTAGAAAAAGATGGATAGTTATAGAGAATGATGTAGATGCAGATTCTCAACGCGGGAGAATAGTTGTTCGTAGAAAACTCTCTCGATCAATGAAGCTGCCGAGGCAGAATGAACAAATTGATCATCGAGAATGGTTCTTTGTTATTCGATTACAACCTCGAGAGACCCCAACAGTTACTTTTGATGACCCCAAATCACAATTAATTCCCGCGAGAGTTCTCGATGAGGCAAATCGTTACTTTTTTCAGGTCGATGAGTTGCTCCATCCTTCGCAGTAGTTTCTGCGATACTACCAAGAGTGAAACTGCGTTCAAAAATCCTTCTTCTCTTGCTGGTAGTGTCAGTAATCCCAACGCTTATTTCTGGGATTATTGGATACGCCTCTCTTGAAAATCTAGGTGATCAACTCGCTTCTGAAACTGGTGATATCCTGCTGAAAGACGCAGAAATTAGATTAAAAGAACTGGTATCTGAGCATGGCCAATTGATTGGTTTAACTACAGGGCAATTAGATATGGCAGTGCGAGTGCAACAGGTTGCAGCTCAGGAAGCACTGACATCTCTAGTACAACAGAGTTCATTTATTACTGTGAGCGAATTTGATGAACCTACATTTTCTTTGCCCGACTTGCTCACACTTTCAATGTTTGATTGTCACCAAGAAGATGGATCGGTTCGAGTTTGTCCAGTCTCTTACCAAACACAAGCAATTATTCGACCAGATGGAGTTTCTACTACTGTTGCAAAGAAACAAGCGAATCAGTTGAACTCGATGAACTCGGTATACAAAGCAATTTCGATTAAACCGGGTGTTCCTGCGATGCGGTACTTCACCGCAACTGTTGAAGGCATGGGCGGCACTTATCCCGGACATGGCGGATTGCCAAGTGGATATAACCCGACTAATCGAGATTGGTTTAGCTTAGGAAAACAATCAGAAGGTCAAATTGTACACACGCCACCCCGAGTAGATGCAAGCACAGGAAGAATCGTTGTTGCTTCGGTTGCCCCTGTTTTTGATAATGGTGGAAACCTTATTGGGGTTACTGGCGCTGAACGGTCGGTTGTTGACGTTTTGCGAGCAATACATCTTCCAGTTGAGTGGCGTGATGAAGCAATTATTCGAGTAGTAATTCCTAGAGAGAATAAACTTGAAGTCATTGCCTCTCAAGATATGGTGGATGGCGTTGTAGCGTGGAATGAAACCCCTGTTATAGAAACACTGTTTGATGAGAGTGCTCAATTCTCATCACTTGTTTCAGCAATCACTCAACAGGGGAGTGGTGTTCTTGAAACCCAAAATCATGGAAGAAAAACAATAGTTGCATACGCACCAATTATGGGGATGAGGGCTGCACTCGTAATTTGGGTGCCCCACGATGTCATTGCTTCCGAGGCGATAGCAGAGGAACTGATTGTTCATCAAGAAACACAAGAGCACGCGTATGTAATTAGTTTTGTGGCTTTATCCATCATCCTCTTTGTGATTCTCATCGCACTCTTTACATCAAAAATGGTGAGCAAGCCAATCATCGAGTTAACAAACGCAACCGCTTCGATTACAAAAGGCGATTTTGATGTCTCGGTCGAAAATTGTGGAAATGATGAAATTGGCGAGTTGACACGGAACTTTAACGCGATGGTTCCTCACTTAAAAGAGCGTCTTGTCTTACAGAAATCGCTTGAAGTCGCAAAGCAAATTCAGCAATGTCTTTTGCCGAGCGAAAATCCGTCACTTGGTGGCTGGGAGATTACTGGTAAAAGCATGTATTGTGATGCAACGGGCGGTGATTACTATGACTTCATTTCGCCACCGCGTGATGAGACACACCTGCGGCTTGTTCTTGGGGATGTAACTGGGCACGGAATTGCTTCAGCATTAATGATGGCAACAGCGCGTTCTCTTCTTCGCGGTGGCGTGCAGTGTGGTGATGATCCAGTTGAGCGGTTAAACGAAGTGAATAATTCTTTAGTACACGACACTCCGCTGGGTTGGTTCATGACATTTTTCTGCTTAGAGATAATGGCAAACACTTCCGAAGTCCATTGGATTTCAGCAGGGCATGATCCAGCGATGGTGGTTGATATAGATGGACAAGTAAGTGAGTTAGAAGGCGATGATATTCCACTTGGTGTTACCGAAAACTGGTCGTTTACAGGTAAGGGTCCAGCAACGATTGCGATTGGCACTGTCATTGTGATGGGTACCGACGGCATTTGGGAAGCCCGTAATGAAACGGGGGAGATGTACGGCAAGGAACGGATGACCCAAGTTATTGTTTCGAATCGCACGAAACCAGTAGCAGAAATTTGCGACGCAATCGGTGACGCAGTTCTCGCTTTTTGCGGCGATTCCCCTCGCACCGACGACATCACGATGGTGGTGGCACGGCGGACATAAAAAAAGGACACTCTTTGAGTGTCCCTTTTTAAACAGTAATGTGATATTAACCAGCTTCAGCACGAGGGTGTGCCTGGTCGTAAGACTCACGCATTCGCTTCGTGGTGAGGTGTGTGTACACTTGAGTCGTTGACAACGATTGATGCCCAAGAAGCTCCTGAACACTTCGCAAATCTGCACCATTATCAAGTAAGTGTGTTGCAAAACTATGTCGCAGCGTGTGCGGGCTAATGGAAGGATCAAGACCAACCTGTTCCAAATATTTTGAGACCTTTCGTCTCACCGAACGCGTTGAAAGACGCGTTGAGTGTTTGTTGATGAAGAGTGGATCTTCACCCTCACTTGCAACACTGTTTGTGTGCAGTATGCCAATGTAGTGTGAAATAGCAGCCATTGCGTGTGTGCCGAGTGGAACAATTCTTTCTTTTCGGCCTTTGCCTCGAATAATAATTGCTTGACCGGTTTCGTCGATGTCGCCAAAATTAATTCCAACAAGTTCACTGACTCGAATACCGGTTGAATACAGCGTTTCCATTATTGCCCGATCACGTGCGCCGAGCAATGTTTTATCGTTTGGTGCAGAGAGTAGTTTCTCAACTTCTTCAACACCAATCGCTTTTGGAAGACGCTTTTTTTGTCTTGGCGTACGGATGAGCGTCATCGGATTCGTTTCAATACATCCGTTCTTTTCTAACCACCGATAGAAACTTCTAAGGGTCGCAATTTTTCTTGCCATCGTGGCGGGGGAGTAACTTGATTCAGCTAGGTATGCTAAAAAGCTTCGAAGGTATTCAGTATCCGCGCTAATAATATGTTCACTAATTGTTTCTGGACCAACATGTCCAGCGACTTCTTTTTCACCGCTTGAATATCGTTGCCATGCAGCACTTTCTGCAGGACTATCGAGTGTAAGATTTTGTTCTTCAGTAATCCAAACGAGGTATTGGCGAAGGTCTACGCCGTAGCACCTACCGGTGTATTCACTAAAGGCGCGTTCATCAAGGAGGTAGGAAAGAAACGCGGTGACGATTTGTACGTGTTGTTCAATATTCTTATTCATGTGATTTCCAGTATTCGTTATGCGGCCTTCGCTGTAATTTTTGACATTTCGTGACACACCATGGCGGCATCAAACCAGTCAAAATCTGTTTCAGGTGATTTTGCAATTTCAGTGATTGCCTCAACGGTTTTAAGTTCTTGTCCCGATTCCCATTCGAATCGCCACTGATCTTCACCCTTTACGAGCACAACGCGGTGTGGAGGGTTCTTTTTGTCTTGTGGCATTTTTTTGTTCTCGGTCATTACTTTGCGTGAATTGAGCAGAGTTGTCAAATTTCTGCTTAATATCGGTCTTTGCGTTGTTTTGTGTCTTGAGTGGCGTTTTGGGTCCATAGTTACATCAATTACGGCAGAAGCCGTGTCCACATTGTTCGCTCAACTCTTCGTCCAGTGAGTTGACCGCTCTCGGTTGTTGGAGTACTTCGGGTTCCACCTGAAGCGGTATCCGGTCAACCCTCTTATCGGACGAGTTCTGTGCATTGCTTGAGTGTTCAATGTGACAGGTTGATAATGGCCTTCTTTGTAGATTTCTTTCAAGTATTGCACCCGATAACGTAAAAAATCTCTATCAAAGCCCCTCGCGTTGATGTCCTGTTGCATGTAAAATGCTCGATTCTCGATCGCGTAGCTCAGTTGGTAGAGCACCTGACTTTTAATCAGGCGGTCTTGGGTTCGAGCCCCAACGCGATCATTCATGCACGGAGGATTGATGCTTGTTATTCATGCCAACTGGAAGGCTGGCCATTTACATATATGGGCAGAATCACTAAAACGATTCGGTCTGAACACGCGACATTCTGATTCTTCAGAGTTGTCCACAAACGGTCAAGTCGTTGCTGTTGCGCAAGAAGAGATAGCCAACCATCCGTATGCTGTAAGTTCTGAGGAACTTTTGAGTTGCCTTCAACACGCACAACTCGATGTTGAAACAGCAGAAGCAACATCTTTACATTTGAAATTACCTCATGACTTGCTTGACCCGTGGCCAAGTGATCGACTAGTAAGCATTATGGGGGATTATGAGCACGCAAGTGACCCACTTCTTGGCGAGTTTAGAGTTCCAAGCATTGCAATCGAACCAGCCCACGCGATTCGTTTACTGCACAATTTGGAGCGTCATTCACACGACGTAACTTTTGAAGTTGGGCAATCAGTTCACTTTTGGACAAGCACAGCAAAGCTAACACTTGATTTACTCGTTGATCAACGTTTTATTCCAACGTTATTGCAGGTCGATCGCAAGCATCTCACCGCAACATGGGTTCCGTGGCTTCACGACGAAGAAGTGGTTACACGCTTTGGGTTACTCCTGCGAGCGATGCCTCCTGTTGCTCGGGCAACAAATATAAACGGTCGTGTTCTTCTTGAATCAGCAATTGGGGATATGACAAACGATGTTGTTCGGACAATTCTCATTGACGATGATTTTGAAGACGCTGTTGATGGCTGGAATCCGCTGGAAGATGCACATGTTTCGTGGCTTACAGCGCTCTTGCATCGAAAAAATGCAGTTCCAGGTAGCCCCGATCGGCTTCTTAACATTTTTACGGATGCACGGCGCTGGCTCGGGCGACTTTGTGATATTGGAGAAGACCTTTCATGGCGATTACTCCTAGAGTTACACGAGCCTGCGGAAAATTCAGGCATCTGGATATTGAGTTTTTCGTTGCAGTCAGCAGATGATGTTTCAAGAGAAGTCACAGCAGAAGAAGTGTGGGGTGAGGCGGGGAGTGAAGGTGGAAGTGACGACCGCCTTCCAGAATTATTTTTAGCAGAATTAGATCGCGCCGCTTTACTGTATCCAAAATTAGAATTTTCACTTGAGGAATCTACGCCATGCAATATCGAATTAACCACGGTAGAAGCGCATCGATTTCTAGTCGAGTTCCTCCCGCTCCTTGAAGAGTCTGGTTTTAGAACCTCAGTGCCGCCCTGGTGGGGAAGTGAACAAAGCACTTTGAGTGCTAGTTTGCACATTGATTCACCTTCAATGGAAGTAGCACTAGCGGAGCGAGCGGAGGGGGCGTATGGTTCATCTTCCATTTTGGGGTTGAATGCAATCGTGGAATGTCAATGGCAGGTTGCTGTTGGCGATCATCTCTTGACTCAAGAGGAGTTTGAACAGTTACTAAAGCAAAAACAACCGCTCGTACAAGTTCAAGGAAAATGGGTACATTTACAAAAAGGTGCAATCGAAGAAGCGAAGCGACTGTTTGTTGATGGAGCGACAGCATCGATGCAACTCGTTGAAGCACTTAGACTTGTTCAAGGCGATGGCGAAAGCATGCACACGTTATCCATTGGTGGATTAACTGCAACTGGTTGGGTACATGAACTTCTTGAGTCGACAACAGACAGTGAATCACTGCCCGAAATA
Organism: uncultured Isosphaeraceae bacterium; assembly: GCA_964435395.1. GTDB lineage: Bacteria > Planctomycetota > Phycisphaerae > Phycisphaerales > SM1A02. The sequence continues at coordinate 56,617 of CAYSYI010000010.1, forward strand.
GCGCAGCCTCCAAAGTTCGAAGGGCAACTTCGTCCATATCAACTTACTGGATTACGCTGGATGGCTTTCTTGTCGAGGTTTGGAATTGGTACATGTCTTGCAGATGACATGGGGCTCGGTAAAACAATTCAACTCATTGCACTTTTACAACACGAACGTATCGAGCCAATAGCAGGAGTTGGCCCAACACTATTAGTAGTTCCAACATCAGTCGTTGGAAACTGGCAACGAGAACTTGATAAATTTGCACCGGAAATACAAGTGCATGTCCATCACGGCCCTGAAAGACCGCTTGGCAATGCGTTTACAGATATTGTTGCTGAGCATGATGTCATTATCACAACATATGGCCTTGTTCACAGAGATAGAGAAACGCTTAATCAAATTACATGGCATAGAGTTACGTTAGATGAAGCGCAGTACATTAAGAACCCTCCAACAAAACAAGCACAATCAATTCGCGCACTCCAAGCATGGCACAGAGTAGCACTCACCGGTACACCAGTTGAAAACCGACTTGTAGAGTTATGGTCAATCATGGAGTTTCTTAACCCCGGATATCTTGGTCCAATGACAGCATTTAGAAGAACCATTGCAAGACCAATCGAGCAAAGAAGAGATCCAAAGCGTACAGAACAACTTCGAAGAATGATTCAACCGTTTGTGCTTCGACGGCTTAAAACAGATGCGACTGTAATTGATGATTTGCCAGATTGTGTTCAAACCAAGGAATTCGCGAACCTCACTTCAGAACAAGCGGGCATTTACGAACAAGTTGTAAATAAAATGATGAACGAGGTCGAGCAATCAGATGGCATTCAGCGGCGAGGGCTTGTTCTTTCAACACTTGTAAAATTGAAACAGGTGTGCAATCACCCAGGGCACTACGCGCAAGCGGGGCATCGTGATGGTGTTGTTGTTACTGAGTCATCAACCCCCGGTTTACAATCAGCAAGATCGGGTAAATCGTCTCGCCTCATGACATTGCTCGAGGAAGTACTCGCAACTGGCGAAAAGGCGTTGGTATTTACACAATTCAGAGAAATGGGTCGCTTGCTCACCGCAATGATTCAGCACGACCTTGATTGCGACACACTCTTTTTGCATGGTGGCACTCCACCCAAGCGACGACAACAGTTCATTGACCGTTTTCAAGCGGACGATGGAAATGTTCCAGTCTTCATACTTTCGTTAAAGGCAGGCGGGGTTGGTCTTAACCTTACCGCAGCAAACCACGTTTTTCACTATGACCGTTGGTGGAACCCAGCGGTTGAAAACCAGGCGACAGACCGTGCATTTAGAATTGGACAGAAAAAAACAGTGCATGTGCATAAGTTTGTGTGCACCGGAACACTTGAAGAGCGAATCGATCAAATGATTGAACAAAAGATGGAACTCGCAGAAAATATTGTTGGCTCTGGAGAGAAGTGGATATCAGAGTTGTCCGCAGGACAATTGCGAGACATGCTCGTGCTTCGTGAATCTGCATTAGAAGGTGATGGGGTTATTTAACGATGGCAAAAAAAGGAAAACCTAGCTTAAAACTTAAAACTGCCACAGAAGATTTACGATTGCATACACCATCCTCGTGGGTTATTGACTCTATTCAAAACAACTTCTCGATGGATCGACTCGTTGCAGGACAAACATATGCGATGGACGGACAAATCCGCTCACTACAAATGTCAAGGGGATTAGTTAAGTCAAGTGTGATGTGTATTGAAGAAAAACCATTTCGCTTAGAAATAGATATCCCTGTGTTGACTTCAGATCAATGGACTATGGTAGCAAAGCGCATGGCTGGCGAAGCCCGAATTGCTGCTCGGCTTTCAGCTGGAAAAGTGCCATCAAATTTGGGAACAATGCTGGAAGACTGTGGTTTGGCTGCATTTGCAGAAAAGATAACGGTTCGATGTTCGTGCAAAGATAAAAAGTTGTGCAAGCATGCTGCAGCAGCGCTATTTTTAACAGCACAACGTTTACTCGCAACCCCACTGGCATATTTTGAACTGAAGGGCACAGACAAAGACGATTTGCTCATTAAGTTGCGCCAAGCAAGAACGCTAGAAGCGAAGGGCGAAGCACGAGCGCATGCTAGTATTCGAGAAGATGACACCCCGGTGTTACTTCCGCTTGAGGATTGCCTCGACGATTACTGGCGATCACCGCACGCACTTAAAGATGCAGATCAAGCGCCGATGCCAACTCATTTGCCACACACACTTCTTCGTCGACTCGGCATTTCTCCAATGGACGGCAAGTTTCCAATGGTTGGTTTGCTCGAAACAATTTTCGATGACGTTGCAGAGGTTGCACGCAAACAACGCCGAGATTCTTGAAGCGGTGGGTCTGGTCTTCAAGAGCAAAACGAAGTTTTGCGAAAGGCCCTGACCCTAGCTTAACAGGGCAATAAAACAGTTTGTTGAAAGATAAAACGTTTGGTGGTGTTGTCTGTCTTGTATCCAAGGGCATTCAAGTTATTGGACGTCATTTTTTTTGAAAACTGACAAAAGTCGCATTTTTTTCCCGCCGATAGAGTAGCACCCAACACATTGGGGAAACGGAATATACCACTATGAAAAACAGTACAAAATCATCTGAACACGTTCGCCCAATGTTAGAAGCAATGGCGAGATCAATCGACGCTGCACGTGCAAAACGCACAGCACCAACAGCAAATGCATGGTCTGGGTCGTCGGAGGGGACGACCTCGGTTCGTGCAAATTTCACAATTGGAAGCCCAGTTGCTGCAAATGGCAAAGCGAAAGCGAAGACCAAACAAGCAGCAAGTTCATTCTTCCGAGAACGCGATGACTATCGCAAGGCGGGGTAAATTTCTAGGGTTCCTAACGTAGAACCATTCCTGACAAGACAAAGGGCACTCCAACTGGAGTGCCCTTTGTCTTTCTTAGATCCCTGACTTTTCCGTGTCTCCACTGTCCTATAAAAAGTATTGGAAAATGTTTTTCGGTGAACTGCTAGTGTCAGACCCTTTAGGTCGGGTTTCTACTAGCGGAAATTAGCCAGCCGTCTTGAGAATAACTCCTACGTTCTTCAGTTGTGGGCCAGACCCGTCACAATCCTCGCCGTTGATCACGAATACGTCGCGATTTTCCGACTCGGTCACGGAGGTAGTACAACTTAGCGCGTCGAGCGTCGCCTCTACGTACTACTTCGATTTTTGCAATCCGTGGAGAATGCAACGGGAAAATTCGTTCAACACCTTCGTTTGCAACGATTCGACGAACGGTAATAGTTTCATTGATGCCACTACTTTTTTGACCAATGAGCACGCCCTGGAAAATTTGAACACGTTCCTTCTCACCTTCAATAATGGTGTAGTGGACGTTGATTGTGTCACCGACGCTGAAGTCAGGGAAAAAATCATCTGCTCGGAGTTGGTCAGTTGTAACTGATGCTACTGTTTCTTGTTGGCCCATAGTGGGACTTCCTTTCTAATTCTGTGCGCCTTGCACACATGTGACTTGAGACGAAACTCAGGGGTCAACTTCCTCATTGTCGAGCATGTCAGGTCGACGCGACTTTGTTCGCGAAACCATCTGCTCCTTTCGCCACTCATCGACCGCACTATGGTCGCCACTAAGCAGCACTTCTGGCACCTCCTTTTCGTTCCATACACGGGGACGCGTGTAATGAGGACAGTCGAGGAGCAAATGCCCTTCGTTGTCCCTTTGGGAAAAGGAATCTTGATCAGCAGAATCAGCATGACCAAGAACGCCTGGGAGAAGTCGTACAACTGCATCAACAAGAAGCAGGGCAGGAATTTCTCCGCCACTAAGCACATAATCTCCAGTGCTCAGTTCGAGAGGATCGAGTGTTTCAATAACACGTTCGTCGATCCCTTCATAGTGACCAGCGATGAGAAGCAAGTTCTTTTCGGTGGCCAGTTGTTCGACTCGTTCTTGTTTCAAGACTTCGCCTTGCGGCGTGAAGTGAATTCGAACGGGCGAACTGTTTAGTTGTCGCTCAACCTCTTGCACTGCGTCGTGCAATGGCTGGCACATCATCACCATCCCAGGTCCACCGCCAAACGGGCGGTCATCAACCTTTCGGTGTTTGTTGTCGGCCCAATCGCGAATGTCATGGACGTGTATCTCAACATGTCCACCATCCTGTGCTCGTTTGACGATGCTTGTTGCAAGTGTTGCTTCAAGCATCTCTGGAAAGAGTGTGAGGATGTCAATTCGCACAGGTAGGACCTATTGTATTAACCCAACTTCTTTCCGGGGGTTGGGTCTATATCAGCTCGTTTAAGTAAACTTACAACAGTTCGCGATGGTTGTGCACCAACGCTGAGCCAGTAATCGATACGATCTGGTTTAAAACTGATTTGTTTATCTTCAGGTGCAAGTGGATCAAACCAGCCAAGTTCTTCAATTACTCGGCCATCGCGGGGCGCGCGTTTATCCATTGCGTTGAGTCGGTAGAACGGACGATGTCGTCGTCCGAGACGTTTGAGGCGTAATACCACCATTGGGCATTATCTCCTTACTT
>CAYSYI010000011.1:0-60126 GCA_964435395.1 uncultured Isosphaeraceae bacterium
ATTGCTAAGACAAGAAAAGGAAACTGACATGACAGACGAAACAAATAAGATGAATACATTGATTGCTGCTTGCTGCTCTTGAACTAGACTGAACTTTGAAAACAACTCAACCCCTCTGCCCATCGCAGGGGGGTTGTTTTATTTATAGGTGGGGCTAGTGTTAAAACCCGTGAATGAAAATAGACACTTAACCCACCGGTTTGGTAATAGGAGGCTGCAGAGATTGCATGAACCCCCCGTTGTTACACCGTTGTTATTGAATAATGCTGTAGATACAAATGACAAAACCTTTAGGCATCTTTCACAATGTGAGGTATTGTCAGTGTCAGTAGTGGTATGTAGAAACAAACTACTTCTCCCCTGCTTCTGCAACTCGAAGGATTACTGCCTTGGTTGCGTCGTCTAGTTTGTTCCAGATCGTCACCAATCGCTGCAGTTTTTCATTATCTGCAACGCTCGAACAACACGACAATGTATCAATCTGTGTTGTTGCTACCGTAAGGTTAGTTTCATCCCCTACTGTTCGAGTCCTGTATGGCCCATTTGTTTGCGGCACTGAAAATCAGGTTTCCAGTGCCGCTTTTTCGTGGACCATTGTGACGGGTCTGACCCCAGAAGTTTGCGTACAAGTTTTTGTGCAAGGGCTTACCCAGATTGATTTTTAGTTCACAAGTTGGTTCATACGGGTCTGACCCTAGCAGTTGAGTGTTTCGATCTCTGTGCTAGGGGTCAGCCCCTTCTTAAGTCTCAAGTTTTTCTGCTGCTAGGGTCAGCCCCTCTTAGCTCGCATTTTCATTTTCGCAATAATGAGAAGTGTCTAGAGAATGACTTCTATGTTCCTCAGTTGAGGTTCAGACCCGTAGTTCGCAACAAAACAAACGACCCGCGGAATTGTTTTTGGTGTGTTAGATGCACGAAGTACGATGAATATATATGCCTATCACCGTACTTGCTCTAGCGCTTACTTCGTGTATACAAACATCGAATACAACAGCCCCAGCAAAGTACGAGCATATCGTTCCACGCATCCATTATCCTACGGGCTCACTCTTAAGCAACCTTCGGTACGAAGGCAACAACATAGAGATGCGAGGACCAAAAAATAAATCTGGCAATTACATCGAGGGCGAAATCGTCGCAAAGCGCTGGCGATCCGCCGCTTCACAATGCAAGGCAATCTTTGTTCTGAGAGATTCTCTCTACAGTCAACAAGATCACCCGTACAGGCAAGTGCCCTACTCGATACTTCTCCCGCCAAACTGGATTGCGACAGCAGCGCACCTCACTAACAAAAACAAATCCATACTACTTCCAACTGTGTTTGACTTATATGACGATGCATCGTGGGCAACTATAAAAACACCTCAGGAATTGTTTGGCAGTTTTCCAGTAAGTGACTCCCTCTTTTCTAGAGCAACAGGGAAATTCAATAATCTTGTTCAAAGAACAAACGCACGCCTCACCATACTACAACTACACAAGTACGCACAGCAACTTGCAATCGCCTCAAATAAAGGACCGATGCACGTATTACGAATTGGCGCTGAGATACTTAGCACAACTGATTGCAACTACTTTGGGCAATCTGCTCGTCGCAACAATATTATTCCAATCTTTGTTGAGTTTCCAACTGCCAAAGAAGAACGTGAGGGGAAAGGCACTGCCCCCCCTCATCTCAACATTGCACACAACTTTATTTACACATGCACAAAAGTAATTTATAAAAGACGGCTTGAAGATGGAGACATCGCCATTGAGCGTTACGATATTTCGAACTCAGTAGCAAGGTCACGTGCTATCTCGCTCGTTGAAGAAATCGTTCCAAAGGGCGACAAGAACTCAACCAAAGTTTGGATCTGGGTAACAGGACCACTTGATGGCAATTCAAAACTCAAAGGCTCCGATGCGATGCCATGGATAGAGGATTTCAAACTTAGCTTACAACTTTCAAACGCAAATATGCAGCGAGTGGAAGTGTTCAGCAAGCCATCAATTTCTATCCCTTCTGTTGAAAACCGCATTTTATTTTTCAACGAGAAAATGCAAGAGTTTGCTTCTTCTAACAATTCAATGAGTCTGAATCTCAGTACACGTGCCGTGCGAGATTTAATTGATTCAAGCAAACAACAAGAGCAATTACAGATAACTTCGCAACTGCGGTGACTGGCTTACCCACATTGATTTGCGACGGGTCTGATCCCAGAAGTTGTGTTTCGTTTTCTATGCTAGGGTCAGACCCCTATTAGATCGTTATTTTACTATCGCTAAATTTCAATACGTTTTGAGAATGACTTCTCCGTTCCGCAGTTGTGGGTCAGACCCGTCGCAGAAACCAAGGTATACTCCAAGAAGCAACATGCGTTTTGTACTGACATTTCTTGTGCTCTTTCTTTGCATAGGCTGTTCGCATTCGAGAACATTCACAGGCACAATTGTTACACCTAACGCGACATGGGCATCGCACGAAACTGGGTCGAGCGTTTCAGCAACAACATACCGTAAAACAAAAGACCACCTTCTTGTTGTACAAGATAGAAACAAGAAACTAGGAAAATGGAGCATGGTCGTTGAAACGAACAAAAAAGAACCTCGGGCTTGGTTCATACAAAGACGATTCTCAAACGACGAGTTCCACACTATCATTGAAAGCGACTACACATCCTTAACGAATCAATTTCCTGAAGCACACGAACTCCACGGATTAATCTCGGTCACAACGTGCAATAGTGCAAAAAAATTCAACATCGTGCTCGAGGCAACTTCAGAAGATGCAAAATGGGGAGTTCACGGAAAATTTTATGCAAGATCAAACTTTCACCCTGAATATGTTCCGGGTGTCATCCTGCTTACTGGCGCCTATATCCTTACTAACACTCAGAGAAACATCAACTCTGACAAGAAGACAATGCCACCACCTTAACTTGCATGTTTCGCCCTGCGTTTCAACTCTAGAACGCCTGCCCAAGCAGCAACAACCAAGTAGAGCGGCATTTCAATCATCACCCATGTCGGCAATAGAATCGACATGGCATTCATGATGCCACCAACTAGAGAGATGCATCCAACAAGCAAAGCAACGAGCATGACCCTGTTCTTACTCAACCTCGCTGCAACGTAACCACCAATTCCCGCTTGCCCTAGGTGTGCGATGAGAACAACAATAAATGCCATCGTAGGAAGCGATTCGAAATATGTTGCAACCAGTTCGGTGTTATCCCAATCAAATCCTTCTGGCGGCGGATAGAGAAACAGGTTCAAACAAACAAGGGCACCATTGAACATTGCACCAACAAGCAAACCTATGATTACAGCAAAAATAGTGCGACACATCGAACCTACCTCCTTGCCTAGAATACCAAAACGCCACTCTCCTATGTCGAAAAAGGTTATTCGGATTTCTTTTTCTTGTAATGTGGCTACTCAGTGCTAAGATAGAGTCATGAAAATCAAACATATTTCAGCCCCTGCCCTCCTACTCACCTTTTGTAGCTCTGCTCTTGCAGATACGCATTATGTCGGAGCAAATGGGAATAGTTTTAACCCTAGCGTTCTTAATATCAATGCTGGTGACACCGTAATCTGGGAGTATCAAGGCGGACTCGCGCATACCGTTACTACAGGAACAGATTGTTTTTATGATGGCTACTTTCACGCATCTCTTGCAAGTTTTAATCCAATTGTCGAATGGACCATTCCAATGGATGCGCCAAGTGAAATCCCTTACATGTGCTTACCGCATTGCAGCAATGGAATGACTGCAGTTATTTATGTCTCACATCCTTGCATTGCAGATATCACTGGTGACGCACAGGTGAATGTCAGTGACTTGCTTGAAGTCATTGATCAATGGGGACAATCTGGGGCTGCAGATATCAATGGTGATGGCGCAGTTGACGTTACTGATTTACTTGAAATTGTTGGAAACTGGGGCGTTTGCCCTTAAGAAGTTAGCACTCTGAGAGATAACTACCTGTTTTTCATTGCACAGAAGTTTCTTTTCCAGTCTAATTAGAGATAACACAGGAGAAAGAACCGTGAAAAACGCCTTACTAATTTCAATACTATCCACTTCAGCACTTTGCACTACTGCGTTCACTGAAGCACATATCGATGCGAATCTAACCGAACAAATGAAAGTGGTAGGTCCAAACGGCACGGTCTCCGCCCTTCTTTATCTTGACAATCAAGTTGACGTACAAGCTTTGTCGGACTCAATCACTGATGCAAAACTTCGACATCATGAGCGACACCAACTTGTTGTAGAAACCTTACAAACAACTGCACTTGATTCACAAGTTTCAATTCTTAACGAAATATATTCATTCACGGCTAAGGGAGCTGTTTCAAAAGTACAACCGTTTTGGATTTCAAACGTCATTCGAATCGATGCAATTCCAAGTGTTCTCACACAACTTGCAACTCGCGATGATGTATTGCATGTGTATTTGAATTATCCAATCGAACTCGTCACCCCCACCTACGAAGGTCCAACGCAACAAGATGGCGCTGAACGCGGTGGCGCTGAACAAGGCGTTATTGCAATCCGTGCAACTGAAGTTTGGAACATGGGCTACACCGGCGAAGGCGTTCTGGTTGCAACATTAGACACCGGCGTTGATGGAAATCACGAAGCACTTGCTTCTCGTTGGGCGGGTCTACGACCTGAATATGCTGGGCATCCTGAGTGGGCGTTCCTCGATCCATATACATACAACAACTCATTCCCCTTTGATGGCGGGAGTCATGGCACGCATACAATGGGCACCGTGTGCGGCGGCGCTCCGGGCGTAAGTGTCGGCGTTGCACCAAACGCACACTGGATTACTTCCGCTGGTATTGACCGAGGCACGATTTCAGACACTGTGGCAGATTCAATTGAATCCTTTCAGTGGTTTATTGATCCAGACGGCAACGCAGCAACGGCTTGGGATGTCCCTCGTGTTTGCTCGAACTCTTGGGGATTAACCAGTAGCCACGGGTATCCAAATTGCGATGAAACATTTTGGACCTACCTCGATGCGCTTGAAGCTGCCGGTTGTGTCGTCTTGTTTTCTGCTGGAAATGAAGGCTCCTCTGGATTGCGCCGCCCCGGCGACCGCGCAACGGACGACTATCGAACATGCGCCGTTGCTGCAATCGATCCATACAACGCAAGTTTTCCTATCGCAAGTTTCTCATCAAGAGGACCTACAAACTGCACACCCTCTGGTTCTTCAGCAATAAAGCCCGACATTTCTGCTCCTGGAGTAAACACATACTCAAGCGTTCCCGGCGGTTACTCAACCTACGACGGAACTTCCATGGCTTCACCACACATCAATGGCGCAATCGCACTCATGGTGCAAGCAAATCCTGACCTTGAAGTTGAGTCAATTAAAAACATTTTGTACACCACAGCGACTGACTTAGGTAGCCCTGGCGAAGACAACGACTACGGGCATGGAATTATCGATTGTGTTTCGGCAGTAAACATGGCGCTCGAAACTGTTTCTGTTTCTTGGTCGTTCCCTTCAGGGCGCCCAACTTGGATTGAACCAAGTGGCGGAACTGAGCTCCCCATTATTATTTCAAGTAGCCAAACTTCGGCCGATCCATCTACTGCAATGATGCATGTCACCGTTGGGCTCGTGACAACAGAATATTCACTCGTACATGATGGCGGGGAAACATACCACGCAGTCTTCCCTGCATTTGAGTGCGGCGCTGAAGTTTCGTACTACTTTTCAGTTTCAACAACTGATGGCAGCATGTCCTTCAATCCATTCAGCGCACCGAACTCGCAATGGTCTGGAGACGCTTGGAGTGGATACGTCACAGGATATGAAGACAATTTTCAAACCGATACTGGCTGGACTGTGGTCGCTGGTGCTGGCACAGGTAACTGGACTCGAGTACTGCCAACACAGGGCGGATACCGATGTGACCCCGGAAATGACTCCGATGGCTCCGGCTCGTGTTTTGTAACTGGGAATGCGACCGATGAAGATATTGACGATGGCACGACCGTCTTAACATCTCCAAACATGGACGCAAGTGCAAACGCTGCTGTTCTTTCGTATGACTTCTGGTACAACAATGGCTCAAACTGCAGCGGTGCTGATCCGCAAAACGATTTGTTCTATGTTGACATCTCGAATGATAGCGGCACAACTTGGGCCTCACTTGATGTAGTCGGACCAAGCGGGCCTGAAGTAAATGGCGGTTGGATTACGCGTACTTTTGTTCTTGCTGATGTTCCAAACTACACACCAAGTACTACAACGCAAATTCGATTTACCGTTGGCGATTTAAACGCTGGGTCAATTGTCGAAGCAGCTGTTGATGCAATTAAAATTGGATATCATTATTGCAATGAGCCAGTGTGTAGTGCAGACATTAATGGCGATTTGTTTGTAAGCGTCACTGACCTGCTCATCCTGATTGATCAGTGGGGACAATCTGGGACCGCCGATATCAATGGAGACGGCAGTGTGGATATCAGCGATGCACTTCTCCTCATTGGCGATTGGGGTCCTTGCCAATAACCGATGGAAATTCAGTGACACTGGCAATTCAGAGAACCATCGCTAGTACAAGCATTGCTCCAAAGCCGACCAACAAAAGGATGGGGCCTGCAGACGTCATTCCTTCTTCATGCGCTTCAACGAGCAGTTCTTCTGAGACAAGATAGAGAAGCGCTACCGCGCCGAATGCCATTGCCGAGACTTGCCAGTCTGGCTCAAACACACCAAGTACCAGATAACCAAGAAGTCCACCGAGAAAAACAAGCAACGCCATGCTACTGAGTATTATTACTACACCAAACTTTTGCACTCCCCTATTTGCAAATGAAACACTAAAGGTGAACCCTAAAAATAACACTTCGAAAGCGATTGCGATTGTCAAAAGAATACCGCTTTCTTTTGAAATACTAAAAGCGACACCCATCAGAAAACCATCGATGAGTAAATCGACAGCACCTGCAGTTGCCAAACCAATCCAACCGCCCTTTCTGTTTTCACTTGCACTCTTTTTATCTAAAAAGCGAATACCAAAAATCAACACGATGCCTAGCACATACCCAATCACCATCCACTTCACATGACTCGCTGCAAGTAACTCTGGAACCACTTCCGTTGCAACCGATGCAAAAATAATACCCGCTGCAAAATGTTGTAAAGCAGAACGCACTTTTGGCCCAGGCGTTATCCAATTTGCAAGAACACTTGCAAATATCAAGACGAGAGAAGGCGCTAAAAAATAAACAATATAGTCAAATGAGAACATTGGCAAAAGTATATCAGAGCTGCAGATATTCAAGATTTCCATCGCCTAAATTAACAATAGAGCTTACCCTTCACAGTAATGGGGCAAATATGAAAGTATTCATTTGCATCAGCAAGGAAAACTTATATAATAAACATATTAGACGTCCGCACACATAACTAGGAGAGTGAGAGAAATGTATTGTAAAACTGTAATTATTACTACCTGCTTCATTGCAAACTGTTCAGTATTTGCCGGGCTACAAGGTGAAACTTTTCACCTTGGATCAGAATTAACTGACACACCACTTCTGCCTGGAGGCTTGGTTGAGGACTTTGGCAACTTTGTTGTTGGCGACGGTATCGAGTGGAGCCAGACATATCCAGTGTGGGATTTCCAAGACCCACAAGTTCCCCTTATTGGCGAGTACACCTATTTCCTTGATGTAGGCGATGACTATATCGAGATTACAGCAACATGGACACTCTTTCAGGGCGATCCTGCAGATCCCTATTTAAGTTATTTTAGCTTGTTGCCAGCAGAGTTCTACGGGTTTCACCTGAACTTCGTAAACCCAACAAATCTTTCTGCTAATCAACAATTTCAAATTACTTCAACCAATGCACCTGTTGGACAAATGGGCGACTTGAATTTATTCGCAAAGACAAATCCTCCACTTGAACAATGGGTTGATTCGCAATCTGTTGACCCAATTTCTCCAACTCGAATTACAGTTGGAGAAACTTCGCTAGACCTCAACACGCAAGGTATCGCTTGGGGCTGGTTCCCGCATACTGCAGGAGTTGCATACACCGAATCTGCCCGAATCGATTTTGCATTTGATTGTCCAGAAGATACGACCGCTGACGGCGTCGTCAATGTTGCTGATATTCTTCAACTCTTTTCCGTTTGGGGACCGTGCGCAGGATGCAACGAAGATCTCGACAACAATGGAACTGTGAATATTGCTGACTTGCTCGTCCTACTTGGTGCTTGGGGTGCCTGTCCGTAACACTAGTAACTTACTTGTTCTTACGAGCGATTTGCTTTCGCTTTGTTTCACTTAATTCTTTTTTACGCAAACGAATGGAATCGGGCGTGATTTCAACAAACTCATCGTCTTGAATGTATTCAAGTGCTGACTCAAGTGTTATCTCTCTGGATGCTTTCAGGACCGTAGTTGCCTCTTTGTTTGCTTCCCGCACATTTGAAAATGCCTTCCCCTTGACAATGTTCACTTCAAGGTCATTGTCGCGAGAGTTTTCACCAACGATTTGTCCGCCGTAGATCACATCCTGTGGCTCAACAAAAAGAACACCGCGCTGTGAGATATTCAGCATGGAGTACGTAGTGGCACTACCTGGAGCAGTTGCAATCAAGACGCCATTTGGGCGACGATACATCGTCGTTCTCATTGGTGCGTATTTTTGAAAACAGTGATACATAACTGCTTCACCTGCTGTTGCGGTCAACATGTGACTTCGCAAACCAATCAAACCCCGTGCTGGAATTTCGCATTCAATATGCATTCGATCGCCACGCTGTTCAAGTGATTGCACTTCACCGCCTCGCACACCGAGTAACTCCATCGCTGCACCTACATGCGCATCATCAACATCAATAGTCAACATCTCAATCGGTTCGCACTTTACTCCATCAATTGTTTTTTCGATAACTTGCGGACGACCAACTGTTAATTCGTAGCCTTCTCGTCGCATGTTTTCTAAAAGGATTCCAAGATGTAACAAACCTCGACCCGATACTTTAAATTCCTCTGCACTCTCCCCCGCTTCAACACGGAGCGCTAAATTACTTCGAAGTTCTCTTTGAAGACGATCAGAAATTTGACGTGATGTCACAAACTTTCCTGATGTACCTGCATTTGGCGAATCATTTACCCGAAAGAGCATGTGCAATGTCGGTTCATCAACCGCAATTCGAGCAATGGGATTTGGTTGCTCAGGGCACGCAATAGTGTCACCAATTTCAAAGTCACCAATACCCTCAACCGCACACAAATCTCCAACAGAAACAAGTTCCGCTGGCGCTTTTCCTAAATCCTTAAAGCGATACACCTTTTGCGCTCTTGCCTGTCGATGCTTATGTTCATGACAAATAGTAACTACTTGACCTGCCGAAAGTGCGCCAGCCATTATCCTGCCGATTGCAATTCGTCCTGCATACGGCGAGTAGTCTGAACTTGCAATAAGCATTTGCAATGGAACGTCCGCATATCCAACTGGTGAAGGCAAATACTTCAATACTGCGTCAAGCAAAGGTTGCATGTCACCTTCGTGTACACCTTCTTCTGTCGATGCCCAACCATCACGGCCTGAAGCATAAATAACTTGGAAGTCCAAACGTTCATTACTTGCTCCAAGGGCAACAAGCAGATCGAAGACTTCATTGACAACGTCGTCAACACGAGCATTCGGACGATCACATTTGTTTACAACAACAATTATTGGATGGTCAAGTTCTAGTGCTTTTCCCAAAACAAAACGAGTTTGTGGCATTGGACCTTCAAACGCATCAACTAACAATAAAATGCCATCTGCCATTTTCAACACGCGCTCTACTTCGCCACCAAAATCCGCGTGACCGGGAGTATCAATGATATTTATGCGACAGGTTTTGTCAGCATGCTCTCCAGAATTAGGACGATAGGTAACCGCACAATTCTTAGAGGTAATTGTAATTCCTCGCTCCTTCTCAAGTGGGTCGGAGTCAAGAATGCACTCCCCCTCTTCTCTATTTAGCACCATCGCACCGCAGTACGCAAGCAACGAATCGACAAGAGTCGTTTTGCCATGGTCAACGTGCGCAACGATGGCGACATTTCGTAAATTGGGGTCTGCAGTATGGAGCATAGGGAGATCCTTCAATAAGTGAGGGGAACGCTGTATTCTACCTTAACCCGAGCCTAATTGGGTATTATGAATAGCATGTCAAATCAATCGATCCAACTCACTGAGAACATGCAACACTGGTTGCAGTCACATGCTTGCAGACCTTCGAATGCCATGAAAGCACTTTGCAAGGTCACTCTGCAACTTGAAGATGGCGAAATGCTAACTTCACCAGAACAATTGCAATTTCTTGCTTTTCTCGCATCTACTATAGGCGCTGTACACGCTATCGAAGTTGGCGTGTTTACCGGCGCAAGCGCCCTGGCAATTGCTGAAGTACTTCCAGAAAATGGCACTCTTGTTGCATGTGATTCCACTGATGCATATGTTCAGTATTCAAAACCCGCATGGGAAGCTGGTAAAGTTGCCCATAAAATCGACCTACGACTCGGCCACGCGCTTGACACGTTGCACTCTCTTCTTGAAGAGGGAAAAGCAAAATCATTCGATTTCATGTACATCGATGCTGACAAAACAAATAGTAAAAATTACTATGAATTTGGATTGCAGCTTTTACGCGATGGTGGAATCATTGCCATAGACAATATGTTCTATGGCGGACAAGTTGCCGACGACACAAAAACTGATGAGAATACAATCGCAACTCGTGAACTTGCAGACTTTCTCGCTAACGATTCACGCATCACGTACTCCCTCGTTCCAATTGGTGATGGTCTTGGAATTGCCCTGCTAACTCCACACACTTCCTATTGAACCTTCACTTGTCACTTCCAAAACCAAAAGTTGTGCAACAAGATACGCAATGGCGCTTCGAGCGGATCAACAGCACTCCCTGTCAAGCGTGGCATGCGATGATTACATTGGTCATACGACCGATCTGGATTTTCCAACCGTTCAATAATATGCAATATGATTTGTTCGGCCTGCTCATCAGCAACTGAAAGTTTACGCTGTAGAAGAGGAATGACATTCGGGCCAACGTGATACATAGCAGGTGCGGCAATTTTTGCATCACCCCTGAAATTATTATCAAGAATATACGGAAAGAGAATTTCTACGATGCGCTCTTTCTCTTCATCACACCCTGCAAAACCAGCAACTGTTGCTGCAAGAAACTGTTGTTGGACATCTGAACTCAGCATCGCTCCCCGAACATAGCGGGAAGAAAGGTTCCACCATCGCAGCAGATAGACGGCAGCATCTGCAGCATTCCCCTCCATCATCTCCCACCCATCTTCGTCGCCATCGTCATGCAAATCAGCAACGCATGAAACAAGCACTATTTCAGATGGGGTTTTGCTATGCGCACGCAATAGTTGAGTTGCGAGTACTTTTGACTGACCATCTCCCACCATCGTTTCATTTTCGAGTGCCGCCATTGAATCCGGCCAAAGAGATGTCAACATAGCTCTTGCATCAAATGCGCTTCCCCAGATTCCATCGTTGCGTAAATCTTTTGCAAGAATTGCAGAGAGCTCACGTGCAGATCTTCCTCTCACACTCCCATTATTTACGCGAGTTTCAATTTCATTTCGTAAATCTGTTCTCGTCATTCCAAAAGATGTTTTTGCGAGCATCACAAGTGGATAGGTAGGCACAACACGAGTCCAAGTGCCATCCTGAATTGGACCAAGAAAACCAGCAAGAACTGCCAACAGCAAAAAGACCAAACCTATACTTCCAAATTTACATCGTCGACCATCTTTTTTTAAGCGGCGCCTCTTTGAAATTGTTCCGCATTCAGGACATTGAATAACCCCACGCTTATCTCCGTTCTGGATCTTGAGAATGTACCAGCACTGCCCTCTCCAAAAGAGCCAACTTAGGGTACACCACTGCCACCATCTTCTTCGCTTCCCAGCACAACGACACCGTTCACCCCGTGGCCAAGTGCCAAGTGCTAGGATGAGGAGAATGATGCTCACTCCTCCAGTGACTGCAAAAAACCAAGCTATCGTCTGTTCACCCACAATATTCATAGCATACAGAAATTTTTCCCCAGAAAAGGGGTCTGTCCCTTGCTCTGTCCCCAGGTCTGTCCCCAGGTCTGTCCCTTGCTCTGTCCCCAGGTCTGACCCGGGGTCTGACCCCCTTAGTACAGTGGTGGCTTTTTCTACTGAGGGTACAATAAAGCTATGCGATTGTTTACATTTCTACTCGTGTTCGCAATGCTCCCTTCGTGCAAGACAATCGAACGTCATGACGAAAATCCTCGAGCTATTCGATCCACTGGCACACTCACTGGCGAAGTTCCGAACATGCTTCGCGGAACCATAAAGCAACATGTCGCGATGATGGGATATGACGCAACTTTCAGCGACTCATACAAACCAGCCCTTGCTGCAGGGTATGGACTCGTTGTCGGGCTCAACGGCACTGGCTCAAGCGAAATGCCACCTCAAGTGAGAGCCCACATGATTGCTGACCTAGCACGAAGGGGCATCGGCGAGTCAACACGTGGCTGGGGGCATTTATCTCCTGCACAATTACTTGATTCAAAAGATACAGCAGTTGTCATCATTGAAGCGGTTATCCCACAAGCTGCAACTGGGAGAAAACCTTCCCGTGGCAACTTGAATGCTGACCACCCCTCCCTTCGCGGAACAATGTTTGATTTGCACATATTTGCTGAACCAAGCAGCTCAACAACAAGCCTTGAAGGTGGTTTTTTAATTCCAACATATCTTCGGCTAGGCCAACTCACAACTGGAAAATCCCAAGCAAGAGAAGTCGCGACCGCGACTGGAAATTTATTTATTAATCCATTTGCAGAACCCGGTGCAATTGGACAAGATTCAGTACGGAGAACTGCCGGCCGAATTCTTGAAGGAGGAGAAGTGTTACACAACATGCCGATGCGACTGGTTCTTATAGAACCAAGTCATACTCGCGCTGCGATGATTCAGACTGCAATTAACCGTGTTTTTCCCGAAGAGTTCGGGCAAGACGGACCTACTGCTCATGGTATGAGTGACGAGCAAATTGAAATTCGCGTGCCTCCGTCATGGAAAAGCGATGTACCGACGTTCATGAATCTCATGACACACATCACCATACGATTGCAAAATCCAGAATCGACTGCACTCAAAATAAAACGACTTCTGTTACAAAACCCAAGCCCAAAAAATGCAGACGCAGCGACATGGCGATGGCGAGCCATCGGCGACCGATCACTACCTATCACGCGCCAACTCTATGATCATTCTGATGAGCTCCCACGTCTCTCGGCACTTCGTGCAGGTGGCGGACTCGGCGATCCTATGAGTGTTCCATTCCTTGTCGAAATGGCGACTGAAAATATCGGGCTTGGAAGTCGACTCGATGCTCTCGATTTGTTGCAGGAGATGCCTGCGGACTTTCGAATTGAAACTGGACTTCGCCCACTTCTTGAGTGTGATGATTTAGAAGTTCGACTCAGAGCTGCCGAAACTCTTGCCAAGCGGAGTGATCCTATTATCAAAAGTTACACGGTGAACCATAAGTTCGATTTGCTACTCGTTCCCTCGAGTCACAACATGGTCTATGTCACGCAAACTGGGTGGCCGCAAATCATTCTTACAGGTGATGTTGAAATTGAACGACCACTTACATTGTCAACATGGAGTAACACTTTGTTGATAAAGGAAAACCCAGACGATTCAGGCACACTCGACGTCAGATACCGCGATGAAGAACGAAATCGAACAGTTCATGAGACTGTACTCCCTGAATTAGCGACATTCACCATGTTTCTTGCGCATCAACCCACTCCAGAAGAGCCCGCTCCAGGTCTTGACCTCTCTTACAGCCGAACACTAGGCGCCCTACATGCTCTCTGGAGACAGAATTATCTCAATGCTGATTTTAAGGTCGAGCAGGACCGTCTTCTAGCAGTGATTCAGCGCCTCACCTCGGAGACGACATACACTCCTCGACCTGACTTTGGAGAGTCAAAAGAGACCGTAACTGTCGATGAGGCGACCAGATTCATGCAGCCAACACCTCCAAGTATTGAAGATGGGCAAGAATCAGCACCATAAACATCGTTTTTTGGTCTTCTGATTGCAATAACCCCGATAATTCACTTGGCAATTCAGTTTTTCCCGCTACCATAGGTCCCATGTATCCTTGTTTTTGGGTGCATGAAGTGGCTTCAGGATGAAACCACGGTACAAGACAGGAGGTCTTTCTTTACATGCGGCTATCTAAAATCACCATTGCAGGCTTCAAATCATTCGCCGATTCTACGGAGTTTGTTTTTGATGCACCAATTATTGGAATTGTTGGCCCAAACGGCTGCGGCAAGTCCAATGTCGTTGACGCTGTTAAGTGGGTACTCGGGGAACGATCTGCAAAGAGTCTTCGTGGCGAAGCAATGCTCGATGTTATTTTCGCTGGCTCTGCGGTTCGCAAGCCACTTGGTGCCGCATCCGTCACATTAACATTTGACAATCCAGTCACAAACAGTTCTACAACAACTGCAACCGAGAGGCGCTTCCTGTCCGTCGACACAGATGAAGTTGGCGTTACTCGCAGGCTCTTCAGAGATGGCCGCAGCGATTACCTCATCAACGGTAATAAGATGCGGCTAAAAGACATTCGAGAATTATTCCTCGATACGGGAATTGGAACAAACGCATATTCCATTATTGAACAAGGACGCGTTGCAGCAATGCTCAATGCAAACCCAACTGAACGTCGAAGCATTCTTGAAGAAGCCGCGGGTGTAGCAAGGTTCAAATCTCGCAGAAAAGAGGCGCAACGAAAACTTGAACGTACTGAAGTGAATCTCGTTCGCGTTCGTGAGCAACTCGCGAGTACAGAACGTCGGCTTCGAATAGTTCGAAGCCAAGCAGAGAAGGCAAGGAAATTTACTGGTCTTGATCTTCGTCTTCGTGAAATTAGAACGCATGTCGTCCTCGACCAATTCCACGAATTACACACACAACTCATGGGTTTAACGAGTAGACTTGCAAGTCTTGAAGAAGAGCGGCAACAAACTGCAAAAGAAGTGCTTGATTTTGAAGATGCAAAGCGACAAAGCGAAGTCGACCGCCACCATCTACAAACGAGTCACCAATCTTTGCTTCAAGAAGCCACTGAACATGAGTCTACTATCAGGCACGCAACGCAACGATGCGAAATGATGGACCGTTCAATTCAGGAGGCGAGCCAACAAGTCGAAGACGAGCGGTCTCGCCTCTCGCAACTAAAATCGCGAGAGGGAGTCCTTTCAGGACAACGAGAAGGCGCCTCAGAACAAATTGCCGCCTCAGCGGAACGACTAGCTGAAATTGACCGACAAGTTGACACTGTATCGAGTGAACATGCCATGATTGGGCAGCGAGTCATCGAGCTCCAAGACCTTCTTTCAAAGATTCAAGACGACCTCGAAGAAGAAAGCACAACACAATCACAAGCACACGCTGTTGCTCAATCTGCAAAAGAACGTGTAAGTAGCCAGAAGGAACAACTCACACGAGCTACCTCGAGCAAGAATAAGGTTGCAGAGGAACATCAATCACTTCAATCGAAACGAGAAGAAACCACCCACAGCTTACGTGAAGCAAAGAGCACTGTTTCTGAACATGAAACAGTATTGCAAACGCACGACAATGCTTCTCACGCACTAGGCGAGCAAGCAGAACTCCTCACAAGCGACCTTGAGTTAATGCGACATCAACGAGCAGCTTCTGGCTCCAGATTACACTTGCTTGAAGAGATGCAAGACGCACGTGAAGGGTTGACAGATGCTGTTAAATATGTTCTTGATAACAAAGAAAAGTTCCCGCAAATTAAGGGCATGCTCGGAGATGCCATTGATGCAAATCACGCAGACGCGCATCTTGTTGAGATTGGCCTTGGCCAAGACATTCAATTACTGCTCGTTGACTCTTTCGACTCCGTAAAAGAAGTAGAACAATCGCTAGAGAATATCAATGGGCGAATTGGTCTACTTCCTCTGAATGTTCAAACAGATGATTCTTTTGAGACTCCACCACAAGCAACACCCCTTCTCAACCTTATTCATGTTTCAATACATGCAATAGCTGCCGCAAAAAAATTGCTACAAAAGACTGCTCTTGTTGACACGCTCGAAAGTGCAATCGAATTACAAAAAACATTCACTGACTGGCGCTTTGTCACAAAACTCGGCGAACTCATCGAAACCGATGGTCGAATGTACGTTGGCACATCCACAAGCAACGAACAAAAGGGATGGCTCACGCGACGCATTGAAATAAGCGCCCTAACGATTGAGGTTTCCGCACTTGACCAACAAATCGACCAGCGACAATCTCAGCTAAGTGACCTTCTTCATGAAAATAAGCAAGCGAAGCAACAACAAAGAGATTCAGCGCAACGAGTTCGTGATGCAAGGAACTCTGTCGTTGAGCACGAATATCAACTCCAACGGTTTGAAGATGATCTCCACCGTTGCACCCGGCAAGAACATGTGCTGCAGGAGGAAATTGAAGAGTTGCAACACCGAATTGACCAAAGTGAGACACTTTTTAATACTGCACAGACAGAAGCATCGGACGTTTCGGAGCGAATAGATTTGCTCACTGAACGCAGAGTACAAGAACGACAAACAATGCAAGAGGCGCAAAGGCATTCCGAGTCTGCTGCCGAACAATTGACTGCCGCTAGAGTCGATCTCGGCCAAGTTGGTGAAAAGCATGAAGCGGATCGACGCGAACTGCGCCACATCGATGCAGCAATAGAAGAAGCCACTCGCCAACGAACTCTCTTGCAAGACCAAATTGCTAGGCGACTTGGGCAACTCGAACAGTTTGAAGCATCAAAACTTGACAGTTCAAATGAGATCGATCGGTGCAAAATTGCTGCTGCAAAATGCAAAGAATCACTCGACGCCTATCACGAGAAAGTTCGTTCAGCCGATGAAAACGTAGAGTGCTCTGCCGTCGCACTGCAAAGAGTTCGTGAACGTGGGCAACATCTCGAACGAGATTTTCATGCGATCGAACTGAGTCGACGCGAAGCAGAGATTAAACGAGAAAACTTGGAAGAGCGGACCCTTGATGAACTTGAGCTCGATGTTTCTGAAGAATATTCCATCTGGGATGGTCAAGCAGAAGCTGGTGACCGCCCCGCCATCGACCGAGAGGCTATTGAAACTGAAGGCAATCAACTTCGATCTGAAATAAAGAAGTTGGGCAACGTAAATCTTGATGCGATTGAAGAAGAGCAAAACCTTGAAGAGAGAAACGTTGATCTCGCGCAGCAAGTTGTTGATATTGATGACTCTGTTGCTTCGCTCACTTCTCTTATCGATGAACTTGAAGAGTTGAGCAAGAGTCGCTTTGAAGAAACATTCAATACGATTCGTGAACACTTCGCTGGACCGCAAGGCATGTTCAGAAAACTCTTTGGTGGCGGCAGTGCTGATATTATGATGCTTCCCGATGAAGATGGAAATGTAGACTTGCTCGAAGCAGGTATTGAAATAAAGGCAAAGCCGCCGGGCAAACAGCCCCGCGTTATCTCACAACTCAGCGGTGGCGAGCAAGCGATGACAGCAGTTGCTTTGCTCTTAAGTATTTTCAAAGCGAAGCCGTCACCATTTTGTGTGCTTGACGAAGTTGACGCAGCACTTGACGAGGCAAACACACATCGCTTCATAAGTTCACTCTCACATTTTCTTGAGAAGAGCCATTTCATTGTGATTACACATCACAAACGCACCATGCTAGGTTGCGACAAGTTGTATGGTGTCACGATGCAAGAACGTGGCGTTTCGAAACATGTTGCGGTCACTGTGGACGAGGTTGGTAAAGAAGGCGAAATCGCTACTTCGGCACATCAACGAGCAGAAGAGTCACCGATGCCGATTGTCGAAACAGCAAAGACCGATCTTCAACAAGCATAGTTTTCGCCATTTCGAAATACTACATTTAATTAACTCAGAGCCAATTAATGAAATTAATTGGCTCTGAGTTAATTATGCCCTTTTTCGGTATCTAGAAAAAAAGCCGTTCGAAGTTTACAACCAACTCGAAATGGCATCCCAAACACCTTGGAGTTGAGGCGATGGCACCCCGTCAATTGGAAATGGATTCGGAGTGTTGAAGACATGGTCACCTCCAGGAATAATCGCAACAGTTGCCTTCGGAATCTGCTCTCCGAGTAATATGGAGGCGGAAGAAGGCACAGTGGCATCATTCTCACCATGCACGAGAAGACATTTGGCATCTATTCCAGAAGCTAAAGCGAGAAGGTCGTGCGATTCAGGCGATTCCAGTTGCTCCTCTACGAATGCTTTTCCAACATAGAGCATTTGCCCTGTTCGACCAGATGGAGATTCGAGCCTCCCTTCAACAAGCATCTTCCTCTGGTCTTCTACAGACAGTGAATTGCACTGACTTGGAGATGAAAGAGCAATAACTCCCTCCGCTTGAACGCTTCCGCGAGCAACGGCTAGAAGAGTTGCCAAGCCACCTCTCGAATGTCCGAACAAAATCAAGGGCTTGTTTCGCATCGAAAAGACATCAGCAAGTATTTGCAAATCCTCAACCTGTTTATTCCAAGTCGCTTGTTCAAATAGATCTTCACGTTCAAAATCACCCCCCTCACTTGTCATACCTGAGTTTGAAAAATTAAACCGATGTACAAGCGTTTCCCTTTCAGCGAACCTCGCTGCAAGCCATGGAAACATGCCATAGTCTTTGTACCCCTTAAAGCCGTGCGCCATCAGCACCACGCGTTTAGGCTCTCCATATGACTCATGGGTCGAGCCATAGAGCAATTCTCCCCCGCTACCCTCTACCGTCCAATCAGCTATCTTCATCCAATCATCCTACACGATGTGGCGCGACGAGATCTCACAATAAATATAAGATACACACATGCCAGAAACGGTAATTAAAGTGGACTGTGTCATATTCGGCGGTGGAGTTGCGGGCCTATTTACCCTGGACACATGCCTTTCCACTGGACACAGAGCCATCCTTCTTGAATCAAAGTCACTTGGAACAGGCCAAACCATTGATTCACAGGGAATTGTTCACGGCGGTCTCAAGTATGCAATCACTGGAAGTGGAGATCACTCCGCTACCGCAATCAGGGAGATGCCTCTCATTTGGAGGCGCTGTTTAGCAGGAGAAGCAACACCAGATCTGACAAATGTTGTGTTGCGATCTGACTACTGCCATCTTTGGAGAACTGATTCTATTCGTTCCAAACTAGGATGGTTCGCCGCGAAGCTTGCCCTTCGCACAAAACCTCAACTCTTGGATCAAGATGAACAACCGAACGTCTTCCGAGGAATCGAAGGACCAATAGCCCGACTCGATGAACAGGTTATTGAGCCAAGAAGTTTACTTGAAGTTCTCAGCCATGACCTATCTACACACTTATTGCAAACTATCGATGGTGGAGTCGAGGTTTCAAAACTTGATGATGGCTGGCTTATCCAGTTGCTTAACCCCGAAACTGGCGAGCCACTTACAGTACACACAAGGAAAGTTGTACTCACTGCAGGAAAGGGCAACGAAGCACTTCGGAAGACGTTTGGGTTAACTCCAAATAAAACGCAACTGCGTCCTCTACACATGGTCATGGCGCGAGGAAATCTACCAGTCATAAATGGGCATTGTATAGATGGCGCAAAAACGAGAGTAACTATTACAACAACTAAAGACTATGCTGACAGAATCGTGTGGCAAATTGGCGGGCAACTTGCAGAAGACGGGACTCACAAAACACCTGAAGAATTAATTTGCCACGCTGCGAAAGAATTGCAGGAAGTTCTCCCAACTGTTGACTTCAGAGATACTGAATTTCTAACGTATTTCACAACGCGAGCGGAAGAAAACAAGGATGGAAGCCGACCAACTGATATTACTCTCCTTGAAGAACAAGACGTCCTTTCATGCTGGCCAACTAAGTTGGCTTTTGCACCTCGACTAGCGAAAAAAGTTGCAAGTCGAATTGCACCCATTGTGCATGCGAGTGAATTTGACCTTAGCATCCTCTCAAGTTGGCCAAGCCCAACTGTCGCACTACCACCTTGGGAGAGTGACCTACCTTGGTCATCTATTGAACTAACATGTCAACAATGAATCAAAAGACGACTCTACCAATACCCGTAAGCAATGTCGGCTATGGCGGCTATCAACTCGGACGAGTGGCGGGTAATAAATATCGTTCGTGTGGGAAACCAATGCCAAGTGATTCTGAGGCAGAAGCCTTACTCCATGGCATTCTTGATTTGGGAATAACAGTAATCGATACAGCTCCTGCTTATGGATGCAGTGAGGAACGCATAGGAAAGTTCTTGCTAGATCGCCGAGAAGAATACAACGTATGCACGAAAGTTGGCGAGCTCACCGTTGAAGGCAAGTGCACATTCGATTTTACTAGCAATGGAATGCGAAACTCGGTTGAGCAGAGTTTACGATTACTAAAAACAGATAGCGTTGATTGTCTCCTCATTCACGCGCCACCCGATGACCTCGCAGTCCTTCATCAGAGTGATGCGGTAGAAATGATGCTTAACTTCAAAAAAGAAGGCAAAACTAAGACAATTGGATTCAGTGGCAAAACAATTCAAGCCCAAGAAGAAGCACTCGAATGGTCCGATGTGATGATGATTGAATACAGTGCTGCAAATCAATCAAATGAATCTTTGATAACTGAGGCGTTCAAGCAAGGCATTTTGGTCCTCGTAAAAAAAGCGATGAACAGTGGACACTTACATGGAACTGAAGCACTCGACTTTATCCGAGAAAAATCTCTACTCCATTCTTCTATCCCTTGCACTGTAATTGGAAGTACTAGCTTAGAACGAATGAAAGAAAATGTGGAAGCGTTTAGAGTCTAGGTATTGTTAAGACTGTTCCTATTTTCAATCGGTTTGGATCAACTTTTGGATTCGCATTTACGATGACACCGTATTTGTTCTCATCATCGTAATATTCGCCTGCAATCGAACTCATCGTATCGCCATTCACTACTCTATGCACTTTTGCTCCTTTTGGAAGACTCGCTTTTGCCACTTTGCTCTTCTTTGGCTTTGCCGTTTTAGTCGATGGCATGCGTAACACTCTTCCAGGCATAATTTTACTTGGATCAGTAATATTATTCGTCGTTGCGATCTCTCGCCACATTTGGAAACTACCTAATTCTCGGGATGCAATTTCGCCTAGTGTTTCACCATCTTTTACGATGTATATTTTATACGTCTCCTCGACAACGACTACTTTCTTCGGGAGAACAGCTATAGGCTCAGGCGTATGAATTTGCACTATTTCTACAACTGGTTCAACAACCACTGGTTCAACAACAACAATTGGTTCAGGACGAACGGGTGGCCGAGGGACCGAAACAGCAAACAACGACTCTTCAGGTTGCACAGACACTTTTACGGTTTCAGGCATGCTCGTTGCAATCGGTGGAAACCCCAACGCAAGCATCTTCTCTTCTGGATCGCCGCCAAAGAGCGAGGGGCGTTGGCTCGGTAAGTCTTGCACACCAGCCTGACTAGCCTCAGGTGGTGTCATGCCGTAATACACAACTAGGGCTGCGAGAAGAAGAACGCACATTGAGAGGACCGCTTTACTTGTTCCGGACATAGAAAACTCCTTGAAATCTATGTATAAATCGGTTCAAGGATAGAGTTATCTTGAAATTACCCTCTTTTCTGCCCCAATACCACCAATCTGTTAATTGGCTCTGAGCCAATTATGCCTTTTTTCGATCCAAAGAAAAAAAGCAGTTTCGCGAAAAACTGCTTTATTCTTTTCAATTGTTCTTGTGAAGGCTTATTCCTCTTCAGGTGATGGCTTCGAATGTCCCTTGAAAACAAGAGGTGCAGCAATCGCAACCGAGCTGTACGTTCCAACAAAAATACCTATGAGCAACGCAAAGGCGAACGGTCGGATGCCTCCACCGCCCGCAAGATAGATGATGACGACAGCAATTAACGTCGTCACAGATGTCAGCACCGTACGACTCACCGTTTGGTTGATTGAATCATTCACTATTTCCTGTGTTGGGAATGGTCGCTTACCTCGGTTTTCACGAATACGATCAAGAACAACAATCGTATCGTTCAATGAATAACCAATCACAGTCAGCAAAGCAGCAATGACTCCGAGGTCAATCTGGAACGCTTCGATTTTCAACGTTTGGCTGAAGAATGAAATATGTGCAACATACCCCGCTAGTGCGAGTGCTCCAAGCGTCACTAGCACATCGTGAAGCAATGCCACAATCGCTGCGAGCGAATATCGGAGCGAACCGAATCTGAACCATATGTATGCCAAAATTCCAAGCAAAGATAAAACTACTGCTACGATTGCATTCGCCTTCATTGTCTCAGCAATTTGAGAAGAAAAACTACTCACTTGGTCAAGACTCTGGGGCTGAGAAAGAGCAGTAGAGATAAGCTCCCACTCGTTCGCTGCGACTCGTTCATCAACAACTTCAGGATTATTCTTAAGGTAGTTCATGTCAGGGTCGTAAATCGCAACTGCAATTGTTGCGTACCCTTCGCCAGTACCTCGCTTCAATCCAAACGTTGCGATCTCGCGACCACCTGCATCTCGTGCATATTCTGGCTGCTGACGCATTCGGTCAATTCGGTTCTGCACATCTTGAATTGTGACTGCTGGCTGAATATCATCTACTACAACAAGCACACCGCCCCTGAAACCAGAGATGTCACCTCGCGCGCTTGTTGAGAGAACATCTCCAACAACCTCAGCGCTCTGAGGAATTTGATGTGTATACTTTTCGAAAGTAGCCGTTCCACTTCCACTGAAGATAAGGGAAGGCGGAACATCAAGATCGTCACCAAACGTCTCTGTGATTGCCTCGACAATTATTGCAGTAACTGTTGCGTCATCTTGGATTCCTGGAGGATTTGATACCTTTATCTGGAATCCATCTGAAACAACTCGTCCGTCTGAATCAACTTGGTTTTCGCCGACTGTAAGTACTGTAGCACCAGCGAGTTCTGCAAGTATTTTGTCTCCTTGACTATCACCGGTTACAGCTGCACCAATGGCATGAACCCTCGACTCAACTGAATTATCGCCGGTATGGGCGAGGAGTAAACGTGTTTCACCATCTTGGTGCGTTCGCATTGTGAGTGACACACCACCTCGGAACTCAGTATCAAGCATGGTCACACCACGCCCTGCAAGGAGCCAGATAGAAATGCCACAGACAACAAAGCTTAACACCCAGAATACCTTTCGAAGATTTACCCAATCTACAGAAGGATGTAAAGCACGAGCAACAACTGGAAAGACAGTTGGGAGCATTGGTAGCTTTCGGATACCGAATACATTTGTATAGATTTCGAAAACAACTCGCGTGACAAAGAGCGATGTAAAGAGAGTCGCAATAATCCCAATCGAAAGCGTGACTGCAAACCCTTTCACTTCTGTTGTTGCTGTTCGATACAACACAAAACAAACAATCAAGTTGGTAAGGTTTGCATCAATAATTGTTGAGTACACCTTACTGTACCCATCGCGGATAGCTTCACGCAAGTCGCGAGCGCCACCTGTTAGTTCCTCGCGAATTCGTTCATAAATCAAAACATTCGCATCAACTGCCATACCCATTGTCAAGACGACACCTGCTAAACCTGGCAACGTAAACGTGCCATCAATAAGCGCCATAATTCCGAAAATCAAGATGCCATTTGCCAGCAATGCAAAATCTGCGATAAGTCCAGCAGACATATAGTAGAACAACATAAACGCGATTACTGCAACAACCGACCAGCCCAGTGCAGACAATCCCCGCGTCAAGTTGTCAACGCCAATCGTTGGACCAATAATATTGACCGCAATGGGGTCGTGACTTAAACGTGCTTCAAGTGAACCCGCTGCTAGAACTTGTAGCAAATACTGAATTTCACTTTGAGAGAAACTACCCGTAATTTGTCCTTGCGTATTAATTTGTGACTGTAAATTTGGAGCGGTATACACTTGACCATCTAGGACAATTGCCATGGGTTCATTGACGTGTGAACCCGTCATCCTTCCCATTTGAGATGCACCCGCACCATCAAGCCTGAAGGCAACCGCAGGACGACCGAATTGATCCGCCGTTTGATAGGCACTTGTTACTGACCATTTATTTCCAGTTTGGTGCGTCATACTTCTTGCATCATCTGCATACAACAAAATGTAAATATCACCGTCGTATTCCGCAGCTTCAAGCGATCTTGCTGCTAAATATGTCTGAGGGTCAGCAAGTAATGCTGCGAGTTGTGTGGGTGTTTCGACCCATTGATCAAGATTGTTAATGGGGAACCATTTTGTGACAGGAGAATCAGTATTATCTGGACCAACTTCGGCAAGCTGCGTGCGCATGTCTGCAACATCGACGCCTTCAGATTTCCCAATCTGAACTGCAATTCGAAAATCCAAAACACCTGCGCCTCGCAACATGCGAACGAGGTCTTCAGGGTCATCGAACCCTGTTCGCTGCTGTTGGTACTCATCAAAAGAGTCTAAAAGAGAGCCAAGTTCAAATGAAAGATGGGGATAAGAAGTTTCAAGATCGGTAAAAGCAACATCTCGTGGTGCTACACCCCGCAAAACTTCGTCATTTGAAGTATCGCGAATGACTCGTCCATTTTCATCTCGTAGGGGATCACCTTCTGGCGAAAGTTGCAACAACCGCGCAATGACATTCCTGTCAAGACTCATTGCAAGAAGCTGTTCCCTTGTATCTTCATAATCAATTTCAACATCTGCAACTTGTTGCTCAAGCGCCCCATCACTCGGATTCGCATCGAGCTCAGCTGTTACTCGCTGAAGATCGGCGTGGAGCTGCTGCAACGATGCAACCAAGTTCCCTCGAACACCATCACTACCGAACACTTCAACGGCTTTGTTTTCTTCCAATGATCTGTCGAGTTCGCTTGAACGGATTTGAGCTGCATTCAGTAAATCGTCTAAATGACCACGATACACCGCCATAAGTTCCTTCACTTGTGGACTTGGCAGCGGCATAACCACTTCAATTCGATCAGTACCAAGTGGCGTCATTTGAATATCAAACACACCGTCAGGATTCACTCGTTCTTTAAGAACTTCTATTGTTTGTGAAAGAACCGCTTGTCGATCAACGTCGTCGTCCATTCGGACGGAGTAAATCAGGCTTACACCCCCGCTTAAGTCACGACCAAGTCGAATCTTTTTGTCCGGCGGTGTGACAGCGAACAAACAGCCAATGAGGAGTAGAGCTATTAGGATAATCTTCCAGATGAGATTCTGCATAACGGTATTAGTCCAAGATAATTCAGTAAGAGAACAGTAAAAAAAAGTAAATAGTTAGTCGCTTTGTGTATCGGCAGTTACTTGCTCGATGCTATCGCGGAGAACTGTAATTCTAGTGTTTGAAGATTCATCCACTTTCAACACAACTCGATCAGGTTTTAATTCGACAATCGTTCCAAACACGCCACCTCTGGTAAGCACACTGTCTCGTTTTTGCAACGAGTCAAGCATTGCACTGCGTCGTTTCTTTTGCTTCCGACCTCCGAACATACTAAAAACAATCATGCCAACAAGCACGACCATCATTATTGTAAAAAAGTTTTCACCAAGAAGATTAGGCTGTGCACCTTCGCCACCAGCGGGCGGTGCGCCATCCGCGCCCTCACTTGAAGTCGTGCCTTGAGCCGCTTCCTCCCCAGGGAACTGCGTGAGAACCGTGGCTGAAATAATGTCTGAAGGCAATGTTGAATACATAAATAAAGTTCCTTAAAGGTAAAACTATGAACAAAGAAGCACCGGCCAGCGTTGCGGTAGCGCAGACCAGGAATTATCCCGTATAGCGGTGCGTATGTCCATCATCAGAGACTGGAAGTGGTGAATGTTATGTTGACTGACCAGACTCCCAACAAGCATTTCCTTGGACATGTGAAGGTGCCGCAGATACGCTCTGCTGAACCCAGCGCTACATGTGGAGCATGAGCAACCCTCTTCAATAACCCCTGTATCTGCCTTAAAACAGGCATTTCGGAGGTGTATTTGTCCATTTCTCGTAAATGCTTGTCCATTTCGACCATTGCGAGTTGGCAAGACACAATCAAACATGTCCATACCAGAAGCAACTGCAGCGACTAAATCACGCTCATATCCGACACCCATCAGATATCGAGGTTTTTCTTCAGGAAGCAAATTTGCCGTAAATTGAACGACTTCTCTGATCTTTTCGGGTGATTCTCCTACAGCGACACCACCAATTGCGTACCCCGGCAGTTCGACACTGCACACCTGTTCAACACTACGCTCCCGAAAATCAAGGTTCGTTCCTCCTTGAACAATTCCAAAAAGAGCTTGTTCATCTGAGCGTTGGTGAGCGTTGGCACACCGCTCAAGCCAGCGTGCCGTTCGATCGAGTGATTGCAATAAACGTGATTCATGTTCCAACACAGTCATAGAGCCATCACGTTTTGTTAATGCATGCCGACGACGTGCAAGGTTTTGCGTTTGCGGTGCTACACTCGATGGGCAATCATCAAACGCCATAATAATGTCCGCGCCTAAATTATTTTGAATCTCAATTGAACGCTCTGGCGTTAATCGAATCATTGATCCGTCAATGATGGACTTAAACGTCACGCCATCTTCATCAACTTTATTTATATCTGCCATCGACCACGCTTGGTAGCCACCACTGTCAGTTAAAATCGGTCTGTTCCAGCGCATGAATTTGTGGACCCCACCGAGCTGTTTCACTTGTTCATCGCCTGGGCGAAGCATCAAGTGGTATGCGTTGTTTAAAAGAATTTCAGAACCAGTTTCGCGAACTTGATTTGGTGTTAATCCCTTGACACTGCCACGTGTTCCAACTGGCATGAACGCTGGAGTTTGAAATGAACCGTGACGGGTAGTAACAACTCCAGTCCTTCCAGCATGCTCATTGCTCTGGCGTGTAATTTCAAATGTCAGAGACAACTACGATTCCTCGCGACCTTTTCTTGATGCTTTGTGTAATATCTTCTTTTCTTTCGAGGTCAAACTCTGCAAACCCTTGTTGTGAATCTTGTCGAGAATGCGATCGATATCAACCTGTGAGCTTTCTTTATCCCGCCAAGCAAAGTGGCTCGATGTCGGATCTGCTTTACCGAGAAAATCAAAGAACCCGTTGAGATGGTGCGGGTTTCGAATGAAGTACCAACCTGCGGCTGCGCCTCCCAAGTGAGCTGCCTCGCCGCCAGCATTGTTGCCGCCAAAAAAGACGGTAAAAAGGGCGAGAGCAACAAGTGCATATGCCATGGTTGAAAGGCGCATTGGAATAATAAAGAAGACGAGGACTTTTACGTTTGGCGCCAAAAATGCGCCCGCAAGTAGTATTCCGAAGACGCCTGCTGATGCTCCAACTAGGGGAGTCGCTGTATCATTGAAAAGTAGTCCTGGGACATTACTACCGAAGACAAACCCGCCTAGATTTAAGATGAGGTAGAGCACAGCGCCAAAAATGCCGCAGAGAAGGTAGAACGCTAGATATCGTTTTCCACCAAGATACTGTTCAACAAGTGGCCCAAAAAAGAACAACCCAATCATATTAAAGAGAAGATGCTGCATATTGGCGTGTAAAAACTGAAAACCGATAAGGCGCCAATATTGCACACCCCAGACAGCATGGTCGGTTGACATATACAGCCATTTACTCAAAAAACCGTTGAGAAATGGATCCAGCATAAAAAAACCAACGCATACAATAATCAGCCAAGTCGTCACTGACAATTTTTTGCGTGATTGCATTCCACCTCTAAAACCTCCCCCAAATCCTGAAGGCCTTGCGTAATCTCGATCGTGAATTCCCATAGGATTCGTATCTTACCAAAGAGGGATATAAAAAACACGGTGAGCAGAGAGTATCTGCCCACCGTGTTTCAATGAAATAGGTTCGAGTTTTATTCGTCAACAACGACAATGTCGACGCGACGGCTTGCTGCTTTCGTCGCAAGTGGCCTAATGGGACCCCAACTTTCAATCGCGATACGGTCTTGGCTTACACCCTTTGAAACAAGAAAATCTCTGACAGACCATGCACGGTCAAACGCAAGGTGCCAATTACTCTTAAAGTTACTTTTCTTGATTTTGTCCGTATCGGTGTACCCCATAATCACAATAGATTGATTTGGATACGTTGCGGTCAATGCATTTGCAACTTTCCCCAAGGTCGACTTCGCATTCTTCTTCAACGTAGCACTTCCTGAGTTGAATAACAAATCACTCGCAACTGTAAGTGCTAAGTCTTTATCGCGAAGCGTTACATCTACTCCGTTGATATTCTCAAAGATGCTGATGGTTTCAGGGCGAGTGTCAAGAACCGCCTGAAGTTCTTGGCTATGCTGCTGTTCAAACCGAAGGTTGCCCTGCGTTCGTCGCAAATCATCATCCGCTGCTTGCAATGCAGAGTTTGCTTCTTTGTATTGCGTACGAAGTTCTTCGTTTTCTTTTTTCAGTAGATTGTTTTCTGTTTGTAGATTGCTATTGCAACCAACCATTGAAAACCCAACAGACAATCCCGCGAGTACCACTAATAGTTTTTGTCGCATCATGCGTGCCCTTTCTCCGTTCAGAGGACTTTTCACCAAGCACAAGAGAAACATCCTGTTTCACTGTCCGTATCCAACGGTAGGTGGTGATATGTGTATTGAAACCGTTTTTTACCCATTCGTCAAACCATTCCCACGCGAAATACGCTCAAACTTCCCATTCCACCTCAACGCTGCCCCTACCTAATCTGCCACCGAGCTCCTCTGTGTTAATCTCAGAGTAGTAGACAGAGTAATTGTGTATACAGGACAATTCGTCAGTTGGGACGAATGTCTGTATTTTTTTTGTTGCGGGCATCTCGATACTCGGCATGACGACTGACCACGCCCAATCAACGCCTGGGCGGCAAAAAACTATGAGCAAAGTCGCCACTGCAAGGTGAGGTCCATAGGGAATTTCCTTCCACTGCTTACCCATCTTCGCAAAAATCGTAGAGACTGCTGCCCAAAGGAGCCCACTAAAAGGTGCGATGAAGAAAATGAGCACGGGATCCCACCATCCGATGACTGCCCCAACACCAGCAAGCAGGTGGACATCACCGAGACCCATCGCCTCTTTCCCAAAGCCAAGCGTACCCAAAATTCGGACGCACCAGACAAGTCCACCTCCAACAAGATACCCGAGCATACTCCCCGCAATGCCCTGTACCGCGAGCGATGGCACTCCCTTTTCATAGCCGAGCATCCATCCAATGACAAATCCAATAACTATAGGAAGAAGAAAAATGATTTCCCTGAGCATCTCACGTCGAGCGTGCGGGTACTCCGCAAGCACTTCATCTTCTTTCACATACTCATCGTAATCTGCAAAACTATACTTCAACACACCGAGTTTTAACATAAGCATTGACAACAGCACTCCACTCATTCCAAAAAATGCAGCGGATGCCCACGTCCAATCAATCAATGGATATGGCCACACTTGCACTGGCGTATGACGGACCTGCAACCATGGTTGGGAGAGTGCGGCAAGAAAAGCAACAACTGTCATAAAGATTGGGATTTGTATTGGAATAGTAAATGTTCTTGCATCAATGATTGTCATGGTGAGCAAACCACCAACGAGTACAAGCAATGCGATGAACGTAGGCAACGTGCGAATGATTCCATTGTCGTGCCACCATGGACCAAAAATCTCCCCCAAAAAAGGAGTTGAAGATGGTACCCAGTAACACAGCACATAACAGAATACAAAGAGAATTGCCGTGAGCAGTTCGATGAATGGATACTCAAATGAAACTGGCGCCTTGCAATATCTACACTTACCACGAATTGCAAACCAGCCAATAATTGGGACATTCTCCCGAAAGAAACGAAGGCGGTGTTCGCACGATGGACAACTGCTAGGAGGAATGAGCAGCCTAATGTTTCTGGGTAAACGATAGTTCACAACGTTTAAAAAACTACCGACGCAAGCACCAAGCACAAAAACAAAGAGAGCAGCAGGAAGATGTTCAAACAGTGATGCTTTTAAGAGTAGTTGGTCAATTGTTGATTGCGTAGCTAGAAGCAAAAGTCGGGAGTCCTTTCCCAAGTTGGAATTATGTTAAGTCTTTCGATTCCATAGTTTGTATTTGTTGCTGAGCAGTTTCAAGAAGTTCTTTGCATCGTTTCACAAGGAGTTGCCCTCGCTTATGTTCTTCCATCATCGTCTCTAAATCTTCTTCACCTTCTTCGATACGCTTCACAATTTCGTCAAGTTCTTTCGATGCTTGCTCAAAGGTCATCTTGTCTGGTTTTGGCAAATCTTTTTCACTCATGTTGAGCACTCTACCTTGGACTTGATGGCTCCGTCAGCGAGAACTGTTCGAATTTGATCGCCTTCTTTCACATTCTTGCTTGATCGAACGATTTTTCCCGAAGAATCTTGCGTTAACGAGAATCCTCGGCGAAGCACTTCGAGAGGTCCGATTGATTCCAACCGAGATTCAAGTGAACCGATTCTATGGTTTTCAATCGTCAATTTCTTAGTTGAAGCTGTTAATAGAGACGATTCTAAAAGCAACACTCGTTTCTGTCTTGCTTGCACGAGTGCATGCGGGCGCTTTGCTGCAAGCACTGTCGCGCGGTTAGAAACACTTTCCGTCAAACAATGTAAAAAAGAAGTTACAGAAACCTGAACTCTTCGCTCAACATGCAAAAGTGACGAGACCATCCGCTCAAGACACCGAGCAGTAACGCTCGACAATCGAACATTGCCATGCTCAACCATCTGCAATAATTCATCGCGGTCAGGGACAAGCACCATTGCCGCTTGTGTTGGCGTTGAGGCGCGATGGTCAGCGACAAGTTCAATAATTGATGTATCTGATTCATGACCAATCGCCGCAACGAGTGGTGTTTGACAATGAAAAGCAGCTTCAACAACGCCTTTGTCATTAAAGGACCATAATTCTTCGAGTCCTCCTCCACCGCGAGTCACAATAATTGCATCAATCCCCATCGATTGCGCGCTCGCATCGACTCGCTGTATTGCCACTTCCACTGCAGTCGCAGCAGCATCACCCTGCACAGCGACATTGATGATCAGCAATTCAACCGACGGCATTCTTCTTCTTGTCGTTTCGATGACATCTTGCACCGCAGCTGACGCTGCACTTGTAATCACTGCGATTCTTTGAGGATACTTAGGAAGTGGTTTCTTGTGTTCTTCATCAAACCAGCCAGCTTCTCGAAACTCTTTGAGCAAAGCTTCATATTGAAGTTGCAATGCTCCCTTTTCTTCACCCTCAGGTGCAATTCGGTCAACATAAATTTGTGTCTTCCCAAATTTTGCATAATGACCAACAGTTCCGTGAATGACAACTTTATCGCCCTGCTTTGGTTTCCACTCCTGAAGTTTTCCCTTTCCATTCGCGGAAACTTTGGATGCCCACATGGCACAATCGATTTTTGAGTCGCCGTCAGACAATGTAAAGTACCAATGATGACCAAGTTTCGGGCTGTTTACCTGACCGATGACCGCAACCTTGCCAATCCTTCCATCAAGCACTTCTTGGATTTTCTTACTCACCTCCGAGACAGAAATAGGCTTTATTGCCTTGGCGCGGGTTTCTTGTTGAGAAAACAAATCTGTCACGTTAAGGATGGTATCCTGTTCGTGGGGCTATGCAAGACACTAGCGAAAAAAACATGCTTCGGATAGTAGTTTCCGACTTACCTACCGTTCCATTCGATCGGGCAGAAGCACTACGGGATTTAGGCATCATCACGGTTGCTGATCTCATCAAGCACCTTCCAATGCGATACGAAACGCACCACGGAAGCATGACAATAAAAGAGGCGAACGCACTGCTTGGTGAACAAGACCGCACAAGTGAACTAGTCACCATCGAAGTCACCCTTGCAAAAGTAAAACCTAGCTGGCGCCGAGGTAAACGAAGTCGCATCGAAACAAACGTCGAAGATGAAACAGGAACAATGCAAGTCAACTGGTTTAATCAGCCATGGATTGCAAAGTCACTTCATCCAGATATGCACATTCGATTACATGGCGCTCTTTCAAGGCACAAAGACACGTTGCAAATGAATAATCCAAGGTGGGAAGAGGTTCAAGAGGACGAAAGCGTTGAACTTGTCAGTGGGGATCTTCGCCCTGTCTATTCGAGTAACGATCGCATCTCCTCAACCGTGATTGCACGACTCATTGAAAGTGTTTTAGATGAGGCAATCGTAGAAATAGAAGACCATCTTCCAGATTCATTACGCAAAGAATTGGCAATGCCAGAACTCGCTAAAGCGTACGCGTTGTCTCACCGACCAACAACTGAAGAAGAAGCA
Source organism: uncultured Isosphaeraceae bacterium (assembly GCA_964435395.1). GTDB lineage: Bacteria > Planctomycetota > Phycisphaerae > Phycisphaerales > SM1A02. The sequence goes on from CAYSYI010000011.1 coordinate 32,437, forward strand.
AAAGCAGGAAGGCGACGGATTGCATTTGATGAATTGTTTTTGCTTCAACTTGGCGTGATGGTAAAGCGCCACCACCGTCGCGACACGATGCACGCCCCAAAATTACGATGGGATTGTGAAATCAAAGAACGCATTGCATCACGCATTCCGTTTACGCTAACGGAGTCACAAGATACTGTCATCGAAGAAATTGCCAATGATATGTCTTCATCCACACCGATGAACCGTTTGTTACAAGGCGATGTCGGCTCAGGAAAAACTGTTGTTGCTCTGCATGCCATGCTCATGGCGGTCACATGCAACGCGCAAGCAGCGATGATGGCACCAACCGAGTTACTCGCCGAGCAACATTACCTCACAATTACTCAATTACTTGAAGGCACGAAAGTGAACACCGCGCTTCTCACAAGTTCACTGCGCGCAAGTGAGCGAACACACATTCTAGAAAAAATTAAAAACGGAGAGATTGACATCGTCGTTGGAACCCACGCACTTCTTACCGAAGATGTCGTGTTTTCAAACATCGCTGTCACTATTACTGATGAACAGCATCGCTTTGGTGTACATCAACGAGCAACACTCCGAAACAAAGCGGACGATGCCACTGCCATGCCACACACGCTTGTGATGACTGCGACACCTATTCCTCGAACACTTTCTCTCACTATTTTTGGAGACCTTGACGTTTCGACAATCCGGGAGATGCCTCCAGGGCGCTCCCCTATTACAACAAAACTGGTTCAACCGGACGATGCAAAAAAAGCATACGACTATTTACAATCGCTCGTTGCACAAGGGCAACAAGGCTACGTCGTAGTCCCACTTGTTGAAGAAACAGAGTCTGGGCTTAAATCAGCAACTGGACATGCAGATTCACTACGAGAGGGTTTTTTGCGGGGATCAATTGTCGAAGTTGTTCATGGTCGCATGAGTTCTTCAGAGCGAGAAGAAACAATGCAAGGCTTTCGGGATGGGAACATTGATGTTCTTGTTGCAACAACAGTCATTGAAGTTGGCGTTGATGTTTCAAACGCAACAATGATAGTCATTGAACACGCAGATCGGTTTGGGCTTGCTCAACTTCATCAATTACGAGGGCGTGTTGGCAGAGGCGCTCTACCGGGTGTCTGCGCACTTATTGCGAACCCAGTGACTGAAGACGCTTCGTTACGACTCGATGCCATTGTCAAAACCACAGATGGCTTTGTCATTGCTGAACGTGATTTAGAAATCCGAGGCCCAGGAGAACTCTTTGGTGCAAAACAGAGTGGCATCGCCCCGTTTATTGTCGCACGCTTACCAAGAGACTTTGATTTACTTCGACTCGCTCGAAGAATTGCAAGCGACTGGATACAACGAGACCCAACAATCTCTGAATCCCCACTCCTTAAAGCCAGGCTCCTTCGAGCGCACGGCGAAGCCCTTGGTCTAGGAGATGTCGCGTAATGTCTACAAATACTGATCTAGCCAAGATTTTTTACACGATGGCAACCATTCTTGAAATCAAAGGCGAGAATGCATTCAAAGTAAATGCCAACAACAAGGTTGCCCGTGCGCTTGATGATTTGGTTGAAAATGTTGCAACTATCCAAGACCTCTCTTCAATTCAAGGGGTTGGAAAAAGCAGCGCATCAAAAATAAAAAATTATCTTGACACAGGTAAGATGGAAGAGTTTGAACAATTGCGAACTTCGATTCCCTCTGGTTTGCTAGATGTCATGAATGTTCAAGGCATTGGCCCAAAAACTGTTCGCCAACTTTGGAAAGAAGCAGATGTCATTGACATTGCAACGCTACGAACAGCAATTGACGAAGGTCATCTCAATACGCTTCCACGAATGGGCAAGAAAACTATTCAAAATATTACTGAAGCCCTCGCATTTATTGAAACGCAAGGCAACCGAACTCGGCTTGGTGTTGCGATGCCCCTCGCGGAATCCATTATTGATCTGCTTGGCAAATGCGATGGAATCACAAACTGTACGTATGCTGGCTCACTTCGCCGTGGCAAAGAAACGATTGGTGATATTGACATTCTTGCAAGTACAATGAAACCTGAAGTACTTGCCGACACGTTTTGCGAAATGGACGGCGTGTCTAATATTCAAGCTCAAGGCGCAACAAAGTGCAGCGTCCGCCTCGAATCAGGAACACAAGTTGACCTTCGCATTGTTGATGAAGAAGCATTCGGTGCAGCACTTCTGTATTTCACTGGTAGCAAGGAACACAACATTGTGCTTCGCGAACGAGCGATTAAGCAAGGGAAGAAACTCAATGAATATTCGCTTGAGCCATCAAACAAGAGAAAAACAGAAGAAGAAATGTACGAAGATCTTGGAATGCCTTGGATTCCACCTGAAATTCGTGAAGACCGAGGCGAGTTCTCTATTGCAGCGACCCCACCATTGATTTCAGTGCATGACATCCTATGCGACTTGCACTGTCACACAACAGCAAGTGATGGGCACATGTCGATTGAAGAACTTGCAACATACGCGATAGCCCGCGGGTATCACACCATAGCGGTGACAGACCATAGTCAATCGCAAGGCCAAGCGAACGGGCTCAAGCCACATCGACTCCGCGAGCATATCAAAACTATTCATAAGACAAACGATGCCATGCCAGACATCACAATTCTTGCAGGAAGCGAAGTAGACATTTTGCCTAATGGAACGCTTGACTATGACGATGAGCTTCTCGCTCTGCTTGACATCGTTGTTGCATCACCACACGCTGCACTTAATCAATCAACTGCAGAAGCGACCAAGCGTATTCTTGCGGCAATTGAGCACCCCCTCGTACACATCATCGGACACCCAACAGGTCGGATAATCAATAAGCGCAAGGGGCTCGAGCTAGACATCCCAACGATCGTTGCTGCAGCAGCCGAGCATCAAACTGCACTTGAATTAAATGCGAACAGCTATCGTCTCGATTTACGAGACTCACACGTTCGAGCATGCTGCGATGGAAACGCCCCACTTGCGATTAATACGGATGCGCATCGCCCTGAGGATTTCGAACAATTACGCTATGGCATACTCACTGCTCGACGGGGCTGGGCAACACCAAAAAATTGCATCAATTCTCTTGAACACGATCAATTACAAACTTGGCTTCGCCGCAAATGATAGAATGAACAAACACTATGTTTGAAAGTCTCTCAAACAAACTTACCTCTTCGATTCGAAACCTCTCGGGTCGAGGAAAAATCAGCGAATCCAATGTCCGCGAGGCAATGGAGGATGTTCGCCGAGCATTGCTTGAAGCTGATGTACATGTTGATGTTGTCTCGCATTTTTGTGAGACTGTCATCAACGATGCTCTTGGTGCACACGTCACGACCTCCCTAAAACCAGGCGAGGAAATGATTGGCATCGTCAACCAGCGGCTTATTGATGTCATGGGACCGGTCGATAGTCACATCATGCTTGTCGATCCAGGCCCGACAATCATCATGATGTGCGGTCTTCAGGGGTCGGGGAAAACAACAACATGCGGGAAACTAGCTGCGTACTTAAAGAGCAAGGGCAAAAATGTAACCCTTGTTGCAGCTGACCTTCAACGCCCTGCAGCTGTGGAACAACTTGAGGTTGTTGCCAACGATGTTGAAACCAACGGAAAAGGTGTTGGGCATGTTTCATGCTATAGCGAACCAGAAAAATGTGGCGAGTATGGAACAGCGACTGGTGTAGCGGTTGGTGTATGCAAACGCGGAGTAAAGCAAGCAAAAAAAGATAAGGCAGATGTTGTCATTCTCGATACAGCAGGTCGTCTGCATATCGACGATGAATTAATGAAGGAGCTGCGGGGTGTAAAGAACACAACGCAACCACATCAAGTTTATCTCATTGTCGATGCAATGATTGGCCAAGACGCCGTCAATGCCGCAGGCACTTTTCACGAGCAACTCTCGGTCGATGGCGTCATTCTGACGAAATTTGATTCTGACACTCGAGGCGGCGCCGCTCTTTCGGTTAAACAAGTGACGGGTGTTGCGATTAAATTTATTGGCACAGGCGAACGCTTTGATGCCTTTGAGGAGTTCCATCCAGACCGAATTGCCAGCCGCATTTTGGGCATGGGCGACGTTGTTTCTCTTGTAGAAAAAGCACAAGAAGAAATTTCTGAAGAAGACGCGATGAAACTTGCCGACAAAATGGCCAGTGGAAAAATGACTGTCGATGATTTCATCAAACAGCTAAAGTCAATCCGCCGGATGGGACCAATGAAACATATTCTCGGAATGATTCCTGGTATCGGTTCTGCAATGAAAAACATACAAGTCGATGACAATCAGTTTGATCGCATCGAAGCGATTGCAAGTTCGATGACGAAAAAAGAACGCAAGGATATTTCGCTCCTAGGAAAGAGTCGCATCAAACGAATTGCTGTTGGCTCAGGAACCAATAACACTGAAGTAAATCGTTTTGTAAAACAATTTCAAATGATGAAGAAGATGTCAAAACAGATGGCAGGTGGTGGCATGGCGGACAAGATGGCAGCCATGCAAAACGCCGGTGGAGACCTTGATCCTTCAGCATTAGCGGGACTCGGTGGCCGTGGTTCCACAAAAACCCAAAGTCACAAAAAACGTTTCAAACAACGTAAACGACGATAAATAATTGCGGATAGTTGGGGAGGTTATCGCCTGCAACTGTGGCGACAATGCAACGTGCCTGTTGCCTTACACAGAAATGCGAAAGGAGATCCTCTCATGAAAAACGTAAACACAATACGAGCAACAATGCTCACCATGCTGGCTATGGCAACTGTAGCATCAGCAAGAACCACACCATTTGGTAGCGCTGAACCTACAGGCCCCCTACCTCTATGCAACACGGTGTACGTCAGCCCAGACCTTGCCATTGGAAACAATTCAAACCCTGGAACAATGAAAGAACCCTTTCTCAATATCCAAAATGCAATCTGGGAAGCTAGTTTACATATACCTGCAGTAGTCGTATTGCTTCCTGGTACGTATTCACCAAGCACGAATGGAGAATATTTTCCTATCAACATGGAATTAGATGTTTCGATTCAAGGAACAAGTGCAATGAACACCGTTCTTGATGGTGAATCCTACAATTCTGATCTCATCAATTTTCGTCCTTGGTTACAGGGGCCACAGGGTTCATTCGATGAAACGTATGTTGACAGCATAACACTCAGACGAGGATACAGCGCAATTAATATGGATAGTGAATTTGACCCAATTGGGGCAACCATCTCGAACTGCTTCATAACTGACAATGTCAATGGAATACGCATGTACGCAATCTGGCATTACGGCGAGCAAATGTACCCACACCACAATCCAAAAATAGTAAACAACACAATCGTGGAAAACACAATCGGTATTCTTGATGACACGAAAATATTACTTGACCCATACAACGGCCCATACGACGGGAAGGGAGTTGCTGAACCTGCACTGATCAACAACATCATTCTGTTTAACTCACTTCTTGACCTCCAAGGGACTGATAGCACGGACGTTAAAAATTGTGCATTCGTTACACAAAACCCGAATAAAGTAGTAGGTTTACTTCCAAGCACATGGTTTTGGTCAGGCTCACTAACATTGTTTGATACTTTTGTTAACTCTTACCATGGTGATTACCGTCTTCTGCCTGAAACGCTCGTAGAAGACATGGGCACCAATGAGCTCTTTGTTGAGAACGGAACAACTGTCGAACCTATAAGCCCATGCGGCATGGAGATCTTCGACTTTGACGGCGAGGGCTACGGAAACGAACGACTCGTTGATGCAGTAGACCTCGGCGCTGATGAACGCAGTGATCTTATCATCGCTGGGTACATCCCTTGGACAACAAAGTTTGGACAATCCTACGATACCATGCACATCAACGTTGCTCCAAAAACATTCTTTGGAAGCATGCTTGACATTCGACTTTGGTTCGCAAAAGGCGCACCACGCTGGAACAAACTCGGCACAGCACCAGGAGCCAGAGCAAAAGGTAGTGCTCACATGACATTGACAAGCAATTTTGGGAAATTATGGCTTCAACGCAATGCGAACCTCTCATCTCATGCGGTACATGTTCAGGCAAACACTTGGTTCTACTTGCCCGTTCAACAGAGCGCTTCGCCTTGTCACTGGAATGTGCAAAGCATGTCAAAGGGAGCAACAGGCAACAGTGATTTGTCGAACTTGCAGTCCTTCCTTGCAGAATAATTTTCTCTAAATAGTGGCATTCGAATACTCATCAACAAAACAGCCCTGCTGCAAAGTGGGGCTGTTTAACTAAATACAACCTCGGTCAAATTAATCGTCGAATGGAAGCGGGTCGTCCGCTTCACCACGAGTCCATGCATGTATTTTGGGAAGCAATCTATCCTGAATAAGAATTTTTATGCAGGCAGCAACAGGAATCGCGAGCAGCATGCCATACGCACCAAGCACACTTCCTCCAGCAAGTACTGCGACAAAAATTGTTACAGGATCAAGGTTCGTCGCCTTTCCAGCAATGAGTGGCGTGAGTAACCAACCGTCAAGCGCTTGCACAATTCCGAAGACTAACGTTGGCCAGAGCAATATTCCCCACCACACCATGCGTTGCGCTTCGGGGACACCAAGTTGGTCTAAAAATAACAAGCCAATCGAGATTGGAATACCAACGAGACCTAAAAAAGGAACGGAGCACAAAATACCAACTCCGATACCGAGCAAAATTGCATATGGAACGCCAACAATCAGCCAACCGATTGCAAGCAATACTGCCATGATAAACGCAATCACAATTCTACCACGCACAAAGCCAGCGACCGCAGCATCCATCTTTTGCAAGAGTTTCATGGTGTTGTTCTTGCCGCGGTCGGGCACAATTCCCTTTGCGAACTCCACGACTTTAGGGAACCACAAACTGAAAAAGAAAAAGTAGAACGGAATTAAGACTATCAATATGACAAAACTAAGAACTTTGCCTGCAAGTCCAAGTGCTACTCCGCCTGTTGTTTTTGCGAGTACGAACAAGTCTGGATTCGGTTGCGTTGTAACTTCAGCTCCACTCTCGCTACTCGTAGGAGCAATACCTGAAGGCAGGAACGTCAGCGACTGGCTAACTTCTTCTCGAATGTCTTCAGGAGCAAACTTACTGTTGAGTTGTTCGAGTTTCGTTCGCAAATGTCCATCTTGCACTTCATGGATAAGTGAAGAGGTCTGGGAAATCACGAGCGGAACTGTGACTGCAAGAACAATCAGCAAACCTGCTGATAAGAGAAGTAGTATTCCTGAAATTATTGGTATTCTTCCAAGGGGGAATTTGGAATGCTCTGCTAAGCATGAAATGAGTGGTTCGAACAAATACGCAAGGAGAAGCGCAACGAGTAGAGGAATCGTAATATCTCGCATTGCGTAGCCAAGCCAAATCGCACAGAGCACAATAAGAAGCAAAAACAAATCCCGCACCCACTGAATTTGCCACAAGTGCAACTTTGTTATGTCGTGATACGTTTGCTTTTCAGAGTCGCTTGCCATGAGCGAATTGCCTTACTGGTTTGAGCCGATGCAATCCACCAAGTCTCGTTCATGGAAAACTTCATCAAATTGAAAAATCGCTCGAAAATCTTCTTCGGAATCTTGAGGGCTTGTTCGTAATAACTCTAACTCAACCATCCTAAATACGATGGCTCCAAAATCTTCGGTCCTATGAACTCCCCAACTCTTGAGTACTACTGGAGCAAGCATGCCATATCGATCAATTGCAAAATCCCGCAAACCCATACACAACTGCTGCCCTGTCACATGCCGATCAAACTCCTCAAGTTCATACGTATCAAAATCACGGCTTGTAAAAAGTTCAGAGGTATAGCCAAGACCATCCTGCACAAAAGCGAATGCTGCGGGTGCATACGGTGTGCCCCGAGCAATCGTTGCCCAATCAAATGGTATGTGAAGCGTTTGTTGACTCATCTGAAGTGGCAATCATATCGGCGAAATATACGATTGTGCCACATAGCGGCCTTTTTTTGACGCAAAATGCCAGTTTTTAATTAGCTCAGAGCCAATAGATTCCTCAGAGGAGTTTATTTGTCAAGGTCAGACGCAAGCCACGCCGGCATGGTGGTTGCTTCAAAGATGTCAGAAAATGGGTCGGCGCCACAAGAGTCAAATGCTAGGAGCCCTGCTGTTGCTCCAAGTTCCAGAGTTACCAGACTCGGCTCAACACCCAAACCTTTCGCGCCATTGATTGTTCCCATCGTTAGAAGATGGAGCGGATTAGCACGATCTCTTGCATACAAATGCCGCATCTCATCGAGAATACTGATTCTGTCCTCTGTATTGAGACAGAGCAACGAATCTGTCCCAAGAGCAACATTGATTCCAACTTCAAGCATGTCTTGCCAACGATGTCCTCTATGGCCAAAGTAATCGCTCGCCCTTGGACAATACGCTACCGTTATGTTTGATGCAGCAAGTCGTTGCAAATGTGCTTCTTCAATGTAATTGAGATGCGCTGCGATACATTGCGCATTCTCAACAAGATCAAGAATACTATCAACAGGATGTCCACCCCATGCTTCTTCTTCTTCATCCCACACACCCATCCGCCGCACAAAATCTGCTATCTCTCCTGTGCGACATCTGGCAAACTCCACTTCCTGCTTCGTCTCTGCCAAATGCAACGCGATCGGTCGGCCACTAGCAAATGCCTCTCGAAATACATCCAAACCGCAAGAATAGGGTGCATGCGGTTCAACTCCATACTCCTTTGGCAACTGTCGAATTTGTTCAATACATGCTTGTTGTTTCGCTCCTGTACCAAGCAACTCGAGAAATGTAGTTGCAACCAATCTTGAAGCCTGCACAATTTCAGCGGCCTCTCTCGTACCAGAAATATCGCCAACGATGGACGAGCCACCCTTGGAAACCAATTCTATCCCGTGCAACACAGAACTTGAAATTGAAGCTTCATCACGACGAATCGGAAGTACAACCTCTTCAATCCATGAACAAAATGAGTCTCTTGGAGGAACAGTTCCAACACCACTCAAGTCCAAATGCGTATGCGTATTCACAAAACTAGGCGTGACTATTTTGTCAATTTGGGTAAACCTTGCATCTTCCGGCTTCCCAATTTCCTGTGGAGTACCAGCTGCTACGATGGTTTCGCCATCTAAAAGGAGTGCTCCGGGCGAGGCAAGCACCCCTCGATGGTCAACAATGGCTGTGGAATGTACAAGTTTTCTAGGCATTCTGTGTCCCAATGGCTATTCCTCTACGCGAGGATTGCTACACTGTACATGAAGTCGGGACGGATCCCGATATTTTTTGAGTCAACAGAGGAGGATTCCCACCATGCACAAAACACTATTCACTACAAGCGTTGTCACGCTCATTGGTATTGCAACAACTGGCTGCGTTCGACATGATCGATATGACACAGCCCGAACCGCAACACTTTCGCTTCAAGAACAACTAGGTATCGCCCAAACAGAACGCGATACTGCATCGAACGCCTTAGCGAACCGCGATCGGCAACTCGATCAAACAGTCGCGAACTTAAACGAACTTCAAGATCAATACGACCTTCTTGCAAATGAACTTGACGCTATTGATGCTGAAAACAACACGCTCCTCACAACTGTGACAGATATAAAATTCGGCCCCCTTCCAATTGCAACGCAACGGCAACTTGCCGCTCTTGCAGCCTCGTATCCAGATGATATCTGGTTTAACGCTGAATCAGGAATGATTCGCTTTGGTAGCGACTTTACATTCTCAAGTGGACGAGCAACAATGAAAAAGGGCGCAACTGATTTAATCAGTCGAGTCGCCACAATTTTAAACTCACCAGACGCTGTTGATTTCGAAATTGTTGTCATGGGACATACCGACAACATTCAACCCACAACTTCCGCTCAACGGTACCCAACAAATTGGGAACTTTCGACAGCTCGCGCAGTAAGTGTTGCAAAGACGTTATCGAGTAATGGTGTAGATCCAGCACGCTTTGAAATTTCTGGCTATGGTGAATATCGACCACTTGTACAAAATCAACCAGATGGCACAAAAGAAAATCGGCGTGTTGAAATTTACCTTCGCCCTGCTGCAGAAGCCGTTGTGTGGGGAGCACCCTCAACAAACGAAACAACTGCGACCATTGATACGATTGAAGAACCAATGAAGTAAACGCTTCTGCGAAGCAACATGTACTTGATTACAACTCAAAAGTTTACACGACGCCGACCCCTCCGAAGGGGTCGGTTTCTCTTTACACTATGTATTCTAATCACCACAGGGATGGTTGCTCCCGAAGCTCCTACAAACGATCCACCAAAACCTCCCCTTTCGCGAAGTGATGCACGTATCTACGAAGTTCGAATTAGGGTGCAGAGCAGAATACGGTCGAGTGGATGGCCATTGCTACCACAAGCCAATTGGTCCAAGGTGAACCTCGACACACTTGTTGTGAGTACTCCTGAATCAAAAAAAATACCCTTCAAAGTTGAAACGTTACAGGATGCCAGACAATGGAAACTACGTATCCCAGAAAAGAAGTACACCATTCAGTTTGATGCCATGTCGTATGCGAGCAAACTTGACGAAGTTCTTGCTGCAAAAGTGCCTTGGCCAGAAAAGTGGGACAAAACCGTCACGCTCTATCTTGAGCCATCAAAGTATATCGAATCTAACAACCCACTATTTAAGAGTGAAATCGACAAACTTGGCAACCCACATGAAGAGCCCGTCCATATCGCTGCAAAGCGCATAATTAAATATTGCCTGAACAACATTAAGAGCGATGGACTGTACTCCAATTTTGATACTGAAGTAACAACTGGCATCAATGTGAACGGTGCCTTGTACGCTGCTAATAATGGCAAGGGTACAGCGGCTGATCTTGTCTGCGTATGCGTTGCACTGTTGCGTGCAGCAGGCATTCCCGCGAGACCTATTGTTGGCATTACAAATGCCGATACTGTTGGAACAAAACAGGTTGACCCTTACTACATGGTCTGGGGAGAATATGCATTGCCAGAAATAGGATGGGTTCCGTTTGTACCAAAACGAATGCGAGGAACAGTGAAGAACCTTTCTGTCTACAAATCATGGCAAGGGCTTGGAACACTCCCTTGGCTCAACCGACGAGTCCCCCTCGCATACAACTTCAATTGTTACGATGTAAATAGAGCGAACCAATTACTTCAAATGTTTTTCACGAGTAGCCCAAAATAATACCCCACTTTCAAACTCCTCTTTACAATGCATCACGACGAAGGACCAAGCCAAGAAGATATTGAACGATTCTCCACTCACGAGACAGGATATTGCCCACATTGCGGGGAAGAGATTTGGGACGATGTGCAACAATGCCCCTCCTGTAACACGTGGCTTCAAGGGGGAACTGTGCACCAGAATAAAACTCAGCGTGCCTTCAAACAGAGGGCCCTAGTTTTTGTTGTCATCATTATTTTGCTCGCCTTTTTCTGGGGTCTTAAGCGTTTCTTTTAACTCGGGGAACTCAAAAACGACCGTAACCCATACAGACTGAAAAGAACGTCCGAGAGCATCGCTGTTTTTATGGTTATCGACTCAATTTATGCACTATTGGTGGACAGGGGCTCAAGTATGTGCATCTTGTGTATGTGGCAACCGTATGTCACAAATACTACACAAGAGTTGACAGAGAACAGAGAGAATCCTATGAACGAGCGAAATATTGAAGAGAGAATATGTCGGTTAATTGATCAACTTCAGACACTTCCAACTGAACACAGAGACAAGTTAGAAGAACTCTGTAGAAACGATCAGGGACAACGTTCCCAAATTGAAGAGTCCGTTTCCAAACTACAAGATTCCTTGGACTACCTCCGACTCAGCATTAAATACATGGTCTTCGACCTTGAAGCGACACGGAGAGAAAACATTTATCTTCGCAAACTCGTCGAACAGATTCGAAGAGATAGCACTCGCAGAGACGAGGGCAATGATGAGTATTTCTTCGGAGAAAACGGAAGCGATTAAGCTACTTCATCTTCTCAACTGCACGCTTAGCACGCAGTGAGGAAGAATCAACAAGTTGCTGAACCATTGAGGTTTCATCTCGCATTTCAGAAAGTAGTTTCGAAAGGTGGTTGTTTAAATCCTGTGAAAAATGCTTAAAATACACTTCTAGTTCTGTGCGATTGAACCGAGTAAGTGGATCATCCATCCCAGTCTGAGCCATTGCCCATTCCATCAATCCCCGCCCACTCATATCGTACTTATACAACTCCAACGTTCTTCTTAGCCGGTGCTCTGCTGTGTTAAAAGGATCTCGACAAGCCATAGGGATGGCGTGCATAATTTCAACTAACTTTTGCTCAACGGCTTCTGTCAGACCTGCGCGTTCGAGATCTTCCACTTCAGCAATTGCTGGTCGAACACAATCACGATCGCCGGGCATTGCATGCTCATCTTCAAGCACATTAAGTGGAAGATGATTACCAACGAACGATTTTAAGCCAGCGCTTGAAAAACGAACCGTTACACGAGTCGTCGGCTCACCTTGTTGCACTGTATTTTCCACCTTAATCACAGCACCGCTTCCCCATTCAGGAAATTTGGGGTGTATTACGCGATCACCATATGCAATAGTCATAGTCATGGTTTTCAATTGTTACATTGCTCCTTCAGCAAAACCTTCATCTTAATTAACAAAAGTAAGTTAACTAAATCACAACGCACTGTGCGCCGATTCGAAATCACTTTTTCAGTTGTTGCATCACTCCTTTGTAGATGCAACGGCCCCACCACTGAGAGTAATTATAGCACGAATAACGTTATTTAAAAGAAAAAACTCTAAAAATCTATTCTGTTTATACGACGCCTTGAGCTAGCATTGCTTGGGCTACTTTGACAAATCCAGCAATATTAGAACCATCAAGATAGTTCCCTTCACATCCAAATTCTTTAGAGGCATCAATACATTGTGTGTGAATATTCGCCATGATATGTTTCAGTTTTGAATCCACTTCTTCTCGTGTCCAGAACAGACGTTGACTCGCTTGCGCCATTTCTAATCCTGAGACTGCAACGCCACCAGCATTCGCAGCCTTAGCAGGACCATACAAGATGCCTGCATCAACAAACAATGTTTGCGCCGCAGGTGTACTTGGCATATTGGCACCTTCACTTACAACAAATACTCCATTCTCAAGCATGTTGGTGGCGTCAACGCTATTCACTTCATTTTGAGTCGCTGATGGGAAGGCGCATTGTGCTGGCACTGCCCACATTGGATTATGATCTAAAGCGTCATCACGAGCGTGAAACTCAGCGTCTGGAAATTGTTCAGCGTATTCACCAATTCGTCCTCGCCTTTTATTTTTCAAATCCATAACCCATGCAAGTTTGGTTGCATCAATACCATCTCCATCATAAATCCAGCCTGAACTATCTGAGAGTGTTACAACTTTCCCACCGAGTTCATTGATTTTTTCGCAAGTGTACTGCGCGACATTTCCTGAACCGGAGACTAGACACGTTTTCCCTTCGATAGAGTCACTTCGCGTAGCTAACATTTCAGATGCAAAGTACACACAACCATACCCCGTTGCCTCTGGCCTGATTAGACTTCCGCCCCATTCAAGACCACGACCGGTAAGAATACCGACAAATGTATTTGTTATTTTTTTGTACTCGCCAAACAAGTACCCAATTTCTCTACCACCAACCCCAATGTCACCAGCAGGAACATCTGTGTCTGGACCAATATGCCTAAAGAGTTCAGACATAAATGCTTGGCAAAAACGCATCACTTCTCCATCACTCTTGCCTTTAGGGTTGAAGTCCGAGCCACCTTTACCGCCACCCATCGGAAGCGTTGTCAAACTATTTTTGAATACTTGTTCAAATCCAAGAAACTTTAAAATGCTTAGGTTCACGCTTGGGTGAAAACGAAGCCCACCTTTGTAGGGGCCAATCGCACTATTAAATTCAACTCTATAGCCACGGTTTACTTCAACTTCACCTGCATCGTTTACCCATGGAACTCGAAACTGAAATGCTCGTTCGGGTTCAACAATACGGCTAAGGATATTTCCGCTGACGTATTGGGGACGCCGCTCCATGACGACTTCAAGTGATGAGACGACTTCGTGCACAGCTTGTAAAAACTCTGGCTCATGTGGATTTCGAGCAGAAACCTGCCCCATGAAGTCTTGGACAAATTGGCTATCGGATGCGGTTACTGGGCAACAAGTTGTTGAGGTCATTCTGTCAATTCCTAAGTTAAGGGTAAGTAAAGATGGTACCCTTTCCTGCATCAAAATGGAACAACAAAGCGACCATTATTCGACCCCAGATGCCCTGATTCCACTCAGAGACGAAATCGACCGCATTGATCATCAGATTCTGGACCTTCTAGCACAACGAAATGCTGTTGTTGAGCGAGTCGCACAGGTGAAGAAAACGAGTGGTTTTGGCATACGCGACTACGCTCGAGAAGCAAGTTTGCTCACAGACCGCGGAGAGCGTGCCATACAAAATGGCATGAGTGCAGAAGTCGTTGAAAGTCTCTTTCGAGTCATCCTCTGGGCGAGTCGCGATCGACAAGCATCCCTTGGTGCTGAGTTGCCAATCAAGATGGAATCAAAAACGATTGCAATTCTTGGTGGACACGGTGGCATGGGACAATTGCTTTGCGCTGTCTTCCGTGACTTTGGTCAACACGTCATTGTTGCAGACGTTGAGACCGACTTCTCAAACATCGAAGCAGTAAAAGAAGCCGATGTCATTGCAATCGCCGTTCCAATTTCATCAACGTTAGATGTTATCAAGGAAATTGGGCCACACTGCAAAAAGGACGCCCTTCTCTTTGATGTCACATCATCAAAAACGGAACCGATTGAGACGATGCTCAAGCATTTTGAAGGAAGTGTCATTGGAACGCACCCCCTATTTGGCCCAAGCGTACACTCTCTCCAAGGGCAGAAAATTGCTGTAGTTTGTGCACGTGATACTGCCAATTGGCATGAGTGGCTCTGCAATATTTTTCATGCGAGGGGATTATCAATACTAAACACAACCGCTCAAGAACATGATGAAGCCATGGGTATCGTGCAAGTTCTTACTCATCAAACGACTGAAGTTTTAGGGAGAACGATTCAGAAACTTGATGTCGATGTTCTCCGGACGCTGGAGTTCACTTCACCAATTTACTTAATGGAATTGCTCATGGCTGCGAGACATTTTGCTCAATCGGCGGACTTGTACGCATCTATCCAGATGAACAATCCGGAAACAACGCGAGTTCTTAACGCACTTCAAGATGCTGGTGATGAACTGAGAACAATCGTTCTTGAAAAAGACCGAAAGCGTTTCAAAGAAGTGTTTGCTGAAGTGCACGAACACTTTGGCGACTTCTCAGAGCAAGCCCTTGAACAATCAAGTTTCCTCATCGACCGTTTGGTTGAACGTGGGTAGTAACGCATTCTCTGCGCCTCTGTGGCCCTATTAAAAGTATTCGAAGCTGGACAAAATGTTGACTGCTAGGGTCAGACCCATCGCAAAGCGTCGCTACTTCTCGGTAAGCACGACGCCTTCTTCACAATTTCTTGCAACAACTTCCTTGCCAACAAGATAATCCGCGTCCCAACACACACACACCTCGATGCGATGTGTCACTCCCGATGCATCTTCAATCTCTGCCTTAGCCCGTTGCAACTTTGTCAAATCGACTGCTAATGTTGCATCCGCATTTCCTTTTGGCCAATGGAGAGAAACGAGACATCCCTGTACCTGTATTTCTTCATGCATAGATATATTGTAGAGGTTTTTGAAAAAAAACTCCACTCCTCGATGAACCGCCGTAAAATAACGGGCGTATGAGTCCCTATGAACTTAACTACTCCTATGACTAATCCTACACATACCGATATTCAAGCCCTCGGCGAACGTGTTAATACGGCTTCTGAGCCATTTACACAATTACAAGACTCCATGCACGCTGTCATTGTTGGACAAGATGCATTGCTACACCGCATGTTTGTCGGTCTTCTCGCCAATGGACATCTTCTAATCGAAGGCGTCCCTGGGCTTGCAAAAACCCTTGCTGTTTCAAGCTTAGCAAAAGGGATTAACACCTCTTTTCAGCGGCTGCAATTTACACCCGACCTTCTTCCTGCCGATTTGACGGGCACACTTATGTACCGTCAAGACAAGGGAGAGTTTGTCGTCAACAAGGGACCGATTTTTTCAAGCATCATTCTTGCTGATGAAATTAACCGAGCACCTGCGAAAGTGCAATCTGCATTGCTTGAAGCAATGCAAGAACGGCAAGTGACAATAGGCTCAGACACGTTTAAACTCCCAGATCCATTCCTTGTGCTTGCAACGATGAATCCAATTGAACAAGAGGGAACGTATCCACTTCCTGAAGCACAAGTTGACCGCTTTATGATGAAAGTTGTTGTGGACTACCCAACATGTGTTGAAGAACGCGAAATTCTGAAACGAATGGCAACTACTTCGCAAAACACAACTGTTGAGTGTGTCATGCAACCAGATTCCATCTCGGACGCAAGAAAACTTGTCGATCAAATATACGTCGATGACCAAATTGTTAACTACATTGTTGACCTCGTTCAAATGACCCGTACTCCTGAACTAGTTTCAGAAGAACTCGCAGAATTTGTCGAATACGGCGCATCACCACGGGCAACTCTCGCATTAACGTTGTGTGCAAAAGCAAACGCATTTTTAGATGGCCGCGGCTACGTTACACCACAAGATGTCAAGGACCTTGCGCACGATGTTCTCCGCCATCGAGTTGCTACAACGTATGAAGCAGAAGCAGAAGGCAAAACTTCTGACGATGTTATCGCAAAAATTCTAGAATTCGTTCCAGTACCGTAGGACAACAACACATGATTCCCCAAGATCTTCTAAAAAAGGTACGGCGAATCGAACTTCGAACCTCTCGCCTCGTTGATGATGTGCTCGCAGGAGGATACCACTCCGCGTTCAAGGGCAAGGGCATGGAGTTTGAAGAAGTTCGCCACTATCAAATCGGTGATGATGTTCGCGCGATTGACTGGAACGTTTCCGCTCGCTTTGGAGAGCCCTTCGTTAAATTGTTCCGTGAAGAACGCGAACTTACTGTGATGTTGCTCGTTGATGTGAGTCAATCGCAACACTTTGGCACGCACAAACAATTCAAAGACGAACTTGTTGCTGAAATTTGCGCAACCCTCTCAATCTCAGCAATTCGGAACAACGATAAGGTCGGGCTCATCTGTTTTTCAGATCGAATTGAAGCGTACATACCTCCTCGAAAAGGATCAAAGCACGTACTTCGCGTGATTCGTGAATTGCTTGCACTTGAACCTGAGGGTAGTGGCACTGACATCGGCGGAGCTCTTGAATTTTTAAATAAAGTTCAAAAGAAAAGGGCCATCGTCTTCCTTGTTTCCGACATGCAAGATCGAAACTGGCAAAAACCATTACAAATTGCGAACCGACGGCATGATGTCGTTGCTGTTCGCACAGACGACAAGGCTGAACACGAACTTCCAAATGTCGGTTTGCTGCGCGTCACTGATCCTGAAACGAAGAAGATGCACATCATCGACTCCTCAAGCAAACGTGTTCGCCTTGCGTGGTCGCAACTAGCCATCGAACGGACAATCGCTGTTGAGCAAACATTGCGACGATGCAACGTTGATCAAATACATGCACAAACTGGTGAGCCATTTACGAATGCGCTACGTCAATTCTTTCGCAGACGAGAGGGAAGACAGACCGCATGACTTTTATTACTTCCATACTATGTGCGCTTGCTCTGAGCACGACAACAGTGCAAACTGTTCAAGATGGCATTTCAGTGATTGCAACTCTCGAACCAACTGACTTTACCGTTGGCGATTCCATCGAACTTCGAATTGAAGCAAGTGCAAGAGATGGCATGCAACTTTCGCTCGCAGACGATGATGCCTTTGGCTCGTTTATTGTCACAAATCAGTCAACATTGCTTGATATCCCGAGTGATGACAGTCGCAAGTGGTATTGGTCCTTGCAACTCGACACGTTCGATGCAGCAGTCACTGCGCTTTCTGAGATCACCCTTAATTGGGCAGACGCTAACGGTAGAACCGGAAGCATTAAAATAGATTCTATTCCTGTGCAAGTCACTTCTATTGCTGGTGATGCTCTGCAGGACATGGAACTTCGCGATATTCACAATAGCGTTCCACTCTTAACTTCAAAATGGTGGCCAACGGTCCTCGTCGCTGGCATTCTTCTCCTCGTATTGTTTTGGGCAACTCGCACATTCTTTTCGAGAAACAAACCCATTGTCCCACCACATATTAAGGCGACTGCTGCGCTGCTTACATTACGAAACTCCGAACTTGAAGTACAAGATTTCTACACGACTGTAAGCGACATCGTCCGAACATATATAGAAGAACGATTTCATATTGCAGCAACTGGGCAAACAACGCGAGAGTTTCTCATCGCTGAAAAAGAGAATCCGAAACTCGAACACTGCGATCGCAAAGCACTCGCAGATTTTCTCGTAGCTGCAGACCTTGTCAAGTTCGCACGCTTTGAACCGACTGCAACTACGTGGAATGATGCAATCGATCGTGCTGAGCAATTTGTTTCAAACACGATACCATCAGAAGAACCATCACCTATGGAGGTCGCCGCATGACATTTCATTCGCCTTCAGCATGGTTTTTACTAGCACTTCTCGTCCTGCCATTCATTTGGTGGCGCTGGACACGCTCCTCCTATAAAACTGGCATTCGGTACTCGAACGCCATCGATCTCTCCTTGCTTCCAACAACAATTCGAAGTCGGACAAGATGGATTCCATCGCTACTTCGCCTACTTGCAATTTCGCTTCTCATTGTTTGCATCGCTCGACCTCAAAAAAGATTCGAACGCACACAGCAAAACGCTGACGGAGTTGCAATCGAACTTGTGATTGATCGATCATCAAGTATGAACGCGCACGACTTTACTATCGATGGAACTTCCGTCGATCGGCTTACTGCCGTTCGAAGAGTTGCTGGCGATTTTATCCAGGGCATGGGATCCCTTGATGGACGAAGTGGAGATTTAATTGGTCTTGTTACCTTTGCTGGCTTTGCTGACAGCAATTGCCCAATGACGTTCGATCATGAGTTTCTTGTCACAGATGTACTCAATAGCATTCGAATTGTGACTGAGCGAGGAGAAGATGGCACTGCCATTGGTGACGCCATTGCCCTTGCCGTCGAACGTCTTTCATCACTCGATGACCGAGTAAAATCTGATTCAGGCAATTCAATCCAGAGCAAGGTCATTATTTTGTTGACCGATGGTGAAAATACGGCGGGTGATATTGATCCGCAAACCGCGGCAGATATCGCAGCTGCGCTAGACATTACTGTGTACACGATTGGAGCAGGCACAAACGGCTGGGCGCCGTTCCCATCGGTCGACCTCTTTGGAAGAGAAACAATGCGAAACCAACGCGTAGAGATTGACGAAGAAACACTTGAAGCCATTGCGACAACAACTGGCGGAAAGTATTTCCGCGCGACAGACACCGAATCACTTGAAGAAATTTATGCTGCAATTGATGAAATGGAACGCACCGAAATAACCCAACGAACGTATGTTAATCATGTGGACATGGCCGTAACAAGCGTTCGCCTAGCCGGCTTTATGCTCCCTCCACTTCTTCTAGTTGCATTTGCACTCTTTGTTGCAGATGTCATACTTCGCTCTACGTACTACAGGACTCTTGATTGATGGATATCCAATTTAATAATCCAAACAATGCATTGTTCTTCTGGGCTGTCGTTACGCTTTGCGCAATTCTTATTTTGGGATATACAAGAAGGAGCAAACTTCTTCGCCGAATCGCAACACCAAAACTTGTGCAGCGGCTTTCTATGTCAAGCTCAAATGGTCGTCGCAAATTTCGAATTGGCACACTCACAATCGTTGCCGGCCTACTCGCACTCTCGCTCTTAGATCCTCGGTGGGGAACTCGATACCGAGAGGTCGAACAAAAAGGCATTGACACATACTTTGTACTTGACGTTTCACGCTCTATGCTTGCAGATGATGTTCGACCAAATCGACTTCAACGTGCAATTACTGCAATTACCGATGTTCTTGATGTGATGGGCAGTGATCGCGCTGGACTCATAACTGTTGCTGGCGATGCCACCGTAACTGTTCCATTAACTCTTGACTATGGTTCACTTCGGCTTGCCCTTGATGACATTTCTCCACGTAGTGTCAAACGAGGTGGGACAAAAATAGGCGATGGCATTCGACTTGCAAAGAAGAGTTTTACTGACGAAGTACAAGACCATAAAACAATTCTTGTGCTCACCGATGGCGAGGACATGGGAAGTTTCCCAGTAGAAGCCGCTGCAGAGGCAGCCGCTGCAGGCATACATGTGTACACCGTTGGGATTGGCGACCCGATAACAGGCGCACGCATTCCAACCACTCGCTTTGGACAACCAGCATACATTGTCCACCAAGGAAAAGAAGTGTGGTCAATCATGAACCCAGAAGAACTCACAAAAGTTGCAGACGCCGGAGGCGGAGCTTTTGTTCCAGCAGGGACGGCAAATCTTGACCTTGCATCTATTTATGCGCAACGTATAGCTACCGACGCTGGAAAAAGTTTTGACAGTGTAAAACTCGAACAATTTATTCCACGCTTTCAATGGTTTGTTATACCTGCACTTCTTCTATTACTTGGAGACTCGTGGCTTTCACTTCGTTCCAAGAACAGAACTTCAAGGCGAACGTATGAGGTGACAACATGATGCTTCCGCTACTACTTTCACTTACATTCTCCGCCTCGCCACAAGCGTTGTTGGAATCTGCAAATACCCAACTCTCTTCAAGCAATTGGAAGGATGCAGCGGATTCACTCGACGAATACATTCGTCTTGAAAAATCCCCCTCTCCTGAAGTTCTCTACGATCGAGGCGTCGCGCATTACAACCTAGGCGACTATGACATTGCTGCCAAAGCTTTTGACAATGCGATGGCGACGTCAAAGGATACGCCGCTTAAAACATACAGCGCATTCAACCTAGGCAATTCAATCTACCAACAGACACTGCAGGCACTCGAGGGCACAGGAACTGAAGCACCGAGCGACGAGGATATCATTGCCATTGAGGATGCCAAGGCACAAATCTCACAAGCATTATCAAGTTATCGTTCTGCAATTGCACATGATTCTACAGATATGGATGCTCGGGCAAATGGTGAACTCGCTTGGTCAATGTTGCAACAGTTGGACCAAATGCAAGAGCAGATGGAAGAAGAGCAAGAGAAGCAACAGCAAGATGACCAGCAAGAGCAGGAACAAAACGAAGACTCTGCAGATCAACAAAAGGAAGACCAAGAACAGAAAGATGACGGCTCGTCTGAAGATCAGCAAGACAAAAAAGATAGTGAAAAGTCTGAAGAATCTAAGGATGGCTCTGAATCCAAGCAGGATGAGCAAAAAGGTGATTCGGACGAACAACAGAGCGATTCAAAAGAAACACAAGATAATCAGAGCAAACAAGATTCTGATGAATCTAAAGAGCAAAACGATGCTAAAGATGGTCAGCAGGACCAACAAGAAAAGGACCAAAGCGAATCTCAAGAAGGCCAAGATGAAGAACAAGACGTTCCAGACGATGGCGAACTACAAACAAACAATGAAGAAATGAATGACTCCAAAAGCAAGCCAACCAACATCAAGGACGAAGGCGAACGACTCTCTGAGGATGAAGCGAATCGGCTCCTCCAACTCATTCGCGACAAAGAGCAGCTTCGAAGAAAAGCACTTGCTGCGAAAAAAGCCGCAAACAGAGTTCCTGTAGAAAAGGATTGGTGATTTCAATGAAATTTTTCATCTCTATCCTACTCACGTTAGTTCTCTGTTCCTCAAGCTTGTTTGCGCAAGAAGTCTTTGTCGATATGCCTCAAAACCAAGGGTACATAGGCATTCCGATGAAACTCGTTGTTGTATATCAAAATGTTAAAACAGATCGAGAGCCATCGATTCCAGAGATTGACGGCTTTTCAATTTCCAGAAAACCCGGAACCGAAACTTCCTCTCAAACAACCTTCATTAATGGAAAAGTTACATCAAGTTCTACAATCACATTCACGTACTACCTTACTCCCCTTCGAGTTGGAACTCTTGAAATTCCATCTATTACTTTCATCGCAGATGGCAAAGCATTTCAAACTGTTCCGAAAACCATTGAAGTTCTAGAAACCCCCACAAGCGGAGCGCTTAAAGTACAAGTAAAAGGCACGACTGGCGAAGTCTATCTTGGACAACCAATTGATTTGACTTTGCAAATTTTTGTTGAACAATTTAAAGATGAAACACTCAATATAACACTAGATGCTAGAGACATGTTTTCTCTTTTTAGTAACAGTTCTTCGTTTGGGATTTTTACTGAAGCATTGCAAGATGGCAGAGCAAATGTTCAAACAATCCGAGGCACTACTGAAGAGGGCGTACCCGCAACTTTCTATGTCTACTCTGTCCAAGCAACAACGTGGCCCGAAACCACTGGGCAACTTCATTTTGATCCTATTTCAATCATCGCGACGTATCCTATTTCCCTTTCAAGACAACGAAGCACCGGCTTTTTTAGCGGCTCGTCACTAAAGATTGACCAATCGGAACTCATCAGCGCCCAAGCAGAAATGCCACCCATTACTGTGCTTACCACGCCTGAAAAAGACCGACCCGATTGGTACTCAGGAGCTGTTGGATCATTAGACTTTCGCATTGTTGCTAAGCCAACCCATGTCAATGTTGGAGAACCAATCACGCTTACAATGCGAGTCACTGATCTCTCCTCAGGGCCAATAAACTTAGACTATCTCTCAGCGCCCTCACTCGATCGCGTCCCTGCATTAACAAGTCAATTCAAGGTTCCAGATAAACCACTTGGCGGCACAATTCAAGGACGAACAAAAACATTTACACAAACTATTAGACCTAAAACGAGTGATGTTTTTGAAATCCCTTCACTTCCAATGAGCAGTTTCGACCCTGCAACTGAATCGTACAAAACTGTCTGGACTAAAGCTATTCCAATTACTGTAGATGCTGTTGCAACTGTTTCAGCAAGTGACCTTGTCGGGGGGTCGGCAACTCGGGCCGTTGAATCAAAGCAGCAATTAACTGATGTTGATGGTGGCATTCTTGCAAACTACATCGGGACAGATCTGCTTGAATCACAAACAACTGAATTGACGAAGACCCTTGTTGCAATAATCGCTTTTCCACCACTTTTTTTTGCTTCTATTGGGTGCACCGTTCTGATTCGACGCAGAGCAAGGAGCGACGCTTCTCTCTTAAAAATCTCGAAGAAGCACGCCATACAAACTATTCGTTCTGTTGCAAGTGCAAAGAACAATGAGCACGTACAACAAATTGCACAAGCACTTAGAACACTTGAAAAAGACAAAGCAATTTCACAGGATATAACGTCCTTATTGAAACGGTGTGACGCTGCGCAGTTTGGCGGCTTTACTGACAGCACACTTGCCCAAGACGCGAACTCGCTTGTGGAGAACATTTTATGATTTCTATTACAACTCTCTTTTGTATTCTTGCGTTGGCCTCTCCGGCTGAATTACACCTATCCCATGAACAACAAATTTCGGTTCTTAGTGAAGCACAAGGTTCATACGACAGTGCAATTCAACTTCAAACTTCAGACCCTGTTGCTTCAAAGGAATTGTTTCGGCGATCGGCAAACCGCTTTCAACTGCTCGTTGATGATGGCATCGATAATGGAAAACTTTGGTACAACCTTGGAAATGCACAACTGCAAGCCGGCAAAATTGAAGATGCAATTGCTGCATATCGTTCCTCTCAGATGTACATGCCTTCAGATGCCCGACTCTCAACGAATTTAGAATACGCAGAAACGCTTGTTTCAAATACAAAAGAAACAAATGACGCAACCTCAATTCTACAACGGATCACATTTTGGCACGCTACCCTACCAACTCAAGCTCGGCTGACGCTTGGAGTTATTTTCTGGGTTGCATGCTGGGCACTTCTTGCACTCAGATTCTTCCGAGTAATTCCCTACTTCAAGACAGCGACCATCACCTTTGGTTGCTTGGCACTGATTCTTGGAGCGAGTATTGTAGCGGATAGTGCAAACCAACAAGCTGAGCAAGGCGTGATAACTTCCAAGTTGTTATGACGGGACTGCGACGGGTCTGACCCACAACTGCAGAACGTAGTGGTCATTTTCAAGACGGCTGGCTGTTTTGCGTTAGATGGAACACGACCTAATAAGGGTCTGACCCTAGCAGAATGGGGTCAGTCCCACACAAACCAACTTGCGTACGAAAAATCAATGTGGGTAAGCCAGTGCACATAAACTTCTGCGCAAACTTCTGGGGTCAGACCCGTCGCAGATCCGGCGCAAAAAAAACGACCCGCCATTGCTAGCGGGTCGTTCTTATGTTGCGTGAGGGTCTCCTCTCTATTGGTTACCCAACTTAATTCCTGCCTTAGCAGGCACCCCACGCAGCAATAATCAATAACAAATCTGAAACGCCGACGTTGCCATCGCCATCAAGATCCATCGCTGGATCAGCACTACCCCAAGCACCAATTAAGAGCAGGATATCTGACACAGCGACTGTGCCATCACCGTCAACATCTTCAGGACAATTACTTGGGCAAGCTGGATTTTCAAGTCCAGGAGTGTCTGCTGATAACGGGTCGAGTGGATCATAGGTTCCCATAGCAAAGTTTCCGCAAGCACTTGTGTATCTATATACATGCGCTGGTACGAAGCCATCAACGGTTGGCCCTATTTCTTCCAGACCTAAATATGTATGCTCGCCTAGTAGTGGATCTTCAATAATCCTAACACCATCAACAATATCAGTCCATGGCATTACATCGAGTACTCCATCGTCATCGAGATCTAAATCATCTCCATTAGACCCATAGAAGTTCATGACGAGAACATGTGTAACGTTGTCACTGTTTTCAAAATTGAAGGACACAATGACATCAGCAACTGCACCGAGCGTGTCTGCATCTTCTGCAAGTAGCAACGTTCCACTTGCTGGAATAGTTATTCCAGAAAGATCAGTCACATTTTCGACAACACCTGATGCACCTGCACCATCACCTATAACGATGTAGTACAAACCATCTAACGTTGGCGAGCCATACCCATGAATTTCAGCGTACTCGTCAGCGTCTGCGCCTGGTTGATCGAGTCGAATTTCTTGTAATTGCACAGCAACACTTGGAAATTCGCATTCATCTGGATATCCATTTTGGTTAGCGTCATTGAGCGTGCCATCTGCAAGATCACATTCATCTGAAATACCATTACCATTACAGTCAGCAAAAGATTCACATGCATCCGGAACACCATTATTATTGCAATCGACAATTACATCACACACGTCTCCAATTCCGTTCCCATCGCAATCTTCTTGCCCTGGGTTTGGAATATTTGGACAGTTGTCAACAGCGTCTTCCCAGCCATCGCCATCGGCGTCTGGTCCAGAAGCGTTGAGTACGACAATTTCTCCAACCATACCCATCCCACAGTGTGGAATACAGAAATACGGAACTGAAGGTGAGGCATCTGCAGGAACAACCCATTGGAAGGTGTTGCTTTTTGTAGTAAGAGGTGCATCAAACAAACCGTCTGGAATACAGATATCTCCAGAAGTCACGGTGTGAACGCCTGAGGTCCACGTCCAAACAATAGTATCGCCTGTCATCACTTCAATAAGTGCTGGAGAAAAGCCGAAATTAACTTGGTCAATGTAAAACGTTGCAGGACCTCCACCTCCGAGCATAAAGGTACCAATTGGCATAACACTTGCACATGTTGCATTCGTTACGCAACCATCGATAGCGTTAGTACCACTATATGTAAAGTCAATGTCTGAGAATACACCACCATTTGCAGTGCTTCCGTTATTGCGATACGCCCAACCATCGAGATGGTCCCAAGGCGTGCCGGTGCCATCCACGTTAATGTCTCCGTACACATCTATTACAGCACCAGCTTGGAACAATTCAATTGCATCATCACCATTAATACCCATTGAGCTGCTTACATAGTCTGGTGTAAATCCGTAATAATCAAAAAAAGCCACATCATTACTAGTAACATAAATAAATGAACCCGCAGTTGCTGCACCAGCAGGAAAAGTAAACTCTTGACCATCGGTACCACCACCGTTGTTCGCGGAACCTAGACCAAACACACTAAGATCTGGAATGTCATTGACGACGTACAACTCGACTCCCTTTGGCGTGCCACCTGAAAGTGGGCCGTCATAAACACCTGTGATTAACAAATCTCCACTTGCTGGCATAACCATAGACAGCACAAACGTCGAGATTGCAGCACTAACCATTGTTGTAATTCGCATATCTTTCTCCAAAATGTTATGTGTGCCCCTCGCACACGATTCTCGTTCTAACTACCAGCCTCAAGAATAAAGCAAAACGAGTCTAAAGCAAAGAGAAAATAGGCAATTTGCCACGATTAATTCGGCTCAGAGCCAAATTTATTAGGCGCAAGGACCCCAGGCAGCTATCAGGAGCAGCAAATCGCCCACACCGACAATGCCGTTACCGTCGAGATCGTGCTCTGGATTTGTCCCATCCCAGTCCCCAATGAGTATCAGAATGTCTGCCACGTCCACTTCGCCGTCACTGTCGAAATCCGCATCGCAATCCTCTTCAACGGGTACAACTTCAACCCGAACGGTCAACATCGAAATCCCGTTTTGTTCCCCTGCCAAATCTTCATCGCTAAATGAAATAGGTAAGAAAGACGTATACGTATCTGGAGTAACAGTATCCGTATCAATCGAAAACTCCATCAACGCAGGAATCGAACCAACCAAATTTGTAGATAAACCATTAAATTCAATAGGTAATTCGGGAGTTGTCACATCATCAATTTCAAGCAAGGATTGTGAACCGTCGTAGCCGTAATTAAACAGCCACACATTAAACGATTGCACCCCCGTATTTGCGTCAAATGAAACATCGTGTGTCAACCAGTCAACATCATTCGCAAATTCAAACGAAGCGTTTGCATGATCGATAACCTCGCCACCAAGTTTCACCACTTCGGGGGTTGTTTGCGTTTCAGGACTTGTTGACGTTAATGTTACTGCAGCGCCCCAATTTCCCGCAACGGAAGTATCGATGGGTAAAGAAACTATTGTTGGATCTTCTAAGGCAGGAACCGAAACCGAAGTGCTCCCTGACAAATCACCCGTTGCTACAACATCAACGTGCAACACGTCAGCGCCAAGCGTATGTACCACTGGCGCGTCATTTCGTATTTCAAACTCAACAAACGCGGACGCTCCAACTAACACTCGGTCGGCCGCGGGGTTCCAACTCCATCCAAGTGCGGCGGGGACTTGATAATCTGCAAGGAGTGGCATGTGATCCGAAGCAATAATGAGTTTGTCTGCAAGTGCATTTCCTCTTGCCGTATCGCCGGGGAAATAATAGTTGTTTCCAGCATTAATTGCGTCGTTGTAATGGTTACCATCGTTCCCAAGTGTTCGATATGTTCCAGGAATCAAATCAAAGCCCCCTCCATCGAGTAGTGACGCTGACAAAAACTGAAAATCAAACCGATCATCTAAGCCCCCACCAATAAGCCCACCATTCTGATTAA
>CAYSYI010000012.1:0-59381 GCA_964435395.1 uncultured Isosphaeraceae bacterium
ACACTTTTCTTGCAGGCGGCTTCAAACCAAAACTCACGTTTGACACGCCAAGCACCAAGCCACACTCTGGAAATTCTTTTGCAATTATCTCGATTGCATCAAGGGTTTCAACAGCAAGTCTTCTATCCGCTTCCATACCTGTTGCGATAGTAAATGTAAGTACATCTATCATCATGTCGCACGAACGCAAGCCCCATTTTTGGGTGTATAAATCATGCAATCTCTTGGCAATCTCTACTTTTCGATGGACTGTTTTTGCCATGCCCTTTTCATCAATGGTAAGTGAAACTGCAGCAGCGGCATATCTTTTTAGCAACGGGCAAATTGCATCAAGCCGTTGTTCGCCATCCTCGAGGTTAATCGAGTTCACAATGCATCGACCACCCGCACGCCTTAGACCCGCTTCGATTGCTTTTGCATCTGTTGAATCAAGCATAATCGGCGCGTCCACTTGTTGTACGAGTCGCCCTACAATTTCTTCAAGATCGGCAACACCGTCACGCCCAACATAGTCAACGCAAACATCAAGCACATGCGCGCCGTCCGAAAGTTCTTCTCTTGCCATATCAACGAGACCATCCCACTGTTCCTCTTCAAGTAACCGTTTAAACATTCGCGAACCATTCGCATTTGTTCGTTCTGCAACAATCAAAATTGATGTGTCTTGTTTAAACTCAACTGGCGTGTACAAACTTGTTGCTGAAGGTGGTAGTGGCTTGATTGAACGCTTTGGGATAACTGGTTTTTGATCAATAAATGCTCTAAGGTGTTTTGGAGTCGTACCACAACAACCGCCAACGATGTTCACGCCGTACTGCTCAACAAAACGTCTCATTGCAGCGCCAAAGGCATGCGCCGACAGTGGAAAATGTGCACAGCCATCAACAAGTTCGGGCAATCCAGCATTTGGCACTACAGAAACATAGCCATCCCAATGTTCACTGAGCCATGCAACGTGTGGCTCCATCAACTCCGGTCCCGTCGCACAATTTAAACCGAGCGACACGATCGGATACGGTGAGATTGCATGCACAACTGTTTGCAGGTCACTTCCAACAAGCATCGAACCCGTTGTTTCAATTGTAATACTTACCATGATTGGAACATCATCAGTTGACTTACTGCAAGACGCGAGTGCATCCATACATGCATTGATTGCACACTTCACCTGTAAGACATCTTGACATGTTTCAATGAGAAACGCATCGACGCCACCTTCGAGCAAACCTATGGCTTGCTCGGTATATGAGTCCAACATAGTGTCCCAAGTTGTTTGACCAAGTGTGATTAATTTTGTTCCTGGCCCCATTGAGCCAAGAACGTATCGGTCTCCGCTCGCCGCGTTGCATGCATCTCGTGCAATTTGGGCAGACTGAACGTTTAGTTCGTATGCCCACGATGCTGCTTCATCATCAAATTCACTAAGAACCAATCTATTTGCACCAAATGTATTCGTTTCAACAGCATCAACGCCGACCGCCAAAAATGAATCATGAATCGACCGAACTATGTCTGGTCGACTCCGAGTCAATAAATCCGTACAATTTTCCCTCCCCAAATAATCTCGAAATACGTCCGTATCGAGTGCCTGCACTGCTGTACCCATTGCTCCATCAAGAACAACGACACCAGAATCTATAGCATGTAGAAGAGAAGATCGCATCTGTTGGTGAAGCGTACTCGACACGTCAAAATCTTTCAACCGTTTATCCGGATAAACGGATAAAGGGATTTATTGGTACGTATGGTAGAAAACAGCTACGATATCGAACTGTGAAACGATACCTCACCCATGTATTATTGACGTGCCTGCTCGTAAGCAGCGCATTTTGCGCTCAACCCTCCACTAGAGAGGTGCCTAGCGAAAAAGCAACACCCGCCCCTGAACAAATTTTGTCACGGGCTGTGCAAGCAATAGGCGGTCGAAAAGAGCTCAACAAACTTCAGTCATTTCAATTGCATGGCGTAATGCGTCTTCCCGACGAACGCCCAGTTGTTGAGATTGATCTTGCAACACACTCAGGTGGCAAAGTACTTGGAACAATGACGTACATCGGTGTTGGTCAATCACGTTTTGGTTCCGATGGCACGACAGCGTGGGAACAAAATCTTGGAGCGAATGATGAGATTTCTTGGGAAATCATAGATACAGCGAGCCTTTCACAAAAAGTTCAACAGATGAATTGGCTTGAGTGGTTCACTATGCTTCCAACACAATTACAACACATGAAAGTCATAGGCACGGAAGAGTTTGATGGAGAACTTTGCTGGAAAGTGCAAATAGAAAAAGTAAATGAGAAAGGTCAAATCGCTTTCTTCTCAACCCAAACGCATCGCCCAAAAGGCCGTCGCACAGTCGAGCGAACGAACAAGGAAGATGTCACGGTTGATGTCTTTTTTCGTGATTGGGAAAGAACTGACGACCTTCTTCTTTTTCACACCATTGTCTTTAGCAGAGACAACACCACAATCATTTTAAAACTTGACAGCATCGTTCTTAACAAAGCGAGAGAAGATTTGTTCGTCCTCCCAAAAGAGATTGTCGAACTCCGAGACAAAGAATGACTTCAGCGATAACTTTGCAACAAGTCTCCAAATCATTTGGTGAAACGCGTGCAGTTCAACATCTTGATCTGAATATTGACCAGGGGTCTTTGTGTGGGTTCCTCGGACCTAACGGAGCTGGCAAAAGTACAACTATCCGCATGATTATGTCAATCATCCACGCGGACTCCGGCTCGATTGATGTACTTGGAACAACAGCCCTCTCGGCGAAAGATCGAATTGGCTACCTCCCTGAAGAGCGAGGCGTGTACAGAAAAATGAAGGTTACAAAGTTTGTTGAGTACATTGCAAACCTAAAAGGGATGCATGGTCCTTCTTTGAGAAAAAAGATTTCTCACTGGCTCGAACGAATCGAACTACCTGACGTGCAACATAAGAAATGCGAAGAACTCAGCAAAGGAATGCAGCAAAAAGTTCAGTTTCTTGCTGCAATTATTCATGACCCCGAGCTTATTATTCTAGACGAACCCTTTTCTGGGCTCGATCCAGTTAATGCAAAAATCATCGGTTCAGTAATCGATGAATTGCATAAAGAAGGTCGCACAATTTTATTTTCTACGCACGTTCTTCATCAAGCAGAACAAATTTGTGATCGAATTGTCATGATCGACCAAGGAATAAAGGTTCTCGATGGCTCTTTGGTATCAATTCAAGAACAATTTGATCCACGGGTTGTCGAAGTGGAACCCCTCGACGCTTCCGTTCGTTTTGATTCGATTGAAGGTGTCGTCCACTCAACGTCAATCGAACGGAGCAATCGAGTAAATCTTCGCATACACGATGATGCAGTGCCTACTGAAGTTCTTCGGGAAGTCGTAGCATTTACGCCTGTTACATCAGCAAGACTCGCACGACCTTCACTCGATGAAATTTTTATTGAACAAGTCGCACGCAACAGAGGTGCAGAAGCTGCTGACGCAATTCGCATGGAATTAGACCATGCATAAAATTCTGACTGTAGCTTGGAGAGAGTTTCGCCACACTGCAATGACAAAAGCATTTTTGTTTGGCGCAATCGTCATGCCTATCCTCATGATGGCGCTCTTCATCCTTGTCGTGCCATTAATGATGGAATCAAACAACACACCTTTGCAAGGAACAATCGTTGTCGTTGCTCCAGACGATGTCGCGCTGGAGTTGGAAAAACAGATTGCACAAGGTGGAACCGTAGCTGATGAAGTTCTCGAGCAACTTCCAAAAGCACTTCAAAACGATTCTGTCACGAGCACACTGCTTGGAAGCACGTCGTCTACTGACCTCTCGGTTTTTATTGCACAACATGATGACCTCGACATTTTAAAAAATGAAGTCCGAAGCGGAACGTATGCAGGACTCATTGTTGTGCCTGAATCAATTGTTCAATCGGATGAATCTGATGAGCTGTTGGAAGTATTTATCCCAAGCAGTTTTTCGCCAAATCATACAGATATTCTAACTCTTGCAACTTCTCGTTCGATTGTCAATGCTAGATTGCGGCGTCTTGGACATGAACCAAATACTATTCTTGATTTGGTACGACGCCCACGCACAGTTGCGACGCGTTTATCTGATGATGGCGGCGAAGAAAGAGACAATGAAATTGCAAGACGCATCATTCCAATGGCATTCATGATGCTCCTTTGGATTGCAACATTTACCAGTGGCAACTACCTACTCACCACTACCATTGAAGAAAAAAGCAACAAAGTCATGGAAGTGTTACTCAGTGCAATCAGCCCGATGCAACTTCTAAGCGGAAAAATTCTAGGACAGGCAGGTGTAAGCGCTGTCATTCTTTGCATGTACGGCTCCGCAGCCTTTGCTGGGCTCCTCACATTTACTCTCCTTGATCTCATTCCACTTTCGCACCTCTTGATGTTTGTCATCTTTTTTATCCTTGCCTACTTTATGGTTGCAACAATCATGGCTGCTGTTGGGAGCGCTGTCAGCGAGTTACGAGATGCTCAATCATTGATGGGTCCAGTCATGCTCATTTTAATTATTCCGATGGCGCTCTGGCCAGTCTTAGCGGAACATCCTAATGGAATGATTGCAACGATCACAAGTTTTACTCCACCCCTTCTACCATTTGTCATGATTCTCCGCGTTACGGCTTCAACTGAGCCCGTCGCTCTTTGGCAGGTCATTCTCTCCATAGGCATCGGACTAGGCTCTGTGATTGTCATGGTTTGGATGTGCGCTCGCATTTTCAGGATTGGCATTCTTATGCAGGGCAAACCTCCAAATATTCTGCAATTAGCGAAGTGGATTCGGCGTGGATGAGCTACTGGAAACGAAGCAATGTCGTATGATGCACGTATGGCAAATAAAATATACAACACCGCTAGTGAAGCGCTCGAAGGGATCCTAGCCGATGGAATGACCGTCGCAGTTGGAGGCTTCGGATTGTGCGGAATCCCAGAACACCTCATCATCGCACTGCGCGATAGTGGAGTGCAAAACTTAACATGTGTGTCAAACAATGCTGGTGTCGACGAGTGGGGCTTAGGGCTCCTTTTGCAAACGAAACAAATCAAGAAAATGCTCAGTTCATACGTTGGTGAAAACGGAGAGTTTGAGCGTCAATTTATGGCTGAAGAACTTGAGATTGAATTTTGTCCACAGGGAACCCTCGCCGAACGGCTCAGAGCTGGTGGAGCGGGCATTCCCGGCTTTTACACAAAAACTGGCGTAGGCACTGTTGTTGCAGAAGGCAAAGAAGCAAAAGATTTTGACGGAGAGACGTATATCCTCGAGCGAGGAATTGTTTCAGATGTTTCACTCGTAAAAGCTTGGAAAGCAGATGAAACTGGCAATCTCATCTATCGAAAGACTGCACGAAATTTCAACCCAATGGTGGCTACTTCTGGAAAAGTCACAATCGCAGAAGTTGAAGAAATTGTTCCCACCGGGACTTTTGACCCCGACGATGTGCACACACCATCTATATATATAGACCGTATTGTCGCCACTACTTCTGAAAAACGTATTGAACAACGCACTGTTACCACTACCTGAGTACTCCGTTATGTCGTCCGATAGCACTTCCACCCAAAAAACCAGTCATATTTATTTATCACATGCGTTGAACTGGCCACAGAGAACGGCCGAGAAGTGTATTTCTACCCTATCCGCAACAGAGAAGGATCCCTACATGTTTGTTACAAAATCGCACAAAACGCTCTTTTTAGCAATTGCAACACTGTTTTCAGTGTGTTTCACGACAAATACCGCGCTCTCTCAGTTTGAATATATGGCAGAAGCGATGCAGCCAGAATACATGGCTCGAGACCTCGTCGTCTTTGCTGAGGGGCTCAATCTTGACGATACCCAAGAGGTCATCGTTGAAGCCATGTTTGAATCGTATGAAGATGATTTTCAAGCAGGTTGGGCTGCAACCCAAGACCGACTTGATAAAGTCGCCGAAGATTTGCAGAAGAATCCAGCGGCCTCAAGCGAAGCGACCCTTGAACCCATCCTCAATGCACTCAGTGACTGGCTTATCGACAAACGACACCTAGATGATGGACTTCTTGAGAATGTCCAAGTCATACTTGTCGCAGAGCAACGCCTACTCTGGCCTGCCTTTGCCGAACGACTCTATCGAGAAAAGCATGTGAGCAAGGGGCGACTCAGTGGCGAATCCGTTGACCTCTTCCAAATTGTTCGGGACACAAAGTTGTCCCCTGTTGCAGAGGAGTTAATCAGCGGACAACTTCAAGAGTACGCAACTGCACTTGATATCGCCATGCGAAATAGAGATGCCATTCTTCGTGGCAATCCGAAAAAGTTGTTTGACAACATCCTCTCTGGCAATCAACGGTCTCCTAATCTTGTAGACAACAGCATTCGTGCTCGCGTTGAGGTTCGCGATTTGAATGACCGGTATATTGAAATCATCAGTGGAAACCTTTCAGGAGCCGACAGCGAGGACTTCCGTCTTCGAGCACTAAAACGTGGGTACACGCGTATCTACAGGCGAACTCCTGCAGAGAGAATATTACGACAAGCTGCAGAAAACGAAGCCTACTCCGAAGGTGTACGAGCACAAATTCTGCACCTTGAAATGAGTTATCTCCAAGAACTAGAGAGTATCAATTTCGAACTGTTAAACAAAACTCGACAATACGAACCTGAGATGCACCGAAATCGTGAGTTAGCAGGGCAAATACGTCGAAGCGGCGGAACGCCTCAAAAATTGGAAGATCCAACTCGAGAGATTTACAAAAAACGTGAAGAACTTGGCGAACGATATATAGAAATGCTTCGAGCACTCCTCTCACCAGAAGAGTTCATCGAACTTGATGGCTCAAGGCGCTGGATTCCACGAGCAGAGCAGGAAGCCTATTATCCTGGCTCCACTCCGAGTGAAACACCTGGGGGCATTTCACTTCAAGGCACCGCGCCTCCCAAAGGTGGCAAGGGTAGCAGGGGTGATGCCCCAAAAGGATCCCCCTCTCCCAAAGGCTCAAGAGGAACTACGAACAATAAAGACGATTCGAAACTTGGGACGCCAAAAGATTAACCCCCCTTTACTCCTATGAGCCAAAACTCTGAAACACATATAGAAGATATTGACATGGGCACCGAACCAGATGCCAAACAAGTGTGTGTCAAAATGGAACTGCGATGGTTCGAAGTCATCCCTGAAGTCCAGCAAGAGGCCATCGATTTAGTTAGCGCAGAACTCGCTGTTCGACTCCGCATTCTCCCAATCTTTATTGAGAGTGGAAGGCTTCATGTTGCTATGCTTGTTCCTGATGATGTTGAAGCTGCAGATGAAGTTTCGACCATCACTAACTATCCAATCACGCGTTGCGGCATGGAGCCAGACATTTTTTCTGAGTTAATGCAAAAACATTACGGCACAACTGCAGCGAGAATGGCTGAAAGTTTGGGCGGACAGTCTTCTGCGGCTGAAACAACTGACCACAACATCGACGCCATTGAAGCAGACAATATTTTAGTGATGGCCGAACAGCCAACCTTGATTAACTTAGTTAACTTGCTCCTTCTTGAAGCAATTCAACAACGTGCGAGTGATGTACACATTGAACCATTTGAAACTGAACTAAAGGTGAAGTATCGAATCGATGGCGTCCTTGTTGAACAACCCCCACCTCCAAAACATTTGCAACCCGCTCTCATTGGTCGAATTAAGATTATGGCATCCATGAACATCGCAGAACGATACGTCCCTCAAGATGGGCATATTGGTCTTCGATTTGAAGGACGAAAAGTTGACATCCGTGTCTCGACCGTCCCGACACTGTACGGCGAATCCGTCGTCATGCGGATTCTTGACAAAAGCACCATGCCCCTAGATTTAATTTCGCTTGGCATGACGCATGAAATGCAAGAACAAGTCGATGTTCTTATTGAAAAACCACACGGTTTAGTGTTGGTCACAGGACCAACTGGCTCAGGCAAAACGACTTCACTTTATGCAGCGCTCAATAAGTTGTACGACCCTCGAAAAAAAATTATCACCATTGAAGACCCGGTCGAATATGAACTCAATGGCATTAACCAAATTCCCGTCAACCCAAAACGTGGCCTCACCTTTGCTTCTGGCTTACGATCAATTTTGCGACAAGACCCTGATATCATTTTCGTTGGTGAAATCCGAGATGGCGAGACTGCAGACATTGCAATTCGATCTGCGCTCACTGGCCACCTTATATTTTCTACCATTCACACAAATGACGCAGTCAGTTCCATCGGGCGACTCATCGACATGGGCGTCGAACCCTATCTTGTCGCATCGGTCCTAGAAGGCGTGCTTGCACAACGTCTCGGCCGAAGAATTTGTAGCGACTGCAAACAACGCGTCCCTCTTTCAGACAATCTTTCGCATAGATTAACTGCCGAAGAGCTACCCCTCTTCAGTGAAGGCATGTGGGTAGGAAAAGGTTGCAAAAAATGTAACAACTCTGGCTTCAAAGGTAGAGTTGGGTTCTTCGAACTCGTTGTTGTCAACCGAAATCTTCGCGCAGCAATTTCTGAAAACAAAACAGCATCGATGCTCTCAACTACTTTGCCAGATTCTCACGTCACCATGCGGCAAGACGCCTTTGCAAAAGCAGCCAGTGGCATTACCACCATTGGCGAAGTTCTTCGATCAACGCAAGATACTGATGGTGATTTTTAAACGTTCGCGGTGTAATGTATGCCTGATTTTAGTTTCCAAAGTGTTACCAGTGCCGGAGAAGCCCGAAGCGGCGTCTTAACAGGACGAGACCGCGCGGATGTCATCGAGCAACTGAGCAGTCGCGGCGAAACCGCGATGGAAGTCAATCTGGTAAAGCGAAGCCGTGCAAGAACCCAGGCGGGTTCAACGCGAAAACGAAAAATGTCAAGAGTAGAGTTGTCTACGATGATTCGTGAACTTGCAACTGCACAAGAAGCAGGGCTTCCTCTCATGCAAGCGTTGAGAACTATTCGAAAACAAGCAACACCAGCTTCTGGCGCTGTGCTTGACCACTTCATTCAAGGTGTTGAAGCAGGTGAACCGCTCTATAAAGTTGCGACTCAGTGTGGAGACCCCTTTGACGATTTGATCGTCGGCATGCTTCGAGCAGCAGATGCATCTGGTCAAATGAGTACGATTCTTCACCAACTTGCAGATCTTATGGATCGTTCGCTTGAGTTAAAACGTGAACTTCTCGGCGCCATTATGTATCCAGCGATTATTGCGGGACTCATTGGCATCAGTGGAATCGTCCTTGTCACCGTCCTTGTGCCTCGGCTCATCGAACCACTTGCTGGACAAATGACACTGCCGTGGCCAACCGTTGTTGTCATGGGGCTTGCAGATTTTATTGTAGATTGGTGGATTTGGATTATCGTAGCCATCGGCCTGGTATCGATTGTGTGGAGAAGTTGGATTGCAGTTCCGGAAAATCGCTTTTGGTATGACAGGATGAAACTTCGTCTCCCACTGCTTGGACGCTTGCTACGCGATGTCGCAGTTGCTCGTTTTACAAGAACACTTGGAACGTTGACTGCTGCAGGACTTCCAATTCTTGATGGCTTACGAATAACTAAGGACACTCTTGGAAATGCTGCTCTTGCAAAAGCAATCGATGCGGTACAGGACCAAGTAAGTAGCGGTAAACCAATTGCTGATCCGCTTGAAAAATCTGGTTTATTCCCTCCACTCCTTGTCCAAATTGTGAACTTGGGTGAACGATCGGGAAAACTAGAAGAGATGCTTTTGCATTCAGCGACTGCGTTTGATCGTCATGTCAATGCCTCACTGAAACTCTTCACTAAAGCACTCCCTCCCCTGCTACTAATTGTGATGGCCTCACTTGCGTGCTTTGTACTCGCCGCCATCCTTCTTCCGCTCCTTGAATTGCAATCTCTCGTGAAATAACACGTTATAGGAATACGTATGTTTACATCAAAGAAAAAAAACCAACCCGTTCGACGTGGCTTCACACTTATTGAAATCATTGTCGTTGTCATGATCATTACCGTTCTTGCAACGTTGATTGCACCAAAACTCCTTGATCGTGTAGGCGGTGCCAAGCAAGCCGCCGCAAAGGCAAAAGCTGCAACTATCGCAAAACTCGTCAATCTCTACACACTCGATATGGGGCTTTCTGCTCCACGAGATGACTTCGATTTAGAAATTCTCTTGCTACCACCTGATGAGGGTGGTGGACCTTCGGGACCATATCTTGAACGAGCGGACGATCTCATTGACCCATGGGGATTTCCCTTTGAACTAGAACTTCCACCAGGAACGGTTAATGCAAGTTTCGATATCATCTCATGGGGAGAAGATAACGAGCCCGGTGGCGAAGGTTTGAATGAGGATATCACGCAGTAACGATGCAACCCAGACACGTTCAAACTCGATTTGCTTTTACGCTCCTTGAAATAATCGTCGTGATTATTATCATCGGCGTACTTTCTGCAATGATTGTCCCACGTCTATCGGGGAATCAACAACGCGAGTTTAAACTTACAGTCGAACGTGTGAACGATGTTGTCCTCATGTTCGCGCATCGTGTTTCAACGAGCAATCAAGCCGCTGCGCTTAGGTACGATCCTCAAAACAGTCAGTTTGAATTGCTCTCAAAAATTCAAGATGAAGAAGCCACCGGAGAATTTTTTTGGGGAGTTGATCCTCTCGCGCAGCCTGTTACACTTCCAAGCTGGCTAGGCGAAGATGCCATCACTATTTTGGTCGATGGTGAAATTACCGACACAACTCAGTGGCCCGTAACGACAACGCCGGGAGAAACGCGTCCACTCATTGAAGTTGCTTTGCACTGGGATGAACACGATGCGCTGATTTCGCTGCAATCCCATGCAATGGGGCCCACGATTTGGTTTGACGGTGTTGGCACCGAACCTCTTATGCCTATTGACCTTGATGCCGAGGGAAGAGGACGTGAAGAATGGTAAACCAAAACCGAAGAGGACTTGCACTTATTGATGTTATCATCGGCTCGGTGATGCTCGCTGTCGGCTTAGCAGTTGTCATCTCTATGAGCAGCCGGTCCCTCCTGCGCCAAGCAAACGCTGAGAAACAAATTACAGCTAGTTGGCTTGCTGACGAACTACTAACAATGGCGCTCGTTGTTGGGCCTGATGAATATGCAAAAACATATCCAAACAGTGGACGATTTGATCCTCCGTTCGAAGAGTTTACCTTTGAAATCAATCTAAAGGACGAATCCTACTACATGCCGTTGCAAGCAACAGCAATGGTTTCTTGGGATGTTTCAGGCAACACCCGCTCCGTTTCTGTAGAAACTTTACTCGCTCGAAGACATGGCGAGGCCGTTGATCGGTTTCCAGTTGAAGCAGTTGACCGCGAAGCACGCTATTGGGAAGAAATTGAAGCGAGGGAAGGCCAATGAATCGTCGAGGATTCACACTTATTGAACTCATCGTCGCGGGTGCTATGGCAACAATCGTACTCGGCGGAATTACCACTGCACTCTCACAACTTGGGTCTGCAAAATCGATAAGTCGACAACGTCTTGAAGCATTTTCAAGATGTGATACTGCAATACGCACTCTTAGAAGAGACATCATTACAACCCTGCGACGGGGAGATTTGTTTGAAACTCGTCTGTTAATTTCTGATTCGACAGATCGCTTTCAAGGCAACATCATGGACCAAGATGAACTACTTGTTTTTGATGGCACCCTGCGAGCAAATAAAGAAATTGACTTTAATGGCGAAGGCATGGAATACGAAACACAATTTCGTATTGAACCAAACGATGTCAGCAGTGCGCTTTGGAAACGTCGAGATGCAATTCTCGATGACAATCCAATCGGTGGCGGCATGGCAACCCCCATTGCAGAAGGCATTGTTGCGTTACAATTCGAGGCCTTTGATGGTGTTTCTTGGTTTTCGCAATGGGACTCCGATGAATCGGGGATTCCGGAAGCGTTGCGAATAACTGTGACTTCGACCGGCATGCACTCTCAAGAAGAGGCGCATGCTCCAACTGTTACCCTCCGTGCAGTTGTTCCACTCGATCGCTTTCGTTCACCAGACGACAAGTTAATTCTCATTGCACAAGAAGAGGAAGAAGCTCGACTTGCTGCATTAGGGATTGAAACAGATGATGCTGGGATCGACTTGCAATCAGGTGGAAGCGGATCGGGTTCCGGTTCTGGTTCTGGCTCTGATTCTGGTTCGAGTGACGGCAAGGGTGGCACAGGAACATCAAGCGGAGGCAAGGGAACGACTACAATTGTCGACCCCGATGGCAACGAACATGAGATCCCACCACCACCATGATGAAACATCCTCACCATCGTGGTTCAGTTATTGTCATCTCCCTCTGGGCGATTGGCATTGCTACAATTGTCACCTCTTCTATTCAGATTTTTGCTCAACGGCAATCACTGCTCGGAATCGAAGTTCGCGATCGCATTCAAGCACGGTGGGCAGCACGCGCTGGCATTGAATCTTCGATTGCAATCATGGCAGATCACACTGCAAGGCCTGCTGTACCTCAAGACGCATTTGCAATGCTTCGATCTCTTGAGTTTGCTGCAGAGGGTGAAACAGGCAACGCAACGTGGAATATTCGACATCACACTGACGGCACTGAGTGGGCAGGCCCAATGGATGAACACAGCAAGTTCAATATCAACTCTGAAAACAATTCTATTTTTATCTTAGTAATCGACGACATGGCATTTGGCGTGCTTGACGCAATTTTAGATTGGATTGATGAAGACGACGAACCACGAACTCTCGGCGTTGAACGAAATTATTATTTAAGTCTTGAAACAGCATACGAACCTCGGAATGGGCTCCTTCGCTCCATTGCAGAGCTCGAACTCATTGCAGGTGTCATGCCCGATGATGTTCGAGGAGAAGACTGGAATTTGAACTTCCGCCTCGATCCGAATGAGGATGATGGTGGCGAGAGTTTGCCCTGGGATGAACCAGACAACTGGCTCGAGGGTGGCTGGGCATCACTCTTAACCACGACTTCTGTTGATGGTGGTGCGACAGACAGTGGCGAAAAACGCATTAACTTGAAAAAAATTGATGCTCAAACGCTTCAGCTCCGCCTTGGTTTAGAACCAGCACAAGCAGATGCTCTTATCAATTTTGCGAAGAACGACGGCTCCGACCTTGCAACGCTCATTACGCAAACCCTTAGATCCATCTCTGGAGATGCAGAAGGTGTGACGAATCTCACAGATGATCAACTTCGACTGATCTTTGCAGAAACAAGTTTGTTTGATGCACATGAAGCACCTCCCGGAAGAATGAATATCAACACGATTTCACCTGAATTGCTCTATCGTCTCCTTCCTGAGAACGACCGCCTCGTCGACGAGTTAGTTTATCTTCGAACAAACAACGCTCAAGGAATCACTAGCCCCCTTGATTATCGAGATATTCCTGGAATTGAATCGTCGATGATTTCCTTCCTATATGGCCTTTTTGACACGCAAAGCAATGTTTACACGATTTCATGCGTTGGTCGGGCGACAGGGAGTGGTGTTGAGCAAGAAATTATCGCAATCGTCGATCGTTCTACCCTTCCTGTGACGATATTGGAATACAGAGAGCAATGAGCAAACAATCACGACAATCTGAATTGAATACAGACGACCAATTAATCGCAGTCGTTCAGCGCGTCGGAGGCACTTGGCGATGCCTCTTAGCATCAAACAGCGAGGGAGCACATCCCGAAATCGTGGAAACGATTCACATTCAAAGCGAAGATGGACTTGAGTCATTGCTCAAATCGGCACAACCAAAAGATCTCTACGTCATCCTCCCCGGTTCAGCAACTGTTTGCCGAACAACGTCGCTTCCCGATGTTGACCATGATCAGATGCTCCAAGCATTACGACTTCAAGCAGAATCAAAATTCCTTGGCGGTACACCCGAACATCGAAGAGCTGTCTCAACCCTCGACACCGCACTTGGTGAAACAAATCGAGTTGGGCTCATCGTTGCATGGCCCGAATCTTCAAACCTTGATCTTCCTAAATGCCTTCAGAGCGCATACTTTATTCCAGACGCTGGTTCAATTGCTGCACTTCTTGATGGTTCGCGTCCAACTGATCCACTTTTGTATGCAGATCCAATAGATGGCACCATTACCATCGCGCTCTCACACACAAACGGAGCCGCATTGAGAGCGACACGAGAAGATGTATCTTCCGTCTCAACTTTCATTGATGGCATCTTCCGAATAGTCCGCGAAACTGCTTCCACGCACAATCACACTCCAGAGTTTACCGATTCACTTGTAAGTGCGCTGCAACTCAAAATTGCAGAACATCCTTGCTCCGAACCAATTCTCCTTCTACCCAGTGAAGTTAAAGAAGAAGTTGCAAAGAAAATTACTGGTGTTCCTTATGACAACCAAGCATGGTGGTCGATGTGGGGCATCAATGTTGGGGGGCTCCTCGCAGCAATTGGCACTCTTCAAACCCTAACCACCATGAAGATGCACGCTCCTGTACTCCATCCTTCAATGTCTGACAGATTCGTTGATCGATGTAGCAAAAAATCAGTTGCTATAAAACTCACGATTGCTGCACTTCTCCTTCTAGCTGTTGGACCAGCACTTGTTTCAGGAATGAAATTAAGTGTTCTAAATCTGTTGAATCCGAACCTTGAAGCAGAATACAACAGCGTTGTTGAAGAGAGAAAACAACAAATTATATATAAACACCTTGGAAAATCTGCGTGGCCGATTACGAAAATCACTGCCGACGTAATTAATAACATTCCCATCGGTATTGAATTAGAAAGTTTTCGTGTTAACAGAGGCGAGCCAGTTTCAATTCGCGGCGCTGCCCAAGACAAAGACGGCAAGACTGCTGCTGAACTCATCGCAAAAATGCAGGAAAAACTTGCCTCAACTGGCATGTTCAAAGACATTCAATTTTCATACAAGCCTGCAAGCACGTTTGGGAAACGGGAGTTTGACCTGTTGGCAACAGTCATCAACCCTTTAAAACGACCACGGTATACCGTTGAAGAAGATTTTGGGGTTTGGACAAATGCCATGCGAAAAGCTGGCATTCAGCCAGACGGGGAAGATATTAATAACGATTACGTTCCTGACGCGTCAGTTGAAACTACTTCTGATGATTCACCGATGAACTCTGCGAATCCTGACTCACTTGCCTCGGAACAGGAAACCCCTGCGTTTCTTGGAGACGACCGAGAGGTTGTTGATCGCCGAGATCCTCGACGTGGATCCACAAACGGGAGCAGTGGTGTTGGAACACATACTGGCGATCGGAATCCAGGCGGGCGCAATTCAAGTCGCATTCCTGAACCACTCACCCCTGAACAAATCAGTGTCATGGATGAAAGCGAAACAAGGAATGCGCTCTCTGAAGTTGCCGAAGGACTTAGGCGCCTTCCAAATAGTGATGAAGAAACGAAATTAAGGCTGAATACAGAGATGCGACTTTTGTTTGATCGACTCAAGGATATTAAATAGCAATGTTTGGAACACAAAATTTTCTTGAACAAGTAGCCTCATGGTCCCGCGCTATGCAGTGGGCTTTTTGGGCAGGACTACTGACAATAGCGTTTCTCATTTGGGACTCGACAATTTCTAAGATTGGAGCAGACTGGTCTTCGCAAGTTGTGACGAAGGAGCAACAACTCATAGATTTACAAAGACCAACTACGTATACGTCTTCTGTAAGAGATGCTGTATCCTCTTTTGGTATTGTCGAACTTCCACGAACAAAAAATGCTGGCGCAGCATCGCTCACCGAGGCAGTCCTTGATATTCTCAGCAAACACGATGTCAAAGATGACGAATATACACGTACAAAAACGAATCGGATGAGTTCTGGCTCTCTCAAAGGAATCGGTTCATCAAACGAACACATCGAACAAGTAATTGGTGACATCCGTTTTGAAGCTTCCCAAGAAGACGTCTTACACGTCATTTCTGAGTTAGAAAGCAGCCCCTGGATTGATGTTGTCTCCGATGTTCGACTAACAAAGAAGGGCGGGAGATTCATTCGAGTTGACCTTTCCGTTGAAGCGTGGGTTGTTGCGACAACAAAGCAGAGAGGAAAACGATGATGGAACAACAAACACTTCGCAACCCACTTGGATGGAGCATTGCTTCGATTATTGTCATTCTTCTTTTTTGCGCGTACGCGATTGCAACTGTTGCGTCTCCGCTCCTAAATCAAGGCAAGGCAGATGCACCTATAACATCAAAGACAGACTCTCTTGTTGAAAAATACAACAACCACGTTGCAATTGACATTGCAAGGTTCAATGGCCGGTCGGCATTTT
This sequence comes from uncultured Isosphaeraceae bacterium, assembly GCA_964435395.1. Taxonomy (GTDB): domain Bacteria; phylum Planctomycetota; class Phycisphaerae; order Phycisphaerales; family SM1A02. Next base: position 16,325 of record CAYSYI010000012.1, read on the forward strand.
TTAATCCAATACAAATTGCCGTTCGTCGCGAACCCCCAAAGCCACCCACGAGAGAGGCCATTCCAGAACCCGAAGATGTAGTTGTTCCTCGTGGACCTGATCCAGCACCCATGACGTACATGGGTCCCACACTTATCGCAGTTATTGGCGATGAAGCGTGGTTCCGAGGAAGCGGTCGTAATCCCATTATTCGACTGAAAATAGGCGAGGAACAAGACGGACTCAAAGTCATTTCTACCACTCCTCCTTCAACGGTTACTGTTGAACATCGCACAGGTGTGTATCCACTTGAGCTTTTTACGAATGAAGAACCCTTCTTTAGCCAAGAACCTCCAGCAGTTATTTCTGAGGGGTTTTTGGAAGAAGTTGAGGGATAACCACCCTTCTCAGCGGTGCGTCTTTGTCCCATAAACAAACAACTGTGCCACCTCTCTTTTGTATCTGAATTTATAGCATTTTGCCGATGTATGTCCGATAGGTTTTTATTCATCCATGCTACATAAATCCGTAATAATCCCCCAATCATCGCGTTAATCTCTGAGCAAATCAGTATTTCATTGATTTAACAGCAGAGAAGGATACTAGAGTGAGTTTTAAAAAAGTAGTACATTTCAATCTTGCCATACTTGTCGCTTCTATGTCTATGACAATTGAAGCTGAGGGTCAGGAACGCCCTTCTCCAGAATCTGCACCTATCATTGACTTATCCGGGCCTTCAGAAGAGGAAGAAACTTCTGGAACGTCCAATAACGAAAATGTAGAAGATACGATTGATCTCAGCAACATTGAAGTTCTTGATGGAACTGAGGCACCCCTAACCCGTTCACCGCTGCGGCGTGAAATTCAAGGTGGTCCAGTCATCCTTGCGTTCGACGATGTTTCTATCGATGAAACACTTGGGTTTATCGCGCAAACAACAGGTAAAGTTGTGATTCCAGTCAATGCAAGTTCACTTAGAGCAAAAAAAATTACTCTTCGCAATGATGAACCTGTAGACCGCGGCATGGCTCTTGACTTGCTCTTCCAAGCATTTCGCCTCAATCAAGTAGGTGTCATCGAAAGAGATGACATCATTATCATCGGTCCTCTTGACTCAATGCTCGGTGATATCGGTGACATCCCTGTTCTGGGTGTTGACGATGATGTCATGCTCCGCCAAGACCGAGGCACTCTTGTCATTAAGGTGTTCACTGTTGAACGAACTGAAGCACAAGTTATTGGAGACCGTATCAACGAACTCTTTCCAGATTACGGTTCACTCACTGTGTATCCTGATTCGAACCAACTTGTCCTACTCGGAGACATTGGACTTTGCCAACAAATACAAGACTTGATTCATCAACTCGATCGCATCTGGCGATCTGGTAAGTTATATACGTTCAGATTAAAATACGCGGATGCTTCAGAGATTGCAGACAACATTTTAGATATCTTCGAAGAAAGTGGGTCAACTTCTACAACGCAACCACGAACATCCACAGGTAGAAATCAACAGCGAAGACCAGCTACAACGACAACTTCTGATCAAGTTGAACTTCGACTTACCGTAAACATGCAACAAAACTCTGTCACAGTGCAAGCAGAGCCTGAGATCATGGACGAGATACACGAACTCATTGAAACTGAGTGGGATCTTCCAAGGCCTATCGAAACAAGCAAAATGTATGTTTTGCAATACAGTGATCCTATCGTGATTCGAGGTCTTCTCCAAGAAATACTTGGCGATGGCTCATCCACTGGAGGTGGTGCCGCACGCGGTGGTCAAGCACAACGAGCAGATGTTGGGCAGGCCATAAGTGGTGTCTACCGTTTTGAAGCCTACCCCGATAAAAATGCTCTGTTGGTTTTGTCAAAAACAGAAGAGAGTTTTGCCTTTTTAGATTCAATTATAGAATCACTAGACCAGCCATCAGAAGTAGGTCTTCCAAAAATTATTGAACTTAAACATGCAAATGCTGTTACGTTAAGCCAAGAACTGAACGCCCTTCTCTCGCCATCAGGTGTGACCGCAACTATTAACGAACCTGACACCGGTCTCTCTGGCGAAGGCTTTACTGATTCTGCGGCGGGAACTGACAATGAAACTGGTGGGCAAATGACGTTCCCATGGCAACAGGGTGGAGCAAACTCTGACGATAAATCACCTGAATCTTCACTTATATCTAAGATTCGCCTCGTGCCGATTGTGAGGCAAAATGCAATTGCAATTCTTGCGCCCCCTGCGTATATTCAAACAATTGTAAGCGTCATCGAAGAGTTTGACCAACCGACACGACAAGTAATGATTTCTGCAACGATTGCAGCTGTCACCTTGACAGATGATCTTGAACTCGGTCTTCGTTGGGGAACTGGTATTGCAGGAAGTGGAGAAAACTCTGTTGGGTTTAATGGAGATTTTACTGGAACAGTTTCTAATATCCTAAACGGTCTCTTTGACGGCGGAGCAATCTTTACACTTGGTGCAACAAGTAATAATGTTGGCATAGCACTTGATGCGCTGAACCAGATTACAAACGTTCGAATTATTCAACAGCCACGAACGTTCACTTCTGACAATCAAGAGTCCATCTTTTTCAATGGATCTGAAGTACCAGTACAAACAACTTCAACGGCGACAAATGTAGGTGTTGAAGGTGGTTTTGAATATCGCGATGTAGGCGTCATGTTGAATGTACGACCCAGAATTACGACACACGGTGATGTCGACTTAACAATTAATGTTGAACTTTCAGATGTACTTAGTGATAATGGCGGAGCGGGACAGAATCCTATCTTCTCGCGTCGACAAGTTCGAAGCCAAGTACAACTTCATAATGGCGAAACAGTTCTCATTGGTGGCATTTTGAAAGAGAGTGAACAGAAACTTAAACGTAAGTTCCCACTTCTTGGTGACATCCCAATTATTGGAGGACTCTTTACCTCTGTTGATAACACGACTCTAAGAGAAGAACTCCTTGTGTTTATCACTCCTGTAATTGTAGATTCAACCATCCCAAACTCTGCAAACTACAACAACGATTATCTTGACCGATTGCAAGAAATTTCCTTGCCTGTTGAAACGCAAGTAGAAAATATTCAAGATGGCGACGACTTCCTTTCAAATCGATTACGAAATCCCACATCAGATTTTACGCCAATCCAATAACATATGAACATCATGCTGTTGGATTGTAAGCCTCTCTTAATCGGAAGTGTCGTACTTGTTCTCCAAGCATGTGAGAGTGGGTCAAAAACTTCAAAACCAGAAGCGAGTATTGAAAAGAAACTCGCTGCGATCAAAACGCTTCAAAATACCATTACACCAGCGAACGCAACAGTCTCAACTTCAACGGAGATTGATTGGCATGCAGGAGTATTGCCATGGGATCGTTTCAGTCTCCCTGTTTTTTCGCCTGATGGACTGCATGCGGCTGTTCAACTTGGAAAATCTCCTGCAATCCAAACGCTTTGTGGCAATAACAATAAGGCGGTTAAAACAACTACTCTTGAGATGCACCTGCTAGACCCACTTGAGGGCAAGCAGTATTCTCCACTACACATCGGTCGTCAAGGGCTCATCTTGAGTCGGTCTGCAAACAGTAGTTTTTTCTTAGTTGAATCTCCCAATGGTGACCATGGAAGATGGATAGGTAAAGTTGATTGGGCAACTGGCAATATCAATTGGGTTGCCTCTGATGAGTTATGCAACGCTTTCCCCACAATCAATGCATTCGATGATATCTCGTGGTCTCGAAAAGCTCTTGATGAAGATCGATTTTATCTTGTTGTAAAAAATTCACGTGGACAACGTATCGTCGATGATGGAAAAAGTGATTGGCTCATGCCGATGTTTCTCGGTTTTGATCGGCTCCGTGCGTTTCGTATCCTTGATGGCAGCCTTGAACTTGTCGAACTTGATTTGAACGCAAGAGACCCACTCCTCACTGCTCTTACTCTTCCGATACTATCAAAAGGGGCGACTCGTGAATTGGTATGGCAGATTGCAACGACAAATCAAACTGCGTCATGGCATGAATCTCAAGCGTTTTACCATCCATTAAAGCAGAGGATGGTTGTCTGGCAACCACACAGTGCAATTGAAACTGTGGCATTACTTCAAAATAGTGTTGCTGCAACGCCTGTTAGTGACGGGTCGTGGCTTGTAGCAACGGATGATCGAATTGTTCGACAAATTCTTGGTGACAGAGATGGAGTTCATATCCGAAATCGACTTGCCATTCCAGTCGCTACAACATCGAATCAGTGGACTCACTACATGCTCATTCCTGAAGGCAATCGTCTTCAAATTCAAGCAATTAATCTGGATGATTAGCAACTGAACAATCCCCACGCTGTTTTTGGGGACAGTCCCCAGGGGACTGTCCCCAAAAAAACGCTCAGAATCGACCCTCTCTACATACGAAGCCATATATTTCAATCTAAACTTGGGGACTGTCCCCAGGGGACAGTCCCCAAGAAAAAAGGCAGCAGGAAGGGGTTTTTTCTTAGGTCAGACCTTTATTAGGTCGTGTTTTCATTTGCGCAATATCGCAAAGCGTCTTGTAAATGACCGCTACGTTCTGCTGTCTGGGTCAGACCCGACGCTACTCAAGCGTAGCTGCTGCTGAAATCATGCCTTCGTCTTGAATGTATGTCTTTGGTTTATAAAAGTACGCAACAAAGACGAACAGTATTGCTGTTCCAAGCATGAGCCAGGTAAAAAATTCAAAGTAAGCAGCGCCTGCCAATATTGTCGCTCCACCGATTTGCCACGTGATATCAAAATCATGGTTTTGTTTTACAATTTCTTGTTTCTCACCTTGTTCAACTCCAACGATGAAGTCTTCCCAAGCTGCAGTTGCATTTCCAGATTCTCTGGATTTTTCCGCATCTATTTTTGCTTGTCGAACAACAAGCCAAGTGTGTTTTGGATGCAAACTAGACAGGGCTTCTGAGCCGCCACCCTGCTCTGCCATCTCTTCTTGTTGCACAACGGAATGCGACTCCACTGACACTTCAGCACGGACGTCATTTGTCGTCATGAATATTTGATCTGGTCCCTCGCTTGAAACAACAAATGATTTCCTATTGACTAACTTGTAATGTAGCGAGTTGCCCCATGGATCTTTTACAGATGCTATTGCACGTGCACCTTCGTCTGCAAATGGCAATCGGTCGTTCTCATCCCAGAATTTTCCAATGAAGTCAACTGCATTTGTTATTGAATCCACTTCGGATGTTACAAGTGACTCTCGATTAAGATCTGGTCCATAACCAACACGAATGTCATCATCTCCGATTGATTTTTCCCATCCTTTTAGTAGCAATTCAAAACCACCTTCTTCATTTGATTGATAGACCATCCCCTTTGATGCGGCTTGTTCTCTTCTTTCTTCATGAGAAACTGTATCACCACCCCATCCCGAAACAATATTTTTTGCATCAGCAAGTCCGTCGGGCACAATAATAAAATGGTTCACGCTTGCAGTGAATAAGTTGCCGAGTGAAACGCTCATTAAGAACATCGCCATAATGACGGATTTCATTCTCTTTGGTGCTTGCGTGTAGGCAAACTCCAGCCCTGTAATAGATACCATTACTTCAGAAGCTGTAAGAATTGCATACGCTAGGACTTGCCAACCAATGGATGGACGCTCGCCAGCGTCAATCCAACCTTGCACTATGCCAACCATCGCAAACCCAACTACCATAACGAATAATCCGACAGATATTTTTCTCATGGGAGTCAGTTTCCAAACCGAATTGATAATCGGATACACCACAAACTGAAAAAGTGGGATGTAAATCAGAATCATAATTGGATTGACTGCTTGGATTTGAGAGGATAACCAATTCATGCCAAGCCAATTTCGATTAAGGTCCTCTGCCTGCAAAACCCAAGAGGAACCTGTCTGGTCAAAAAGTGCCCAGAATACTGCGATAAAGATAAAGATGATGGAGAGCTTCCCAATCGCTTTTTTCCCAACGCCACTAAACGTTTCATAAAACCACTCCGATCCCCCTGCTGGAATGTGAATAAAAACTTTTCGACCCATCCAGAAGGCGAAAGTTGCGATTGCCATCAGAACACCGGGCACGCCAAACGCCCAATGCGGGCCATACCATTCCAACAGCCATGGAGTGAGTAGTGTTGAAAGAAATGCTCCTGTATTGATTGAGAAATAAAACCAACCAAAAACTTTCTCGAGCAAATTTGCATTTTGTTTTCCAAACTGATCCCCAACATGCGCAGAAACACACGGTTTAATTCCTCCAGATCCAACTGAAATCAGGACTAATCCTATTGCCAACACGATTCCAGGAGACAAATCAAGCCACGCTGTTGATCCCATCATCGCAAGGACACCGTGTCCAGCACAATACACCACACTCAATATCATAATCGTGAGATATTTTCCAAGAACAATATCTGCAAGCAAAGCGCCAAAAATTGGGAAGAAGTACACCGCTGTTGTAAAGAGGTGATACTTTTCCATCGCGACTGGGTCAGCCATCGCTTCACTTCCAGAACCGGGCAACATGAACAAATATTGCGTCATGAAAATGACAAGGATCCCCTTCATCCCATAGAAACTAAACCGTTCAGCGGCCTCGTTTCCAATAATGTAAGGAATGCCTCTTGGCATTTTTTTACTAGGAACTGGTGCTGTTAAGTATGTGTTAGACATCTTTAGTAACTTCCTTCTTTGAGAAATCGCATTTTATCCGTATCTTTTCTTACATTCGGAAATTGCAAAACTCGATTTTGCATCGCAACATAGACTCCAGGTGGCAGTAGTTGCACAACTGCGAATGATTCTACTAAGTTTTGCAGAGCATCTGTATTTTTCATAATCCACGGTCGCATCGCACCTGTAAGGATGCATGGTTTTTGCAAGTCTGGAAATAGTTCAACAACTCGATTGCCTGTAATCTCTAGTGTATCAGTACCATGAATAACAATTACTCCATCGTGCGATTGTGCCTGCTCTTGCACACAGTTTGCTATTGCTTCATGATCTGCAGGTGTCATCTCTCGACTATCCTTGTTCATCAACTCGACCCGATGTATTAATACACCGTCGAGTTGTAATGAACAGAGCATGGTTTCAAGAACTGGAAGACCATTCGCAAGAATACCTTCGTGCTCATCGTATGTTTTTTCTATAGTGCCGCCAGTAGAAATAAGAGCGACTGTAAAGAGGTTGCTCAACTGTATTACTCCACAACAATCTTGCAAGGAATTTGCAGTGTCTCTGGCGACAAACATGAGTCTTCATTACATACTTGCCATGTTATGGAAATTACAATTGTACCAGTTGCCTTTTCATTTGCCAAAATACTCACTGGAATAAGAACGTCTCTGTCGCTAAAGACATCAACACGTTCACCCGCCGACACTAACCTTTTACCTTTGGGCCATGTTACTTTCAGTGAAGCGTTTTCATTAAGTGAAGTTAATGAAAGTGGGATTGCGTAGTCATTTCTAGGCGCATTTGAATTTACATGCCACCCTTCACTTAATGTCAACCGAACAATTATCGAAGCTGTTCCCCCTTTTGCTATTGATAATTTGTTTGGCTCACAACTAAGCATTACAGGCAAATCGCTTGTTGCAACGCTACTGGATTCTTCAGCAAATTTTTCTGGGTACATTTGGATTAACGTGTGCAGACCTCTTGTTGCAACGACTGCTGCAAGAGGGGCTGCCGTTAGTAATTGACTCTCTGATTCCAGCGTTTCCATTGCATCCTCTAAAAAACGAGGATCCGATGTCATCTGTGCTAAATCGATTTGGTCTAACAATATTAGTGAAGTCGCTGCTGGCATTGCACCGTCGGATTGTGCTCGTGTCCGCACAAACAGATCTGACTGCCCTTCTTCGGTGTCATACCAACCATCTTCTGGAGCATAGAACAACAGTTTCGCTGTGTCATATAATTCGGTTGCTTGCTTTAGCACTTCCTGTGATTCATTTGCACGGTAAATTGCAAGGAGCCCATGGATAAGTGCGCTGTAATCAATTAAAAATGCTTCTGCACCACCCTTCCCATTTCTCCATGTTCGAAGTAGCTTTCCTGAATCCGTTTGCAAATTTTGAAGTAGAAAAGTCGCTGCCAGTCGCGCACGATCAATCCACTCTTGATTATTAAAAATCCGACCAGCATCAGCAAACCCAGCAATCATCATGCCATTCCATGCTGTAATGACTTTGTCATCTGTCGAAGGTTGATCGCGTGTCTCTCGAACTGCAAGAAGTGCTGCATTAATCACATCTAGTCTTTGTTGGAACTCAAGATAGGTCGTTCCAAATTTTTTGGCAAGTTCCTCTGGATGCGAGGTTAAATACAGTACATTTGCTGGAGGAACTTCGGGGTGATGTGGGTCTTGGAAGTTTGTTCCTTGATCAACACCATAGACTTCAAGAGTAAACTCAATTTCCTTTTCCATCCCGGCTTCCGTTAATGCCTGTTCAATTTCAGACTGACGCCAAAGATACGTTTCCCCTTCGAGATGATTCGATTCAGCATCTTGAGCTGACAAAAAACCGCCCTCAGGAGCACTAAGTTCTCGATTAACATACTTCAGCGTTTCTTCAATTATCTTTGCGTACACAGGATCGCCTGTTCTTTCGTACGCTTCTGCATACGTCGAAACAAGTTGACCATTGTCATAGAGCATTTTTTCGAAGTGGGGAACAAGCCACTTTGCATCTGTGCTGTACCTGTGAAATCCACCACCAACTTGATCGTACATGCCACCCATAGACATCTGATTCAAAGTGTTGGTTACAGAGGTTTTCACGAGTGGGGTATCCCAACTTGTCTCCATTAGGAAGTCAAGATAAGAGGGCATTGGAAATTTTGGCGCACTTGAATATCCACCGCGGGCAGAATCGTAGCTAGAGAGCAGAGAAGTAACTCCTGAGTCGATAATACTTGCATCAAGTGGAACAGGAGTTTGCTTTGTCGACAACCGAGTTGAGATTGCATCTCCAACTAACTTTGCTTGTTGTAGAACAGAATCATTTTCCTCTTGCCATTTTTCTGTGATGAGATTCATCGTTGAAATAAAACCTCTACGACCACCACGATCATCTTTCGGAAAATACGTTCCTCCGAAAAACGGTCGGAGTTGTTCTGGCTCTAAGAATAACGAAATAGGCCAGCCACCATGTCCCTGAGTAATGAGTTGGACAGCAGTCATATAAATTTCGTCAACATCCGGGCGCTCTTCTCGGTCTACTTTTATCGCAATGAAATGTTTATTTAACACATCTGCGACTTCTTGATCTTCAAAGCACTCTCGTTCCATCACATGGCACCAGTAACACGTTGAATATCCAATGCTTAAAAAAATCGGCTTGTTTTGCTTCCGAGCAACTTCGAAAGCCTCTTCGCCCCATGGATACCAATGGACTGGGTTATGTTGATGTTGTAATAGGTATGGACTTGTAGTTTCACTGAGCCGATTCCTACCGTCTGATGGCAACGGTGGCATTTGATCTTGCCCCTTGGATACTTTACTCACCATTCCTACTCCCATTATTGCTGCAATACACCAAATAATACGCCTCTGCTTCAATATGCTCATTCCCGTATGCTAGCACAGGCTCTTTACCTCTGAGGCAACCTCTCTCTACCTCTGTGTACTACTCTGTGCACAACTCAGAGGTAATAAGGAATTTTGCTGAAAAAGGGGTGCGTGTTTCTCCCAATGACGATACTAGAGTGTCTATGGATTTTGTTGCTCCATTTGTTATTCCTGCTATTTGCCTCGTAATAGGCATTATTCTCCTATATGCAGGCGCCCGTTTACTGAAATCAGCCATTGGACTGAGTTTTGGACTTCTTGGAGCTGGCTCTGGACTCCTTCTTGCGCCATCAATCTCGCTCAGTGTGTCACCTCTGATTATCGCCTTTGTCTTCGGCGTAATTGCTGCAATTCTAGCTGTCTACGTCGCTAAATTAGCCATCCTTCTCACGCTTGCCCTCTCGTTTGCAATAGTTGCTCCTGTCATTACCTGGCATGTTGCTGATCTTGGTGATGGAGAGAAAGTAGTTGAAGATGTCATTGCAGCAGCAACAACAACCGTAGAACAAACTGAGCCAACCGATGACTCCACTACGCCGCTTTCGACTGAAGACATCCTACTCTCCTCATTCTCTATGTTGACACATGATGTTTCAGAAGCGACTCGCTCGGGAATGCGTCGTGCAAATGCAGCATGGGATGCTATTCCTACGGGACCAAGACTCATGCTCGTTGGAACTGCAATTGCTGGCCTCCTGCTTGGACTACTTGTCGCCACGTTCATGCCATACTTCGCTGCAGCTCTTGTGACCTCCGCCGGAGGTAGTTTCCTGTTCTTAGAAGGAATTCGCACACTCGCCTCGATGTATTGGAATCCTATTGAACTTTCATCGATTACCCCCACCGTATTGATCTACATTGCAGTTGGACTCTCTCTCGCAGGATTAGGACTTCAACTTACTCGAAGTCGAAAAACAAAAACTGCGACTGCAGAGTAGTTACTCGGGATGATCCAATGCCTGTTGGGCGTTCACCGTGATTGTATGTAATACAAGTGGTCCACCAATCGCAATGATTGCTGAAAGTACCGCAGCAATCAGTGGCCACCGCAAAGAAACTGAAACTGATTCACTTCTTGGAGTACTTGGCGACAATAACGCTAGACCAATTAGTCGCAAATAGTACCAAGCACTAATCGCACTCGATACTGCTGCAATAAGTACAAGAATAAGTTGCCCTGCTGCGATACCAGCGGCGAAGAGCATTAACTTGCCCCAGAATCCAAAGAGGGGCGGTATTCCCAGAAGAGAACCACATGAAATTGAAAACGTTGTCGCTGCAGCAGGACTTCTTTTATGTAAACCCGCAAGATCTTCAAGTGAATCGACTGATTCGCCATCCCGAGAGAGACTCGCAAGTGTTGCAAACGCAGCGGTATTCGTTGCACCATAAATAACGAGATATACAAAAACTGCTGCAAGTCCAAGGGGAGGACCAGCAATAACTCCGATTAACATATACCCGCTATGTGCAATCGAACTGTACCCAAGCATTCTCTTTGCTGACTTTTGAAGTAGCGCGCCAATATTTCCAAGTAGCATAGTAAGCACTGCAACGACCCAAAGAGTCATTTCAACAACCGGTGGCAAGCCATCTTTCCATCCAACGAGGCACACTAGAATAATAATAGCAGTCATGCCTGCGGCTTTTGGAACAAATGCTAAAAATGCTGTTACTGCAGAAGCTGCACCTTGATACACATCTGGAGCATACAGATGCATTGGTGCTGCTGCAATTTTGTAACACAACCCTAAGATTGCAAGCAATAATCCAATCTGCCCAAAAAGCGTAACAGATCCTGCTACACGTTGCTCTGCAAAAGCAAGCATCATGTCGCTTAAGACGAACGTTCCTGTCGCTCCATACATGAGTGCAAAACCGTAGAGCATCAACGCTGCAGAAAGGGCACCGAGGAAAAAGTATTTCATCGCTGCTTCTTGTCCCACGCGTGACCAACGACTCATCGCAACCATAACATACGTCGGCAACGAGACAAGTTCCAGAGCGAGGAACAACCAGATGAGATCGTTCGCTTCACATAGTAACATCACACCAGTAATGCTAAGCAAGAGCAATGCGTGGAACTCACCGCTACTTGTTCGCAGTGCATTGAATCTATCCTTTCCAGAAGCAATCGCGTGTTCATACGAACGGTCCATCAACCCACCCGAGGTCATCACTAAAAGGATTCCTATGAGTGCAACAGATAATTTGACATACTTTCCAAGGAATGGGAAGAGCGCCTCAGAGTCAGAAACATGTACTGAAGAATATACGAAAGGAATTGAAATACAAGCAGCAAGCAAAAATGCACTCGCAATAAAGCCGACACGTCTTCGAATACCGGTTATCTTTGACAACCCACCAATCGCGCAAACGACTGCACCTGCGAGCAAAATAAGTTCTGGGATGAGGAACCAAAGACGATCAACCATGCTGTTCATCCTTTTTCTCTATGTACTTCGCTGGCATTTGCTCTTGTTGAACAATTCTTGGATACGGAGAGAGAACATCTTCGACAGCGCCTTGCATGGCATTCGTTAATACCAGTGGCTTTACACCAATCCAAATACACAAAGCTGCAAGCGGAATAAGAATTCCAATCTCTCTTGGAGAAAGATCCTTCGGCAATGTCTTTGTTTCTTCATGTTGCTCAGGTTCTTTCAAGCGACCAAACACAACCTTACCAACCATGATGAGCAAGTACATAGCTGCGAGTACCATTCCAATTGCGGCAATTGCGGCATATTCTGGTCCTAAAACACCAGGCCATGTTGGATTTGAACTTGATGCAATAAATGTACCAATCAAACACATGAATTCACTTACAAAACCGTTTAGTCCTGGTAAACCAACGCTTGCGAGTACAAAGAACACCATAAAGAAAGACCAAATTGGCATCGACTTCGCTAACCCACCAATCGCATTCATATCGCGAGTGTGGTAACGCTCGTACATCATCCCAATAAGGAAAAATAGCGCTCCCGTTGAAAGCCCATGGTTTATCATGTACAACACTGCACCTTCTAGGGCAATTGGATTCAACGCGATTAAACCAAGCACGCAGAAACCGAGGTGACTTACAGAAGAATATGCAATAAGTTTTTTAACATCGTCTTGAACCCAGCAAATGAGCGCTGCATACAAGATGCCGATAATTGCAAGGACAGCAATTGCTGGAGCGTAAGCAACAAGTGCCTCTGGAACCATAGGCAAAACAAATCGGTATACACCAAAAGTTCCAAGTTTCAATAAAACGCCGGCAAGGATTACTGAACCTGCCGTCGGAGCTTCTGTATGTGCAAGTGGCAACCATGTATGTACTGGAAAAACTGGAATTTTTACAGCAAAGCCAGCAAGGAGCGCTAGCAAAATCCAACCCTGTTCAGTTGGGGAAAGCGTCGCCGCAAAAATTGTGAGATCATGAATTGCAAACGACCAGCCACCATGCGTACTCTCTTTAAATTGCCAAGCAACATATACAAAACCAGCTAACGTAAAAAGTGATCCGGCAAATGTGTAGATAAAAAACTTAATGCTTGCATGCGTTCTGTTCTTTCCACCATAGATTGCAATTAAGAAGAACATCGGAACAAGGGTCAACTCAAAACTTACATAAAATAAAATGATATCTTGAGCTGCAAAAACTCCAAGCATCGCTGTTTCGAGAATAAGGAGCCATGCGAAATATTCTCTTTTTCGTTTCGCAATTGCTGTAAACGATCCCCAAACACAAAGTGGAGTAAGAAGAGTAGTCAATAAAACAAGCATCATCGCAACTGAATCTACACCAAGGTCGAGTGTTATGCCCCACGCATTTAGCCAAGAATAATGAGAAACAAAACCAGTACCTGAGGTTCCCCACTGATCAAATTGAACCGCCATCAAAATACTCAAGATAAACACAAGTGAAGAAACCCCCAGTGCAAGCCACTTTGCAAGGTGTGCTTTAAGTATAAATATACTCAATGCACCAACCAGAGGAAGTAAGAGTAGATGCCATAACGTCACTGTCCACCCCCAATTAATGCGACTGACTGTTCGCCACTCTGTTCAGAGATTGTGCGTAGGAAATCAACTATCTCTGGCATAAAGAGCATGAGCAAGGCTATAAGAATAGTTCCACCAATCATCGAGACTGCGTAACTTTGAACTGCTCCATTGTGTAGTGGAGAAAACCATTTTGCGGCTGCTCTTGGGATGGAAGCAATACCGTTCACTAAAACACCATCGATAAGGTACCGGTCAAACATCGAGAATACTTTCCCGAGAATCCAGAGCGGTGATCGAATGAGAGCTATATAAATCTCGTCGACATACCATTTGTGTTCCATTGCAGTTGGAAGCCACCGTGTTGTTCTACTTGACAATAATTTAGTACGTAATGCATCGGCGGAACTTCGGCAGAACAAGTGGAAATACAACGCGAGTCCAATTCCGATGAATCCAACAAATGCGGAAATGTAGTACATCGCTTTGTGTGGATCCATTCCCAATATTGAACCATGTGTAGAATCATGCCCATCAACATGGGCTGCGTGTGAATCAACAACAGCGCCGGGAACACCAGCAGATGCCGGCGAGTCATTCACCATTTCTGCAATCCACCCTCCGTGCAATCCCTCTGTTTCGTTTGGAATGAAAGACGGCAGAGCAGCAAGCAAAGCACCAAGTGCAATGGTTACTAGAACAAAATTAATTGCAAATCGTGGGGCATGGGGATGGAATGACGAGGCATCGCCACCGTGCAATTCATCACCAGCTTCATACTGCACAGGTCCACAGCAAACTCTAAACCAAACACGGAATGTGTAATACGCTGTTAGCCCAGCTGTGAAAATTGCAAGCCAACCTAGAAATTTAAAACCAGTCCCTTGCGTTACAAATGCTTCCGCGAGAATAGCATCTTTTGAAAAATAACCACTTGTAAGAGGGAACCCAGCGAGGCAAAGGCAACCAATAAGCATTGTATAACTAACAACTCTCCAACCCTTCATCTTCCGAAGGCCCGAAAGCCTACGAAGGTCGAGTTGCCCAGCAAAACCGTGCATAATCGCGCCACAAGTTAAAAACAGAACAGCCTTAAAGAACGCATGCGTGAAGACGTGATATGCCGCTCCGTAAGAAGTGAGAACACCAAGCCCAAGGAACATATATCCCAATTGAGAAATGGTTGAGTATGCCATAATCCGCTTGATGTCATACTGCGCCATTCCAATTGTTGCTGCAAAGAAAGCCGTCAAGCCGCCGACCCAAGCTACCGTTTCAAGCGCATGACTATCGAGTATAAAGAGTGGATACGTGCGAATTATGAGATAGACGCCTGCTGTAACCATCGTTGCTGCGTGAATGAGCGCAGAGACCGGAGTCGGCCCTTCCATTGCATCAGGCAACCAAACATACAATGGAAGTTGTGCTGATTTCCCGAACGCCGCAAGCATCAATAAGTATGGAATTGCGTGTACTGTCCAGCCACCAAACGATGCATCGAACGTGTGCGCTTCAAGGGCAGCAGTGATACCTTCGTATTGAACCGTTCCAAATGTTGACCAGATGAGGTAAATCGCAAGTGCTAAGCCAACGTCACCAATCCGGTTCACTATGAACGCCTTCTTTGCTGCAGCAACCGCGGAAGGTCTTTGATAAAAATATCCAATCAACCAATACGAAGCAAAACCTACGCCTTCCCACCCTAAATACAACACCAACAAATTGTCGCCCATGACAAGGCAAGTCATTGCGAAAAGAAAAACACTTACCCCAGCGAAGAAGCGTGTGTATCCCTTACCAACATCATGTTCCATGTACTCAGAAGCATAGACGGTAATGAGCGTGCCAAGACCAGTCACAAAGAGCATCCAAAGAAGGGTGAGGGAATCTACATAGAGTGCAAAGTTTGCAATAAAGGATCCATCTGCCCAGTGCACTTGCACCCAGTCAAAAAGATAAATTGTTTCTGGTTGTTCATACCCTTGCCAAAGCAACACTGTCAAAACAAATGAAGTGCCGAGGCAAATCACCGTGATAATTGCAGGTGCTTTTGTCCGAACTTTGAACATGGCGCACAGACCACACAATGTAAGAGAGATGAGTGGCATCCAGACAATAAATCCGGCCCAACTAAGATCAACACTTGGTAAATCTTTGGCAAGAGAAACCGCTGGCATAGCAATACATTTTGAAAGAATTGAGAGAGTTTCAATCATTCGTGTAACTCTCCGAATGCATCAGCGTCTAAAGTATCTCGTTGTCGATGCAAAAGAACCACCAAAGCCAAAGCCAAAGCGGCTTCTGCTGCAGCGACCGTGAGAATAAAAATTACCATCACTTGTCCAGAATAATCGAACAAGTATCTTCCCATTGCTACAAACGCAACTGCTGCTCCTTGAAACATAAGTTCAGTACAAAGGAACATCACAATCAAATTCCGACGGACGAGAAAGCCTACTAAGCCGATTGCGAAAAGCACTCCGCTTACAAAGAGATATCCAGACAACGCTGCGGAAGTCATCATGATTGATTCTCCGCTTCACGAGTATCAAACAAGTCTCGCTTTTCTTGAATACCGAGTTCAATTGCTCTTCGAGCAAGAATTGCAGCCCCAAACATTGCCATAAGTAAAATCACTCCAGCAAGTTCAAGACTCACAGGAAAATCGTTCACCAAAGACCAACCAACTTGTTGCGTGTTCGTCGGGAGTAGTTCTTCAGGCAAAATCAACGTGTCGCCATTTTCAGATACCAGGAACACTTCGGTCCCTTCGATATGAATCAGGTTGCCTTGTTGGGCGGGAGTAGGAGGCCATGCGAAATCAGGGTCAAGGTCAAGAACTTTCGCCTTCAATTGCTTAGGTAAATGTTCGAGAGTAACCCACCCCGATTCAACATTTCTTTGTGCTGGCAAAGAAGATGAGCCACCGATGACTGTTCCTGTAATGAGGCAGAGCAATAAAAATCCAACCCCAACGGCTGCCGCTGGTTCGCGGGGGATGCGATCGTACTCCGCTTGTGTTTCTGGATGTTCTGAATCGTCTGCTTGATTTGAAAGCATTAGCACAAACATGTACGTGATGAGTATTGCGCCTGCGTACACAATGATAAGCGCAAATGCCATGAACTCTGCTTCAAGTAGTAGAAACAAACCCGCTGTTGCAAGGACTACTAATATAAAATACAACGCGCAGTATACCGGTCGCTCGTGTGTGACCATACGAAGGGCTGCGCCGATTGCACACAAACTAAAAATGACAAAAAAGATTCCTTGACTCATGTCGGTGAATGTAGAAATGGAACCCATCACCAAGCCAAGACCCCACCCCGCTGCTGCAACTCCCAAAACAATCATCCCCACTCGCAGTGTCAGTGGTGATGGTCGAAGAGCAACATACATTGCCAAGGCCAATGTCAAACAAGCGATGTAAGGGAGGAACAAATCCATTTCGTAGGGGTGTAGACCTTCTAGTATGGGGAAGGATAAATATCTGAAAACGGGCAAGATATGTCCATTAGCACCGATTCGCAACCACTATTGAAGGTTAAAGGTAGAATGGATTTCGTGAAACAATCTCTAAAAAGAAGAATACCAAATGTAATCACGATATTGCGAGTTTTCATCGCTGGTGCCTTCTTCGCTGTGC
The DNA here is from genome assembly GCA_964435395.1 of uncultured Isosphaeraceae bacterium. Classification (GTDB taxonomy): domain Bacteria; phylum Planctomycetota; class Phycisphaerae; order Phycisphaerales; family SM1A02. The sequence goes on from CAYSYI010000012.1 coordinate 33,534, forward strand.
TTGGTGGATACCGCTTCCCAGACCAAGGAATCCTCTGGGGAAACGTCGCCATCGCCCTTTTTGTCATTGCTGCGATGACCGATTTTATCGATGGATACCTTGCTAGAAAGTGGAATGTGGTCTCTATGTTTGGGCGCCTCATGGACCCTTTTTGTGACAAGGTTTTGGTACTAGGAACATTCATTTACTTCGCGGGACCTCGATTTAGTGTTGAATCATGGGTCGAGAGCGATCACTTACTTACGATGGCGACTGGAATCTACCCTTGGATGGTCGTGGTCATTATTGCAAGGGAACTCCTTGTAACCTCTATTCGGGGCGTTTTAGAATCTATGGGGCACAAAGGAGGGGCTAAATGGGCTGGAAAAATCAAAATGATTTTTCAATCGTTCGCCCTGCCGTTTATCTTATTACTTGTCGTGAACTGCAATCCAGAGGCTCATGAAAGCGTGATGTTGATTATTAACATCCTCGCATGGATGCTACTGGTCATAACTGTCTGGTCTGGGTTGCCTTACGTTGCTGGCTTGCTCACTGTGATGCGTAATGATCCATGAAACGGTTGCTGTGCACCAGCTTTGGACTTGGGCTCTTGCCAAAAGCGCCTGGGACTTGGGGCTCTTTACTTCCACTTGTTGTCGTACTCGGTTGTGGCCACTTTGGAATCGTGCAGGGTTGGCTCGTCGGTATTCTTTTCGCGTTACTCATTGCCTCGTCAATAGTTACGGTACAACTCGCACCTTGGTACGCAGAACATTTTGGTCAAAAAGATCCCGGACAAGTCGTCAGCGACGAAGTAGCAGGGCAATCCATCGCCCTGCTTGGCATGGCGTGGCTTGAACCAATGCATCACGTTTCCCCTGCTATTTGGGTCGGACTTGCTCTCTATGCTTTTGCATTGTTCCGCCTCTTCGATATCTTGAAACCATGGATTGTTGACAAATCCCAACATCTTCGCGCCGGCTGGGGCGTACTCATGGACGACATCATTGCCGGAATTTGCGCTGGGCTTCTGGTCCTTATCCCGGCTATTCTGCTTGGCTAAAAACAATCCCGCGGGTCGTTTTTTATTTGAAGGTGAGGATAGGGTTTCGCGCTGCGGCGACTTCATCGGCACGTGCGATGTCGGATTCGGTTGGTGATTGTTGAACCTTTTCGATATCGTTCAAAATTTCATCAGCAATTTGCAACAGTACTTCAACATAACTATCCAAGGCTTGCTTTGATTCCGTCTCGGTCGGTTCAACCATAAAGCAGTTGTGCATTGGCCAGTGCATCGTTGGAGGATGCACACCGTAATCAATCATACGCTTAGCAATGTCAATGAGTGTCACGCCTCTGTCCAACAACTCCTGAGGAACCGTCACAAACTCATGCGCACAAAACTTGCCATTCTTTGGATCAAAGAACGGCATTGAATATTTTTTGCACAATTTTGCGGCAAGGTAATTCGCATTCAACACAGCTGTCCCAGAAACATTTCTTAACCCATTTGGTCCACAAGCAGAAATGTACGCCCAGCAACGAACAAGTACACCAAACTGTCCAATAAAGGAACGTACCTTTCCAATTGATTTTTCACGATCACGGTCAAGATAAAAACTTCCATCGTCGGCCATCATGACTTGAGGCACGGGTAAATACGGCGCGAGCTCTTCGGTCACGGCAATTGGTCCACTTCCGGGTCCACCACCACCGTGCGGCGTACTAAAAGTTTTGTGTGTGTTGTAATGCATTGCATCTGCACCAAAATCACCCGGACGAACTCGACCAAGCAGCGCGTTCATGTTTGCACCATCAAGATAGAGTTTCGCTCCTGCTTCATGCACAATACTAGCAATTTCCTTGATGTTCGCGTCAAACAAACCAGCCGTACTTGGGTTCGTGATCATAAACGCAGCAATATTTTCTGCGCCAACATTTGCAATCACTTCACTCAAATGCTCCAGGTCCGTCTGTCCATTAACTGTTCGAACGGTCTGCACCGAAGCACCACACATCGTGCATGATGCTGGATTTGTGCCGTGAGCAGTATCCGCTGCAAGTACCACTGAACGGTTTGGCTGGCCATTGTCTGCAAAGAATGTACGAATAACTTTCAACGCAGTAAACTCACCATGAGCACCCGCTGCGGGTTGCAATGAAACTTCATGCAACCCTGAAATTTCTTCAAGCATCGTTCGCGTTTCGTACAACAACCTAAGCGCGCCTTGTATCTCTTTTTCATCTTGCAAAGGATGCAAACAAGAAAAACCAGGCAACGCCGCAGCCCATTCATTAATTCGTGGATTGTGCTTCATCGTGCACGAACCTAGTGGATAAAAATTACCGTCAACAGAGAAGTTTCGATCTGAAAGATGTGTGTAATGTGCCATCACATCGTGTTGTCCAAACGAGGGCAATGTTGTGCATCCACCAGCAACTTCTTCAGGCACTTCGGTTTCAGGAACATCGAGCGGAGGAAAATCCACGCCGGTCACTCCATCAACCTGCTTCTCAAACACCAATGGTTCTGTTGGCTTATCACCACGAGATTGTTTTTTTGTTGCTTCTAGAGTAGTCATAGTGACACTTCGCTAAACAATGCAACGAGTGCATCCATCTCATGCTTCGTACGCTTTTCGGTTACCGCAATAATCAGTTCATTTCCCGATGATAACCCTTGCATTCTTCGACCTGCACCTGCAACCCCTGGAAGCACTCCGTTTGATTTACAAAAATCGACGACTTTGGTTACATCGCATGGACAGTCCACTGTAAATTCGTTGAAGAACGCTCCATCGCATTTCAAATCCCATCCATCTAACTTTACGATTTCATTTGCGAGATAGTGTGCTTTATGCCAAGACTGCATCGCCATTTCTTTGATACCATCACATCCAAGCGTAGTCATAAACATTGAAGCACGCAGTGCCATCAAACCTTGATTTGTGCAAACGTTACTCGTAGCTTTTGCACCGCGAATGTGTTGTTCTCTTGTTTGCAGAGTCAAACAAAAAACTCGGCGACCTTCTTCATCTGTGGTCATACCCACGAGTCGACCTGGCATTTTTCTCATGTACGATTCTTTAGCAGCAAGCAACCCAAGATATGGACCGCCAAGGTTGAGCGCATTTCCAAGTGGTTGCCCTTCGCCAGCTGCGATGTCAGCGCCACATTCACCCGGCGTTTTCAACATGCCACATGCAATTGGATTAAACACAGCGATGCCTGCTGTTTTTGGCACTTTATGTGCTTCAGAAAAACATCCTTCCCAATCTTCAATTTGTCCCCAGATATTTGGCGACTGCACGATTACACATGCAACTGCATCTGACATCTTTGCCTCAACTGTCGCAGGCGAAATTTTGCCCTCCGTTGCATCAAGCATCGTAATAGTAATATCTAAATCTGAAAGAACAGTGCGCAACACTGCGATGTACTCTGGATGCATCGTCGATGCAACAAGTACTTCTTTTCGTTTTGCTGTGCTCACAGCAAGCAACGCCGCTTCCGCAACCGCCGTTGCGCCATCATACAAACTTGCGTTTGCAATATCTAATCCCGCGAGCCGTGCAATTTGTGTTTGAAATTCAAAGAACGCTTGCAAAGAACCCTGCGAAGCCTCGGCTTGGTACGGCGTGTAGGAAGTCAAGAATTCACCACGACTAATTAATTGGTCAATCAACACAGGATAGAAGTGATCGTACGCTCCGCACCCCATAAAACAAGGCATAACATGAGCACCGTGATTGTGCGATGCCATCTCTGCAAGAGTACGTTGGAGTTCGAGCTCACTTAGAGCTGGCATGAGATCTAATCCATCTGTGCAACGAATTGACTCGGGAATTGCATCAAACAAAGCATCAATGTGGTCAATACCTATCGCTTGGAGCATTTCTTGGCGGTGTGAGGAATTTAATTGGGTGTAATCCATGTGCGGTACTCGCTGTTTAGAAGCGGTAAGTATAAACTCTATGGCATGATAAAACTTACTATTTGCGGTCTTCTTTTCATTGGTCCTTCTAACTCGGAACCCGTTGGGTCAATCGTTGAAGGTCCCCAGTCCATTCGATCATTTAGCCCTTCAAGTACTGCCCAAGACAATACCTTCAAAACGTACTTTGAAGAAGCTGGACCACTTGCCGTTGAATATTACGAACACCTCACACTACTCTCAAATCCCTGGCTTGGTGGAAGGCAGCCAGGTTCAGAAGGAAGTCGAATTGCAGGAAACTACATCGTTTGGAACCTTGAAAAATTTGGTCTAACACCTGCTTTTGACCAAGAAACCTCGTGGTATCAACCCTTTAATTTTCAAATTGATAACGAAGCACCAACCCTTCTTGATTCATTTGTCGCTGTCGAAGATATGGCACTTGTCCCAGAGAGAGACTACATCGTCCTGGGCAATAGCGGGAGCGGAGATGTCACAGCCCCCGTAACGTTTATTGGATACTCAATTGAAGAGGGCGAGGGTGGATACACAAGTTTCGATGAGAATACAGATTTAACTGGAAAAGTTGCAATGATGCTCCGCTACGAACCACTTGATGAAAACGGCGCAAGCCAGTGGGCACGGCGGCGGTTCAGTCCAAGTTCAAACATCAAAGACAAGATGCAAGCGGTGATTGACCGAGGCGCCGTTGGAGTACTATTAGTTACTCCGCCTAATTGCAGAGACGGAAGGCGTGGTCTGGAATTGAATCGCTCGAACCGCTTTGGAGAAACTGAGATTCCAGTTGTACAATTCAGCCACACTGCTGCAGAACTTCTTCTAAACGATGCCGATTTGCGTTCCCTTCAAAAACTTGCCGATGCAGGAAACACGGCTCCAATTGAACTTGGGCAAGTCACTCTCCGCACTGAAGTCGAGTACGCAGGACTTAGAGCTCGAAACATTGGCGGTATTATTCAAGGGCGTGGCGATTTTGCGAACGAATGGGTTGTCATTGGTGGACACTACGACCATGTTGGATATGGCTACACCGGCACTTCAAGCCCAGGCGTGTTGCACCGAGGTGCAGACGACAACGCCTCGGGAAGTTCAGCAGTGCTACTACTCGCTCGCATACTTTCAGAATATTACGCAGAAACTGAAGACGACGAACTTCGTTCCATTCTTATCCTCTTTTTTGACGCTGAAGAAGCCGGATTGCGAGGGTCTGCACACTTTGTCAATGAACCTACGGTTGATCTTGAGAAGATAAACGTCATGATGAACCTCGATATGGTCGGTCGATTGCGGGATGACACATTAATGCTTGGCGGCACTGGCACCGCGGAAGAGTTTTCCAAACTTATACCTGAAGTCATTGAAGCATCTTCTATCAAAGGCAGTTTAAGTCCCGGTGGCACAGGTCCATCTGACCATACGAACTTTTACAAGGAAGATATTCCTGTTTTATTCTTCTTCACTGGCATGACCGAGGAATACCACACACCAAATGATAAAGCGTCTACAGTAAATCCAGCGGGCGGTGCAAAGGTTACAAAAGTTGTTGAAGTATTTGCAAAGCGATTTGTAAACGACGATTGGCTCACGTTCACCTCCAATACTAAAAGTGGCGCAGACAGTCCCATGCGCATGCCTTCGCCAGTTCGACTTGGAGTACATCCTTCCTATTCAGACATTCTTGAAACTGGTATTAAACTTACAGGCGTGAGCGAGGGTACAAGTGCTGCCGATGCTGGCTTGCAAGCAGATGATATTCTTCTCGCGTGGAACGATACTGAACTCACCGGCGGGCGCAAACTCATGGAACTCTTGAAAGAATCTGCGCCCGGAGACATCGTCGATTTCACTGTGCAACGCGGCGGTGAAAATATTATCGTGAAAGTGACATTGAAAGCACCATAAAGGGTCTGGTACGGACCTGGTACACATTTCGCAGAATGTGTACCAGGTCCGTACCAGACCCTCACTTCAATGGACAAGCCCCCGAACTTTCGTTCGAGGGCTTGTTAGTGATTGCTTGTGGACGATAAGCCGGATTCTGTCATGAACGGTCATTCATCTACGTCTACTGTTGCCAGCAAACTTTTGCACGCGACCCGTTCTCATTCCTTAGGCAAGGACATTCACAAAAGTGAATCGAGAACTGCTTGCGCTTGCACGCGGTGGGGTTTACCTTGCCGTGCTTGTCACCAAGCACGCGGTGCGCTCTTACCGCACCTTTTCACCTTTGCCTGTGAATACCAAAGTATTCCATCGGCGGTCTACTCTCTGTGGCACTTTCCCTAACCTGCAATCAAAAGTCGGTGGACGTTATCCACCACCGTGCCCTTCCGTGTCCGGACTTTCCTCGCGTCTCTTGCGAAACCCGCGACCGTCTATCCACCCGCATATTGTACGCCATCAAGTACACTGCGTACATGGCAGAGAAGAAACCAACCCTCGTTGCATGGATAGCACCCGAACAAGCAATTCTTGTCAAAGATGTTGCAAAGGCAGCAAAATTGAACCTTGTTGCCGTTGGCACCACGAATCAGAGCGATCTTCCAGCACTTGGCGGAACCTTAAAAACAGAAACGTGTAGCGATATCCGCTCGCTTGCAACCAACCATGACGATGCAATTCTTTGGATTGCCGAGCCGCAAGCATTCGAAGTTTCACTTTGCGAATTGCTTCGCCACCGTTCAACGCAAACAGTAACTACAACACCTCTTACAGGAGCAATGGATGCACTCGTTGATGAATCGGGCAAGTCTCCTGCGGCAAAGTTTATCCCACTCATGCGAAGAAGTGCAAGTTACGGCGAAGCCCAAGATGACATTGAACAATTTGGTCAACCAATTTCCGCGCATTGCACAATGACGTGTTCCTCGATTGAAGGAACCCTCTGGTCTCGGCTTTTTGACGCTATGGATTTTATTCACGAGCTCTTTGGTCCCCCAGAAATCGTCCAAGCATTTTTGCACAGCAAAAAAATTCCAGACGAACCAAGCGACTTGCGCGGACACATGACTGTGAATATGCAATTCCAACATAGCCGCGTTGCGACCTTGTTGCTCAGTGACCAATCAGATTGGAAACGTGAGTTACAAATAATAAGCCATGACCACGCGTTGACGTTTGGCGATGGGGGCACTGCTGTTGCACAGTTAATCGCAGATGGAATCCACTCAACAGAAGCAACGAGTGCAGACGCGCCCCGCGTGCTCGCCCTTTGCGAAGCCGCGCGCCTAAGTTGTTTAACGGGTTCTCCCGAACAACCTTCCCGAGTCCTTGACATGTTTTAGATTTTTCTCCCTTGCATCAAATGTACCTCAAAGTGACTGCCACACCTACTCCGTGGTGACAGTCACGTCGAAATCACAATAGAAAAAAGGAAGCTTTTTGCTTGACTCTCATAATCGGTATACTATAAAGTCGATACCAATGCTTAACCCCCCCGCCTTAGACGGCGGGCCCAACCCCTGAATTCATTCGTGGATTTGGGGGTTCTCTTTTAGCACCATGATTCTGGACGAATAATCAAACCGATCTCACTGGATTTCACTACTTGAGGCAGTTGTGCGTTCCTAAGTTCGTTTTCGCAAATAGTTCGAAAACCATGCGAGGCATTTTTAAGATACTTGCTTACCCTTGCTGGGGAAAACAACGGAATAATTTTTTTATCAGGAAAACGTGTCTTAATTGTACGAATTGGTGGCACAAGATCACTATCTCCTGAAATGAGGAAAGCGGAATCAAACTTTCCTTCCATTGCATCTAATAGCAACTGGTTTGCAATATTTACATCTGCCATCTTCTCCTCATGACGAATATACATGTGTCCACATTTCCTGCACCGCACTTCTTTTGCGAGGCAGTGTCCGTACAGCACATTTATTTCTGGTCGAAACGCGGTAAGTGCATCGATGTAAGCGCGTTGTCGTTTTCTTGCTGGCGGGTTTTTCTTAACGGCTGCAGTGCAGTACACCAATTCCTTCAACTCTTGACTTGGTAACAAAAATCTTTCCGCCAACTTCCACAAGTCCAGCCAATAGTACTTTCGCCAGTGCTTCGAACGAAGCCCGTGGTACACATTAAATCCATCGACATAACAAACAACTTTTTGCATCGAGCGATTCTACTCGGGGGTTTTCGCACCCCGCCAATAAAAGTGTTTTTTCTTATAGTTGCTTTTTTTCTTCTGGAAGAAAAAAGTTAAATCCCGATGGCTTGGTGGAGAGGCACGACAATATCTGGTACAACGCGGTGCTCAGCGATGTGTTCGATGTGTCCTGCGAGTCGGCTGAATGTCGATTCCAACTCTTCGATGGCTTGAATGGGACCGTTTTTACGAACGGTCAAAAACACACTAATGGGTTCATCTTGAAACACCTGCGTCGCTGCTTCGGACGCCGATGTTCTCGTCTTTACCTCGACGAATGCTTGCAAATCACACGCTTCATTCAAAGCAAATCCAATTCTCGGTTGCACGTCTAAAAGTGGCTCTACTGATTCGTCTGCAAGCGATGCGAGCGGCGTGTTGCCTAAGAGCGTTTGCATCACCACGTTGTTTCTATTTTCTCGTGCTGGAAGATCAAAACCGTACACAAGTTCGACAAACTCAACATGCAGCGGAGTGAGGGAAAGGTAGTACGGCACGAGTTCAAGCACCAATCGGTGCAAGTTGTAGGCATCGTCGATATGGCTTGGATTCACTAAACCAGACGAAATGGAACGCGGACGCAAACCAACCCACTGGTACCGCCCTTCTATTACTTGCGTTTCCAATGCGACCTCTCCATCGAATGGTCGGATGCGTTCAAATTCTGGAATCTCCTTGCGGATTCGCTCAAACATTTCTGTCGCCGATTCTTGCACTTTTGGCAAATCCACGCTTAGCGAAATTTTCTGGTTGACATAAAAGTCGCTACAAATGGTGGCGAATGACTGCATGGTGTGCATGATACCAGAGCGCGATTATCGCACGAGTGGCTGCCACTTCAAATACGTCGCACTTCGCCACAACCATTCGAACGGTCCAAAACGGAAGTGCTTCAACCACAACAAACTAAAGACCATTTGAAATACCCAGATGGCAAGAACAACATAGAGCAATTCAAACCGTTCAAATGACCCATACCACCCAAGACCATGCCCATAAAATAGCAATGAACAAACAATGCTTTGCATAAGATAATTTGTCAAAGCCATGCGACCTGTTGCCGAGAGTGCCTTTTGCATTCCTCTAAACGCACCACTTTTGCATACAAGCATGACCACAGCAATCCAAGCAAACGCAATGAATACTCCACCGACGAGATTCCAATGTCCATCGACAAATCGAGTCATGATAGGGTCCCATCCATGCTGCTGCTTAAACCAAACACCAATTGCAATGAGCGGGAACCCGATGCAACATGAAATGACAAACAGCCAAACATAAAATGCGGTCGAACGTTTTGCAGAAAGTATGCCCCACTTCAAAGAAGCTATCCCGACCATCATCAAGCCAACACAATGCCAGAACAAAAAGAGAGGCACAATCAGTAGATGCATAAAGAGGACAAATGGCCCCCTGTGCGTAAGCTGGTCCATATAACTACCTGTGTACGCTGCAATTTCATGTTGCATCTCTTGGGAAGCAAGCAAATCGGCACTCTGCATTTTCAGCACTTCTTCTTCAGGCCAAAACTGCACCGTCCAATAGAAAAATACCATTGTTGCAATTGGCAATACGAACATGACAGGAAAACTGAGCAGGAACAGAGTCATTGGTTTCCAGTTCCGGATAAGCGCAATCGCAATTCCGCAAACGGCATAATTCACAAGAATGTCGCCGTACCAAATGCCGTACGCATGAATTAGACCAAACACAAGTAGCCAAGTCATTCTGCTGAATTGCAATTTCCATGCAGAATGTTCTTTTGCCTGAGCCCGTTCCATAAAAATGTAGACACCAGCGCCAAACAGAATTGAAAAGATAGACATGAACTTTGTATCTGCAAGGTAATGCAAAGTGAGCCATGTGTACCAATCAGCACCTTGCATATCGTCATATACGGTAGGCAAGTCGTACGCACTCGAGACCATCGAGAAAGCGACAATATTCATGAGCAAAATACCCAACACCGCTACCCCGCGAAGTACGTCGAGAGACGCAATACGTTCTTTACCTGTTACTGGTTGTGAATGTTGGTTATCCAATGGAGCACTGCCTCAACATCTGACAAATCATCAAGAAGAAGATCCGGCTCAGATGCTGCAAGTGTAGCACGGTCATGCGAACCCGTGCAAACAGCGATGACTTTACACCCAGCAGACTGCCCACTTGTGACATCATGCACAGTGTCACCAAGAAGTACCACTGGCTCATTCTTGCCATATTTTTCAATTGCAACTGGTGGCAACTCTTTTCGTACTTTTCCATCGGTGCCCCACGCGTTTGCCGTAAACAGGACTGAGTCAAAACCAGCAGCCACTATTTTCGCGACACCAGTTTCTTTGTAATTGCCTGTTACAACTCCAAGAGTAACAGCATCCATTTCAGTAAGGGAGCGGATGAGTGATACAACGCCAGGCAGGGTGCGCACCGTGACTTCTTGTATATTCTTCAGAAGCGCCTCTGTATAGTGTGAACGAAAATCAGCGTGCGATTCTTCTGTACACGGGATGTCGTACTTTTCGCAAATGTCATTCCAGATTAGTGGATCAAGCCGACCACCAACCGAAATGCCTTCAAGTGTGCAATCAACATTATGGAGCAAAGATACCGCTTCATTAATTGAACGAACACCAATGCCTTCTGATGAAAGCATCGTGCCATCAATATCAAATAGAACGAGCATTAGGCGCAGGTTGTGGAGACTGCAACGGCTACTTTTTCTGCTGCATCTTCAAGGTCTGTTGCTGTCTGCATTGTTGGCAATTCGGATTGTGCTGCAGTGAGAATTTCTCGCGCCGCATCGACGTTTGTGCCTTCAAGGCGGACTACGAGTGGTACCGTGAACCCAACTTCTTTTGCTGCAGAAACAATCGCTTCTGCAATCACATCACATTTCATAATTCCACCGAAAATATTTACGAGCACGCCTTCAACTTTATCGTCTGACAAAATGATTTTAAAAGCTTCGGTCACTGTTTCAAGCGTGGCTGCACCGCCTACATCAAGAAAGTTCGCAGGACTTCCGCCGTACAACTTTATGATATCCATCGTCGCCATTGCAAGGCCTGCACCGTTCACAAGGCAACCAATATTCCCATCAAGTGCGATGAAGTTCAAGCCAAACTCAGAAGCTCTCAGCTCTGCCTCGTTCTCTTCTGAAGGATCAAACATTTCCATCAGATTAGGATGGCGAAACAGTGCGTTATCGTCGAAGTCAAATTTTGCGTCAATCGCAAGAACCTCTCCATCTGGATATTCATCACTACTTGGAGTCACAACAAGGGGATTAATCTCTGCTAATGAGGCGTCCGTTTCATCAACTAACTTCGACAACTTCATCATAATGGCACTTGCTTGATCAATTTGAGACCCAATAAAACCGAGGTTCTTTGCAAGTGCTGTAACTTGGTCAAGTTGGATACCTTTGAGGGGGTCAATGCGCAGAGTCTCAATTGCATTAGGATTTTCATGCGCAACAGTTTCAATTTCTACACCGCCTTCGCTTGAAGCGATGAGGGCATTTGCTCCACTTGCTCTATCAGTTGTTATCGCAAGATAATATTCACGGTCAATATCAACACCATCTGCTATAAGAACCTTTGATACGTCTAGTCCTTCGGGACCTGTTTGAACCGAAATCATTTTATTTCCAAACATGAACATTGCTGCATCATCGACCTCTTCAGTAGATCGACAAAGTTGTACAAACCCAGCCTTACCTCGACCCCCTGCGTAGACCTGCGCTTTGACAACCAAAAGCACTGCCCCTTTTTCCATGAGGCAATCTGCAACCTCTTTCGCCTGCTCAACTGATGTTACCATTGTGCCAGATGGAACTGGAATTCCAGAATCTGCGAGAAGTTGACGGGCTTGATATTCATGAATTTTCATAGAATCGACAATTATACAGCAACAAAAGGAGACTTGTCATGTCTGTAACACCCTCTGCAATGGTACCCATTGGGTCACCCCTCCCTCCTTTTTCCCTTCCAGATTTACATGGGAAGGCATGGTCTAAACTTGAGAATTCATCTGGAACTCTTGTCATTTTTATGTGCAACCATTGTCCCTATGTCATCCATGTAGCAACGATTTTGGCAAAAATTGAAGAAGTCTGTTCTACTTCGGGAATCCAAATGATTGGAATAAATGCCAATGATGTGGAGGCATATCCTGATGACAGCCCAGCGAATATGGCAAAGAGTGCTCAACTGCATGGGTGGCATTTCCCTTATCTATTTGACGAAACACAAAATGTTGCCAAGGCATTTCGAGCTACATGCACACCCGATGCGTTCTTATTCGATGCTTCAAATCAACTCTACTACAGAGGGCAGTTTGATGATTCAAGACCCTTAGGAGGTGTTGCAAACGGAGTAGATCTCATTCACGCACTACAAGAGATGCTCAATGGTGCGGCACCGCCAGTGGATCAAAAACCATCGACTGGGTGTAATATTAAGTGGAGGGGTTAAAACTACAAAAAAAATCGCAACTTTTCAACAAAAGAGGAAAAAGTGGCGCATACTATTCATATACAACTTCGGACTCCCAGACTGGGACGATTCCTACACCATACCCCATAGGGTAATACAGGTTCAGAAGAAACCTGTTTCTGGGGACATACGAGAGGAGCCGCCCCAGTCTTCTTTTATCCCTTTTTTTCAACAAAAATACAACAATCCGCGTATCATTATTATTAGTAGATGAAACAAAAGAAGGCTCTAGTACGTTGTTATCTCGTATCGAAGTCTTCAATAGAAAACAGGAGGTTCACTATGAACAGAACATTTTTAGGATTAACACTTACCGCTCTGGCAACAACATCATTACTAGGTTGTACAAAAACTGAGGAAGGAGCTTCCATCGGCGCAGGCATTGGCGCGCTAGCTGGACAAGCAATTGGAGGTGATACCGGTGGCACTTTAATCGGCGCAGGCGTTGGAGCGATTATCGGTGGCATGGTCGGCAACGACCAAGAAAAACAATCCCAGCAGCAAGAACGAGCTGCGGATGGAGCTACCGTTCGGCGAACAACAGTACACGAAACATTAAACCCAGATGGATCAATCACTCGGACGGGAACGACAACAACGACATCGAGTCAAACAAGTGACGGGTATTCTGGCCTTGAAGATTAAGCCTTTCATTCTTCTAACAATTTGCTGTACGTTTACTGCAACCTCACTGGGTTGTAACAAAACGAAAAATGAGGGCAAGAAGTCCAACATGGAAGCAATTCTTGATGGTACATTTGCCACAGACAGTGCCATGCAAGAAGAACGTATTGGGCAAGGCAAGTACATTAACGAACAGGAACAGCGATACGAATAAGGATCGCAGAGAGAACTAAAAGGAAATCAAATGAAAAAACTACTTACAACTTTTTCAGTAGCAGCAATCGTAACCGTTTCACTTATTGGTTGCACCAAAACTCAAGAAGGCGCGGGCATCGGAGCAGCAGTCGGCGCGCTTGCTGGGCAAGCAATTGGTGGCGATACTGGCGCGACTCTTATCGGTGCTGGCGCTGGCGCAATTATCGGTGGAGCAGTCGGCAGCAACCAAGAATAAACTCACTTTAATCCCATACTGAAACGCCCTGCTTCTGCAGGGCGTTTTTTTACTGCTTTTTATTCCTCTGAGGAATTTTTCGCTCCTCCACGGGAGTCGAAGAGGTGGGTTCGCATTGAGATGCTTGAGAAAGGAGGAAGAGCTTTGGTTTTCCCACGGGAGTTGCACTCAACAAAATGACGAAGTCATTTGCTTGAGCACGACGACGTGGGGCGAATCCAGGGTGCTGGATAAAAGACAAGGGCTTTGACTTGTGCTTTAAGACAGCACCTCGGATATGCGTTGGTGTGCGAAGCACACCAACGGCTCTTTATGCTTTGCCGACCTTTGTCGGCAAAGCATAAAGAGCCACCCACGGGAGTCGAACCCGTGACCTAAGCTTTACGAAAGCTTCGCTCTACCAACTGAGCTAGGGCGGCGATTAATTGTGAAACAAAGGTTATGGAATGAAGGTCATAATCGACGTGTTTGGATGGTCCAAGGCTCCATTCAAACGTGCTGCAGCATCAGCTAAATAACCATTCGCATTCTCAGCAAGATCAATCACCATCTCAATTTGCCAATCCTTTGCGTTGTTTCCCCAACGTCTCACTGAACCAGCCGCTTCATCAAGCAACATAACACGTTGGTCTAAATCACCATCTTCTAATGCTGCTTCGATTAACGCTTGTTGCGCTAAATCGTCATCAATCATCGCAAGAGTCTGCGCGATGACTTCCTGAGACCCTACATCTGCAGTTACCAACGCTTCGATCAATGTGCCTGTCGCATCATCGACTTGCAACACTGTATTCGCTAAGGCAATGTCTCTAAGAAGATCAAGAGCACGAGTCGAGAAAGCAAGTTGCTCTTCATGATTGAGTCGACCACCCGCCGCTTTGGCTAGCAAGTCTTCCAAGACACTCAGCATTGCTGAATCAGAAATTGCTGCGTCAGCCGTTTCAATCATATCCCGATCACCGATTGAGTTCGCAAGAACCTGAGAATCGCCACCTGAAGTAAGAACCAATGTTGGGGTAACTGCAGTTTGTGAAGAAGAAGCAATCTCTTGTGCAACTATCACTCCTTGATCTGCATTACGAGAAAGCACAACTGCTAGATCTATACCAGGCACAACGCCCGCTGCTTGGGTAGCTTCTGATACTGAATTCCCTTGACCTGCAACAATCCACCCATTCTCATCGAGAAACGCTGCCATCTCAAGCCGTTGCTCTGCATCATCTCCGACAATAATTGCGAATGCATCGCCACCACTTCGAACTGCTGAAGCGAGAAGCGGAACAACTCGGTAACTTCCGGTAAATGAGTTCGTTGGCAACGTTGAAGCAATTGTTAGCGCTGCTTCATATTGCACCCTACGATCTGGGTAAAACATCGCCTTTATCAATGGCTTCTCGCCAGTGAGAAGTGAACTCGCACCCGCAGTTTCAGACAATGCTGAAATGGCTTCAAGGGCAAGTGACGTGTCATTGCGTGACAATGCGTCACTTAAAACGAGTTGTGCCACTTTTGGTCCAAAAACAGTTGCGTAGAACTCTGGGCTATAAGGGAGGTTTCCATAGACAAGGTCATTTTGACCAGCAAGTCCACGAGCTCGTCTCAAGTTCGCTGCAACAAAAACACTCATCGCACTTTCATTTTGTGGGTTTAATCCAAGTGCACGTGATGCAAAGTACATTGCCATCACATCTCCAAATACTTCAGTTGGAACGTCAAGTGGAACAAGTTGACGCTGGGGATCCCACTTCCAAAACAAATTTGTTCCGCCAATTGATTGAGGGATAACGGAAGTCAACTCGTCAAAAAATTGATTCGCAACAACAGTATTCAAAACAGAAGAATCCACATCCGCTGCAATGTCAAGTTCCACCAAGGAGTTTGTCGCTGCATCCAAAACTGCTGGCGATTCCTCCGCATCATTCAACAGCGCAATGAGTGCCGGGGATGCATGTTTATAGCCAATGTCTCCTAGAACTTTCACAACAAGAATTTTGGAATTATCATTAAGATGAGGAAGAGCGACTAGAAGAGGGAGTACTGCGTCGCGTTGGATTGAAACTAACATCTCGCGAACTGTTCTTAAAGTTCGAGCATCGTTTGAATTATGTAGTGTTTGCAACAATGCTGGCACAGCATATTCGCCCGCCTCTTTTAATCTTCTTTCTGCGAGAATCCGTTGCCTCGTTGTCCCCTCTAAAAGTTCAATAGATTCTTGGATTCGAGCAGCGTTACGAATTAGATTAGTCCGACCAGTTTCAAACCGTTCTTCCAAACGAGCGGCAAGTGGTTCCAAATCTGTGACGAACAAAGCCCATCCGATTGCTCTATCGAATCGTTCACGACGCTCTTTCGTTTTAGTCGCAATTTTGTAAAAGTCTTCGTCACTTATTTCATCGCCAATAATCCAAACGGCAGCTCCACTTGCTTGGTCAACATTGGCAATGAGACAGAAATGAATGAAGTTCTCAAGTTCAGATTCAACATTGCTACTGCTTTGCGCTGTACCTGTTGAGGAGAGCATCACGATTGTGAATAGTGTAAGTGAGACAATAAAACGATTTACGATGTTGAACATTAAGTTGCTCCGTTGAAATAGGCGAACTACGACCAGGATGGTCATTCAAGAATTGCACCGGTATCTTACCAACCTTTTTGGCACAACAAAGCATAAAAAAACCGTATACTTTCCACATCAGGGCGTTTTGCAGTTGTTCTGCAAAATTGGCATCGAATTGCCAAAGGGAAGGTGGTGAAAAACCACCGCGGACGCGCCGCCGTAATGGGATTGCCTTGTGAAGTTAGGCAATTCTTATCAAAAAAGCCACTACTTGCAGCAAGCAAGTGGGAAGGCAGATAAGAATCGAGTCCCTAAGCCGGAAAATCTCCTCTGATACCAGTGTTGCCCGCGCGAATCGGGTCACGGCGCTGTGCCTATTGGCATTCTCGTGACATTTTCCGCGGCCCAAATATGGAGATCGCGCATGTCGCCATTACCAACTATCGTTTCTTTACTTCTCACGAATCCTTGGGCAGATGTTGTCATTTCCTTTGATGAGGGTGTTGGCGGGACTGCTGGCTACAACATCCCAGAAACTGCCCTCGGGGAACCAAGCCGTTTTACAGGCGAAAATGTTTGGCCCGGCGTTGTGAGCCCGTTCAACTCACCATGGCTCGCCAATGAAATTGTTTCCATTGGTGCAGGCGGTTCACTCATCGTTTCTTTCGGCACACCAGTACAAAATGATCCTTCGAATCCATGGGGAATTGACTTACTCATCTTTGGAAATACAGGCTGCATCGACAACGCCTACCCCAATGGAGTTGTTGGCGGAGTGTTCAGCGACGACGGTGGAATGGTTGAAGTTTCACAAGATGGTGTGCAGTGGTTTTCAATTTCAACTGAGTTAGCAGACGGGCTTTGGCCAACTCGAGGATATCTCGACAGCCAACCATACGATACGATTGAGGGTTTCCAACCATCTGATTTTACGTTGCCAGTAGACCCGCGTCTTACACTTGGGGATGTTATGAACATAGATAACGAAGCTCTCATGGAGCTGTATCAAACTTCAGGCGGAGGCACACCTATTGATATCGAAGAAACTGGCCTCGCTGAAATTTCATTCGTGCGTATTTCTGTCGATTCAACTTCAAAACTTACTCCAGAGATTGACGGTTTTTCAGATGTAGCTGCTCAACTTGTTGGCGACGTAAATATGGATGGCGTTGTAGATGTCGCTGACCTACTTCTGCTCATCGGCGAATTTGGACCGCTTGAAATTGGAGGGTTGCTTGCTGACTTCAATGGAGATTTCTATGTCGATGTCAGTGACTTGCTCGCACTTATTGGCAATTGGTCATGAAGAAGGCCTTCACGCTCATCGAATTGCTCATCGTTATTGCTATTGTTGGAATCCTTACTTCTGTGATGATCCCAGCAATCAGCAGTGGACACGAGATCTCTCAAACTGCTGTTTGCAAAAGCCAACAGCGGCAGTTAACTATTGGAGCTTCATTGTATAAAACTGAACACAAAAAACACCCGCCAACAGTTGTTTCTATGAATGTGCATTGGGATAATCATTCCATTCTTTGGCAGTACCTTGATAATGCAGAAGAGGGCATGGTTTGCCCAGAGCATTCAGGTTCATCATTTTCAACAACAGGGTACAACTACAACGCGATGCTTGGTGATGAGGTTCAACTTGGGAGTGGCATAACCGTGCAGGGCATTTCACCCTCGGATTGTGCCCATCCAGCAAGGTGCGCTGTTTTTGGCGATGGGTATAACAATAAGTTTATGCGTGCAACTCTTAGTAGTGCTTCAATTCGGTGCGGTGGAAGACAATCGTTTCGACACAACCATACAACAGTTGTTGCATGGCTTGATGGACATGTCAGCGTGCAAGAGAAAATATGGAACAATAATTGCAACAACGATGAACTTGTCGGCTTTTTAAGCGAAGACAACAGTGCATACGATCCGCGGATTTTACCTCTTCCATAAATAAACAATCCCGCGGGTCGTTTCAGCGCTAGGCGCAGACCCGTCGCAGACCATCGCTACCATGGAAAAGCGAGGCACGAAACAAGTTCGCCGCATTGCAGCGCTTCTTCTGATGATGGCAGCTGAACGAGTCCCTGCGTCGCTGCCGTGTGCACAAGATCACCCGACCCCTGCCAGTGTGGAATTGATACTTTTCCATCAACAAGTTGACATGGTCTAAACACGAGGCGATGAGGGTTTGGATTCACTGACATTGAGAGGGGCGCTTGCTGCCAAGGCAACTCTGCAGACATTCCCTGAAGAGTACGAACAATCGGCCAACCAAATACCGTGCAACATGCAAGTGCAGAAACAGGATTGCCCGGCAAGCCGAGCACGACTGTATTTGCATGCTTTCCAACAACAACTGGTTTGCCCGGTTGAATTTTTGCACCTTTCACGACGAGTTCGACTTCAGAATGAGCGAAAGCCGTTGGAAAAAAGTCCCGCTTTCCTGCACTGATGCCACCAATTGTCACGACCAAATCACAGCGACCATCGAGCGCCGATGCGATCGTTCTTTTTGTTTCTTCTAGATCATCCCATAGATGATGGGTTTCCACGACTTCGCAACCCATCGCAAAAAACGCCGACGAAATCATAGGATTATTTCCATTGCGAATTTGATGAGGCAACGGCGATTCCGCTGCCGCAACAACCTCATCACCACTTGTAATCACGATGACACGTGGTTTTGAAACAACGTCTATTTCATGTACGCCGACACTCGCAGCAATACCAATGTGTTGGGGTAAGATTTTGGAGTACTTCGGAATTAACACATCCCCCGCCCTTGCATCAACGCCCTTAGGGTGAATCGATTTTCCAACCTGTATGTCATCACAATCAAACAATACAATATCTTCACCACAATCTGTCATTTCATGTTGCACGACAGCGTCAAAACAATCTGGAACTGGCGCACCTGTTGCAATTGCAACGCATGTGAGTTGTTCACCTTCCCCACTATACGTTTCTCCTGCTGCAACTTGCGAAGTGACCTTCATCGAAACTCCCTTGCTTACTTCACTCGCAACGACTGCATACCCATCCATTTGCGACCGATGGTATGGTGGCAAATCTCGGTCAGCAATAATGTCAACTGCAACAAAACGGCCAATGGCAGTTTCAATTGGGATTTTTTCGACAGTGCAAACTTGTCGTACGATTCCAATTGCACTAGAAAGTGCTTTTACATAAGAGGGCAACACTGTCACTACCCACCACTCACTGGAGGAAGGAATGCTACTTCGCAGCCATCTGACAAGAGTGTATCGATGGAACAAAGTTGTTGATCTATTGCAAAAGCACACCACTCTTTTACGGTTTCGAATTGTTCGTGTGCGTGAGCAACAGTGTCAACTAAATCATTAACTGTCGCCCCATGTGGCATCGTTAATTCAATGGTACGACACCCAACCGCCTCGGCTGCTGCTGCAAAAAGAAGTACCCTGCATTTCAACTCATCGTCTACCAAAACGTTTCTCCAATTCTTCAATCGACAACCTCATTGTCGTTGGGCGACCATGTGGACAACTTCCACTTCGCTCGATTTCTTCTCGTTTTTTCAACAAATCACTTAGTTCTCTATGCGTCAATTGGTCACCCGCTTTTATTGCGGCCTTGCATGACATCATATCTACAATTTTTGCGAGCGCTTCTTCTTCACTACTTGGAAAATCACTTGCCCCAAGTTTCTCGAGCAATTCTCTTATAAATGTTGCACCATCAACGTTACGAGAAACAAGTAGAGTTGGCAACGCATAAACAGATATTGATGCAGGACCAGATGCAGATGCATCGATTCCAAGTTTCTCAAGCAATGGCGCATGCATCTCGAGTGCTTCGAGTTGCCCAGCATCTGCTTCGATTGCATCTGGAACTAATAGTCTCTGCGATTCGAGAGCCCCTATCGATAATCGCTCCATGAACTCTTCAAACATAATGCGTTCATGCAACGCATGCTGATCGATAATGAGCAATCCCTGAGAATCCTGCGTCACGAGAAAACATTTATGTACTTGCAACACCACATCACTTCCAAGAATCGTGGGCAAAGGCGCTTCCATTGAGAACTCTATGCCTGCAACTGCTCGCCTTGCTTCTTCGACAGTAAATGAAGGTGAATGTGTTGCGCCAAACTCAGCTTGTAGCCCGCCGCTACTGAAAGATGGTACGTCTGTTGTCGGCTGATACGATGGAATGATTTCCTTTGAAGCAAGAGCACTTGCAACTGTTTTATTCACTAACCGCCAAACATGGTCTCGGTTTCTAAATCGCACCTCACTCTTTTGAGGATGCACATTTACGTCTACAAGTGTTGGATCCATTTCAAGAAATAATGCCGCCGTTGGCCATCGCTTGGGTTCAATAAGACCTCGGTACGCTTCCTTCAAGGCGTGTGAGATCGAACTGTCGGTGATTGACCTACCGTTAACGTGCAAACGAATGTGCCTCGAAGTCGGACGTGCAACACTAGGAGTTCCAACCAAACCCCACAATGTCATTCCTTCGACTAAACCATCGAGTTCGATCATCTCCCCTTCAAGTTCACCTCCGAAGATTGAAACAATTCTTTCTTTTGATGTTTCTTGAGGATATTTAATCAACATCCGATCTGCACTTTTCAGTGTAAATGCAATATCGTGATGCGAGGCAGCAAGTCGCTGCACAATATCTCGGACTCGAGTTGTTTCTGCTCCATCGGACTTTAAAAATTTCCGACGCGCTGGCGTGTTAAAAAAGAGACGCCGAACTTCGACGGTCGTTCCAATACTTGTAGCTACTGGCTTTGGTTGAGAAAGAACACCGCCATCAACCTCGATTTGCATCCCTGCTTCAGCATCTGCTGTTCTGCTTGACAATGAAAGATGGCTTATTGATCCAATCGAAGCGAGCGCTTCCCCTCGAAAACCTAGCGATGCAATTGCTGCAAGATCTGCTTCTTCTGAAATTTTACTCGTTGCGTGTGGAGTTACTGCAAGTTCAAGTTCTTCAGCAACAATTCCATTCCCATTATCACTCACTCGAATCAGGTCTTTCCCGCCACATTCTAGTTGAATTTCTATTCTTGTACTTCCCGCGTCAATTGCATTTTCAACAAGTTCCTTCACAATACTAGCAGGTCGTTCGACGACTTCTCCAGCAGCGATTTGATTGATAAGTACAGTTGATAGTGTGCGAATTGTCATGTGGTTTCTCTTGTAGATGCCCAAGATCGTTTCATAACGATTGGCATTCGTCGACCCCGTCCAAAGGTGCGTGGCGAAGTTTTCAATATCACTGCAGCTTGGTCCCGCTTGAATTGAGAGAGATCAACCATCCTTACTATCTTCGAAATAAATGCACGTGAAACTGAGAGTTTCTCTTCAATGTCATCAATACCAAAATCATAATCAATATGAAGGCGAAGAACTTCATCCAACTCTTCGTATGCAGGTAGAGAATCTTGATCGAGTTGATTTGGGCGAAGTTCCGCAGATGGCGGCTTCAAAATTGTTGCTTCAGGAATCGGAGGCACATCGAAACCACACGTTTCAAAGTTCTCATTAATCCATATAGCCAAAGCCCAAACATCTGTCTTGTATAGATCGCCGATGACAGAAACTGCACCGACCATATCGCCATACATCGTGGTATATCCAACAGCGAGTTCAGATTTATTCCCCGTTGCGAGAACCAAGGCGCCCTGTTCATTTGCCAGCGACATCAACAGAAGGCCTCGGACTCTAGCTTGGGCATTCTCACCTGCAAGCCCAATTGCTTTCAAACTGCAATCATCGAGCGTTCGCTCAAACGCACTATGCATATGTTCAATTGGCAATGTGTGCGTTTTCACTCCTATATTCTTGGCTAACTGTTCGGCATCTTCAATCGAGCCGAGCGAAGAGTGACGAGAAGGCATTAAAATTCCAGTTACCGCGTCTTGCCCAAGCGCTGCAACCGCGATTGTCGCAACAAGCGCTGAATCAATCCCTCCTGAAATACCGAGAAACGATTGTGAATGGCCTGTTTTTGCGAAGTAGTCTTTTGTTCCAAGAACGAGTGCTCTGTACCGCTCTTCTTCTTCACAAAGGAAGGTCGTATCGTATGAATCTGAGTTAGTATTGATTGCAATTGATCCAGTTTCAAACAAAGGCAATTCGCCGAGCACACCTTTTTCAGAGGCAACAAATGAGCCTCCATCAAAAACGAGGTCGCCATTCCCGCCAACTTGGTTGCATACTGCGACAATAACGTTGTGTTCTTTTGCGAGGTCTAATGAATACTGCACATGCGCCTCGTGCTTACCAGTTACAAATGGCGAAGCACTTGGCGAGATAATAATATTGCATCCACTGTCAAGCAACTTGCCAAGTGGATTGTTTACATACGTCGGTGCAGCATTTGCATCAAAGCCACGCCAAAAATCTTCACAAATAGCTACGCCAATTTTTTCCCCATTCAATTCAAAGATACATGAGGAGTCACCCTGTTGAAAATATCTTGCCTCATCAAAAATGTCGTAATTTGGTAGTAACTGTTTATCGCATGTCGCAATAATTTCACCGTTTTGAATAACGCTTGTACTATTATATAGCCGTCCAGAATGCCCACTTTTTCTTGGATGAGAAACAAGAATTGTTGCATTGCGACAGTTCTGAGCTACTTGCAGAACTGCTTCTTCACATGCTTGCACAAAACCAGTACACAAAAGTACATCTCGTGGTGGATATCCACTGATTGACATCTCTGGAGTTACGATGACATCTGCATCAAGCAGGTTGATAGCACGAATCATCTGTTCTGTATTTCCAGTGATATCGCCAATGACTGGATTAAGTTGGACTAAACCAATATGCATGAATACATATAGTACCAATGCAACGCGAGCCCGCAAAAGCAGGCTCGCGTATCACACACTGGTTTGGAGAAACCAGAAGGAAAGGAGTTAAGGGTTAATAGACGACTGCGACTGCATTTTCTATAGAATCAATCACTTGCCGTACTGTAAAAGGCTTTCGAAGCACGCCATCAAAACCACTGCACGTCAATCGAGTGATTTGCCCATCTGTCAGATGACCGCTCATTGCGATGATTTTGGTTGCCTGCATATCGTCTCCATTTCGAAGACCATTCGTAAATGACGTGTAATCATCGCCACAAAACGCGAGATCAAACAACATTACATGCGGCCGAAAGCGTTCGCATTCAACGCCAGCGCTGAAGGGATTGCTACACGATTGAACGATATATTCAGTTTGTTCATTAAACACACGCTTAAGTGTGGAACATACTTCTTCATCACAATCAACTATCAATACTCTAGTATTGCCCGACATTTGACCATCAAATGGGATGCCATGTTCTTGCATGAAATTCATGAGTGCCTGAACGGGAATTCGACGATCTTTGGATCCAGGAATTCGGTAGCCCTCGATTTGACCTGTGTCAAACCATTTGCTTACTGTGCGAGCTGCGACGTTACAAACTTTTGCCACTTCGCCGGTTGTGAGTACATCTTTATCGAACGGATTCATCATTGCCACGTTCACCTTCAGTTAGAGTTCGGTTCATTCCGCGATCCACGCGGTTCTACGCTCCAACAGGTTTCGTCCATGCAGCGGGCTCTATTTACTCCGAGGGTAAGGATTGTGTTGAAAAAACGATCGGTCGCAAAGATTTTGCACTCTCTGCGACCGATAACGTCACAATCTGTCAAAACAGGTAAGTATCAGACGTTTGGACCAGCAGATCGCACTGCTTCGTCCATGGAATATTTTTTATCATTTGTCCTAAATTTGTCCGCAAGTTCTTTTGCCATACCATCATACGCTTCAAAATCTGCCCATGTTTGGCAAGGATCAAGTACTTCAGATGGTACATTTGGAGCAGATGTAGGGATGTGGAGACCAAATATTGGATGCTCGACATACTCTGAATTCGCAAGTGAGCCATCTAGAATCGCAGTTACAAAGGAGCGCGTCCACTCTAATTTGAACCTACTGCCTGTGCCGTATGGCCCCCCTGTCCAGCCTGTATTTAAGAGCCAGACGTGGGCATCCTGTTCTTCAACTCGGTGAGCCAACCATTTTGCATATTCCATTGGCGGTCTTGGTAAAAACGGGCCGCCAAAGCAAGGGCTAAAGTTTGGAACTGGCTCAGTAATACCAGCTTCAGTGCCAGCAAGTTTCGATGTGTATCCATTGATGAAGTAATACATCGCTTGTTCAGAAGTCAATTTACTAACAGGTGGCAAGACACCAAAGGCGTCTGCTGTGAGGAAAATAACATTCTTTGGATGACCACAGACACTTGGAATAATTGCATCTGGAATGTAATCAACGGGATACGCGACCCGAGTGTTTTCAGTTTTTGACCCATCGTCGTAGTCTGGAATACGCGTATTTTCGTCAAGCACAACATTTTCAAGAACCGCGCCAAATTTAATGGCGTCCCAAATTTGAGGCTCCCCCTCTTTAGAAAGTTTTATACACTTCGCGTAGCAACCACCTTCAAAATTGAAAACACCATCATTACTCCAACCGTGTTCATCATCTCCGACAAGTGGACGATTTGGGTCAGCTGAAAGAGTTGTTTTTCCTGTTCCACTTAAACCAAAGAAAAGCGCGACATTCGATTGATCATCTTTATCAACATTTGCAGAACAATGCATGGGGAAGACTTCAACCTCTGTCATGTCAAAGTTCATCGCGTAGAAGATAGATTTTTTAATTTCGCCAGCATATCGTGTACCGCAGATGACAACCTTTTTCTGTTCCATCGATTGAATAACGCACACGCCACTGTTCAAGCCAAGCGCTTCATAGTCCTCAATCATTAAGTTGCACGCATTGATAATCGTCCAATCTGGGGAGAATGATTCTGGGTCTGCACCTCGAATAAACATAGTTGATGCAAACAATGATTGCCATGCTTCTTCTGTCACGACAGAAACATTCAATCGGTATCGTTCATCTGCACCTGCAAAACCATCAAATCGAAAGAGCTCCTCTTTCTTTCCAAGATATTCAGTAGCCAGCGCTTCAATTTTTGCAAAATTTTCTGGGGAGATTGGTCTATTCGTATTGCCCCAAGCAATTGCGTCATGAACTCCGGGTGTATCTTCGACAAACTTATCGTTGGGCGATCGACCAGTACGGTCACCAGTGTCACAGCATAGAGCGCCGTTTGCAGCAAGGACGCCTTCATCGCGAGCAAGTGATGCCTCAACGAGTTTTGCTGTTGAAAGATTTGAATGAATTGTTACACCGGGAAAATCGAGCGTTTTTGTTGCGGTTTTCATGGTATTTCTCTGCTTTTTTGAGGGGTAAGCGGTGAACGAACTGAAACGAGACATTCTACCTCAACCTCGACATTTTTTGTGTTTTTATTGCACTCAAAACCAATCAAAACTATGGTGCGATTGACCTAACCTGCTGTTGCGGATACTCTGCTCAGTCCCCTATGGCGATCGTAGCTCAGTTGGTAGAGCACCGGGTTGTGATCCTGGATGTCGCGGGTTCAAGTCCCGTCGGTCGCCCTTTTTAACGGGTCTGCAACGGGTCTGACCCAAACTGAAGAACGTAGTGGTTTTTCTCAAGACGATTCTCATTTTTACGTTAGTGCGAACACGACCTAAGAAGGGTCTGCGACGGGTCTGACCCAAACTGA
>CAYSYI010000013.1:0-53101 GCA_964435395.1 uncultured Isosphaeraceae bacterium
CGCATCCCCTTCCACTCGTTTCGAAAAAGCAAGATGAACATCTTGCTTTCTTCTTGACTGTGACTGTCACTACCGTGATTAGCGAGTAAGACAATCGAATACTCAGGTTGCATTATCTCGAGGGTGACAGTCACTCTGTTAAGCGTAAGACCAACGACTAAATGTGACTATCACTTCTGTCGCGGCACGTTAAACTACAATCATGCAACCACAAATAGCAAGAGTCATGGCGGGTAATCCATCGACAAATAAATCGTTGTATCACACAGTACGGTTTATGGTGCACGATGCAATGATTGCGATTGATTTGCCAGACGGAACTCGAACGCTAATCCTTCGTGAAATTGAAATGGATCGCGCAAAAAAACATGCTCGCGCTGATCGTGTATACGGATACAGTAATTTTACGCCGGCAAGTGGGCTTTCTGGAGACAGAGAGACAGCAGCCGCGCAAGCAACCACAGAGTGTCTTCGCCGAAATGGCGTTACAAGCGTTATCGGTGATCGTACGCTTCCGCTGATTTATGTCGATGAAATGCAAGCTGCAGGTATATCAGTTGAACTCGACGGGGACATGGGCGTAACCAATCGCCGAGTAAAAGATGCGGAAGAAATTTCCCGTCTTCAACAAGCGCAAAAAGTGACAGAGGAAGTGATGCGCATGGCATGTGAAACAGTTGCAAGCGCCTCTGCCGGAAGTGACGGTGTGTTACATATTGGGAAAGAAATTCTAACAAGCGAGCGGTTACGCACACTCATAGACACATTCTTGCTTGAGCGAAACTTTTTTAATCCACCGTGCATTGTCGCTGGGGGAAGTGACGGCGGTGATTGCCATGAACTTGGTCGCGGGCCACTACGAACAGGTCAGCCAGTTATTATCGACATATTTCCCCTTGATAAAAGTTCGATGTACAACGGCGACTGTACGCGCACTGTCGTGCACAGCGAAATTCCAGAAGAAGTTCAAAAAATGCACACAGCAGTTGTTGCAGCAAAAAATGCAGCAACTTCTGCAACAAAGGCAGGCGTGACAGGTGAAGCGGTACACCTTGAAACAATTCGCGTTCTAGAAGAACATGGTTATGTGGAAGGTCTTCCAAAAGAAAATGACCCGCCAACATTTTGTTCTATGCCACACGGAACTGGGCACGGAATTGGCCTAGACGTTCACGAACCACCCTTGCTTGATCGAAATGGTGCAGTTTTACTCTTGGGGGATGTCGTGACAATTG
The DNA here is from genome assembly GCA_964435395.1 of uncultured Isosphaeraceae bacterium. Lineage (GTDB taxonomy): Bacteria > Planctomycetota > Phycisphaerae > Phycisphaerales > SM1A02. The sequence continues at coordinate 1,236 of CAYSYI010000013.1, forward strand.
AGCCGGGCTTATATAGCCATGCCATAGGAGGAGTTCGAATAGAAGACATGGTGCTTGTGACAGATGACGGTTGTGAGAATTTCAATTCACTTCCAGAGGGTCTTTCATGGTGTTGAAGTTCGTTGCGTTGATTCTTCTTTCTGGATCCCCAGAGAGTGCGTTTGAGTTACTTCAAGTTCCCGATGGTTTCTCAAAACAACTGATTGCTACCGAACCACAAATTATGGATCCAGTCGCGTTTTGTTTTGACGATGATGGAAATATTCTTGTTGCAGAATCTTACAGGCAAGAGCAAGGTGTCGAAGACAATCGGTCTAGCGCATTCTGGCTTGATTGGGATTTGGGGTTGCAGACCGTTGAAACTCGTTTGAGTATGTACGAACATTTTGCAGACCAACGTAAAAATGGCATGGCATACTACTCAGAATTTGAAGATCGTATTCGCTTGCTCAAGGATCTTGATGGTGACGGAGTTTTTGAAAAAGCATCAGTGTTTGCAGATGGTTTCAACGAGCCGCTCGATGGCACTGGCGCAGGTGTGCTCGCAATAGGCGATACGGTGTATTACACATGCATACCGCATGTTTGGGGTTTTGAAAAAGGTGTGAAAAAATCCATGTTTGGTGCGGGCTTTGGAGTGCGTACTGCACTTCGCGGGCATGACATGCACGGCCTCGCGCTTGGGTTGGATGGGCGTTTGTATTGGTCAATCGGTGATCGGGGGTACCACATTGAACTAGAAGATGGAACGGAGTTGCACAGTCCCGGAGAAGGCGCTGTTTTTCGAAGTGAACTTGATGGTAGAAATCTTGAGGTCTTTCATCATGGCTTGCGGAACCCGCAGGAGCTCGCATTTGATTCGTATGGAAATTTGTTTACCGGTGACAATAACTCAGATGCTTCCGACAAGGCGAGGTTGGTGTATTGCGTTGAAGGCGGCGAAACCGGTTGGCGAATGGAATATCAAACGTTAGAGGGTGTGAATGAACGTGGTCCGTGGGTAACCGAAAATGGTTGGGACCCATACGCAGAAGATCGGCCCGCGTGGATTCTTCCTGCGATTGACATCATTGGTTCAGGTCCATCTGGTCTTGTCGTGTATCCCGGCGCAGGTTTTTCGGAGCGGTACGACGACCACTTTTTTATGTGTGATTTTCGTGGTGGAGCAGAGCACTCCAACGTGCTTTCGTTTGCAGTTGAGCCAGACGGGGCACATTTCAAAATGGTTGATTTGCATCCTTTTGTAGAAAAAGTCTTGTGTACCGATGTTGATTTTGGATACGACGGCAAGATGGTGATTAGTGATTGGGGCGAAGGGTGGACTGGAAACGAGGAAGGCCGACTGTATTCTGTTTGGGATGAGGAGCGTGTTGCAGCGGGGGACGTGTCTGAAATTTTTCGCAATGGGTTTGAAAACCTAGAAACCGAAACGTTGATTGCAATGTTGTCACACGTTGACCGCCGTGTTCGCATTCGCTCGCAGTATGCATTAGCTAATCGAAAAAGTATTGATGAACTTGTGGATGCGCTGCAGTCGAAAGACCAATTTGCACGAATACACGCCATGTGGGCAATTGCAATGATGAGCAGAGAAGGCCAGAGTTGCGCGATGCATATCGCATCACTTCTTTTTGATAGTGATCCGGAAATACGTGCTCAAGCGTGTAAGATTATTGGTGAATTGAAGTTTGATGCAGCATTGGAGAGAGTTGAAGAGTTAATTTCTGATTCAAATCCTCGTGTTTCTTATTTTGCCACAATTGCAGCAGGGCACTTAGGCGATGCGAAAGATGCCATTCTTGCAATGCTTGAGAGGAACAACAATAAGGACGTGTACCTTCGGCACGCAGGTGTTGTTGCGCTAGAAAACTCTCAGTACGCTGCATCGATGGCAAATTTGCAAACGCACTCAAGCCAAGCAGTTCGCCTTGCGGCTGTTCTGGTCTTGCGAAGAATGAAGTCGCAGTTTGTCGCGGACTATTTGAATGACCCAGATAATCAAGTTGCAACTGAAGCTGCTCGAGCTATTCATGACGCGAGAATTTATGGAGTTGGATTTGGCGTCGAAGCGGGTTCGATGCATAAACTTGCTGAATCTCTTTCAGCAGCACGAACGATTCCATGGCAAAAGCGAGCGATTAGTGCAAACAAGATGGCACACCTTTGTGATGATAGTGTTCGTGTTGCGGAGTTTGCTGCGGATGAAAGCAAGCCAGAGTCGATGCGGATTCTTGCAATGCAAGCGTTGCGGAATTGGAATCCTCCATTGATTGCTGACCGAGATATAGTTGAAGGTCGCGTGATATCGCCTCAGCATATGAATTTTGTATGTATTGAAGGGATTGTTGATTTTTTAGAAGATTTGTTCGCAAATGCACAGGGCGAATTGCTTATGGAAACCCTTCGCTTTGCGTACAAAAACAAACAAGCAATACCAGAGGGTTTGGCATTCGATAAAAGTTTGCCGATAGACATTCGTGCGTACGCTATAAAAATAAACGCGAGCAAGGAACTCCTTGCATATGCACTTCAAAGCGAGCATTGGCAATTACGCGCAGCTGCGCGAGATATTCTGTTTGAGCAACAGAGTCCAAATGCCGTATCACTGTTGCTTGATGCTGTGCGTGAAGGTGAACTTCATGAAGCGCAGCAAGCCGTTACAACCCTTGGAAGTGATAAAAATTCATTTGCAAAAATCGATAAGAAAAACCTCCCAGTCGAATTGCAATTGGAATATGCGCATGCGAGCGGGAATCCACTCATGTTTGGTGATCCACTCAAGGGATGGTGGCTTCTTCGGGGTGGCACCGTAGGGGCGGGTAAAAAAATTGTCTTTGAAAACTCTCGAAGTGAATGTTTGCGCTGTCACAAGATAGCTGGTAGGGGTGGAATTGCTGGTCCCTCTCTTGACGGCATAGCTGACAGGCTAACAGAGCGACAACTACAAGAGGCACTGCTAGTGCCAAACAGAAAAGTGGCAGATGGTTTTGGTGAATATTCTTCGATGCCCTCAATGGGAATTTTACTTAATCATCGAGAGTTGCGTGATGTGTTGGAGTATCTTAAGACTCTTCACCAGAAGGATTAGTCAGTGCATTTGAGACTGCAATTGCAATCGCCCCGAGTATGTAACTTAAACAAATCGCAACAACGACAACATATAACCCGCTGAGTACTTCTGTTTTTACCAGTTCTTTACCCTCTGTAGCGATAAGGAGAAGTGCAAGGCCAAACACATCGAGCATGCACCATCTTGATATTGAGTCGATAACTGTACGCATTTTTCTGTGCATCCCTATTCGCATGGGTATCATCCAAACTCCAAGAAGGAGTACAAGACGAAGCAAGGGAAAAACCCCGAGGGTTGAAACAAGTATCGTGAGCAATACCCAGAGTTGCATGCTCTGTAGCAACTGGCCAAGGATATAAATACTATAGGATCGAGAGACGAAGAACACTTGATGAATTTGCAAAAAGTCAGCGTGGAGTGATTCGACCAGAGCAACACCAGAAATAATTGCGAGGATCGGGATAACCCAACTGATTCGTATGCTATCACGGATAAGCCATACCCTCGTAGTAAGAATCGGTAAGTCTTTTTCGGCTCGTAATTGTTTCTTCGCTAAGGTAATAATTGCCTCGGAGGTCAGCATGCTTAATGTAATTGCTCCAACAAAGAAGTACACGCCAATATGAATGTTTGATGAAATCCATTGTTGATGGCTTGTGAGTGCAATCAAAAGGATGACAACGAAGATGTCCATGTACGACCATTTGCCCATTAATTCAATGACATGTAAAAATTTTACTCTTGTTGTTGATTTCCAAGGGACAAACCAAGCGATATAGAGTGAAATCAGTTTTGCGAATGGAAAAATGATTGAAAACCCTAGAATAAGGGCTGCAATGATATAGAGTTTTGCTTTCCACATTAAGTGGACAGAATGAGGAAGGCTATAAGTGATTGGTTCTTTGAAAGACTCGTTGATTTCAAGGAATGGCAGAATCAATCCTGTTATGTTCAATGCAAGTGAAATTGTGAGAAGGATGGGGATAATCCAGCCCTTGCCCCCACCCCATTTTCGCATCGTTGTTTTCACTGCCACACATTTATCATACCTGATTATTCGCAAAAAGCGAAAGTTTAGGTACAATATCCAGCATGGTTACAGTCTTCATTACAAACGGTTTATGGATTGCGTTTCTTCTTGGTTGGTGCTTGCTTTGCTTTGCAGACGCGAAAAATCAGAGCAATTAAGAGTGCAGCCACTTCTGACGTAGCCTCTCGTTAATCCGAATAATCTCATCTTCTTTGACAAGGAAGGCCTCGACAACCATGGGGTCAAAATGCGTTCCCGTGTCCTTCTTTATAAGTGAAACTGCTTCGTCATGAGACATTGTTTTTTTGTACACACGTTGCGATGTGAGAGCGTCATAAACATCTGCAACCGCAACAATACGTGCTGGAAGATTAATACCTTCATTTTTTAAACCAAATGGATATCCACTTCCGTCCCATTTTTCATGGTGGCTGAGTGCGATTTGAATAGACGTATCAACCCAGGGATCGCTGCCAAGTTCTTCTGATAGTGCAAGAAGAATATCACCACCAATAATAGTGTGGCGTTTCATTCTTTCGAACTGCTCTTTAGACAACTTCCCCGAACAGAGCAAGACGGCATCATTTATTCCAACCTTACCTATGTCATGCAAAATGGAGGCAGCACCGACAATAGAAACTTCACCAAGAGGCAAGAGTTCAGGGTGTGCTTCGGAATACGCAGTTGCAATTATTGTTGTGTAGTGCCTTATCCTAGAAAGATGTGAGCCAGTGTCATCATCTCTTGACTCTGCAAGTTTTGCAAGTCCGGAAATCATCGCCATCCTTGAAGGAGGCGGATCGCCATTTTCTTGCGCCAAGTCAACCATTAAAAGAGCCGTTTCGGCTTCAGTTCTGAGTTCTTTTTCATGCTGTAATTGTGCACGCAATGAAGAAATCTCTTCGTTGAGAGAAAGATTGTTATTGGCGGTAATAATTTCTGGAATTGGTTGCGACATGTCTGCTTCGCAGACAAGTCAGAAGCCTGTTGGAGTTTTCAGAAAATGTGATTATTTTAAAGGTCGGATGAATAGGTTGGTAAAACTGGCGTTACTGCCACCTATTCCAATGGTGGTTCCCTTGCCTCGTAAGATGAGACGTGCCCACTTTCCAACCTCCCCGCAGGGTAACTCCGTGATATGACCATCGATGACGACGTAGGAAGATGCCTTTATGTCATCGCATTTGTAGTCAAAAACCAACTCGTATGTATCGTAGATGATGTCGGTTTTTAAGGTGTCACTATCTTTTTTGCAGTGCAGCACATTCTCTTTGGCAACCCAGAGTGATGGAGTGCCAGTTCGCCACCCTGAGAGACTTAGCCCATTAAAAATGGTTGTATATCCTTGATCCTTATTCGCAGTTTTTGAAGATGAAATAGCCGGAGCTGATGGCGGCAGTTCCATGATGCGAATGTTTTTGAAGTGGGCTTCTGTTCCCTCGGCCTCTAGGCAGATATAGCCTTTTCGAGGCGTAACATTTGTAGCACCAGAAACAAATGCACCATTAACCGAAAGATTAATTTGACCATCGATGCATGTCACGATGTAGTGATTCCATTGTGGCGCCGGTTTGGAACGTCGCTCACTAGGTAAACACCGTTCGATATGGTCACCCTTTGGATGTGGATCATCAGGGGTCATCTTCGATCCCCATATTGAAAAAATATCACCGTGGGTTGTATACCAATCGAGTTCTTTTCCATCCATGATTTGTATTTCAATACTTCTCGTAAACGGTACACCCTTTGCTGGAATTGGGTCGGACCAAACAAACAAACCTGCGTTTCCATTTTCAACCATGTGTCGCCAATCAAGCTCGAGCACAAAATTTTCGTACATTTTATTTGTACGAATGACTCCAGTTGGTTTACCTGTCGTCACGATCATGGTATCTCGAACAACCCATGTTGTTGTGTCGCCATTAACAATAGTCCAGCCTTCAAGGTTCTCGCCATTGAACAACGGTGTCCATTGAGTTGGAGAGGAACAAAGGCAGGTGATGGCGAGCGTGAGCGAAAGCATTTGCACATGATAATGAATTGGCTGTTATGTTTGGTACGTTTGGGGACAGTCCCCAGGGGGCTGTCCCCAAAAAAACTACAAGAATCCCATATTTTGGCTTGTCAATGCGTTTTTTGCACGACAAACTCGGGGACTGTCCCCTGGGGACAGTCCCCAAGAAAAAAAGCAGCGATGGTCGCACACAGACGTCTGACAACGACAGAACGCTTGGGTCAGACCTTTCGCGTGTAAGGGTCTGTCCCCAGTCAGAAGCGTACACGTTTTTGTGCACCGGCTTACCCAGATTAATTTGCAGTGTTCAAGTTGGGTCGTGTGGGACCGACCCCAGACTGCTTGCATTAAACCCTTGTTGGGTCGTGTTTGCACTATCGCTAGGGTCAGACCCTTCTTAGCTCGTGTTACCTCTATCGCAAAATAGTCAGCCGTCTTGAGAATAACCTCTACGTTCATAAGTCAGGGTCAGACCCGTCGCAGACCCCTGTTAGGTCGTGTTACTTCTGACGCAAAACAGCCAGTCGTCTTGAGAATGAATGTTTCGTTCTACAGTTGTGGGTCAGGCCCTTTGCAGACCCGTCGATAATTATCGTAATTGATATATTCGACGCAAAGAAATTTCTGCATCATGGACATCAATCTGAATGGTACTCCCATTCATCGATGGAGCATCGCCAGCAATGAGTTGAACGCCGTTAAGAGAAACAGTTGTTCCTTCTTTTTGCACAATTTCAATTGTGCACCATTCATTCTGGTCGACAAGATTAGCCTTGATTGGGTGTCCAGTGATGCTTCCTGTTTTTTTATCGCCTTGTGTTGCGATAAATACTTCTAAGTCGCCGATTTTAATGGTTGCACCTTTTGGACCATTGATTTTTGTTTCAAATTGAATTGAGTTAAAAGAATTGCTATGTGGAACTGTAACTGTTCCATTGCCGTTTACAACAAGATCATTCGCATCTGTTTTTCGCCACATTGCATCGCCTTCAATAGAGATGCCCGCATCGTCATAGGAAATGGGACTCCAATCACTTACAAGAAGTTTTTCCTCATAGACGCGATACCGAACATCTCCGAACGCAAAATTACCTTTTGTGCAGATGAGTTCAATTGGACTCGGTGTCACAGCGCCGGAGTATGTGGATTTATCTGGAGATGTGGGCACGCTGTTAATTTCGAGCAACGATACTTCTGGTGGGTCACCTTGAAATATAATAGTTACGTTGTGCCAAATACCTGCACCCAAGTAGCCGCCATCTTGAGTATCTGAAAGCCGAATGACTATCCCGTTTGGCAAACGAACCTCTGCATCACTTTCTTGGGCCAGCATATAGGCAAATTTGATTTCCCCATTTAACACTGGGAATATTGAACGCATCGACTCGCCTTCGCTTGCAACGAGTGCGAGTGACCCTTCAGACATTTTGAATTGTGTTGGGTTTTGTATATCAAGTTGGGCGTTACACAGTTCGACACCACTGTTGTGCCACATGTCATATGGATCCGCCCACGTCAGGTAGAGCCAGCCTCCAACTCTCTCTCCGCGTTCAATTGGAGGCACAGTTTGTTTTGCTACATAGACTAGCTCCCCGCCAGGCATTTTGTTGATGGTGTATGACATTTCGTTATGTACAAGTACTGCGCCATCTTTACTCAAAGCGTTTCCAAGTGTTAGCATTACGCACTTGCCAGATTCGAGATTGTCAATGGTTACTTTTGCTGACAACCCATCTTCTGCAATAGTGACATCTGAAACTGCCAATTCTTCGACATGTTGTTTTGGGGACCCGTATTCCCACCAATAGTTGTAATCGTATTTTGTACCAGTTACGGTTGGAGCATTCGCGAGTGGTTTGGTAAACGTAAGTTCAAAACCATCTTTGACAAGATGCGCGCTCTTCATTTCCAGTGGCAATTTGCCGTTATACACGACTCGCGCAATTCCATCGCCAGGAGCAAGCCCCCCCCAACCTCGGTTTGTCATACCTGCATAGAGTGTGCCATCAGGTCCATATTCAATGTGGTACGTGGATCCAACTCGTTGGTGAGCGAGCCAACATGCGCCTTGCAACACTCCGTCAATTTCTTCAAAGCCTGCTCGAAGAATTTGACCGTTTGTTAACTCGGCAATCAAGTACTGCCCTTGGAAGGGTCCATCTGTCGAGTCTAAAATTACATTCCCAGTTGATCGTGACCACTGATATGGAAGCCACAGCACTGGATGCTCTCTTTTAACTTTAGGATGAGGTTGTGTATCGCTTGGTTCAGTGTCAGGTTGATCGTTGTACCAACGAAGCGAAGCGGGGTGGCCGTAATACGCGCCCTCCTTAATCGCATAGACGGGACAAACTGCCATCCAATCTCCCTGATTGTCGGTAACGAGAAGGGTTCCATCTTCTAAAAGACCTAACCCCGCGGGCGACCGGAGTCCGCCTGCTATTGGTGTGACTTCTCCATCTGGCGAAAGTTTTAGCACCCATCCCCGATAGGGTGCTCGCGATTTTCCGTGCCACCAATGTGGATTCCAAAACCCAACATTCAAAGAAAAATACATATAGCCATCTGCGTCGACGGGTAAGCCAAAACCAAATTCGTGGTAGTTTCCGCTCATTCCCCACTCTTGCGTTACAGTTTGTATTTCATCAATGACGTTATCGCCATCAAGGTCAACGAGTTTCGAAATTTCACCCCGTTGCATGATAAAAATTTCATCATCCACAACTGCAAGCCCGAGCCCTTCATGGAGTCCTTCACAAATTAATGTAAATGTCGCATCAATAGGATTGGGTGCGTTTGGATTTTCAATTCGCCAAACTTGACCACGGCGTGTGCTTGCAACAAGGTCGCCATCTGACATAAATCCAATGCCACCAACTTCTAAAACTTCGCCTTCTGGTGGAGAAAGATAATCAACAGACCAGTATTCTGGTTGCGTTTGACAAAGAACAACCGCAATAAAAAGTTCAATCATTATTTCAGCTCTTTCATCGCATGAATAAGTGTACGCACAGATTTTCCAGAAGGGACATCGGTGGAGTCACTCATGCCAGTTCCCTCAAGAATAGTAATGCGGAGAGGAGAGATTGCTGTAATCGTAAACTGCTGTTCAATGAGTGCTCGCGCGAGTGTTGTTGATTTGCATTGTTCTTCAACAGATGCAAGAATGTTTCCATTTTTGTCACTCAAGTCATAGGAAATAGTGCCGTAATCGCCCAATGTATTTGTCGCTGTGAGTGTTGCCCGAAGCGGTTCACCTGACATTGTCGAAAAAATCGGTGGAGGATTACCTTCAACAACAAGAACAATGACCTTCCCAAGAAGTTTTAATGGCGATCCACCTCGCTCGCCCCAATCGGCTCGTTCGACGAATCTTCCTTGCCGAATTGAGAGCAAGCGAACATCATCGACACGGTATTCATAACTGAAGCGATCGGGGTTTCCTATCACAAGGCCTCGGGGGTGGAGCGACAATCCACTCTGGATTGGTGGAATCATTCCACGAGCAACGAGTGGTCTGTCTCGAACAGTCATTTCAGTATCTTCTGTTGTAGCCTCTTTTAACGTTGGAGCAAACGTTCGAACATGTTCAGCAACAAGCGTAATTTGACTTTCGTTAAGAACATCGACGAACGGAGGCATTGGAGTGCCTGGAATGCCTGATGCTGTGGTTTTAGAAATAGCATGCACAGTGTTGCCGAACGAAAATCCACCATCGACAAAACTTCGAGCGGGTCTATCAAGTTCAAGCGTTCCTTTGCCATCCCCCGTTGAGCCGTGGCACATAGCACAGTACATCAAGTAGAGTTCACCACCAGTTAGTGTTGCTACAGGAGCAGGAGTTGGGGGAGCGGAATTGCTACAGCCAAACAACATGAACGTAAGGAGGGAAGTTAGTGCAAGTCGATTCATATTCTATTAGGGTACAGGAAGGGCAAGATCAATTGCAGCGAGGAATGTAAGTTGTGCAGTTTTTGCAGCAAGATCGGGGAGTATTTTTTCAGTGTGGTCTGTCACACGGTGATAGTCTTCGTGGTCTTCAACGCTAAGAAAAATGGCTGGAACATTTTTTTCGAGGAATGGTGCTTGGTCGCTTCGATAAAGCCAATTTGTATGTGCATTGCGTACGATATGGAGTCCAACTTGTTTGTTCGCGCGAACAATTGCCATATTTATTCTTGGAGCGTCAGGCGCACCTTCAAGAAAGATTGTGTTCGGTTCGCCGCGACTTATCATGTCGAGGTTGATGAGCCCGCGAATTTTATGAAGTGGAATCGGTGAGTTGTTTGCAAAGTGTTCTGACCCGACAAGCCCCGCTTCTTCTCCGGTAAAAGCAACAAGAATGATTGAACTCTCTAGCTTAATCTGTAGTGTGGAAAGTGCGTTAGCAATCGCCAGAAGAGCGGCAGTTCCTGAAGCGTTGTCGTCAGCGCCATTAAAAATTCTATCTTGACCAGTGCTTCTAGGTTTAAGGTGATCGTAGTGAGCAGTTATGAGCACATAGGTATCACCCAATCCTGTATACATCGCAGCAACATTTGGTGAATCACGTGAGTCATCTGTAGGCAAATACATCGAACTTTTATTTGGAAGTGGTGTAAGTCCTGCCTTTTTCCATTTTTCTGCGATATACGACGCCGCTCTTCTCGCTTCAAGTGAACGATAGTGTCTACCTTGTAGTTCGTCGGAAGCGAGCCAGGAAACATCTTGGAGAATTTGACTTGATGAAATAGTGGAAACAGGTGTTTTCTCTGTAGAATTGCAACTGATGCACAAAAGAAGAAGAGGAATGGCAAGAAAATTACGCACGCTCAACTTCAATTCGTCCTGCTGCTGCAAGACCGAGTACAACTTCTTTTCCCTTTGAGATAATGGTTATCGAATCAGCAATGGTATTCCGCTGAAGTACATCAATGGTTGTTCCAAGAAGGAGCCCATGATCTTCTGCAAATTTTAAAAACTCAGCATTCTGATTTCCAATCCGAGCAATTGAAACAGTATCTCCTCTATCGCAGAACGATAGAAGTTGTAATGCTCGAGTTGGCAATGTTCCTTCAACAGTTGGAATAGGGTCGCCATGTGGGTCATGACTCGGGTGACCAAGTAAATCGTCCATTCTCGAAATCACTTCATCTGAAACGACATGTTCAAGTTGCTCCGCTTCATCATGGACCTCGCTCCAATCCATGCCAAGAATTTTGACGAGAAAAGATTCAATAATTCGATGCCTGCGAACAACCCGGATGGCCAGATTATGCCCTTGCGTTGTGAGCTTTACTCCATAGTGGGGGCGATGCTCGGCGAGTCCAGCTTGAGCAAGCGTCTTAATCATTGAAGTTGCAGAGCCGGGTGTTACTCCGAGCGCTTTCGCAAGATCGCCGGTGGCAACTTGCTGTTCACCATGAGGTTCGAGTAAAAAGAGCTCTTTTAGATAGTTTTCGACGGTACTTGAGAGCATAGCTTGACTTAAAGCATACCATAGATTAAACTTTTGACTAATCAAAAGGAAGGTTTTATGCTATTAAAAACACTGATTGTCTCTCTCGGAATTACGATAGGTACATCTGCTGAGTTGAATATTGTTGCCACAACAGGCATGGTCGCTGATATCACTCGCCAAGTTGTTGGCGAACATGGAACAGTTCAGGCTCTGATGGGTGAAGGGATTGATCCCCACCTCTATAAACCGACAGTAGCAGATGCCAGAAAGATTATGAACGCGGACATGATTTTTTATAGTGGGCTCCTTCTTGAAGGGCGAATGACGGACACGTTCTTAAAGGCTGCTCGAATGGGAAAGGTTGTATTCCCAGTCACTGAACTCATTGAGGAAGAATTCTTGTTGGAACCACCAGAGTTCGAAGGGCACTGGGATCCTCATGTTTGGATGGACGTCTCTGCATGGGCTCGTGCAGTTGATGCGATTGCAACAGCGCTCTGTGAACAAGATCAAACACATTGCGAGGAGTACAAGATGAGCGCAAAAAAATATACCATGCAATTAGATAAGTTGCATACCTATGCTAGCAATGCAATTGCTTCAATTCCAAAAGAACAACGTGTTCTCATTACTGCGCATGATGCGTTCAACTATTTTGGTCGAGCGTATGGAATTGCGGTTGTTGGCATACAAGGCTTGTCAACTGAATCCGAAGCTGGAATTGAAGATGTGAATCGGCTTGTCAACATGCTTGTTGACAATGAGATTGCAGCTGTATTTGTTGAGTCAAGTGTGTCTGACCGAAATGTGCACGCACTAATTGAGGGTGCTGCATCAAAAGGACATACCGTAACAATTGGTGGGAGATTATTTTCAGATGCAATGGGAGGACCTGGTACATACGAGGGGACGTACATTGGCATGCTTGATCATAACATTACAACAATTACAAGAGGACTCGGTGGAAGTGCGCCAAAGGATGGTTTTGCGGGGATTGCACCTGAGATTGAAGTGAAGAAGCAATGACCCTCGAAGCAGGCCATTCGCCGACATCTCCAGTTTCGATTCACGATTTAACTGTGGCGTATCATAGAAAGCCAGTTCTTTGGGATGTCGACTTGGATATTCCAGAAGGAAAACTCACTGCAATCGTTGGGCCAAACGGAGCAGGAAAAAGCACACTCATAAAAGCTGTAATGGATCTTGTTCCCAAAGTTTCTGGAAAAGTGGTGATTTATGGAAAGCCGTTTAAGAAACAACGAAAACTCGTCGCGTATGTGCCACAGCGAGAATCAGTCGATTGGGATTTCCCAATTGATGCACTTGGTGTTGTCATGATGGGGCGATATAGTCATGTAGGGTGGTGCAAGCCGATCCCAAAACGTGATTGTGCGATTGCTTTAAATGCTCTTGATCGTGTAGGTATGGCTGAATATGCTCGCAGACAAATTAGCGAACTTTCTGGCGGGCAGCAACAACGAGTTTTTTTAGCCCGTGCCCTTGCGCAGGATTCAACAATTTGTTTTATGGATGAGCCATTTGCCAGTGTTGATGCAGCCACTGAAAGGGCAATTGTAAAAGTTCTGAGTGATTTGCGTTCGTCCGGCAAAACGGTTGTTGTAGTACATCACGACTTACAGACGGTCGAAGAATATTTTGATCACGTGATTCTTTTGAACATGCGGGTTGTTGCACATGGCCCTGTCGAAGAAGTATTTACGGACGAGAACTTGAAAAAAACATATGGAGGCAGATTGACGGTGCTCTCTGAAGCCGCAGATCGTTTGTCGCGCCATTGATTGATTCCCATTCCATTTCAGATTCTAGGGTTGTTCTACCCTCGCTCGAGCAAATTGCCCAAGTGCTTTCGCTTGAAGATTACAACACGCGAGTAGTTGTACTTGGAGTGATGGCTCTTGGTGCAGCAGCGGGACTTGTTGGAACCTTTCTGCTTCTTCGAAGGAGAGCACTAACTGCAGATGCGTTGAGCCACGCAACTCTCCCAGGCATTGCAATCGCATTCATGATTATGGTGGCGTGTGGCGGTGATGGTAAAACTCTTCTTGGACTACTTTTTGGTGCATTTGTGTTTGGTTGCATTGGCGTCCTTGGAATACTCGGAATTAGACATACGACTCGGTTAAAAGATGATGCTGCGATTGGAATAGTGTTAAGTGTTTTGTTTGGATTGGGACTCTGCCTTCTTCGAATTGCAACCGAGTTGCCAACTGGAAGCGCTGCTGGTTTAAGTGGGTTTATATTTGGCAAAGCAGCATCGATGGTTGCAAGTGATGCGGTTACTATGGGAGTAGTGGCACTTAGTGTTGCAATTGTTACAACAATACTAAGAAAAGAATGGACGCTTCTCTGTTTCGATGAGAAGTTTGGAGCTGTGCAAGGTTGGCCAATTCTCTCATTAGATATTGTTCTTATGGTGATGGTTGCAGTTGTGACGGTTATTGCACTGCAGTCGGTTGGACTTGTACTCGCAGTTGCTCTGTTGATAATTCCAGCAGCATCTGCACGGTACTGGACGTCTACATTGACAAGCATGTTGCTAGCAGCTGCATTGATTGGGTGTTTGAGCGGTTGGCTTGGCGCGGTTGTAAGCGCGCTTGTTCCCCGAATGCCAACAGGACCAATAATTGTTCTTATCTGTGGGTTTTGGTTTCTTGTGAGTTTTATCTTTGGTCCGAGAGATGGACTCTTCGTGCGACAGCTAACAAGGGTACGTCTCAACAGGCGGGTTGCACTGCAGCACATTTTAAGAGCGATGTGGGAAGTATGTGAAGGTGAAAACGCTTCTGTTTTTTCAATAGATGCTGTTGTGCAACTTCGTTCATGGTCGAATCGAAAAGTTTTGCGTTTGCTTAAGAGATCGTCAAGATTACAATATGTGACATATCTGGCAGAAGGGCAGTGGAAGTTGACGGACATTGGCTCTGCAGAAGCAAAACGTGTTGTTCGCAATCATCGATTGTGGGAAGTATATTTAATAACGTACGCTGACATTGCACCGACCCATGTTGATCGAGATGCAGATATGATCGAACATGTTCTTGGACGGGACCTTGTTGTTAAACTTGAATCGCTTCTTGATGCGACAACTATTCCAGTAAGCCCACACTCGATTGGTGAGATGTAATGATCTGGTCGAGTATAGATACATGGATTGTAATAATCGGTGCACTTTGTGCAGCAAGTTGCGCAATTCCGGGAACAATATTAGTTCTGAGAAGAATGAGTTTAATGGGAGACGCAATCAGCCACACGGTTCTGCCTGGAATTGCAATTGCATTTTTAATTACTGGTAGCCGTAATCCAACGGCGATGTTAATCGGTGCGGTCGTGGTTGGGTTATTGACCGCATTTCTAGTGCAAGCAATTCAATCTCTTGGCAAGGTGGAAGTTGGCGCATCGATGGGTATTGTTTTTACAGTCCTGTTTGCGTTTGGGCTCGTATTGATGCGGCAGGTTGTTGACCATGTGGACATCGATCCAGATTGTGTGTTATATGGGGCCATCGAACTTGCATGGTTCGACCAAAATCCTGATGGGCTAGGGATACCTCGCGGGGCAATTGTCAATGGCGTAATGCTTCTTGCGAACATCTCCATTCTTCTCTTTTTTTACAAGGAGTTTAAGATTACATCTTTTGATTCAGCGTTTGCAAAGTCTCAAGGGATTTCGCCATCTGTTATGCACTATTTGCTGATGACAATGACGGCTGCAACGGCAGTGGCGGCATTCGAAACTGTTGGTTCAATTTTGGTTGTCGCCATGTTTATTGTGCCGCCTGCAACTGCGTATCTGTTGACAAATCGATATGGACTCATGTGCGTGTTAGCAATTCTGCTTTCAATCCTTGCAGCGGGAATTGGGCATCTGTCTGCGATTACGATTCCAACTTGGTTCGGTTTTTCAGGAACGAGTACAGCGGGCGCAATGGCGGTTGCAACTGGAGCGCTCTTTCTAGTAGCTTGGATTGCATCACCAACACAGGGCATGGTGATGCAACTCTGGCATAGGTCCTCAGTTCGCCTGCTTGTTCTTTGTGAAGACATTCTAGGAGTCCTTTGGAGACTTGAAGAGCGGGGACAAGCGGAGCTCTCGCCAATCCAGTTATCAGAGGCAATAGGCGTATCTACTCGTATGGTTCGAGTTGCCTTATTTTTGTTGAAGAAAAAAGATTCGGTAACGAAATCTGTATCTAGTTGGTCTTTGACAGACGGCGGGCGGGTGAAAGCAACAACTCTAGTTCGGTCTCATCGTTTGTGGGAAGTCTATCTCGACAAGCACTTTCCGCAAGACAAGCACCAACTTCATCAGTCTGCATCAAGGCTAGAGCATGTAACAACACAAGAGATGAAATCGACTCTAGGCAATGCAGACGTTGACCCACACGGTAGCCCCGTTCCAGATGACGAGTGAGTAATAAAGTGGTATGCTTCAGGTATGACAAAATGTATTCTTATCTGTTGTTTGTTGCTCACGGCTTCATGCTCGATGTTTTCAAAAGATGATGGGACTGTCATCAAGCGTCCATTTTCATCTGTTGATGCAAGCCGAGAGATAGTTCTTGCGCCGAACAGAACCTTCGAAATTGTGCTGCCAAGTAATCCAACTACAGGCTACGATTGGGTGGTACATGTCGACCATCCAGAAGTTATAAAGAATGTCTCGCACAAGTTCGCCGCAGATTCAAGTGGTCGAGTGGGTGTGGGTGGAAATACAACGTGGTCACTTCGAACAAAGAAAACAGGAAGCGCAAAACTCGTGTTCTCTTACATGAGACCATGGGAAGAGGGTGTTGAACCCACAAGAGTTGTCGCTTTTTTAATTGTCGTTCGTTAGAGCGTTTCGATACATTTCTTCATACTGTTTTCCAACAGTTTCTATGTCGAGCCATTCGAGCATACGCTCTCTGCCAGTTTTTCCTAATTGTGCAAGGTGATCCTTATTCCCAAGAAGCTCTTCAATTGAATCCGCAAAGCACTCTGGTGTTCGGTCTGCAATAACTGCTCCACTATCTTCTAATTCTCTCCAAATGTCGGTTCCTTTTGTTCCAATGACTGCAGTTTCGCAGAGCATGGCTTCTGGAAAGACAAGACCGAAATTTTCTTGTTGTGTTGGCAAAGCAAAAATGTCTGCCATTGCAAACAGAGATAATTTCAACGTGCCAACAACCATGCCCAAGAAAGAAACGTCTTCACTCACTCCTGCGGTCACTGTTCTTGTTCGAAGTGTTTCTATGTACGATTCTTCGCCTGTTCCTGCAATGAGAACACGAATAGGAACTCCACGCTTCTTTAGAATTGCGGTTGCATCAATAAGTGTTTCAATGGATTTCTTTTCGTGAACACGACTTAAAAATAGAATTGTTGGGTAATCACTTTTTCCATAGGTATCAATCGCTTCTTGAGGATTTGGCACTTCCCTATAAGATTCTAAATCGACAATGCATGGAATAACGACAGAGTTGTTGTGCTTAAACCATCTTGATGCTTGTCGACACTCTTCTTCTGCTGTTGTGTGGAAAGTGTTTGCATCCCGGAGCAAAATCCGCCCCATAGTTGCGAGATAAATCTGTTTTTTAAAACCTCTCTGACTCATGCTCCAATCATCAAGCATTCCATGAATACTAAGTACCCAAGGCGTTCCAACAGAGTGGCAAGCTTTTGCGATTTGTGGATTTGAAGGATCCCACATCGCATGGATATGTGCGACATCAACATCTGTTGCTATTTTCGCTGCGGTAGCAATTTGTTCTTGTGTTAAACGAAGCCCCTTTTTTTGAAACTTTCCAAGTGAAATTATTGTTGGTGTATTTTCCTCACCATTTTTCCATGATTCGGGTGCATCCGTATCGTCGCAGGTAAGCCAGAAGACTTCATTCCCACGACTTGCAAGTACAGAGCATAAGTCGATTGCGGCACGAATAGTGCCGCCCTCAGTTAGTCGAGTCGTAGGAAAATAATGTAGTAATTTCATGCAGTAATAGACACTTCAAATACTAGTCTAACGGAACAACGGAGTAGCGGCCAGATTTTATAACTTGTAAATGTGTTTCAGGAACTCTTCCGACAGGCCAAGCGTCTGTTAACTCAATAAGCACCCATTCGCTACGATTATGCTTGATAGTGTGATCGGTTTCTATTGGGGGTAGTCGGACTGCGGCGAACAAGTGGTCGTTCATGACGATGAATGATACTTGCACAAGATTGATACTGCGAACAAGTGATGCAAAAAGCATGCTCTTTGAATCACAGTCGCCCCATTGTTTTGAAAGTGTTTCAAGTGGCATCATTGCGCCGGCTGTCAATATCTCATCACCATCATCATTTACTCGGTGGTCAGGTGGAATTCGATACTCAAGTGATTGAACAAATGACGCAAATGCTCCAACAAGTTCTCTTTTTGATCGATACCCCTGTCTCCTAGCAATGCTTCTGATAGTTTTTGCAATTTGGAGAACATCTCTAGTACTTCTGTTGACTACCCAAGAGTAATCAACAGAATATTGATTGTCATTCTCCTTCATCTTGATTCCGTGAAGCAGGGATTTTTCTCGAAGTTCTGCTTGTTTCTTTTTTAAATCCTCTTCGTCACGATAGGAAATTGATGTCCACTCTTTCGGAATGCCAAATTGATTAATAGCAGCTTCTGCTTCTTCTGAATCTAACGCAACTTTGCAAGTCAACTCTTGTGTTGAGCTTCCCTGCCGTAGAATTGCGGTATCACCTTCCCACCGAAGTACATCTCTAGTATTTATGTCGTCCCATGTAAACACAACATTGTGTATAGAAAAAGCGCTAGCGCTAGTTGTTGAGAGAAGTAGTCCAATAATGATGGTATTAATTTGAAACATCGTTGCAAAGATCTGCTGTAATCTGGATTGCTCTTTCGATATCAGACGAAGTAATGCCAAGGTGCGTTACAAATCTAATTCTCTGAGGGTCAAGGGCTTCAGCTAAGACTCCGTTTTCCCACAACTTTCGGCACAATTCGGGTCCGTCTCCAAGAGTTTTACAAATATCAAAGAAAACAAGGTTTGTATCAGTAGCATCAACATTGCACGTTATCCCTTCGATTTCATGTAGTGATTCAGCGAGTTTTCTGGCGTGTACATGATCTTCGCGCAGCCGATCTACATGATTGTCAAGAGCATACAACGCCGCGCCTGCAAGAATACCAGTTTGCCGCATTGTGCCCCCAAACATTTTCCGAAATCTATGGGCAACATGCATAGTTTCGTTGCTACCCATTAAGATAGAGCCAGCAGGGCAACCAAGGCCTTTAGAAAAGCATGCGGAAATAGTATCGAATGGTGCTGCCCAAGCTGCGGCACCATGAGAAGAGTTAACAATTGCATGCCAAATTCTTGCACCATCAAGGTGGGTCCGTAATTGCAAATCGTGTGCCGTGTTACAAACTTCAACAAGTTGATCGTAGGGCCATACAGAACCGCCACCACGATTGTGTGTATTTTCGAGAGTTACCAGTTTGCTTCTTCCAAAATGTGCGTCGGCAGGTCGAACGAGCGAGAGAACATCTTCACTCGTGAAAAAACCGCGATCACCAGAAGTAAGCGCAAAACTACAGCCACTCAGTGCAGCAGCGCCACCCGCCTCGTAACACACAATATGGCTTTCCTTGTGCACGATAATCTCATCACCTGGTTGTGTTTGAGCACGAATTGCAAGTTGGTTTGCCATCGTTCCAGATGGCACGAAACACGCAGCTTCTTTTCCAAACATGGATGCGCATCGTTCCTGCAATGCATTGACGGTCGGGTCGTCTCCCCAAACATCGTCACCTAGAGGAGCATCCATCATCGCTTTTCGCATTTCTATTGTTGGTTGTGTAACCGTATCGCTACGTAAATCAATAATCTGTTCTGCCATACGCATGATTGTACGCATGCAGGGTCGGTTCTGGGGTACTATCCCAACATGATCAAATGGAAATGGTTTATTGTTGAGGGAATTCTCCTCTTTATCGTTGGGATTTTTGCAGTCGCTCGTCCTGGAATAGCAGCAGAAGCACTGGTTGAGCTTTTTGGGTGGCTTCTTGTTTTTCTAGGTGCAGTTTCTCTTTTTGGGGGAGTGACTTCACAATCGGGTCCACGCAAGCCAGTCTCGATGGTTGGCGGTTTGTTTGCTGTTATCTTTGGACTCATCTTTTTGTTTCTGCCAGCTCCGACACTTGCACTAATGACAATCTTAATCGCGACCCTTTTTCTTCTGAGTGGAGTCGCAGAAATTACATCGTCGTTCTCAATCCGTTCGCTTGGCGGGAATGACAATCATTGGGGTCTCGCTTTTTTTAGTGGGCTAATCGGAGTTGTACTTGGCGTGTTGCTCCTTGCCATGTGGCCGAGCTCTTTTGATGTGATTGGCTTGCTTCTAGGTTTAAACTTTTTATTAAGTGGAGCGTACCTCGTTTCGCTAGGTTGGTTTTTTCGCAACGCTCCAGCTCACTAAATCATGGCATCGAATTCGAAAGTACAGCTAACGAATATTGCTCGTGTGATTACAGCAATAGCCGGAGTGGGTGTAGGGCTCATTGCCTTTTATCTAGCGTTCGTTGACCGAAAATCTGAGTCGTTTCATGATGTAATGATACAGAGCGATCCTTGGGTTTTATTTCTATTACCAGCAATTGTTCTAACCCTCATAACCTTTCTGCGTATAAAGTTTTTTTTAGGTACAGAAGGCACGGGAATCCCTCAAACAATTGCAGCGCTTGAAATGGATTCCGAGGAAGAGCGTGGCAAGATGTTATCGTTGAGGATTTTGGTTGGTAAACTTTTTTTAACAACGCTCGGACTTTTTAGCGGTGCATCTATGGGGAGAGAGGGTCCAACTGTTCACGCAGGTGCATGCCTCATGTACTTTTGTAGAAGAATAACGAACTTTCCAGCAAACTTTCTTGGTCGGGGATTAATCTTAGCAGGCGGAGCTGCGGGGATTGCAGCAGCGTTCAATGCGCCGGTTGCTGGAATTGTGTTTTCAATTGAAGAAATAGGGCGGTCTTTCGATAAACGAAACCTCGGCGTTATTGTATTTGTTGTACTTGTTGCATGTATAGTTAGTGTTGCAATCGGGGGAAACTATTGGTTTTATGGAGAAGTAGATGTTCCGTTGCACGGCTGGCCAGTGTGGCTCATTGTGCCTGGGATTGGAATAACTATGGGTGCACTTGGAGGATTGTTTTCATTTTTCATCGTAAAAGTGTATCCAATAATTTCAGCCTCTATGCTTAGACGTCCAATTTTGATTCCTATGAGTATCGGCTTGCTGATTGGTTTTTTGGGTTGGCTTTCGAATGGTGAATCATTAGGAACTGGTTATGCTGAAGCACAGGAGATGCTTATTCATGGGAAAAAAATGGAGTGGTATTATCCCATTGTCCGGATTTTCGCCACAGCGCTTACCTTGCTCAGTGGAATCCCTGGAGGATTGTTTGATCCAACACTTTCAGCAGGAGCAAGTTTTGGACAGTGGTTTTCTAATCTAACAAACCAATTTGAGTGGGCATCAAATATTGATCCCCAACTCATGATGATGGTCGCGATGGCATGCTTTTTTGCTGGTGTTGTTCAGAGCCCCGTTACAGCAGTCGTAATAATGGTAGAGATGACAGGCGCACTGCATGCAACATTACCAATGATGGGTGGAGCAATTGTGGCATATGCAATTTCTCGTAGAATCTGTACATGCTCAGTGTACGTTGCGCTCGCGAATTGTTATTTCAAAGAGAATCGTTGTGTGGAGTCACGTCGAGCAGATTGAATTGAATCTCGTGCGATTTTTTGTAATCGTTGAATGCGGCAGAGGACATCACTCATTGACATACTCATCACAACATGGATTTCCCAAGGTGAGAGACGTTCTGCAAAGTGAAGCGCAAGAATCTGTCGATCAGTCCAAGACAGATTGGAGAAAAAAGAACCAAGCCTGTCGTTGTGTTGGTCAGTTTGTAAACGAAGGTTGTTTGTTTTGTTCTTAGGGGGTAATGAACGAGGGCCGATATGGCCTAGGGGTGATGTGTCGGCGATCATGGGCGACTTCCTGTCTTGTTGTTAGAGAACCAACACTCCGCTGGTTCTACTACATAAGCCAGTGACTGACATATTTCATTCAGAAAATAAAAATTAGAAAAAAATTGAGGTTTGCTGAAAAAGAGAGAGTGCTTCATGATTGTCTTTTCGTGGCACGGATGCCACTTTACTTAGAACTCCTCTCTCTTTTTCTTCTCTCCTCTGCGAGCCCTCGTACAAAAAACGGGGGCTCGCGGAGTTTTTGCTTGTAAAGAGAGTGTAAGAGCGTTGCCACCGTGTATTAATTTGAGCCAAAAAACCAGATTCCACACCGGTATCCATCCTCATCTGGCTCAGAACCACTCCAAGCAACCATCATTGGTTGATGAACTGAGGTCCCTTCAGGGAGGTATCGTGTCACAACCCCCGTCATGCCTTCAGAAAGGGGGAATTGAGACACAATTTGCATTCCACCCTCACTCCTGTCGACAACTTGATATCGAACTGGAGTGTCAAAGTCGTGGCTCCATCGTAGAACCGCCTCACCAGCATAGGCGGTGCGCTCCTTGTTTCTGCGATTTTGATTTGAAATACTCGATTGAATGCTAAAGTCGTTAATCATTTTCACGCCATCGGCAATCGAGGATGCGTACTTAAGCCTAGTAAACAAAATGCTTTACATTTATAAAAAAGGTCGCTTTTCTGCAAAAAACTTACTGTTGAAGCTTTGCTTTAAAGTCCGTATCTCCAAGTTTTCGAACTTGCTCCTCAGCATGGTAAGAACTTCGAACCAATGGGCCGGACTCAACGACTCTAAACCCCAATTTTAACCCCTCTTCTTTATACATTTCAAATTGATCTGGATGTACCCAGCGATCGATAGGCAAGTGATTTCGACTTGGCTGAAGGTACTGTCCGATTGTAATTATCTCAGTTTTCGCTTTATCTTGGATATCAGCAAGCATGGTCAGAATTTCTGCATCAGTTTCGCCTATACCTACCATTATTCCAGTTTTACTCACGAGTCCGGCCTCATGGATTTCAATGAGAACGTTCATTGATCTGTCATATGTAGCTTGGGGTCGAACTGCACCATGCATTCGAGGGACTGTTTCAATATTGTGCGCGAGAATTTCAGGCTTTGCTTCGATGAGCAGAGCCAAATCAGCCGAATTACCCCGAAAATCTCCAATGAGTGCTTCTACCGAGGTTTTTGGTGCGTGCAAATGTACCGCAGCAATAGTCTGAGCCCAAAGTGCTGCTCCACTGTCTGCGAGGTCATCTCGGTCTACACAAGTAATTACTATGTGTTGTAAGTCCATAAGAGCGACAGACTTACCGACATTTTCTGGCTCGTCGTAATCTGGAGGTGCGGGCTTCCCTGTTTTCACGTTGCAGAAGCCACAGGAACGGGTGCAAATATCGCCTAATATCATGATCGTGGCGGTTCCTCGAGACCAACAATCACCAATGTTTGGACATGAAGCCTCTTGGCAAACAGTCGAGAGCCCGTGTTTCTCCATATTTGCCCGGATTGTTTGGTAGCCAACACCGCTGGGAAGTTCTGCTCGAATCCAAGGTGGTTTTCGTTGCATCAGAAGGGATTGAACTGAGGCAGCATTATTTAGAACCTGTCCACTTAGGTCAATTACTGCTGCTGCTCTAGTTTTTCGAGCAGTATCGCCACCAAGAACTCTTGGATGGCGGAGTGTGGGTGAGTTTGGAGAGGGGGTTGAAGTCACGGATTGTGTATTCTATCACGCAAAAATGGGGTTAGTGGGTTCAACTAAGTTGGCTCTATTGGTCGATGAAGACCGATACCGACCCTCATGGCGATATGGTGTGGGCTATTTTTGTACGATAATTACTCCCCAAATAGAGGGTTCCCTGAAGACTGGATGATGATGGCTTTACGAATGAATGCAAAGAAAGGTATTTTGGGGTGCATCCTATTGTGTGGAATGTTTGCGATGGCGGGTTGTAATGCAAATGGTTGGATGGGCGATCCCACAGCAAATGGGTATTACAAACCAACTCCAACGACGATTCCAATATTAGATCGAATTGACATTATCGAAGAACCGACAGCCTGGCCGCAACTTACGAGGGTCGGACCCGCGGATTTAACTCCATCAGATTTAGAATATCGAATCCACCCAGGTGATGCACTTGAAGTTCAAATATACGGCCTGTATGCTCAAGGACAACTACATCCAGTGCAACGAATTGTGGACCAAGGTGGATATTTCAGAGTGCCTGAGGTTGGAAATGTTCTTGTTGCAGGGCTTACAACGCAAGGTGCCCAAGATATTATTGCAAAAGATCTTGCAAAAAAAGTTTTGTCACACCCAAGTGTACAAGTCAATCTGCTGAACCAGACGGGATTTACATACACCGTGTATGGCGGGCTCGCTCGATGGGGAGTGTTTACTCTTTCAGACCCGAATTTACGATTGGTTGACGTTCTTGCCTTAGCGGGTGGCGTTCCGCAAACCGTAAAAAAAATTCATGTTATTCGGCAACTGACCGTAAGCGATACTATGTTGTCTTCCTGGGACAGAGAAAAAAACAAAACAGATAATGGACCAACGAAGAACCCAACGGGTATTCGTCCAAAGAGACCTGATTCAAATTCTACACCCAATATTGAAGATTTGATTCAGCAACTAGGCTCTGGCAGTACTCAAGAAAGCACGGTAGAGCCTGTGCAAAAATCTGAACCCGCTCCTCAAGAAAATCAACAAATCGAAAATCTCATTCAACAACTTGACATTCAAGATACAGCGAATTCAAGTGAACCATCTTCGCCTACTGTTTCTCCTGGCATCCTGCAAACAAGCGACCATGCAATTGTTGACGTTGACGATCTTGTGCCGCCAAGAAAAAATCAGCACCAGCCCGTTGATGTTGATGCGTTAGATAGGAAGTCGTCATCTAGAGGCACCTCAGACGCGGCGTACATTTATGTTCCAGAAAGTGATTCATGGATTTCAGTAAGTACCGATCCCAAGAAACGAACACATGTAAAAGATGCATACCCCGAGGACAAAAAAAAATCAGCACCGAAGGTACTGGAAAGAATCATCGTAGTTCCCTGGGATCTATTACGACAAGGGGACAGCTCGTACAACATAGTGATTAGACCAGACGACCGAATTTATGTTGAACCACCAGAAATAGGCAACTTATATATCAGGGGTGAGATTGCAAGACCAGGTGTATTCACGTATCCCCAAACAGGCGAAAAAATAACACTCTCAGAATTTATAACTTCTGCTGGAGATTTGGGACCTATCGCAGTTCCTGAACGAGTGAGTTTAACTAGACGAATTGGAAATATGCAAGCCACAGTCACCTTGAATTATGCTGCAATCTTGCAGAGGACTGAACCTGATATATTCCTTAAACCAAATGACCACATTAGTATCGGAACTTCTTGGGGCGCAACGCCCATGGCGATTATTCGCAACGGTTTTCGGTCTACATATGGATTTGGATTTCTACTTGATCGAAACTTCGGGAATGACGTGTTTGGAAGGCCCCCGTAAGGGTACTTGGGAAATGTGGCTTAAGTGCTGAACAATTAGCATGAAAATACGTATTGGTTGAATTGGATTAGAGAGAATAATGTAAAGTTCCTTCTTGAGAGCATTCAATTCATGACCGAACAGTACGAACTATGAGAAACGGACAAGAAGATCAAGCATGCACGGCTATTCAGCCACAACGGATATTGTTGTGGTCAGTAGCGTTAACTGTTGCATTTGGTTGGATTTTCTGGGATTTTCTCCAACGTCAGTTTCGCTTCGCAATTGAACAACAAGCAGATTGGGGACACACTTTAATCATCCCATTTATTGCGGGGTATTTCGTTTGGTTGTGCAAGGATAAATTGGCTGAGCATCCATTCAAGCGAGCATGGTTTGGTCTTTTTCTTCTTGTCATTGGTATTGCGTGGTACACCCTTTGTGCACTTGGTCCAACTTCAATGCACCATCACAACTTGATGGCTGCAGGTGTTGCTTGCACGTTCGGTGGAATCGTCCTTTTTATATTTGGGTGGCGTGCGATGCGATACCTTTGGTTCCCGTTGCTCTACTTATTCATTTTTGGGCAATCAATTTCAGATAGATTTATGGAGATAGCAACGTTTAAGTTGCAAGACATTGCCTCGTTTGGATCCTATTTTGGACTTTCATTATTGGGATTTGATGTAACTCGTGCTGGCAATACAATCGAAATTTTTTATGACGGTACATCGCACCCATTGAATATTGCGGAGGCCTGCTCTGGGATGCGAATGTTGATGGCGTTTTTCGCACTGGGCGTTGCAATGGCATATACCGGTCTAAAGTTTACATGGCAAAGAATCATCTTAGTTGCTCTTGCAGTTCCAACTGCTGTATTTGTAAATGTACTTCGTGTGATGACACTTGGGCTCTTAAGCCTAGCCGACAGTGGTTTTGCTGCAGGGGATTTCCATACGTTCGTAGGTACTCTTTGGTTGATTCCAGCGTTTTTGATTTATCTTGGCATTGTTTGGGTGTTGAAGAATATTGTGATTGAAGATGAGGATGAGCCAGAAGAAGAACCTAGTGGCAAGGCAGTTCGATTTACAGGTTCAGCGTCTGCGGGATTTTGTATTTCAGTAGTTCTCCTTGCACTCTCAGCTGTTGTATTTCAGTTTGGGGTATATTCTCTAAATATTTACTTGCACAAAAACCCTGTGTACCCAAGAAAAAACTTTTCAGTATTACCCACACAACTCGATGATTGGAAGCGTGATGGTGATGATGTTAGACTTGATGCAGCAGGTGTTGAAGCGTTAGGCACAGAGTTATATTTGAATCGAGCATACCACAGCGCTGATAAATCTTTACCACCAATTTTATTGCACATCGCGTATTACACTGGCCAAGTTGATGCTGTGCCACATGTCCCCGACCGATGTATGGTTGCTGGTGGCTTTGCCCCACTCACTCCAGAACCGATTACACTTTCCCTTGACATTGACCAGTCAACGTGGATAGATGACCCTGACCATAGTGTTGATGGAATTCCTTACCAGATTTTTCCTGGGCAGAATGATCGAACAGAACAAGAAGAGACTATTCGGATGCCGTTTGGAGACTTTGAATTGAGGACGACAGAGTTCAGTCACCCTCAGTTAGGTGATGATCGAGTGTTTGCTGGATATTTCTTTGTAGCAAACGGAAAGACGACTGCATATCCAGAACGAATTCGTTTGCTTGCATTCGATCGCTCTTCTCAGTACGCCTATTATTGTAAAGTTCAATTTACGATGAGAGGGAAGCACGACTTTACTACGGAACAATTTGTGGAAGCAATATCTGATTTTACAACGAGCATGCTCCCATCTATCATGAAATGTCTTCCAGATTGGTCTGAAGTCACTGCGCCAACGATACAACTAATCACTCAAGAAAACCAGGACTTATAAATTCTATGGCAAAGAAAAACAAATATAAATCAGTAAAGAACAAGCGAAGAAAAAAGGGAGCGTCAAAGTTAAATAAAAAGATGCTTATTGCAATTGCTTTTGTAGCTGTCGCTATCACTGGAGTAGGCGGTGTGGGGTGGTACGTTCTGTCTCATAAAGCAGAGAGTAATATTAAAGCGGGTGACGCTAAGTTTGAATTGGGTGAGTTTAAAACTGCATATAAGTTGTATGGCAAGGCTGTAAGGAAAGATCCTACAAATCTGTTGTATATCGAGAAGTTATGCAGCGCACTTGAAAACTTGGTTCCCGTAACGCCTAATTCAGCTAAATCTACATACGACGATTATGTTGGCACACTCGCCCATAGAGCAAAGTATAGCCCTCTAGATATTGATTCTCATCTTAGACTTGCAGAGGAAATGTACAATGCAGCATGGATGACTGGCGGCGAATCCTATTGGAGACAATTGCGTGCAGTTGCTGAAACAGGTTTGGAAAGAGTTTCAGAAGATAATCCTCGCCGGCATGAACTCTTGATATACCGAGGTCTGTCATCACTTCGGATCGAAGATGCTTCTATGACTGAGATATACGATGTGGCAGGGAATGTGCGTTTTCCTGGAGAAGATGACCTTGAGGAGGTGCTTGAGCAAGATCCTGGAAACGCAACGGCGTGGGCTGCAATTACTCATGGAAGAATGGCGGTCTACTATAGACTTGATGCAGCGGGGAATACAAAACAGGCAAAAAGAAATAAAGCATTAGCAAATGAAACAATGCAAAAGGCAGTTGAGGTTGCAGGCGATTCGTTTGAAGTATCTGCTGTTGTTCTTCGGGAAAAAATTCTTCGTAGAACTGTCTTGAGACAACAATTATTAATCAAGCCAAGCCCAGAGATTCAAGAACAAATAGACTTTGCAGACCAGCAGATAGTTGAGGCTGCGGAGCAAATTTTAAAGGCATACAATCCAGAGATTCACCATGCCCGATCTGGCGAGGTTGTTTCTCTGTTGCTTCAGTCTGGAGAAAATGGCCTTGAGTTAGCAGAAGAATTTTTAATAAAGACCATTGAGGCACACCAGAATGATTTTGGAAGAAAATTTATGCTTGCAAGTGTTCTGCTTGACCTTAAGAAAATAGACGAGGCTTCCAAAGTTGCCAACGAAATATTGAATGCAGAATTACAAACAGTTGGGTTGCACGCTTTTGAATTATTCTCAATTCGACCGATTGCTGCACATTTTTTGATTCGGTTGAATCTCAATGAAGCCTCGATAACTGACGACGAAGAAAAGAAACTTTCCTTTATAGAAGAAGCAAAACAGTATAGAGAAAGAATGTTTGATCTCCTCTCAGGGCAAGAGAATAATTCACTACTGCTTAGTGCAGATGGCTCCATTGCCCTTGCAGAAGAAAGATATTCAGATGCAGCTTTGAAACTTAACGAAGCAATTTCTAGAAATCCTGACGCAGATGCAATCGTCTACAAGCAGGCGGCATTTGCCTTGCAGAAGATAGACTCAAAGGGCTTGGCTGTTGAACGACTTGGGGTTGCAATAGAAAAAGAACCAACTAATTTAACTCTGTATATTCAAAAAGCCAGACTTGAATTACAACTTTCAGACCTTCAGGCAGCAACCATGACTTTGTCGGGGCTCTCTTCAACTGCTCTTGAGAATGAAGAAGTACAAGAAGTCCTGAACCTTATTGCTATGAAACAATCGGATGGCACAAAGATACAGAATGCTGATCTAGTTCTGCATTCAATTGCAGAAGCAGAAAAACTCATGTCGCGCAATAAAATTGATGAAGCAATTTTGGTTCTAAGTGAATCTATGGCACAAACTCCAGAGCCAGATTGGCGTCTATATGTGTCCATTTCGAATGCATATTCGCAAAAAGGCGACAAGAGTACTGCTATTGATTGGATTGAAAAAGCTATTGAAATCAGCCCAAATCCAAAGGTGCTCTCCCCATTACTCTATTCTCTTCAGACAGATAATCGCATAGAAGCGCTAGTTTTGACAATTGAATCAAAAGATAGTACGGATGTAGACAAGGCAGAAGAATTAGCAGTGTCTTTGTATCAGTTAGGAATGAATTTATTAGGGGAATCAAACCGTTGGAAACAGAGGGGGAATCGGATTGAGGAAAAAAAGTCAAAAGAACTGTCTGAGTTAGCATTAGAAAGAAGTGAGCACTTTCAGCAACTTGCAGAATCGCTCGGTGCAGACATGGCAAGAATTTTGTCGCTCCGTTTTACCAAAGCACTATCAGAAAGCGATTTTACAAAAGCAGAAGGCCTAATGTCCGAGATAAAGAAGGGTGCCTCCAAGCAAACCGAGATAGATAGTCTTAGAGTGTCCTTGTTGATAGCAAAGGCTCAAAGAGAACAAGAGCTAGGAAATGACACAGAATATACAGCGATGTTGGAAACAGCACTCGGAATTGCACAGAAAATGGTCGAGAGTAATAGTATTTCAGATCATTCATGGAGAACATTGGGACGTGTACATACAGAGTTGGGGCACCTTGCAGAATCTGTGGATGCCTATGCTGAATCGTATCGCATATCTCCCAGAGACAAGGAAAATATTCGGCGCTATGCTGGAGCGCTTGCAACTCAAAACAAAGATTATCCACGTTTGCTTCGATTGTTACGTACAGGAGTAGAACAGTTTCCAACGGATAAACAACTTCAAGAATTATGGCTTGATGCAGAGCGAATGTACGGTGAATCTTGGAAAGTTCTTACGCATCGAATGAATGAATATGCAATCAATCCTGATAATCGATTAAATATGTTAGAACTTGCACTTGCCTTGTCAATCTTGAAACCAGAGAGAAATTTGTTGAGGGATTCAGATGGCGCCGAACTTTACACGGCTCGATTGTGGGAGCAGTTAGGTCCCGTGCAACAACAAAAAGTACTTAGAGACGTTCAAAAGAGTTGGAATCAAATGATTGATCAAATCCTTGAAAGTGCAGTTAAGCAGGTAGATCCAAACACACGATCAGCGCACCTTCATGCAACTATTCATAAGAATTTAGGTCAGCTATCGCGATCTTCTGAAATATGGGACCGATTCATACAAAGTATAGAAGAGGAAGATGGATATACCATAGCAGTCATTTCTGCAGCGGATTTCTTACATCAGGCAGGGCGAACCGACCAATCGATTAAACTGTTGGAAGCAGCGAGAAGTAAGCAAAGTGAAAAACATGAAATAGACTCAGTTCTTGGTTCACTATATTTTATTGGTGGGGATTATGGAAAGGCCGTAGAATATTTTGAGCCAGCAGTGAAGGCAACTGGGAGCGACACTTTACACTCAAGGATGGTTGAAGCTTTGGCTATGGATGGCAGATTCGAAGAAGCAGAGCAAGCTCTGGTTGGGTTTGGAACAGAAGACACAGTGTATTCTGCTGCAATGTTAAAGGCGCTCATCTGCAGAGTGCAAAGTGAACAGTTACTAGCCCAAGGTGACATTGAGGGTGGAAAAGTCGCACTTAAAAAGTATAGAAATGCACTGCGAGTAGCGATTGATCTTGATAGAAGAAACGCTATCCCATACATTCGCCTCTGCAGAAGTTTGCTTGGTGAATATGAACTGACGCAGGACAAGGCGCTACTTGAAGAAGCGCTTTCTGTTGCAGATGAAACTGGGTCGATTAAAGATCGAACAGAACAATTCGCTATAGTTCGGGCAGATGTCTTGCAAGCAGACGGGCAACTAACTCGGGCAATTGACAGGCTTGAGAAGTATCTTTCAGAAAACCCATCATCGAACATTATTCGAGCACGATTGATTGAAGCATATCTTGATTCAGATAATGTTACTAGAGCGTTGGCCGTTGCAAAAAGTGGTGTGGAAGTAAATCCAACGAGTTCGGAGTGGCACCAGCGACTAGGAGACCTTTATCTACGAACATCGAATGATAGAAATGAAGGTGTCAAGTCGTATCTCACCGCAATTCAACTTTCCCCCTCAGTGAGACTACTCTTGAGAATAGATGAGATGACTCGAACAGATTTGGAATTGCCTGACCAACAATTGATTATTATGGCAAAAGACAAGTTCTCTACTCTTCATCCTATAGCAGCTGCAATTGAAGCGAAATCTCTGTTAAATCTAGGTAGAAAGAGAGACGCACTTCTTGCAATGGAACGATCTTGGAGAATGTTCCAACAAGCTATCGCTAACGGGTGGATTTCTCCCGCAGCTACGGGAAGTTGGTTTCTCGATCTAGCACATCTCTTTAAAGATAGCCCTGAAGAAGGCGAAGCCTTTGTTCGGTCGCTTGTTGGTGGTCCATTATCACAACATCAAATTGCCGGGCTCGCAGACTACTACAACGCGCTTGGAAATGAATATACAGAACAAGCTTTGGAACTAATCGCTGAGGCTCTCGCCTTACCTAAGAAAGATCCACAGGCGAGAGCACGCCTGTTAATGATGCAAGGCGGATTCCTAGTAAATGTTGGTAGGTACAAAGAAAGTGAGAAATCATTTCGATTGCTTGTTGAGGAATCAGGTTCTCCAATTGTGCAAAACAATCTTGCATACGTCATTGGAGTCTATCAAAACAAACCTGAAGAAGGCCTGAAAATTGCCTTGGGAGCTGTAAAAGCAGCACCTCGAAACACTGCAATAATTGACACAATTTCAGTGTTATACGAACGATTGGGAAAATATAGAACAGCAGCTGAGACGTTTGACTTTCTATTGCAGGTAGACCCTACAAACACGAGGGCAATGTCTAAACTAGCCTTGCTCTATGCAGACCACCTCGATGAGATTGAGCGTGGAATGGTCATTGCCAATCGAGCGAGAAGCCAAAATCCACATTCTCCCGAAGTTCTTGATGCTTTGGGTTGGTGTTATTATCGGATGGGCAAAATAGAACAGGCAGAAGATACTATCCGCCGTTCGTTGCGTCATGGAGACACAATGAGTGCATATCTCCATTTGGCACAGATAGTTACAGACAAGCAAGATTTTGAGACAGCTCTTGGTCACATACGAATGGCTCAAGAACTTGCAGAAGATACGTATTCAATGAACAGTGTAACGGCCCTGAAAGACGATATTCGCAAGAAGAAAACCGAAGCGAATAAGTAGACGACGAGAATAGTATTTATGCCAGCACCGAACAAAAATATTGGTACACCAAACAGGCCAATGCCAAAAGGAAGAGCGATTGATCCACTCCGTGTATTGCGGAGATATTGGAAGGGCATTCCGATTTGGTGCATTGTGGGCACGATGGCTGGGGTTGGCGCTTTCTTCTTGTTTGCTCGGGTCTATCCTCTATATTCAAGCGAGATAATGTTTGAGGTACGCCCCGGTCTTGCCGAGGCAACTGAGATTGGCACAACAGAGACTATCGGTGACAAGATGGTTGAACGGGTGGCAGCGACACAAATATATTTGATCAAAGAACGGTCAACATTGACCGTAGCAATTAACGAACGAACAATGCGACAGACGAGTTGGATTCAACAATTTATCGACCCAGTCTCTGATGTGTTACTTGTGGATGATGCTGTAGATGAGTTAAAAGAAGATTTAAAAACACCAACTATACCGGGAACAAATCTCTTTGGGATTAGTATCTCATGTCATGAACCTGCAGATGTTCCAATAATTCTCGCAGCAATTGCAAAAGCATATCTGGCTCGAACGACAGAACTTGATGACGAAGGTTTTCGCAAGAACGCGAAACTGTTTGAGGACGAGGGGCGACGAATAAATTTTATGTTGCAAGATCTTAGTGATGACTTACAGGCGTTCATTCAAGCAAAAGGAATTACGACCCTTGATGACACGCGATTTTCGACAGCGATGTTTGAGATTCAAAAGCTAACAGAAACAATGACTGCCACAAGGCAAGCGCTTACAACTCTTAAGCAGCAATATTTGCAAACGGCAGCAAAACTTGATGGCACTATGGAATCCACGATGGAGGATAGGCTTGAAGCGGAAAGAGATCCGATCATTATCCGTCAACAGCAGATACTTGAACAACTTGAAGCGAGTCTTCGTGCATACAGAGAACGCTTCGATTCATCTCACCCTCAAATAAATGACGCAGAAATTTCTGTAAAAGCCACAAAAGATCAAATTGAATCAAAAATTAAGAACATTATTCATCGGAACTTGAACGCCCGTTTGCGTGAATTGGTGTTAAACCAAGAACAATTGGTGGTGTCTCTAGAACGGACAGAGCAGGATATTCAGGTAAAAGATGCGGCGTTGCGTGAATTAGCTTCTAATCAATCGGTGTATGAACACATGGAATCTACAAGGAAGCAACTTGAAACGCAACGCGATGAGAACCAACGTCTTATTTCGAGTTTACGGTTGATGCAATTGCGAGCAGATGCAAGTCGTATTCGTCAAGCCACCCCTCCAATTGAACCACGCGAAATGTCATTTCCAGATTTAGAGATGATGCTTCCAGCGGGAATTTTCCTCTTTGTTGCTGGGTATGTCGCCTTTATTTTCCTTAGAGAAATTACAGATCAAAAAATCCGCAGTGCAAGCGACGTTTTAATTATCCCTGGTGCGAAGGTCGCTGGTGTTCTACCAGACGTGCACGAAGACCCGTCGGGATTAGAATCTCCCGAACTCGCTGTGCTACATAGTAGTGACGGCGTTTTTGCTGAATCCTGTCGTCAAGCTTGGGTGGGCGTGAATAGATCATTGCAGAGATCTGCACATCAAACTCTACTTGTGCTCTCTTCTGCGCCTGAAGCAGGGACAACAACAATAATTGGGAACTTCGCAGTTTCTGCTCAAACTTCGGGACTAAAAGTTGTTGTTGTTGATTGCAATTTTAGACGTCCTAATCTTGGCTCGATGTTTGGTCTAGATGATACATCCCTTGGAATTGCAGACTTGCTAGCAGGAAGCATTAATCTTACAAGTGCAATCCAGAAAACTGATTCAGGTGTTGATGTTATCACAGTCGGAACCCCAGCAAACCGCCTCTTTCAACGACTCGGTAGTGAACGAATGAAAAGTACTCTCGCACAACTGCGAGACTCCTACGATTTAGTACTGATTGATGCGCCACCATCAATTGTTGCAGGTGATGCAGTTTTACTCGCAAACTTAGTAGATGCAATAACCTTAGTTGTGCACAGTGACCGTGACGATCGCGGTCTAGTGGCTCGAGTTCTTCGTGAACTAGGCGATTCTCGAGCCGAAGTTCTTGGTGTTATGTTGAATGCAGCAGTAGGGACCGTTGGTGGGTATTTCAGAAAGAATTACCTCGCTATGATTTCATATTCGGATCAGGAAGAAGAATACGAAGAGTAACGTATGATGTCTTCAGAAGTCTCCCCACCCCTCCTTCAGATAGATTGGTTCTCGCTATTTTCTAATTATTGGCTAGTCTTTGTTGTTGCATGTCTTGTTTCAATTGTTACAACACCAATCTTAAAAATTATTGCGAGGAAAACGGGAATAGTTGACCACCCAGATGAAGCTAGAAAACTACACAAAAAACCAACAGCCTACCTCGGTGGTGTTGCTATCTTTTTAGCGGTTCTAGCAGGAATTCTAGTAAGCTACTTCTGGGTTGATCGGATTCGGTTTTTTCAACCATTTCCGCTTGTTGTTTTGCTCGGTATGGTCATCATAGGAGTCACTGGCCTTGTGGATGATATTTGTAAGGACTGGGCACCTCAGTTAAAGGTAGCAGGTCAGCTTATCGCGGCTGCTGCCATCGCCCAACAGGGTGTTGGCACGCGTGTTGCTGAAGGATTCATGCGAGGTGTACTTGGCATTCCGGAATCTGTATGCAATTACCCTTTGATTGAAGCGGGTGCCTTGATGCCGGATTCAATTTCTTTAACATATATCACCGGTGTCATAATTATTGCATTCTTTATACTTGGTGCATGTAATGCTGCGAACTTGCTTGATGGTTTAGACGGTCTTCTTTCTGGCACAGTTGCGATTACATGTGTCGGTTTGATTGCAATTAGTATCATGATAGCCTTGAATATGACTGAGCAAAACCTAATTAGCATCGCTGACCACTTGCCAGAGAGCCGACTTTTATCCATAAGGGGGAATTCCATCACACTTATTGGCTCAAACATTGTCTTGGGTTTGTCAGTACTTGGCGCGGTCTTAGGTTTTTTGATTTACAACTTCAATCCCGCTTCTATTTTTCTTGGTGATGCGGGGAGTTTGTTATTGGGTTACCTTTGTATTGTGATGGTTCTCATGCTTGGTGAGCAG
Organism: uncultured Isosphaeraceae bacterium; assembly: GCA_964435395.1. Classification (GTDB taxonomy): domain Bacteria; phylum Planctomycetota; class Phycisphaerae; order Phycisphaerales; family SM1A02. Next base: position 36,548 of record CAYSYI010000013.1, read on the forward strand.
GGACAATCATTTATGGTTGTTGCCGGTCTTATTGTATTTGCCCTACCAATACTTGACACACTATTAGCCATCATTCGGAGAAAAATGGCAGGGAAGCCAATGTCAGCACCGGATTCAAATCATATTCATCACATAATAAAACGGCGTTTGACAAGTGTGAAATTGACAGTTCTCACACTCTATGGTGTTTCATTTTTGTTTTGTGTCTTAGGAGTTTCGTTAGCGTGGGCACATATCACAGGTGCAATTGGCGCGTGGATTATCTACTTGGTGGCAATACTAATCTTTGGTGGAATATGTTCGATATCTTTACACGCAGCACATAAACATCAAAAGTCATGTGCGTAACTAAAACAAAAATACTATTTGTTTGTATGGGAAATATTTGTAGAAGCCCCGCTGCTGAATCTTTGTTTCGAGCAGCAGTCGAGGATTTAGATAGGGGAAATCATTTTGAAATTGATTCGGCGGGCACAGGAGGTTGGCATGCGGGGAATCCACCTGATAGAAGAATGAGAAACGCAGCGCGTAAGCAGGGTTTTACAATACAAGGAACTGCACGCCAGATTACTGTGTTGGATTTAACCACCTACAACTTCGTTTTTTGCATGGATCAGGACAATTATGATGATGTTATTGCTATGGGGGGTGATTCTGAAAAAACAAAGCTCCTCCTTCCCTACGTCGGTACGAGTGTGATGCGTGAAGTTCCCGACCCGTATTATGGTGGTGAAGATGGCTTTGATGATGTGATTACTCTTATAAACGATGCAGTGAGTCAGTTGGCAACCATGCTTGGCTGAGGTAGTGGTAAAATATGGGGATGCAACCTCACGCGAAAGAAACCCAAATTGAAACTCACGCATTATCTCGCCCGTTAGCGACTGTGCTCTTAGCAGATTCGTTTCGAGAAGAAAGTCTTAAAGAGTTAGAAGTCCTTGGTTGTCAAGCCGATCTTAATCCGGCTCTCAGTGATGACGCTCTACTATCTACAATTGCCGAGAATAAACCAGACATTCTTGTCGTCCGCTCCACAAAAGTTACAGTTGAAATGATGGATGCTTCTGAGCGATTGAGTCTCATTATTCGTGCGGGAGCTGGGTACGACACAATTGATGTTGCAGCTGCTTCTGAGAGAGGTATTTCGATAGCAAATTGCCCAGGGAAAAATTCAATTGCAGTTGCAGAACTTGCGTGGGGTTTGATTTTGTCATGTGATCGCAGAATTCCAGATCAAGTGGCGGATTTAAAGGCTGGACTTTGGGATAAAAAAGGATATTCAAAAGCCACAGGCTTGTATGGTAGAACTCTAGGAGTTGTTGGCCTTGGTCAGATTGGCTTTGAGGTGATAAAGCGAGCAAAAACATTTGGAATGAATGTTGTTGCATGGTCCAGAAGTTTGTCCTTAGAGAAAGCGGATCAACTTGGGGTTGGATATTGTGAAAATCTTACAGAATTAGCGGAAGCCTCAGATGTTGTTTCTGTACATGTTTCATCAACAGCAGATACAGAGAACCTAATTGACAACCAATTTTTATCTGCAATGAAGGATGCTGCCATTCTTGTAAACACGAGTAGGGGAAAGGTTATTGATGAAACCGCTCTTGCTGTTGCTGTGAAAGAAAAGCGACTAAGAGTAGGCCTTGATGTGTTTCAAAATGAGCCTTCTTCTGGCGACACTGTATTTTTATCAAAAATAGTAAATCAACAATGTGTGTATGGGACACATCATGTTGGTGCATCAACAGATCAGGCGCAAGAGTCTATCGCTTCTGAAGTAGTCAAAATTATTTCGACATTCGTTCGAGAGGGTAGAGTCTTGAACTGTGTTAATCAAGTTGTTGATGTTTCTGCTCCAGCACTTCTTTCAATTAGACACAAGAATTTGCCCGGTGTGCTTGCACACATATTTGATGAACTTAGCTTTGATGGGGTAAATATTGAAGAAATGGAAAACGTTCTTTACAAAGGTGCACATGCTGCGTGTGCTCGGATGCAACTGAGCACAGTTCCGACAATGGAACAACTTAATAAAATAAAAAGTAATGAAAATATTTTCTCTGTAACCCTCACGACCCAAGATTAAATAAGGCGTACTCATGAAAACCACAACTGATCGAATTCTTAATTTCTCTGCAGGGCCAGCGACGCTGCCCGAGCCCGTTTTACACCAAGCGCAACAAGATCTTTGGGATATTTCTAAAAGTGGCATAGGTATTTGTGAACACAGTCATCGTGGACCTGTCTTTGATAAGATTATTCAGGAAGCGACAGCAAACTGTCGACTTGTGGGATCAATTCCAGAGGAATTCGAAATTCTATTTTTACAAGGAGGCGCAACGCTACAGTTCGCGATGCTTGCAATGAACTTTCTTCAAGAAGGTGAGACGGCAAACTATCTTGATACTGGTGTCTGGGCAACGAAATCGATTCAGGAAGCAAAAAAAATTGGGAGTGTCCATCTCGCCTTTGATGGTTCAGTTTCTAACTATAGTTATTGCCCCTCAGATGAAGAGCTGAAAGCTGTAGAAGATAGTGCGGCGTATTTGCACTATTGCTCAAACAATACTATTTATGGAACACGATTCGACAAGTATTTAGAGCGAAAAATGCCAACCATTTGTGATATGAGTTCGGACATGTTTTCGCGAACCATAGATTGGGATGCGTTTGATATGGTGTATGCAGGAGCGCAGAAAAACCTTGGTCCATCAGGAGTTGTATTGGTTGTCATTCGCAAGACGATGTTAGATAAGTGCTCGGATATTCTTCCAGTGATGCTGAATTACAACGCCATCGCGAAGAAGGGGTCGATGTTGAATACTCCTCCAACTTTTGGCATTTATTTAGTGGGTGAAGTTTTCAAATGGATGTTATCCCAAGGAGGCTTGCAGGAGATTGAAGCTAATAACGAACACAAGGCAGGGATGGTGTATAACGCCCTTGAATCCTGCGGGGACTTTTATACAACTTTCGCACAAGTCGAAAGCAGATCTCGAATGAATATAGCTTTTAAAACGAGGTCGCCAGAACTTGACGCGGTGTTTTTAGAGGAATCCACAACACTTGGTATGTCTGGTTTGAAGGGACATCGTAACCTTGGCGGTCTTCGAGCTTCAATTTACAACGCGTTTCCTACGGAGGGTTGTGCTAGATTTTCCGAATTCCTACAATCGTTTGCTTCGAAGCACTAGAAAAGGTCGTGCACGAATAGCCCGCTTCGTAGTTTTGGTTCGAACCAAGTAGATTTTGGTGGCATAATCAGATTTGCATCAGCAACGTCTAACAGCTGTTCAATGGTTGTTGCAAACATAGAAAACGCGATAGCTGCATCGCCCTTGTCAACTCTCGTTTCGAGCTCTTCCACTCCTCTAATTCCACCGACAAAATCAATTCGAGTGTCACTTCGTGGGTCTCCAATACCAAGCAGAGGTGTTAGAACACGTTGTTGCAATAAGTCGACATCAAGCGATGCGATTGGGTCACTCGTTTCTATTCCATTAAAATCTAGTCGATGCCATCCATAACTTTTCCCTAGATATACACAGCATGATCCCGATTGTTTGGGAGTTGCTTGGTTAGTTTTATGCAGTGTGCCGATTTCCTTGAGAGCTGAAAGTATTTCTTCAGGTGTCTTATTGTGAAGATCTAGAACAACTCTGTTGTACGGCAAGATGTCTAATTGAGATGCTGGGAAGAGTACTGCAAGGAACCAATTGTATTCTTCGGTGCCATCATGCTCCGGATTTCTTTCTGCAAGCGCAACTGCCGCTCGTGCAGCGCTAGCACTTCTGTGGTGCCCGTCTGCAACATATGCGAGGTCTATCGAAGAACATGCCCTGAGTAGTTCATCTTCGCATTCAACCCTCCAACCGGTGTGGGTGACTCCATCTTCAGCAACAAAATGGAACATTGGTCGCTTGTTCATTTCCTCAGCTATGATTGCATCGATGGCATCATGACCTCGGTATGTTAAAAACACAGGGCCAGAATTAGCTTGAATGGCTAGAACGTGATTTGTTCTGTCATCTTCTTTGGCTTTTCTTGTTTTTTCGTGTTTTCGAATTTTATTGTTGTTGTAATCATCAATATGACAACAAGCGACAATTCCTACTTGATGGTGTTCCCCCATACATTGCCTATATAGGTAAAGAGATGGCTGTTTGTCTTTTGTCAGCGCGCCAGATTCTAGAAGGGCGCCATAATTTTCCTTGGCTTCTTCATAAACGCAATCGTCATAGGGGGAGACTTCAATCGGAAGGCAAGCTTCAGACCGAACGACTTTCATGAAACTGTCCCCATGTTCTTGCGCAATTTGAGTGGCTTCCTTCCGATTAACCACGTCGTATGGTACGGATGCAACTTTTGGCGCATCACTTGTGGGCGGGTGAACTGCTCGGAATGGTCGAATGTGTAACGGTTTCATAGTGGGAAGTGTACAAGAAGTGCACCTTGTGAGAAGTTGGGTAAGGAACTCCGTCTATGTATGCTTGTCTATTGTTGGTTTTTTGTTTTTCCTTTATCCCAAGCGTTTAAGCTCCGAAGATGTTAGGAGCAATCGGTTCACGCCATCAGGAAGAGTATGGCTTGCTTCGGTTGTAATCCCGCGGCTAGGATGGAAGCGGCACCCGAGGTTCAAGATCGCCGTGATCTTGATCAAATCACCGAAACCTTGTAGTAATCATCTTGAATTGCTGATTACCAACAAAGGGAGCACAAGTATGAACACAGTAACAACACCATTAAACAACAGTATTCGACGAGGATTTACATTAATTGAAATCCTGATTGTCGTTGTCATTCTGGGCATTTTAGCCGCAGTCGTCGTCCCACAGTTTACGAATGCTGCTGAGGATGCAAACGATGCAGCAGTACGTAGCCAACTTCAAACCCTTCGTGGACAGATTGAGCTTTATCGAGCACAACAATCTGCAGATCCAGCACTGCTTACAACTGGATGGACTGATTTGATTGACAATGATTACCTTATGATCTCACCAAATAATCCACTCTCCTCATCAACAACAATTGCGGCGGCAGCAGCTGCGAACGTCGGTTGGGTGTGGCGAGATAAAGGAAACGGCACTTTTGGTCTCTATGCATGCGATAGTGATGGAACAGAATTCACAGAATGATCTTAGTCTCCCTGCCACCTCGGGCAGATTTACTCCAGCGGAGCACATGATGGACATCAAGTGCTCCGCTGTTTTTGTGACGATGTGTTTGCTATGGTTTTGGTACGGGTCTGACTCTAGGCTTAAATACTTCTCTGAGGCATTGAGCACCAAATTAGGCATCTAAACCATTGCTACTACACGACATAAATTGGCTCAGAGCCAATTAATTCAGAGCCAGTTAATTTCAAAAAATTACTTAGTGGAAAAATTCCTTCGAAGTAATACCCTTAGCTGATTCGGCGCTCGATGTCCGATAACAAACGCATAAATGGATAGAGTCAAAACAAATCAGTAGTTGGCCTTGTGTTTGCATGTTATTTCCCCGATGCAGAGTGATGCCCCAATAAGGATGGGGTACTGAAGATATGAAAGTAGATGCTTTACGACAATTACATGTCCATCGAAGTGGATGGACACTCATCGAATTGCTAGTCACCGTGGCAATCCTCGTTGTTTCTTCGTATGTATTGATTCCCTACGCGACTTCAGGAGATTCATCTTCTGGGCAAGCAGCATCGCGAATGGTCGTTACTGAGATTCTTGCTGCTCAAATGGATGCTGTTGCGACACAGGGGTATCGCCGAATTCAGTTCTTTGAAGACGGGTCAGGCTGGTGTGTTGAAGAACTGAACAGCGATCAACTCGCAACGTCATTTGATTTTGAAACCGCAAACTTTGCAGCGGATGCAATTGAATCACAAGGGCAGAAGCAACAATCCATAACTCGCTTCACAGAAGATACTCGTTTTTGCTCAATTTCAATACAGAAAGTTCAATTCGATGGATTGTCTTTGAACGTAATCTTTGATCCTACAGGTGGAATTGTTTCTACTGATGGTTCACCAAGCACAGGTGGAAGCTTTGAAATCCACAGTGGCGGATTTGCTTGGAGAATTCAATTGGCTCCACTCACGGGGAAAGTAACAGTGCTTGAAGTGGGGGGTGGATTATGATTTCATTTCCATTTGGGAATAAAAACAAGGGACGGATTGGAATTGCATTGTACGACAGTGGAGTAACAATTGGTCAGTGCAGTTGGAAACATGGAAGTTATGGCAATCCATCTGTGCATAGATTAGAACAACATCCAAAAGAATTAACCGCCTCTGACTGGCAGAACTTTATAAATCCTTCAACTGTTGTAGGAGCAGAGTGCTCTATTTCACTGCCAACCGATTTCGCTCATCATCAAGTGTTGCGGATGCCAAACATGAATATGGTCGAAAGTAAAGAAGCTGCTGGGTGGGAAATGGCTGATAGATTGGGTGTTGACCGTTCGACATTGCAAATAGACGCTATCCAAATTGGCTCCGGTGGTGACGTTCTTGCAATCGCAATAGAACAAGCATCGCTCTCAAGTTTACTTGAGCCAATATACGAGGCAGGATTTCAACCAACTTCAATTGAGCCACAATGTGTAGCCATCAGAAGAACAATGAGTATGCTCCATCGTCGACAAAGCGATCAGTCGATTGTTCGATCTGTCTTAGAGTTCGGAATGGAAGATTCGGCATTCATGGTGCTTGCTGGCGATTCATTAATGTTTTATAAACATTTACCTTATTCTGGTAACACTCTAATTAAAGCAATTGCCTCTCGTACTGGTGTAACAATAGAACAAGCTAGTGGGATGTTGGAGCAAGCCAGTGGTTCCCAATGCAATGAAAAAATCAGCAAAGCTGTGCGCGACGCGACCCGTGCCACGCACGAAGCAATTGCGACGGATGCTATGAAATGTATTCGCCACTATGGAGTGACAAATCGTGGCCCACTTTCAACACAATTAGTAATTACAGGAAGTGCAGGCTGGAATAGTCATCTAGCGGATGTGTTACAGATATCTTGTAATCAAGATGTTGTACCAGACGTTGTATTGCCTCACTTCAGTTCATTGCCATCAGCCATCCTAGATACGGACGGTTGGCATGTTGCACTGGGATCTAGTTTGGCAGATTTAAGTACTTATCAACAACGGCGAGGGTGCGATCGTCCCTCAAAGGAGGCGGCTTGAATTTATTACCTGAACAATATGTTGAGAGAAGTAAAAACAGAGCTCGAAGTAGTCGAGTTGCGATTTCTATTATTTGTACGCTCTGCGTAGTCGCAGCATTTGCTACACACTCAAGACTTGCGATGAATGCCGCAGCTGAGAAATTAGTAATAACTCAAACATACGCAAATAATGCGTTGGAGTTAGAAGTTGACGCTACATCTCTTGAACTAAAAAAAGCTAGACTAGATTCTTTTGTGAAGCGATACAGGAATGAACAAGTGGTTATCCCAATGGGAGACCTTGTTGCAACAGTTGCCAACATGCTTCCAGATGAAATGACTTTGGAAGAGATGTCCTTTGACATAATCAAAACAGATGATGGCAAAGGTATCAGCGGTCGATTGTCAGGCTTTGCTTCAAGTGACGAAAAGATAGCCCGCTTTGTTTCTTCTTTACAGGAAGGAGATCCATTTAGCGAAGTGAGTATGGATTTTAGTCGTAGTAGAACAGTTCGAAGCCAGCGGGCCCGTGGCTTTAGAATTAGTTTTCATGTCGACTTAGATAAATCGTGGGAAGTAACGAGAGCAATCGTAGCAGCAGGAGGTCTTCAATGACTGCAACAGTAGAACGTTGGGTATTACTTGGCACGTTCGTGCTGTCAACTCTATTTGTTTGTTTTTTTATAGTGCCTAATTATAAAAGTGCAAAACAATCTGCACATGAGTCGAAAAATTTAGAGGCAAGGATTCAACAGCTTGAGTTGCGGCAGGCAGAAGTAGAATCGATGCGGTTTGAATATCAGAATCTCGAAAAACAAGTTGAGAGAGAATGCAAACAAGTCCCATCATCACCAGATATGTCCCAGATCGTGCAGGCCCTGTCGCTAAATGTTGATGGATTAAAAGTTCTAGATCAGAGTTTTACATCGGGAACCCCTTCCTCAAAACGTACAGATGGAGAGTTTGCCGTGCAACCCTTAGCAGTAACACTTCTTGCTGATTTTGATTCCATATTTTCAGTAATTCAAAGCGTCGAATCAATGGATCGGCTTGTTCGAATTTCTTCAATTCGAGTTACGCGAAAGGAAGCTGAAGCAGATGTTTCTGCTCCTGCACTTGAGGCAGCAATTGGACTACATGCAATGTATGACATCATGGAGGTGGAATGATATGCATCGGAAAATAAAAAAAACTTGGCAGCAACTTATAGCGGATAAGCGTAGATTTAGTTTGTTGTGCGTATTGTTCTTCGTTGGATTATTGCTTTGGGCACGAATTATTGTTATCGCAAGACCAGCAAGGACTGCGATTGCTGAGCCAGTCCTTGAATCTTCTGTTGTCGCATTATTGACTTCCGATAATGTTTTTGCCCCCGTAACTCTAGAAACAATTCCAGAAAAAAACCCATTTGCTGTACAAGCTGAGGCCTTTCCAGCCGATCACATATCGACCGATAATAGCACTGGTATAATCCAATCAAATGGGATACATGGCGAGAACACGATTGCATCTTCGTTGACACTTGAAGCAGTGATGGGTGAAATAGCCATGATCAATGGGCGAGTTGTTCAGCTTGGGGATATCGTTGGCCCTCTTAACAGTAATAATCCACTTCGACTGGAAAAAGTTCAGGGCAGGTCAGTCATCATTTCGGCTGGAGACCGCCGATATGAACTCTCAATAGCGCCCCCAAGCCGCTGATGGTAATGGGTGCGCAAATGGAGACGCACCCCGTGAAGCACCTACACGCCCCATTGTTCATTCTCTTCCTATGCCTTACTTCTTTGGTTCACGCCCAAGAGGAAGTTGCAGATGAAATAATTAGCGAAGAGTTTGGTACTTTTAAACTCGTCGTAAATGAAACGGAAGTTTCACAAGTGCTCGAAATGCTTGCAATTCAGAGCGAAAAAAATATTATCGCTAGTAATAGTGTGACCGGAACAGTTTCGGCAAACTTATACGATGTTACGTTTAGTGAAGCCCTTGATGCAATACTTCGAGTTAATGGTTTTGGATATATTGAAGAGGGTAACTTTGTGTATGTCTACACACTTGAAGAACTCGGCACGATTGAAAAGGCGAGAAGAAAAACAGAAAGCCGTATCTATGAACTTCAATACTTGTCTGCGAATGATGCAAACGAATTTGTCAAACCACTGCTTAGTGAAGATGGTGAGGCAGCGTTTCGGGGTGATGTCGAATCAGGAATTGAGCCGACAGTTTCAGATGCAGGCGGGGACAGCTACGCGTGGACAAGTAAATTAATAGTAAATGATTATCCAGAGAATTTAGAAAAAATTGCGCTTTTGCTTCAAGAGCTAGATACAGCTCCAGCCCAAGTGGTCGTTGAAGCAACGGTTGTGCAAACTGTGGTCACAGAAGATAATGAATTTGGGATTGATTTTACAGCTCTCTCAAATATACGAATTAGTAGTATTGCGAACCCGTTGAATGCTGCACAGGACGTCATTTCTGGAGCGTTTGCACCAAGCACCGTGTCCGCTGTTTCTTCTGGTGTTGGGACAACAGACGTAACGCCATTTTCAGGAGGGTTAAAAGCGGGAATCATAAAAGACCATGTTGGGGCATTTTTAAAAGTACTTGATCAAGTTGTTGACACAACTGTGCTTGCAAGGCCAAGGATTACCTGTTTAAATCGCCAACGTGCTCAGGTTCTAATTGGTAATCGAGAAGGGTATCTGTCAACAACTGTAACAGAGACAAGTTCATCAACAAACGTTCTTTTTATTGATACTGGTATTCAATTGAATTTTCGACCATTCATTTCTCCAGACGGAATGATTCGGTTAGAGTTGCGCCCGAGCGTTTCATCGTTGGCGTTCCGCACTGATGGAGGTCAGCAGGTTCCAAATGAAGCGACACAGGAGATGACAACAAATGTGCGTTGCAGAGATGGCGAGACAATAATACTTGGTGGTTTGTTTCGCGAGAACTCAACAGTAACTAGAAATCAAGTTCCATTTCTTGGCGATATCCCAATCTTAGGAACGCTCTTCAAGGGTCAAGTCGATTCTGTTGTGAAAGAAGAAATTATTTTCTTGCTCACGCCAACCATTATTCCAGACGAACAACTCTGGGAGGCGGGGAAAGATTCGCTTGAAATTGTACAAGCGGTCAGGGTAGGCGCTAGGGCTGGTCTTCTCCCGTTCAGTCATGATCAGATTACGGCAAACTACAATCGCGATGCGCTTGACGCATATCGACAAGGTGAATTAGAAGATGCTCTGTACTGGTCAAATATATCATTGCAAACATCAAAAATGCAACCAGAAATGATTCGATTACGAGAACGAATTACAAATGAAAAAGAATCATTGTGGGAACGTGATTTATTACATGAACTTATGTGTCGCGAACAGCAATTTGTTGAAGCGAAGACGGAGGAAGTGCAGTGAAACAATACGGAGTTTTTCTAGTTTTATTACTTTGCGTAAGTTGTTCTGGTCCAACAAAGGCGGGAAAAGAAGCACGTGCAAATGCACATCAACGGATGGCTATTGTGAATGCAGATCTTGCAGCTCAGCAAGCTAAGCAACAATTTGAAGTTGGGCAACTCGACTCGGCCAAGGAAACAATTTCCTCCGCGATTACAAGATACAGCGAGAAGGGCGACTACCATTTGTTGAAAGGTCGTATTTTGCTTGAGCAACACCATCTCGATGCAGCATTCCGCGCTCTTCAAAAAGCTGTTGAATACAGCCCTGATTTAGCAGAGCCGCACTACTTCCTTGGTATTCTTCATCAGCGCTGGGCAGAAGATGACAAAGCTTTGGCAGAGTATAAAATTGCTATGGAAAAAGATTCGTCGCATCCTCAGTATTTGTTAGCAGCCGCAGAATCATATGTCGCATTGAACCAGAACGGTGAAGCAATTGCATTGCTAGTCAGTGCAAGCCAAGAGTTTCAACATCACCCGTCGGTAGCATCTCTTCTTGGTCATATCTACCTAAGGGAAGGTGAGTACGGAGATGCTTCAGACTGGCTTGAAAACTCTCGATTGCTCGGAAATGATGATAAAGAAACACATTCCGTACTCGCAACTGCTCAGTTTGAAGCAGGACGATATGGCGATTGTTTATCCACCCTTACGAACTTAGAAGAATTGCACGGTACGCTTCAAACAGCATTTGTGCGTTTGCAAGGAAAATGTTTTGCTGCAACTGGACGATTACTCCGTGGTCGTGATATTTGTTTGAAAATCACACACGAAACCCCCGAGGATATTGGAGCTTGGAAGGATTTAGGTTACATTTCATGGCAAATGGGTGACTACAAGCGTCTAGGTCGTTGCGGGGAAAAAATTGTACAGTTGGATGCGGACGTTACTGAGGGGAATCTATTTATAGGTGTTTCGGCAATACACTCAGATAATGCAGCGCTTGCACTTGAGACGCTTTCTTCTCTGCAGTCCGATAATTCCATAGAAGGTCTCGATTCTTTAATCAATATCTACGCAAAAAACACAAAAATAGGTATAGAAACACCAATTACACCGAATATGCAGGCAAAAACTGTCGAAGGTGTGGGTGAATCATTCTTCAAGAAATTGCTTCGTGGAAGCAATCCGCTTGCAAGCGTGCATTCAGATTCCGATGCCCCGTAGACACGTTCGTCTGTTTGGCATCAAAAGCCTAAGGCAGACTCTACGTGTTCACAGATCTAATTTCAATCACAATTCTCACTGGCATGGCTACAACAACAGTCGTTGCAATTGGTATTGCATTGAAATGGAAAAAACGAGAGTCTGTGGCTCTAGCTGCAATGCAATCAGTGAAACTTGACGCCGGCGAAGCACAAACATCCCTAGAGTCTGCCAAAATTCATGGGTGTATTGATCGAACTCGTCGGCGCCAAGTTGAAGCTGTCTTTGATGTTCTTCGTGATTCAGTACTTGTAGTTGATGCGCATGGTGAAATTTTACATGCAAACGAACATGCCTCAGGTTTGCTATCAGTATCTCCATCTGAAGCTGCTGGAAAGGCTCTTCAAGAAGTAGTGCTAGACCACCAACTTGTTGCAACAATTTCAGACGCTCGCGGTGGTTTGCCAAAAGAAGGACGACTTTACGAACAAGAAATTCAGGTTGGGTCGGAGCAAATTGCATATGAAGTCCATTTGAAAAGGGTTGGCCATCAAGACGAACCAATGCACGCAGTTGTGACTGTGCTTCGTGACTTAACGAAAGAGCGAGAAATTGCCCGGCTCAAAAGTGATTTTGTTTCTAAAGCGAGTCACGAACTTCGCACGCCTCTTTCATCTATTGCTGCGTATATTGAAATGCTCGTTGATGGAGATGCAAAAGATAACTCGACTCGTGAAGAGTTTTACAGTGTGATATCTACTGAGACAAAACGTCTTCAGCGGATGATTGACAACTTATTAAACATCAGTCAGATAGAAGCTGGATTGATGCATATCGATCGCGCTACAGTAGAATTCGAAAATCTTATTGAACGTGCTGTGGTGAATATGAAGCCACAAGCAAAAGATAAGAACTTAGAAATACACTCCGAAATTGCAGATGTTGATTTATCTGTAATCGGTGATAGCGACATGCTCTACCAAGTTGTTGTTAACTTGCTTTCTAATGCAATCAAATATACTCCTGAAGGTGGACGTATCACTGTTGCAGCAGATACAGATAATCTTACACGTAGTTTACATTTTTCAGTCTCAGATACCGGGTTAGGTATTGCACCAGATCAAACAAACAAAGTGTTCGATAAATTCTTCCGAGTGGAAAATTATCGACATGTTGCCAAAGGCACAGGTCTCGGTTTAAACCTTTGTCAGCACATTATCGAGACACTTCACAGCGGACAGATTGGAGTGGAATCAACGTTAGGCATGGGCTCAAAGTTTTGGTTTTCTGTTCCTGTTCAGAGAGGGCAACAAAAGGCAGCATGAAATCGAAACACTCCATTTTAATTGTTGATGATGAGGCACACATCTTGCAAGTACTCTCCTTGAAATTACGTACATGTGGTTTTGATATTACAACTGCAGTTGATGGTGAAGATGCATTGCATCAAGCCAAAGTAAATGTTCCTGATCTCGTCATTACAGATGTGCAAATGCCTTACATGAATGGCCTTGAACTTGCCCATGCACTTTCGTTAAATGAAGCAACCGCACACATTCCAGTTGTTGTACTCACTGCTCGGGGGCATACTCTTGAAACAAGTGATACTGATATCCCAAATGTACGCAAGGTGTTGAGTAAACCATTTAGTCCTCGGGGAATTGCTGAATTGTGTACTCAACTACTCGCTGATGTGACCGGTTCAAGTGTAGAAAAGCGAGATGCTGCGTGAACACAAAGAACAAAACAACACCTTCAAGCGAACTTGCACCACTTGTTCAATTGGCTCGTGATTCTGGAATCATTCTGTTGCATTGCGATGAAAAAGGCAAGCTAATCCCTAGCGAGCAGAGTGACTGGCTTGTAGGTTTGCTCAGCGCCTCTCCACTCGTTCGACTTGCAATCACATCAAGTTGCTCAACTTGGAACACTCAAGAGAGATTGCAATCGGTCGAAGCATTCCAAGGACTTTGGCTTGTCCCTCTGCAAAAAGAAAACAGTCGTCGAAAAAGTGGCTTTACTATTGGCGTGCTTATAACAGATGCACTTTGCACGAGTGAATATCTCCATGCGATTTGTCAAGCAAGTGGAGCAGACATGACAGTTGTCCGTGAAACGCTGCTTTCGATGTCACCCGTAGCTACGCATGATGTGAAGCGAATTTCTACGATGTTCCAATTTGCCTGGAATACGCAAGCAACATGTACTACAAACAAATGCACACTTGATTCAGTTGGTCAAGAGCTCGCTGATTCCTACGAAGAAATAAGCCTGCTCTACACAATTACTGGAAGCATGAATTCGGTGAACCATCCAAAACGTTTCATCGAGCTCGCTTGCAATGAACTACTCCAAACACTTCCCTACGAATGGATTGGCGTTCAGCTTCGAATTGGAGAGCGGCTTCCTCGAGTTGGAAGTGAACTTGTGTTTGCTGGAGAAGTTCCAGATAAAATCTCAAGTGCTGTACGCTCAATTACTAACGATATTGAAACGGTACCGATTATTTCAAACGGCAAGGATGTTGTGGCGAGTCGACTTGGGAAAGCAACAATTATTGAGCCGATTGTGAGTGATGGAAATGTTATTGGCGTCCTCGTTGCAGCAAATAAGCAGGGTTGTGACTCAGAAGCTTCTTCAGTTGATATCAAACTTCTATCAGCGACAGCGTCACAACTCGCTATTTTCCTTGAAAACGCGCTGTTGTACGAAGATTTAAGTGCTACCTTTCTAGGAACGCTTGAAGCGCTAACAGCATCGATTGATGCGAAAGATAGGTACACATGTGGTCATTCTCAGCGAGTGGCATTATTAACTGCTCAACTCGCTGAAAAGGCAGGCCTTGATGCTGATCAAGTCGACCGTTTTCGTATTGCTGGCCTTGTACACGATATAGGCAAGATTGGTGTTTCAGAGCATGTTCTTACAAAGAAGGGCGGTTTGACGAACGCCGAATTTGAAGAAATTCAAAAGCATCCAGAAATTGGGGCGAAGATTCTCAAAGACATTCCACAAATGGAAGATATTCTTGGTGGTGTCTTACATCACCATGAACGATACTCCGGTGGTGGTTACCCACATGGTATTTCTGGGAATGAGATTCCGCTCGTTGCTCGAATGATTTCACTTGCTGACACGTTTGATGCGATGTCATCAAGTCGAACATATCGCAATGCGATGACTAGAAATGCAGTGCTCGATGAAATGAAAACAGTCGTTGGTTCGCAATTTGACCCTGAACTTGCAGATTTCTTCTTTGCACTCGATTTCTCGCAGTGGGAACAATTAATGATGGATCATCAGAGTAGAACTTCTTGTGGTCCTATAACGGGCAAAAGGAAAGCAGCATGAACATAACTTCTGAATCACATCGTGCAGCGACTGTTCTTTGCATTACAGGCAACTTAACAGTTGATGACTCAGACCGTTTTCAACGAGATGTCACTGAAATGATTGAAAATTTTAGTACGAATGTGATTATTGATTGCAAGGCATTGGGTCTTATTGACTCAGTTGGGCTAGAGTCGCTCCTTTGGTTGTCCGATGAACTCAATCGCAACGGAAATAAACTTAAATTTGCCGAAGTTCCAGAAGCGGTGCAATGGGTTTTTGAACTTACTCGCCTTGACCGTGTGTTCAGTACACATTCGTCAATAGAAGTAGCGGCACGGAGTTTTGCGTAAGAATAATTTATGGCTAATCAAGAATACAAAACACCAGCAATCACTGCCCAAGCACCGCTTGGTCAATTGTTGTTGCGTCGAGGCGTGTTGTCGAAAGAGCAACTCGATGAAGCGTTGTGTCATCAGCAGGCTTGTGAAGAACGGAAACTACTAGGGGAAGTTCTTGTTGATCTTGGCTTTGTTGATGAGCGGGGTGTACTTGAAACGCTCGCTGAAGCGTACGGCATTCCATTTGCATCTGATACTGCACGTCTTGCTGACCCTAAGGTCATCGAAGTATTGCCAAGAGAATTTCTTGAAGAACATGGCGTTCTACCAATGTTTCTTGTTCGAGGCGTTTTAACCGTTGCTGTGAGTGAGCCAGCAAACCTCTATTTACTTGAGGAAATCGAGCGTCGCACCGGTTACCGTGCTCAAATTGTTGCAGCAACTTCGGACGATATAGAAGCTGCCCAGAAATCCTACTTGCCAGCGGCTCATGTTTTCGTCATTGATGAAATTTATGAAGACATTGACGAACACGATTTTGCCGTTATTGAACAGGACGCAACGGAACTTGCAGATCTTGAAGAAGATGCAGGGCACGGACCAGTTGTCAAACTTGTAAACTTTTTGATTTACTCCGCGGTGCAAGAAGGCGCTTCGGATATTCACATTGAACCAGACGATCATTCGCTTCGCGTTCGGTATCGAGTTGACGGAAAACTCTACGAAAAAATTCAACCGCCATACAAAATGCAACAAGCAATTGCAAGCCGCATCAAGATTATGGCGAACCTCGATATTTCAGAACGTCGCCTTCCGCAAGATGGTGACTTTAATGTCATGATGGATGGTCGTCCAATCGACTTGCGTGTTTCGACTATGCCAAGCAAGTATGGTGAAATAGTTGTACTGCGTATCATCGACTCTAAAAATAATCGATTGTCACTCGACAGTTTGGGCTTTAATGAACAAATGCTTATCGATTGGAAGAGCGTGGTTGAACAACCAAACGGCGTTGTCCTTGTGACGGGGCCTACTGGCTCAGGTAAATCAACTACGCTCTACTCAGTTCTTTCACAACTAGACACAGATGAAATTAATGTTGCAACGATTG
>CAYSYI010000014.1:0-46258 GCA_964435395.1 uncultured Isosphaeraceae bacterium
TACTCTGCAATTTTATCGCATAAGGAGTGGACTAGTTTTTGGGGGGCAGGTCAATTTCGTTTACGGTTTATTCTTGCAAGACAGACAAAGACAGTCGTTTTACATGGGTTTCTGCAGATGCTCTTGAAGAACTACCTCTCGCTAGTGCCCAACGGAAGGTGCTCAGGGTACACTGCGCAACATGAAAATTTTAACTCTAACTTTATTGTTGCTCTCTTCTGTTGCTGTCGCGCAGCACCCTTATGATTTTGTTTCAGATGATGCCTTGGCCATTCTCACAATCAAAGATGGCAAGGGCATAAATACAATCCTCAAGTCGGTTAATGAAGCGTCTGGAATGCCATCGGCAGACCCAAATGTTCTCGAAACATATTTAGCTCAATATTTTAAAAATCCTTCTGCAGTAGACCTTTCATCCGAAGCAGTTGTGCTTGTTGAACCTACGAAACTTGCGAGTGGTGACAAGCCAGCGGGTATGTTTGGACCTATGCCTCACATGGTAGTCATCTGCAAAGAGAAAAAGGGTCAAAAATTAGAACTTGCGACCTCAGGTGCTCTGAAAACAACAACATCAGTTGATGGATGGTTTATAGCAACAGGCGCGGATCAATGGAGTCCTCGCAATACAAAAGGGCTCTCGCCAATTTTTGCGAACTTGCCAGACGCTCAGGTAAGTTCGACGGTTAAATTTGGTGCAATCTGGTCAAAATTCGGTCCAATTGTACAAATGACCGGAGGTATTGCAATTGGAATGTTAAATAAACCAGGGCCCGATGGGGTTATTTCGCCAGAGGCAAAAAGAAGCGCTGCAACAGCAAGAAAGTTGTTTGGTTTTTTGACGAAGTGGTGCACACATGTGCAAGATGTTTCAATCGGGATTGATTTTGATGGCTATACGATCGTCACAAATGTTGATGTAAAAATGAAGGAACAGCCTGACATCACAATTGACAACAAGTCTATGGAAGCGATGGCTTCGATTCTTCCTGGAAGCATGACGCAGTATGCAATGTCAGGACGATTTACGAAACTACTTTTGGAAATGGATGTGGAATCACTTCAAGGCGTGGCGGACAAAGACATGTATGTCTTTCCCGTCTTCGTCAATGAGAATTTGAAGACACTTGCGTCGTTAAGTCGAGACCATGCTGGTACGTACGGATTGGATAGTAAGAGTGGACTTACTCTTTCGAGTATCGCTTCAGTCTCCAACCAAGAAATGTATCTAAAAGAGATACAGAATGTCGTAAGTAAAATTTCGTCACTCCTTCTTACTACATACAGCCTTAAACTTGAACCTTCGAATACGAAAAATACATGGGATGTTGCGATGATGGGTTCAGATGAAGGTGATCAGAATATTCTAAATGCAATCGTGCATAAGAATGACAAGCTTAGGTTTAATAAGCAGGGCGCAAACCGGATAACAATGGCTTTTGGTCCTCAGTCATGGAAGCCATTTGGGCAACCACGTTCGACTCCCTTGGCTCAAGTTATTCGTAAATACATGGAAGGTGTAGATATCGACTTCGCAATGAGTTTCAATGCGAGAGAACTGATTGCTGGTATTTCTGAAATTTCACATGCGGTTAATCCATCGCAAACTCTAATTCAACCTACCCCGTCTGCAAAAAGTTCATTACTGTTAGGCATGACTCATTCAGGTGGTTTCATTGAGATTCAATCAGACCTGATGGGGTTGGCGACTTTGATGTCTGACATAAAGTAACTGACTACGTGTAACGGGTCTGTCCCCAGAAATTTGCGTACACGTTTTTGTGCACTGGCTTACCCAGATTGATTGTTAGTACATAAGTTGGGTAGTGCGGGACTGACGCCAAACTGCTAGGGTCGTGTAACGGGTCTGTCCC
Source organism: uncultured Isosphaeraceae bacterium (assembly GCA_964435395.1). Lineage (GTDB taxonomy): Bacteria > Planctomycetota > Phycisphaerae > Phycisphaerales > SM1A02. Next base: position 1,872 of record CAYSYI010000014.1, read on the forward strand.
CAGTCAGAAGCGTAGAAGTTTTTGTGCACTGGCTTACCCGCATTGAGTTCTATATCTCAAGCTGGGTTGTGTGGGACTGACCCCATTCTGCTCGCGCCGTTCTCTGTTAGGTCGTGTTTGCACTATCGCTAGGGTCAGACCCGTCGTTCCTCAGTTTGGGTCAGACCCGTCGCCAATCGTCTTGAGAATGACTACTACGTTCACAGTTGTGGCTCAGGCCCGTTGCCAGTTTATTCGTTGCGTTGCTGCGTTCGAATGGTGAACCTTGCCACAGAGCCACGGGGGGCACAGAGAGGAAAATTAATAACTTGTATTCCTCCGTGTCTCTGCGCCTCCGTGGCCCTATTAAAAAGTATTGGAAGTTGGGTGTACAACTCGCTGCTAGCCAGCTAAATCGCCCTCACGCTCTGCTTCGACGACTTCGGGGTCATTTGGATCTGGCTCTTCAGGCTCTGGATACTTAATCCGAGTGTGATAGATTGAATTTAACCGGACGATGATCGCATCTTCTATCTTTGCGAGTTCACTAAAGGTGAGCCCGCACTCATCGTATTGATGGTCGAGCAACCGTTTGCGTGATAAATCTCTCACAAGAGCTTCGATGCGTGCAGGGTTTGGGTCAGGAAGAACTCTTGTTGCAGATTCAACTGCATCTGCAATCATTAAGACCGCAGCTTCTTTTGTCTGGGGCTTAGGTCCTGGGTATCGGAATTGCATTTCATTAATCGGTTCGCCGCTCTCTTTTGCTTCCTTTAAGGCAGCGTGATAAAAATATTCAACGAGGGTTGTTCCATGATGCGCTTCAATAAAGTGGACAAGCTCTCTTGGCAGATCATATTCACGAGCTAGTTCTATTCCGTCCTTTACATGCCCGATAATGACAAGCAAGCTCATCGATGGTTTTAAATCTTTGTGTCGATTGTATCCACTCTGATTCTCAACAAAATATTCTGGTTTATTCATTTTGCCAATATCGTGATACAAGCCGCCAACGTATGCAAGTAGAGAATCTCCCCCAATTGCTTCAGTTGCAGTCTCTGCGATATCTGCAACTTGTCGTGAGTGATTAAAAGTTCCTGGAGCAAGTTGTTGCAATTGACGAAGAAGTGGGTTTCGCGGATCGCGATAGTCTGCGAGGGTCATTCCTGTTGTAATGTCAAAGAGTTGTTCAATGTTTTGCAAAATGCCAAGCACGAAAAAGCCTACAACAAGGCCGGAAAAACCAGCAACTATGGCATTTGTGATTACTTGTTTCCACGCAATGGACAAATCGGGAACTTCAGCAAGGCCAAGAAACAGGGATCCAATCGCAAAAGCAATCGCAGTAACCGCAGAAGCACGAATGAGAGTTTGGCGTTGGCGAACTTCCTTTAGTTGGCTAATCATTGTTCCACAGCCAGCAATCAGTAAAATGAACCAACCAATAGATTGAGAAAGAGCCATCGTTACAAGAGAGCATTGCATGAAGGCAATGAACATACCCATGCGCTGTTTGTACGCAAGGCATGAAATTGTTACTGCAAGGAGGGTTGGAATAATTGCAGCAGCGAAAATAAAGGTAGGAGCTTCAATCGTAACGATAATTGAGAGCCCAAGCATAAGAGCCATCAAAGTACACAATGCAAAAAGTCGCAACGTGTTCTTCGCGATTCGGGGATAGGTTATTGTTGTATATGCACCGATAAAAATCGAGAGCATTGCAAACAAACCGATCGAACCAATTCGCGGGAGCCAGCGCTCGATGAAGGAGGCAGTTTGCAAGAATTGTTCTTGCTCTAAAAGAGCTTCTTCATACTGCGTTGCGGAAACAACATCGCCTCTCTGCCAAATGATATTTCCGCGAAAGTGATCCTTAACAACTGGTTGGATATTATTAGCAGCTGCAGCCGCACGTGCAGTTGTATCTTCAAGGTCAAGTTGAACACTCGGAAGATGTTCGCTTATGATTCCAGATTCAATGAGAGGCACGAGAGATTCTGGAAAACCTGAACGGCTTACAAGTTCTGCAAGAGAATGCTCCTTAAGTTCGCCTTGGATAGCGGGCAATGACACGGGAGCTGCGTTGTAGGGTATTAATAAATTGCCTGCACCTTGGAATAATGCACGGTTAGAGGCGGGTGTTGTTGTGAAGACTTGAAATTCTTCGCTTGTGAGTAGTGGCTTATCTCTCTGCAGTTCACTAATTACTCGGGATACATATCTACGCCATGAACTCGTTGCTTCGCCATCCCGTGACATCCCTTGGAGCGATTGTAAATTTTCGGGAGTAATGGCAAATTGCTTGATAAGTTCTGGGTTGACTTCCTCAATTGATGTCATTTCAGAGACAGCGGTGGGCAGCCCAATCAAGGAGGCTGCAAGGCGTTCAATGAAGGCAGCATTAATTGTGTAAATTCTTGGTGATGAGTTTCTCGCCTCTTCTTTTTTTGCCTCAGTAGCTGTTACGTCTTCAAGTGTGTAATCAATTCGCGTGATTCGAGTAGTAGGAGCAATCTGGCCATCTCGAATTTTGATTTGTTCGCGTGACCATGTTGCAATAGTTGAAACGATTAATAGAAAGAGAAAGATTACAAAACAAGTTCGTAAGAATTCAGGACGTCTAAGCAGTGTGCTTAGAGACAGTGTTGGTTTTGGAACATTGCGTAGCACAGTTTCTCTACGACTTGTGCCTGAACTTTTATTTCGATGTCCTGATGATTTAGCCATTTGTAGGGTTGTGAAAGTTGCGATGTGCGGTGCACGTGCTTATTCAACTGCCCTCACAATACATTGAGGCAAGTTGCTGTATTTACGTTTCGTTGAAGCAGCAACTCTAGAGGAAAAATGCCCCGCTTGGACAAGATAGAGTATTTTTCCGGAGCGGTCTGTTTCTACTGAAATCCAAACTGGTTGGATGCCAATTTTTTTGAGTGAAGGTGAAATTTCAGCAGCAGTAGTGTTTGCGTTTGCTTGATCTCTAAATGCTCCAAACTGTAATGTAAAAGAGTTACTCGAACCAGACCCAGATGAATTATCAGATGATGCGGTTCTTGATGCAGCTTCTTGTTTATCAATTCCATGAAGTTCATCCGCTGCGATTGCAAAAGCCGCTTCTGCTGCAGCATAATCTCCATTTGTTGAAGAGATAATTCCAAGCATCGCAGTTGCTTTGCCATGCACTTCTTTTGAGGGCGAAGCGGTGGCTTTTAAAAACCAACCCTGTGCTTCAACAAGGTGTTGTTGCTTAAATTCACAAAGCCCAAGTAGATATTGTGATTCGCCGATATTTTTCTGCTCTTTAATTGACTTTTTAGCCCACATCTCAGCTAAATGCCACTGATTCTTGTCATATTCTTTTATGGAGTACTCAAGGGCAGTTGGCGCCGAAGATTTGCAACCAGCGAGGAGAGAGAAAAGCAAGAGTGAGAGCATAATATTTCGCATAGGTAGGGCTCCAGATTGTATCGTACTCTTTTAGAATAACTCTCGATGCAACTTCTACACTCCATTTACAAATCATGGCGACGGAATGCCTTCCGATCCCTCATTAAAGACGACTACCGTTCGTGGAAGGGGATAGAATTGCAGGTCGCCTCTTGGCATCTAGCCAAAAAAATTCAGACTTCGGAGCCTCACGTTGCCATTCTTCTTCCAACTTCTGGTCTATTTCCAGTGGCAATGACAGCAATTTGGTCTCTTGGAAAGACGACCGTTCCTCTGAATTATCTCCTCTCAAAGGAAGAGATACAATACATTATTGAAGATAGTGGGGTCGATGTCGTTGTTACCGTAGGCGCAATGCTTGAGATGATTGGCGAGTTGCCGAGTGGTGTTAGAGCAATCAAGGTCGATGAAATGTCATTCAAAGGCATTCCTCCCATACGGATTTCGAAGCGCAGTAGCGACGAAATGCTTGCAGCCCTTTTGTATACATCAGGAACTTCTGGAAAACCAAAAGGTGTCATGCTCACTGCAAAAAATTTGAATTCGAATATTCAGCAGTGCATTTCAAAGGCGGGTTTTTCCAAGAGGGATATTTTTCTTGGTTTATTGCCACAGTTTCATAGTTTTGGTTTTACCGTTACAACTTTGTTGCCTTCAGTCATTGGGGCAAAAATTGTATATATGACAAGGTTTAATCCAAGAAAAGTACTTGATGCCTTACGCACATATCGCCCAACAATTATGGTCGCGATACCTTCTATGTATAACGCAATTTTAAATTTAAAAAGTGCAACTGCTCAAGACTTTCAATCGATCCATTTAGCAGGTTCAGGAGGCGAGGCATTGCCAGATGCGGTGTACGAAGGCTACATGAAAAAATTTAATCTCCCAATTTGTGAGGGGTATGGTTTGACAGAGACATCACCAGTTACAAATTGGTGTATTCCTGAAGATGAAAAGCACGGAAGTGTTGGGAAGCCAGTGAAGGGACTTCTTCAGAGGATAGTAAACGAAGAGGAGGAGGAACTGCCTTCAAATTCTGACGGCGAAATCCGAATGAAGGGGCCGAATATTATGAGGGGATATTACAATCTGCCTCAGGAAAGTGCTGCAGCTTTTGACCAACAAGGATATTTCAAAACAGGTGACATGGGACATCAAGATGAGGACGGTTTCTTATTCATTACCGGTAGAATAAAAGAGATGTTAATCATCAGTGGAGAGAATGTATTCCCTCGGGAGATAGAAGAAGTTCTCACAAACCATCCAGAGATCCTCGCAGCTGGCGTGGTTGGTCGCAGCGATGTTTCAAGGGGAGAAGTTCCAGTAGCCTTTGTTGAATTGGTAGAAGGTGGTTCATTCGATGAACAAAAGTTGCGAGCGTGGTGTAGAGAAAGAATTGCGCCATTCAAAGTCCCAAAATCTATTTTTGTCCTGCCAGAATTGCCACGCAATGCAACGGGAAAAATTCTTCGTCGCGAGTTAACAAAACTTGTAGTAAAGGAATGCTCTGCGTGAAATATACATTGACGCTTGCCCATAGCCCCGACCCTGATGATGCTTTTATGTGGTGGCCATTAATTGATATTGATGGCTCGGGTCCAGCGATTGAAACTGGCAATTTTTCATTTGAAATAATAATGGAAGATATTGAAACCCTAAACAAAAAAGCGGAGTGCGGCGAATTCGACGTTACAGCAATCAGTATTGCACAATACCCAAAAGTGTCTAATCTCTATGATTTAACAGCATGTGGTGCATCACTTGGGGATGGATATGGTCCAAAAGTTGTTACTTCTTCCATAATCACGATGGATGACCTCATTGCTTCGAATCCACTCTTTGCAGTTCCTGGCGAAAGAACTTCTGCACTTGCAACACTTCGGATTATTGCTGGTGAGAGAGTTTTGAAATGGGAAGCAGTATCGTTTACAGAGATAATGGAGCAGGTTTCTTCTGGGAAATACGGTGCAGGTGTTGTAATCCATGAAGGTCAATTGACTTTTGAAGAGCATGGTTTGTATGAAGTGTGCGATCTTGGAGCTTGGTGGCACGAAAGGACTGGCTTGCCCTTGCCTCTTGGCGGTAATGCAATTAAGAGAGATGTTGATGAACGTTTTGGAGATGGTGCAACAAAGCAAATTACAGACCTACTTCTCAACTCGATTCGGCACGCCATGGATAATCGCGAACAATCATTGCTCTGGGCAGCAAAGTGGGGAAGGGGAATTGATTTAGCACATACTGATGAGTTTGTAGAGATGTATGTAAATCGGTGGACTCTAGATTTTGAAGAATGTGGTAGAGAAGCAGTGAAAACTTTTTTGCGTGAAGCCGAAAAGGTTCAAGCTGTCTCATCAGTTGAAGAAGTGACGTTCGTTTAACAGGTTAGATCTGCTTCGCCAAGTAAATTAAATCCTTTGCGAAGTAACAATTGACCGCCAAGTGTTAAGTCATCAATAGCAACTGCGACGATTGAATCCCCAATTGGGGATTGGCTGATGAGCGAATATATAAACGAAATATTGAGTTCAGCGCCTAGAAGATATAAACACAAATCTGCGAGTGAGTGAGAGTCGTCAATCACAGTAACAACCACATCAACTTCAGAGAACGCTATTCCAAGTTCTTTAAGTAGAACTCTTGCAGAATCAGAATTGTCTGGAATCATTCGAATAACTGCGTGATCTGAAGAGTCAATGACATTGAGTCCAACAACATGGACATGCGATGCATCATCAAAATGTCTTAATAAGTCAAGTAGCCGACCAACTCTATTTTCTAGGAAAACACTGAATTGCCGCACTGATGGAACAGAATAGCCCTGCATGGTTTCTGATGGTAATTGTGCCATTACTTGAAAGAGCTCGAATCTAATGTTGGAGTTTTAACAGGTTTCGGTGGTGCAACTTTTTCTTCACCTACTTTTTCTGGAGTGTATTCATGATCTCGCTTCCTGATTACGATGACCGCAATAATTTCATCGTCTTTTTCAATTGCTCTAGCTGTTTCAAGCCCAGATGTGATTCGACCAAAAACAGTATGTCTTCCATCAAGATGAGGTGTTGGTAAATGGGTTAAGAAGAATTGGCTTCCCCCTGTATTTGGAGCAGACGTTTTTGCCATCGAAAGTGTTCCAGCAAAGTGATTGCGATGGTCTTCATTTGTATGTTCGTCCTTGATTGTATAGCCAGGACCGTCGTCAGTTGTGCTGTCATCTTCACTCTTGCGACTGCTTGGGTCGCCACCTTGCGCCATGAATTTTGGAATAACTCTGTGGAAAAGAATGCCGTCGTAGTATCCAGTGTCTGTAAGTGAAATGAAGTTTGCAACGGTGTTCGGAGCATGGTCTTCAAATAATTCTATTTCGATTGGTCCCTTTGATGTTTGCATAAGTACAAGTGGCAAATCAGAAGCAGTGGCTTCAACTTCTCGAATTGCAAGCTCCGCTTCCCATTTCTCAGCGGCATTCTGCGAGTTTGTTCGTGCTGAGTCGATTCGGGTTGAGAGTACAGGGTCTGAAGCCAAAACGGAAGAATCTATTGCATCAAGTGCAGCGAGTGAGTCTGTGAAACGGTTGTTGGCAAAGAGAAGTGATGCATATAATTGAGCAGCTTCTGGTGATGAAAGGGCGGCATCGTCTAATCTAACTATTGATTCAATAGCTTTTGTAAACTGATTTTTTGCCTCTAGTGAGCGAGCCCAATTTAGAATAATTTCAGGTGAATTTGGAAACCGTTCAGCCAACTCTTCATAGACAACATCAGCATCTGCACCCATCTCCTGGCATGAATAGTCAGCCCATGCCAAAGCAATCGAAAGATTTGACGGCTGTAAAGTTGAAAGTTCTTGAAAAAGAGTATTGCACTGTTCCTTATCTTCAAGCCAAATACTCATTTGAAGTTCCGCAGCAACAAGTTGAAAATTCTCATGATTTGTATTCACTGCAGCCATCTGATCTCTCAGTTTACGAGTAGTTTCCTTGTCTCCAGGAGTGAATCCCCGCTGATTTTGGAGTGTTGTTTTAAGGGTCTGGTATTGCCCGAGGAGTTGCTCAGCAGTATCTGCTGCCATAAACAGAGATGTGGCAAGCATTAAAGAGCAGATTGATGATATGAGCATATGTTTTTCCTTGAATGTTCTAAGAAGAGTTGCTTAGTGAGCAGGATAGCATCCCAAGACGAAAGCAAGAAAAGAGAGCAATAAAATGTGAAAAAAATACTGAAATACTTGACTTTAGGCTTAGTATCGTTATTATTCAATTATCGCTACTGCGACCCCGATTTTGCCCCCGGAAGGGCTCGGTGTGGATCTTTGATTCCACCGGGCCTTTTTTTTTGTGTTCAGGTTCAACGCATCTTTTACACATTTACTTGCTGCTACTCGTACTGCATCGGTTGATAGCGTCCAATGCAGTTTTATTGCACCATCCTTTTTTATGCCGAAAAGGGCATCAAAAACGCTACGCATTTATTTGGGAAAAAAAGCAGAAATATTCACAACGAATACAAATTAATGTATAATTTCCACACAACTACTTTGCCCCCGAAAGGGCTCGGTACGGCGCTTGCGTCTACCGGGCCTTTATTTTTGCGAAGGAGCGCTGGTCAGCGACGGGTCTGACCCTTGCAGTTTGGGGTCAGTCCCGCACTACACAACTTGAGATATAGAACTCAATGTGGGTAAGCCGGTGCATAAAAACTTCTACGCTTCTGACTGGGGACAGACCCGTTACACAACGCTAGCAGATTTGGGGTCAGTCCCACGGACACTATCCTTGCCTTAGCGCAGCAGCGATTGCAATCGCAAGTGCATCTGCAACATCTGGAGGTTCCGGAGTTTCTTTGAGGTGTAGAGTATGAAGAATGGCTTGTTGGATTTGAGCCTTCGTGGCTCGTCCGCTACCTGTGATTGATTTTTTGATTTCTGCTGGGGCAAGTTCGATGAGTGGTAGTTGAGCTTGCTCGCCCGCAAGCAAAATGACTCCTCTGGCGTAACCTAGAATTATTGCAGTCGAAACTTGTCGTTCATGTGTAAAGACTGTTTCTACAGCAAGAAACTCAGGTTTTAATTCTGCAATGATTTCTTGAACATCATGATACAACTGTGCAAGTCTGAACGATACGGTTTGCTTCACATCTAGTTTGAGTGCACCTGCTTCAATCAAAATAGGATTTCGTGAAGTAGCGGTAAAATCGATGCACCCATATCCTGCAACTCGCAAACCGGGATCTATACCTAATACTCTCATGCTTGAAGTGCATCTGTGTCAATAGCGCCATCGTTCAAATGAATAACGCGCTTGCATCGTTTACCCACATCATCATCGTGGGTAACAATAATTGTGGTTAAGCCATCAGCATGCAATTGCTCAAAAAGTTCTAAAACTTCTTTTCCAGTTTCAGAATCCAAATTACCTGTTGGTTCATCTGCAAGAAGAATAGAAGGATTCGTAACGAGTGCTCTCGCAATGGAAGCACGTTGTTGTTGCCCGCCAGAGAGTTCTCCTGGTGTGTGATTAACTCGGTCGGCGAGTCCCACACGTTCAAGGATATCTGCAGTTCGCTCTTGCCGTTCAATAGGCTGAACTCTTTGGTAGTACAAAGGAACTTCTACATTTTCTGCGATACTCAACTGAGGGATAAGGTTGAAGGATTGAAATACAAATCCAATCTCCTCACCTCGAATGGTAGAGAGCGTTTTGTCGTCGAGAGTTGCGACATCGTTTCCATCTAGAATGTACGAACCCTCTGTTGGCTGATCAAGGCACCCCAAGATGTTCATCAGCGTGCTTTTTCCAGACCCGGAAGCGCCCATTATGGCGAGAGATTGCCCCCTTGGAATAGCAAGATCTATCCCTCGGAGCGCTTCTACGAGAATAGAACCGTCTGGTTTATAGTAGATTCGTTTGATTTTGCGAAGTTTTACAACTGGATCATCAAGAGGCATGGATACATCCTACGCTCTGCTCTACACTTCGGGTTATGCCTTCTCAAGCATTTGAATCCTTTATGGCTTCGGCCAATGTAATTCCAGTCGTCAGGCGAATCATGGCGGATCATCTGAGCCCAGTATTGGCGTATCGGCGACTTGTTGCCTCAGATAATCGGACGGCGCCAAGTTTCCTTTTTGAATCAGTTGAAAATGGAGATGAAGTTGGGCGATTTTCTTTCTTGGGTGCTGACCCTTCTCTTGAAGTCGTGGCGTACGGAAACGAAGTCATTGTGCGAGACCTTATTAACAACACACAGGAGAGTACGACATGCGAGAACCCACTTCATCTCGTTCGTGAAATGTCAAAGCAATGGGAAGTATCTGAACCTGTGGCAACAGGAGAACTCCCACTGCCAAGCTTCATTGGGGGTTGGGTTGGTTTCGCAGGATATGACACTGCGAGATATAACGAGGTTGAGGTGTTGCCATTTTCAAATGCACCAGAAGATGATCGGAATCTTCCAGATTTACATTTTGCGCTTTACAGAACAATTGTGGTCTTCGATCATGTCGCAAAAATTGTTCACGTAGTGCATAACGCGATACATGAAAATGAGATGACATCAGAAAGTGTTTGGGAAGAAGCAAATAAGGAACTTGACCGTGTAGTTGCAAAGTTACAAGAAGAAGGGAAGAACATTCCTGTTGGAACAATTGATATTGATTTCAGTAGTCCGCCTAAAACACCAACCGATTCGACAATGTCTAAGGAGACATTTGAGAAAGCAGTTGAAACATGCAAGTCCTACATCGCTGCTGGCGATGCATTTCAGATTGTAATTTCGCAACGGTTTGAGCACAGATCAAAAGTTGATCCCTTTGAAGTATATCGTGCGCTTCGTGTTGTTAACCCAAGCCCATACATGATCTACTTACAAGCTGAGGGCTGTATTTTAGCTGCGTCGAGCCCGGAGATATTGTGTAGATGTCGGAATCGACATGTCATCAATCGGCCACTTGCCGGCACAAGACGAAGAGGAAAAACGGAGCAAGAAGATTGCGAAATGGAAGCAGACCTTCTTGCAGATGAGAAGGAAAAATCAGAGCATGTCATGCTCGTTGATTTAGGAAGAAATGATTTAGGCACTGTCTGTGAACTTGGGTCGATACAGATAGAAAGTGTGATGGATATTGAGCGGTACAGTCACGTGATGCACCTCAGTTCGACTGTCGTTGGAATACTCGCAGAGGGTAAAGATTGTTGGGACGCTTTAGCCGCAACACTTCCTGTTGGAACAGTCAGCGGAGCTCCAAAGATTCGAGCTATGCAGATTATCGATGAGTTAGAACCAACGAAACGCGGCCCCTATGCTGGCGGAATCGGAATGATTGGCTTTGGTGGGGATATGGACGTAGCAATTGCATTGCGAACAATGGTTATTCCAACAAGCAAATTTGATGACACCGGCTGGTGTATAGATATTCAAGCAGGTGCTGGAATTGTGATTGATTCAATGCCAGAATTGGAGTGGAAAGAAACAATTAGCAAAGCGGCGGGTCTCGGCAGAGCTATCGATCTCGCTCAATCGGCATTTCAATCCTGATGAGAGCGAATGCGATAATATTGGGTGTAAAGAAATGAGTGCCGTGTCATTTTGGCGAAAAAAGCGAACTAGAACCGTCATCGCAATTGTCCTTCTGCCGTGTATCAGCGTTTTTGTACTTACTCGATCTTTTGTGTTGTCTCCAATCTTAGCAATTTCATTGCAAAGTAAAATTGGTACAGATATTGAAGTGCGCGGCACGCATTGGGACTGGGGGAATAATGTTGTTGTTGATGAGATAATTCTCCGGGCACACGAAATCGGTGGCTTAGCAGCGAATGTCATTTCTTTTGAAGATGTCGCTATTACATTTGACTCTTCGCCAATTACATTGAGTGCGAAAATAAATGAGATAGACGTACACGCACTGCGTGTTCGAATTGCAGAATCAGCCCAACAAGCTGGTGTGTTCAATTTTTCATTTCTTCTGCCATCGAAAGACCTTGCCTCAGAACAGGGTGCGAAGGAGCTCCCGAAATCAAGTGGGTCATCTGTTCCTTCGCTTCAAAAAAATATAAGTTTGATCCCAAAGTTATCGCTTAATAATGTAATAGTAGAAACGGGCGTGATGGATGGCGTAGATTGGACATTAGATAGCTCTAAAACATTTGAAGTTGCTAATGCGGTCTATGGAGAAGAACAATCGACACTGCAGTTGATTGACACAGATGACTCAATGAGAATAAATCTCTCGGTTGATGCTGAACCCATTGGCTTTCTGGCTGAGATTGATGATATACAGTTAGACAATTCTTTATTACAGCTACTTCCTCGGACCGCAAGAACGTGGTGCAAAGAGGTGAAGTTACAAGGAGAAGTAAATAAATTCAAAGTTTCTTGGGATGCAAATCAGGCTGTTCAACTCTCCGCGGGAGTGCAGGATGTTGCGTTCAGGTTGCCGGAAGAGCATGGCATTCCGTGGGCGTCATATACAGATGGCGTAGTGGAATATATTCATGGAGATGCACTGCTTGATGTGAAGCATGGTCGTATTGTTTATGATGGAAGTGCGGTTTACCTAAATGATATTCAAGGAATTTTAGTTCCGCCTCTTCAAGACAACCAAGAGGGGTTGGATTTTTCTGCTGATATTAAAATCTCTGATTATCAGAGTGTTGGAGACAAAAAAGGCCAGGAGTGGATGGATTCACTACTTTTAACGTCTCCATTTGAAGCATCTTTTACAATTAATAACTTTGTCCAAGGGAAATCAAGTGAGACAATCATCCCAGTTGCAGCTGCGCAGATTTTAAATATTTTTCAGTTGGAAGATTGGAAAATGAATGCAAAAGTCACTGTGGAAAGAGTTGGACAGGCAGGCGATGTTGCAGTAGCAGGGGATTTAATTATCAGCGGCGCTTCTGGAATGTATGAAAAGTTTCCTTATCCACTACAGGATATACAATCGCAAATTACATTTGATCAAAATGTGCTAGAAATTGTGTACCTAAACGCGCTAGGCAGTGAGGGAGCAGAGGTTCACATTAGTGGTGATGTGCAGGCGACGAGCGATTATCTCGTTGTAGATTTGAATCTGTATGCAAATGATGCGCCTTTGGATAAGAAGTTACACGATGCATTGTCAAAGCCCATTGCAAATGTTATGGATAGACTGATTGACCACGAAGCGTTTGAGAAAATTTCTAAGTCATTGGACGGATCGGTTGGGAATGATTTTGAGTTAGGTGGTTCTATTGATTTAGCCCTTGATATTCAACATGACAATCGGATAGATTCGGGCGTTGAACTTTCAGGCGAAATTAAGTTTGAGAATATAGGTATTTTGCATAAAGAGTTTCCCTTCCCTGTTGTTCTTAAGGAAGGCACAGTTTCACTTGACCCAAAAGGTTTGTATATTCCAGAATCAAATTCAATTCGTTTCAAAGGCAGAGAATTAGGTGTTGGTGGAATTACTGGTTCGATTCACTTTTTAGAGAATGGAACAGCAATGCCAGATTTAAAAATAGAATTGCTTAATGAATATATTTCTTCGGCACTCATAACAGCAGTTTCAATATCGGCGGGAGATTCCCATGAATTGGCTGCAGGTGTTCTTGGAGGATTGGGCTTACAGTCGAAATTAAATGCCACTGGCACTGTTAAGGGAAATACGGATGGTTCGATTTCAACAAATTTTACGGTCGAATTTCAGAATGGCACTGCAACGCCAAATAAAAAACTAGCAACAGCTATTCACGCAACTGGACCTTTCTGGCCGGAGGGATTTGAGTTCACAGATATCAATGCAAAGATTCAAATTGAAAATGGTGTTGTTGCAATGGATGCAGTTACTTGCAAGTGTAAGGATGGTTTTTTAACCGCAACAATGAAAATTGACAAGGGGGAGTTTGAACTGAATATTAGAGGCGAGTCCCTGCCTATTAGTTCTAGGTTCGTCGATGTTCTACCGAACTCAGTTTCCGAAAAATTGTCCAGCGCTTGGCGTTGGCTACAGCCAGCAGGTTTAATGGATGCAGAAATCAACATGGCTGTAAAGGGGGAATCGTCTATGTTAAATTTGAATATTGTTCCAAAGAGTCTCGATGTCTCTGCCCTTGATAGAGTTGCTACTTTAGATTTATCAAAGGGGTCAATAATAGTTGATGGGACCGATGTGTTTTTCAATAACATGGAATTTCAACTTCATGAAGGTGATACTCAACAAGGTGTACTAAGAATAGGTGGAGAAGTAAACGGAGCCAGAGAAGAGTTCGGCTATTTGCTAGATGCGACTTGGAAAGACGCCTCTGTTGATTCGCCGTTGACTCGTGCAATAACAGGCATTGTAGGCGGCAAGAGTGGCGTAGATTTTTATGACTCTATACAGCCAGCAGGAATGGTCTCAGCGACGCTCTCGGCTCGTGGAAATCAAGAAGATGTTTTTTACAATATTGAGATCATCCCAGAAACCTTATCAGCTACATTCCACGGTCGAAAAGCTCAAGCAACGTTCGATGTCCAACAAAAATCACTTGATAACATTATTCGCTTTAATAATGAAGGAATCTACTTCGATTATTTGTTCGGGAAGTTGGGTGAGGGTGACTTTTCAGTTGAAGGAAAGATTAAATCCGGCGAAAGAGTAGACGGAAATTTTGATTTGACTTGGTCTGGCCCAACTGGAGATGAGAGTTTGTTTGCTCTATTGCCTAAAGTTGTTGGAGACACACTTGTTGCAATTGAACTGAATGAAGGACAAAGTACGTTACCCAGTGGGCGTGTTTCCTTTGAAGGCGAGTCGTGGGATAAACTAGCTATTACTTTTGTAGGCGATATCTCAATTGATGAAGCTTCCATTGAAGTCGGCATCCCATTAAAGAAGATAAAGGGTGGCGTACATATTCTGGGTAAATACAGCGAAGAAAAACTTGATGCACTTGAGTTGTCACTTGAGTTCAATGAGTTATCTACTCTTGGCAGGGTTGTTACAAATGTGGAGGGGGGTTTAGAGTATGTTCCCGAGAAGAAGCAGCTCGTCTTTAAACAAATGCGAGGCGAGTCCTCAACTGGTGGTGTTACCGTTGGTGGCTGGATAGGCTTGGATGACAAAAAAGAATATGAAATAGAAGTCCTCCTTGCAGGGATTGAACTCTCTACTGTAGGAGGTGAAGAAGTTGTTGCTTCGTTAGCAGGAGATTTAGTCGGGTGGTTTTCAATTGCCGGCGTGAGGGGGGCAACAGATTCAAGGAGAGGTGTTGGTAGGGTGCAGGTCGAGAAGGGGCATCTTGAAATCGATCCACTGTCATTGAAAACAATGCGAGTTCTGCAACTTGCTTGGCCTTCAGCAGCTTCTATTGAAGGCGCTGAAATCGATTTTTATATTAAAGGCGATCAGTTTATTCTTGAAGAGATTGTTATGCTGAGTAATGCAAGAGATATCTCAGATCTTTCTCTCAAGGGTGAGGGGACAGTTGATTTTGGTACGTTTCAAATTAATGCTCGACTTCATCCACGAGCGGGGTTGCCAATCATTCGTGATATCGTTGGTGCACTAAATGATCAGCTATATTCGATAGACGTGACTGGTGAGTTGTTAGACCCAAAGGTTTCTATTGTCCTTCTCCCATTCTTCTCGCCACAATAAAATTGAGCGATAAAACTCAAGGGGGCTACAATACAACTATGACTACAAATCGTTCAATACAAGAGCAAATATCAGACCTCGTTTCACTTTCATGTGAGCATGACGTTCAAGATCCTCGCCCAGATATGGTTGCACAGATGGTTGATACCTGTCTAAAGATGGCGAAAGAAGGGCATGATTCCGGTCAAATAAAACTTGTAACGTATGCATTGAAAGAGATGCGATATGCGTACCAAGTTTTTAACAGATATATTGGAATTCGGAAAGTTTCGATTTACGGTTCCGCTCGAACACCTGAGGATCATCCAGATTACATCGCAGCTTCTGAATTTGGAAGACTGATGGCCGAAGCGAGTTGGATGGCAATCACTGGTGCAGGTGATGGAATTATGAAAGCAGGACATGAAGGTCCTCAGCGGGAGTCGAGTTTTGGATTGGCAATCCGTTTGCCTTTTGAAACAACTGCAAACGCAATCATAGAGGGCGATTCAAAACTCATTAATTTTAGATATTTCTTTACTCGTAAATTAATGTTTATGACACACTCAGATGCTGTTGTCGGTTGCCCCGGTGGATTCGGTACGCAGGATGAATTGTTTGAAGCGCTGACGCTCGTTCAAACTGGAAAATCTAATATTATTCCGATAGTTATGATTGCAGGAGAGGGGAGCGATTATTGGACAAATTGGGCGAAGCATATCCATCAAGACCTTCTAGGGAACGGAATGATTAGCAAAGAAGACGAATCATTGTTCCATGTTGCAACTTCGCCCCAAGATGCTGTTGATCACATTATGCAGTTTTATAAAATCTATCATTCAAGCCGGTACGTTCGTGCTGATTATGTAATTCGTACGAATAGGGCATTAACAGAAAGCTCTATTGAACGGTTAAATGATTCCTTCAGCGATATTATTCGTGATGGGAAAATTTACAGATCGGATTCACTGAAAAGTGAAAGAGATCACCTAGATCTACCTAGGATTGTTGTTCCGCACACACGCCGAAGTTTTGGAAGGCTTCGTGAACTCATTGATATGGTGAATACATGCGAAACTGTGTAGCCATTCTGGTTTTTTTCGCTCTACTTGTTCTTGGCTGTTCTGCTCCGAAAAAAGAAAAACCAGTTGTCTCTTTAAGCACCGAATCAATGAGTTCTACGACAGATGGGATATCAGTTGTTTCTATTCAAGTGCAACCCACAGCAAAGGATGTCTCAAAAAAATTTCAGCAGTTTGGGGAGCCGATTGAACAACAAGAACTTCAAAATAAATTATTGCTTGAAGGCATTCAGTTGCGAAGAGTATCTGCTGTTGACATTCCTGCGATTGTCGCTTCGATAGGTGAAGTTCTTGACGAGTCTTATGTATGGCATGGGCAGATTTTGAAGTGGCGAGATCTACATCAAAGACGAATTGACGCAGAGGGAATGCTGATTACTGAGCAGGGAATTCCATATTTTATCCAGCGCGGTTATCTATCTTTGCAAAGTCGGAGTTGGCTAATTGATCGAGAAGATGGCCTTCATGTTTACTTGCAGTTATTACCAACTTGGCACGTACCGAGAAATCAACCTTCTGTTGCGACACAGTCCTCTGATCATGTCCAGAGCAAAATCTTTTCAGAACTTGAGTTCGAAATACTGCTCAAAAACGACGAAGCAATTGTTCTTGCAGTAGCATTGTTTGCTCCAAAAGTCACAACTGGACCACAAGACGAGGGCAATCCCGCAGTTCGGCTTGGGGAGGCTTTGCTTGGTGGTCCCGTTAAGCAGGATATTGTGCAAATTCTTGTTATCGAAGCAACTATCATGCCTCGTGGTTGAAACGGTAGAATACAGGGTCTTATGGAGCAAGCAGAACACCAAGATCTTGAATCAGTACCAAAGCCAAGGAGGCGAAGGGTTCTTCCTCCCCAACGAGTGTTGCCATTATTGTTTACCTTAGGTAATTTAGTTTCCGGTTTTGCTGCGATTCACTATGCATATAAAGGCGCAGATTGGCATGGCCCGTGGGGATGGAGTGGACTGACAATGGCGGGGGCTCTCATTTTTTTGGGTATGTTCCTTGATAGTGTTGATGGTTCAGTAGCACGGCTTACTCGAAGTGTGACTGAGTTAGGCGCAGCGCTTGATTCTCTTTCTGACTTAGTAACATGTGGCGTTGCACCAGCAGTGATGGTGCTCGCGCTTGTGTCAAGTTATTTGGGAGATGATGGCTCACTGACCTTGCTTGGTCCAGATGCTGACTTGCCATGGGGCAAAGTAGTTTGGGGAATTGCTGCAGTGTATGTTTGCTGTGCAGCGTTGCGTCTTGCTAGATTTACAGTTGAGACGCAACCAGAAAAAGGTCCTAATGACCATTTGGCGTTTCATGGGATGCCCTCACCTGGAGCGGCTGGTCTCATCGCCTCACTGATCTTGTTACATCAACACGTTCTTGCAGGTGGCGCTGATACTGTGTGGATTGGAAGAGCGTACGCATTTGGAGTCCCAGTAGTGATGCTTTTTGCTGCAATTGCAATGGTTACAAATATTCCATACAACCATTTTGTGAATCGGTATCTAGGTAAACCGCAATCGTTCCAGTTCATCGCATTTCTAGTCATAATTTTATTTACATGTCTTTGGTGGTTCCAAGAAACTGTTGTCATTGGTTTTATTGCGTATGCGTTAACCGGTCCAATGTACTTACTTAAAAATCGCGGAAAGATTATAGAAGAAGAGTAATGAGTACGAAAGTAAAAACAAGGTTCGCTCCAAGCCCAACAGGGCATTTGCATGTTGGTGGTGCTCGAACAGCCATTTTTTGTTGGGCATTTGCAAAAGCAAACGATGGAGCGTTTTTACTTCGTATTGAAGATACAGACAGGAACCGTTCAAGCGATCAGGCAACCGAAGGTTTTTTCAGCGATTTACAATGGTTACAGATGTTGTGGGATGAAGGTCCAGAAATGTATAACTCTGGTGGCGGGAATGATGGTCCATATTATCAATCGCAACGATTAGACATCTACAAAGAGCAACTCCAGAAACTGCTTGATTCTGGGCTTGCATATTATGCTTTTGAGACGGCAGATGAATTGGGCGAAGAACGAAAAAAGGCTCGCGCTGAAAAACGTGCGTACCATTACAACCGTGCATCGCTTGGACTTTCGCCTGAAACAGTACAAGAGTATCTTGCAGAAGGAAAGCCTCACGTAGTCAGGTTCAAAGTTCCAGATGGAGAGTCACTCACAGTGACGGACTCTGTACTTGGTGACGTGACTGTTGAACGTACTGAAGTTGATGACTTTGTAATAGTTAAAGGTGACGGGTTTCCTACCTATCACTTTGCTGTAGTTGTTGATGATGGGCTGATGGAGGTTACGCATGTTATTCGTGGGCAAGAACATTTAAACAATACTTTCAAGCATATTTTGTTGCAAGAAGCGCTTGGTTTTGAATGTCCAACGTACGCTCATCTCTCCCTCATTTTTAATCCAGATGGCTCCAAAATGTCAAAGCGTGATAAAGATAAAACGCTTCGGAAGTATGTCCGTGAACATGCAATTGAATCACCGCCCGAAGGATGCATTTCAGAAGATTCTTGGGCCAAATGGCAATCATCTAAGCATAATCAACTCGCAACCGAAGAGGCAACAGCACTTGCACAAACTCTCGGTATTGAACTTCCAGAAATAAATGTGGATGATTTTAAACAGGCTGGTTATATGCCAGAAGTACTCTTGAATTACCTTTGTTTACTTGGTTGGTCTCCTGGAAATGATATTGAACAGTTTGATGCTAATTATTTGGTCGAGAATTTTTCACTTAGTCGAATTGTAAAATCGCCAGCTAAGTTTGACCGAGCGAAGCTGCTTGCATTTAATTTGGATGCTTTGCAGAAATTGTCTTCGGAAGAGTTTGAATCGAGATTACTTGTTTGGTGCCAAGAGTTTGCCCCAGAGTATGCAAAGATTAGTAACTTCTCTTTATTCGCTTCAGCAAATCATGAGCGTTCTAAAACATTTCGCGACGCTGCGATTACTTCATCGTTCCTCATTATGGAGGACGAATCGATTTCGTGGCCAGACTCAAAGCCCGTCAAGAAGGCGTTGATCAAAGGTGAAGTAAACGGTTTGTCTCGAATGCCTGCAGTTATCGATGCATTCCAAAATCTTGTAACTTGGGATTCAGATTCGATAGATTCCTGCTTGCACACTCTCGCAGATGAGTTGGCGGATGGTAATCTAGGGAAAGTCGCTCAGCCAATTCGGGTTGCAGTAGCTGGCGGACCGGTGAGCCCTCCAATTGGGGACACGCTCGTTCTGCTCGGTAAAGAGTCGGTAATCGTGCGTCTTGAACGATGTTTAGAGCATTTTTCAAAGCATTGTGAATTGTAGGTATACTGTTTATTACTATTTATAAGGAGTAAGGGTATGTTTATCTCAAAAGTTATTGTTGTATTGTTACTAAGTTGCTCTGCATTTGCAGAAAAACCATTTGTAGATATGTCATATTCAGAAGCAGTGCAGGAGGCGAAGTCAACAAACAAAATTATCATGATTGACTTTTATACAACGTGGTGTGGTCCATGTAAAATGCTCGATAAGACAACATGGAAAGATAAAAAAGTCCGAAAGTGGCTTGACGAGAGAACTATTCCACTAAAAATAGATGCTGAAAAAAATCGGCCTCTTGCAAAGAAGTTTGAAGTTGCCGCCTACCCAACAATGGTTTTCATTGATGGCAATGGAAAAATTGTTGGGCGTTTAGTTGGCTATCGTGCTCCAGAACAATTTATTGGGGCTGCAAATGATGCGCTTTCAGGGATTACTGAATCAAGTATTGCGAGAGACAAACTTAAAGAAGACGAAAATAATCCAATGCTTAGGATGCAACTTGCGAACAAATTAGTTCGTGAAAAGAAGTATGAAGAAGCAGTTAATCAATACGTCTGGTGTTGGGAACAAGGTGGAGAGCACAATCCCTCGTACCACGCAGTGCGAGCAAGTTTTTTGCTTAGTGATATTGCCCGCCTTTCAAAAAAGTATGCTCCTATGCAAGAAAAAATGAAACACTGGAGAGACAGCGCAAAAGAAAATTTCGATTCTGAAGATGCCACTCGTGATGCGTGCTTGGATTATTTTGCATTAGAAAAGAAAATGGGTGTTTCCAAAAAGAAACTCCTTTCCATCTATGACGGACTTAGCAAAAGGGGAGCAAAAGGTAAAGAGATACAATCTTGGATTGCACATAAAGTGAAGGATGAAATGTTTGCTCAAGCTCGATACGAAGAGTTCTTAGAAATTGTAAACATCGATTCAACCATCCTAGTTTTAGGCATCCATGAAGACCAAGAGTATCCCGAGGGAACAAAGGGAAAGATTATTGAAATGGAAGTGAGTACTGCTATGAAGCCATTTGAAGCACTTCTTATTTTAAAACGTGACGACAAAGCGACTGAGCTTATGCAAGCAATCTTAAAATTTGATACTTCTGAAAGGACAATTAGTATATTGCAAGCAGTTGCTAAGCATAGAGATCGATCTGATTACATTGAAACTATCAATGAAAGTGTCGCTGCGTTTCAAACTGCTGATGTGACAGACGAGTAATTGGACTACAGCAGCGAATGACAGAAGTTTCAACAGTACATCAAATCATGTTGGAAGGCATCATTGATTACGCTGGTCTTTATCCGCCAGCTGATTTAGATATGCAATCCGTGGTGAAGAACTGGGCTTCCTATTTAAACTCGGAAGAAAAGTGGATGCTCGCACGTTTGATTATCCCAGCAAGTCGATTAGATGAGTTTAAAGAGTGCGCGAAGGGGTTGTTGCCCCAACCAGAAGAAGAAATGTGGCAGTTGAGTGTTTTGCTTCCACCTGCTAGCAATGACAAGTTTGTTGAAGCAGTCCAATCAACTATCGACTTCAATATTTCAGATTGTGGAGCTGTCGCAAACGTCGTTGAGTTCAAAGCAAACACAACAGGAGAGATTGATTCAGCTCTCGAAGTGCTTCACGACGATTTGTTCCCCTACATTGAATTGCCTATAGAAGAAGATCCTCGTGGACTTATTGCAGCCCTCTCTGGTGCGATTGCAGGTGCAAAAGTTCGAACTGGAGGAGTAACTTCGGATTTATATCCATCAAGTGATACTCTTGCATTGTTTATTCACAGTTGTGCAGTTGTAGGGCAGGCATTCAAAACAACGGCCGGGATGCACCATCCATGTCAAAATGAAAATAAAAATGTTGGCGTGATGGAATACGGTTTTTTATCAGTTCTTCAAGCCGCGGCGTGTGCAAGCGTGCATGATGTCAGCGTTGAAGAAGTTGAGCGAATTTTACTTTGCTCAACGCCAGATTTATCTTCCTTTAGTGAACTAGAGTTAGAGCAAGTACGAGCAGAACTATTTAATTCAGTTGGGTCCTGTTCTTTTGATGATCCAAGGAGAGAGTTGAGAAATATGGGTTTACTAAAGGAATCAACAGAACAATGATGGATCACACACATGAGATATCCGCAAGTAGTTGGGTTGAAATGGGGAACGGCAGAATTGATTTTCCTATTCAAAATCTTCCTTGGGGTGTTTGCAATAAACATGGAATAGTTGTTGCGATTGGTGAGCAGGCAGTCGTGCTTCGCGAAGCAATCGATCGTGAGAAGTTGCAATTCTCGGATGATATTACCGATGCACTCAAAGAAGATTCTCTCAATTCCTTTATGGCACTCGGGCACGAATCATGGACACTTGTTCGCCACGCACTTTTTACACTGCTCACGGATGAACCGTGCCCTGAAGTGCTTTGCACTCTTGCAGATTTGGACCTTGTTTTGCCAGCGCACATCCGTGACTACACTGATTTTTATGCAGCGCGAAATCATGCAACGAACGTAGGAAAAATGTTTCGCCCAGATGGCGAGCCATTGATGCCGAACTATTTACATTTACCTGTTGGATATCATGGCAGGGCGAGTAGTATTGTTATTTCTGGTACGGATATTCGTCGACCTTGCGGTCAAATGAAACCTGATGACAGAGACCCTATTTTTGCACCTTGCAAGTTGCTCGACTACGAGTTGGAATTTGGTGCTTTCATTGGCACTGGAAATGCCATTGGAAGTCGTATACCAATGGACGATGCAATGGAACACATTTTTGGGATAGTAATTTTGAACGATTGGTCAGCGCGTGATGTACAGAAGTGGGAGTACCAACCCCTTGGTCCATTTAACGCGAAGAACTTTGCATCAAGCATTAGCCCTTGGATTGTAACGATCGATGCACTTGCGCCATTTAGAGAATCAGGTCCTGCACGGCAAGAAAGCGATCCTCCTGTATTGGAATATTTGCTCCCTGTCACAGATGATGTTCTTGATATTCGTTGTTGTGTTTCGATTTCTTCTGAAAAAATGCGTAGAGAAAATATTCCTTCAATGCAACTCTCAGAAAGTTCCTTAACGAATTTGACTTGGTCATTTGCTCAGATGCTATCGCACCATACGAGTACTGGCTGTCCAATGAGCAGTGGAGATTTGCTCGGTTCAGGAACAATTTCTGGTGAAACCAAGGACAGTCGCGGCTGTTTGCTTGAATATACATGGCGTGGAACAGAACCAATTGACATGCCAGATGGTTCGCAACGTCGCTTCTTGCAAGATGGTGATGAACTTACCATCAGAGCGTGGTGTGAATCAGAGAGTGCAACACGAATCGGCTTTGGCAGTTGCTCGGGCATTATCTTGCCCGCAAAGTAACTCCAATGTATCAGCCCAAAGGTATCGGCTTCCAATCTTCCCATGATTTTGGATAAGCACCATCGTCGATGTCCAGTGCTGCTTTTGTTGGAAAGAGAGGTTTAAATGTGTCGCACATCACGACAAGTTCATCGGTGTACGATTGGTCTAGTGTGGACTCTACTGTTCCTGGGTGTGGGCCGTGCGCTATACCCTGTGGATGCATCGTAAGTGACCCTTCGCCAATTCCCTTGCGAGCGGTGTACTTACTGTCACAGTAATACATCACCTCGTCACTGTCCACATTGGAATGGTTGTAGGGAACTTTGATTGCTTCTGGATGGAAGTCCAGCATGCGGGGGGCAAACGCACAAATTACAAAGTTTCCACCTGCAAACACTTGGTGTGTCGGTGGCGGCATGTGGTGCTTCGCAACGATTGGTGAGAAGTCTAACGCGTTAAAACAATACGGGTAATAGCAGCCATCCCATCCAACAATATCGAGTGGATGGTAAGGATACATGTAACTGTGCACACTATTTAGTGCTTTAATTCGAACTTCAAAGTCGCCCATCTCATCGTACATGAGGGGCATTTCAGGAATACGTAAATCACGTTCGCAGTAGGGTGCATGTTCAAGGAACTGCGAAGTTTTTTCCGCGATGTATCGTTTTGGTGGAAGGATATGGGAAGCGTTTGCTGTTTCTATAAACATAAACCGATTTTCTGGTCCTTCAGTTGGAGCATCATCAAATGCCATTTTGTAAATAGTTCCCTTTGGAATGATGACGAAGTCAAACTTTTTGAACTTCAACGTTCCAAACATTGTATGCATTGTGCCGGTGCCATCGTGAATAAACAAACACTCGTCGCCCTGACTATTCTTGAAGTGGTATACCATTTCAGTATCAGGAACACAGACACCCAGTTCGCAATCGCCATTGCCGAACAAAACAGTACGTCCTGTTATAGGATCGCCTTTTGCTTCCATTTTTTTTGACACAAGATGTCGCATACGCATTACGTTCGTTTCAACATATTCTTGTTCAGTTGAATATTCAACTTTCCAACCCGACACTTGTGTCGGTGGATGGATGTGATACATCGTTGACGTTGGTCCGTCAAAACCCTCAGTACCGAAAACTTCTTCAGAGTAAAGGACGCCGTCGGGACGACGGAATTGAGTGTGGCGTTTTGCAGGTATTTCACCTAGTGATGTGTAGTATGGCACGGTAGGGAATTCTTTATGAGGATGGTATTATACTTATCAGAGATTGCCGCGTCGGTCTTGTTCAAGTTCTAGAGCTTCGAAGAGGGCCTTGAAATTTCCTTTGCCAAAAGATTGGCTCCCTCGTCTGCAGATGATTTCGAAAAAGAGTGTTGGGCGATCTTGCACTGGCCTTGTAAAGAGTTGGAGTAGATAGCCTTGATCATCTCTATCTACGAGAATGCCAAGTTCTTGAACGAGTTTTTTTTCTTCTTCAATATCACCAATTCGATCCCAGAGCAGTTCGTAGTACGTATCGGGTAGACGTAGGAAGTTTACGCCGCGTTTTCGGAGCTCCGCAATTGAAGCAAGTGCATCATCTGTTCTGAACGCAAGGTGTTGTACGCCGGGAGTATCGTTGTGCCAATCGAGATATTCTTGAATTTGGCTCTTGCGTTTCCCTTCAGCTGGTTCATTTATTGGGAACTTGATGAGTCCGCCACCAGAAGACATTACTTTAGACATGAGTGCTGAGTATTCGGTTGAAATGTCTTCGTCATCGAAATGTTTGAACATTGTGAATTCGAGAACATTTTCATACCACGCAACAGTTTTGTCCATGCTGTCAATTTCAACGTTCCCAACACAATGGTCAAGGAACTTTAAGCCACAAGGATTATCTTTATTGAATTGATTCAGTGGGTGTTCCGTGCGTTCAAACCCGGGGAAAATAATGCCACCTTGCTTCAATTTTGGAAGCCCGAAAGCACCACTTCGCGAAACAAATGAGTGAACAACTTCGCCATACGTTTTAATGCCTGCGCGAACGACCTTGCCGTTCTCATCGCCAGTCGTAAAGGGTTCGTAGGCCGATTCCGCGCCATTCTCTATCGCACGGTTGTATGCTTTTTCTGCATCGAAGACGGTGAATGCAATATCCTTTACGCCATCGCCGAAGAGATTCGTGTGGCGCTGAGCGGGATGATCTTCAGTTAAGCCGGTTGTGATAATCAGGCGAATGTTGCCCTGAGTGAGCAAGTAGGACGCCTGATCTCTATTGCCAGTGGTCAAATCATCAAACTGAACAACTTGGAATCCAAATGCATATGCGTAATAAAATGCTGCTTGCTTTGCATTTCCGACGTACAAGCGTACATGATCAACATCGATAAGGTGTAGTGGGTCTGTATTTGAACAGACTTCGATAGCAGGTGCTTCAACAGGTTGAGGTGTTTCAGTAGTCATATTTTCTCCAATTATTGAACTGAAGTAACTATGGTACAGATGTCCATTCATAATTGAAGAAAAAACTCCCCACTTTCCAATAAATACAACGCTACATCCAAATATCCAACAATGTAATTAGCTCAGAGCTAATTACATTGTTGGCTAAATGAAGACACCGTTTTTGATAAAGAAGATGAGGAGTCCTCCAATAAGCAAGAATAAGGCTCCCAGAAGAAAGAGAAGACAGCCCGGCACCTGTTTGGCAGTGTCACGCCAACCCGTTTGACGATACTCAGATGTGCAACTTTTGCCACATTCAGGGCACGTTGGTTCTTGAGAAGCATGAACTTGCATGTCGTATCCACAGAAGAAGCAGAATGTTCCCGATGGTTGTTCAAGATAGAGGTTCACCCAAATGGCGCCACTCACCTGAAGGCGAGCCCTGTTCCAAAATAGAGGACTGCCCCCCAAGTGGGCGTAGGAGCGAACTGTCTGGGCATGACCGAGAATAGGCCATATAACAGAAGACCAGCAATACCTAGAGAGAGGGCGGTAAAGAACCACTTGTTGACAAATTTTGGGTGATTCTTCGTCGTCACAATTAATACAATAGCAGGGTGCCCCCGTGAGTCCTCTTAAACGTGATTTTTGTGTGTTGATTTTGCGAAATTGTGCGTTGCTTCGTATCATGTACATCTATGGCAAAAACGAGCCCAAAAAAGAATGTAATTGAAACGGTTGAGCCGATTGGCGAACGCGTGCTTATCCGCAAGGATGAGGACCGAAAAATCACGAAAGTTGGAATTCACCTGCCAGACAAAATAGAGATTCCCACGATTACAGGCCGTATCGTCACAGTAAGCACGGTCATCGAAAATAATCCTGATTACCCAATTCAGCAATACGACAAGGTATTGTTTAATCCAAAGAACAGTATTCCCGTTGACTTTGAAGGGGACAATCGACTCTTCGTAGTACCAATCGAGGATGTCGTTGCGATTTTTAGGCGTGACGCATGAGTAAAAAAAATGTGGGTTCGACTGCCGAGTCGGTTCCAGTTTTGAAACGGTTGGGACACCGCGTTTTGCGAGTTCCGGGATCAAAAAGTTTGACTGCCAGAGCAATCATGCTTGGTTCACTGGGTGCTGGTCGAACAGTTCTTAAGAACCCCCTCAAATGCGATGACACCAAAGTCCTCGCTGAAGCATTTTCGAAAATCGGAGTTGGTGTAAAGTGGTCGACCAATAAACTTGTCTTGCACGGTGTGGATGGAAAACCGCCACATGGTGCATCTGTAAATCTTGGTGCGGGAGGAACTCCCTCTCGTTTTATGATTGCAGCGGGCGCTCTTGCAAGAGAGCCAGTCACTGTTGATGGTAGTGGAAAGATGCGAACTCGACCAATAGGTGAATTGCTTACGATGATGCAATCGCTTGGCGCAACGTTTGAAAGCGAGACAATGCCCGTAGAAGTGAACGGTTTGAAGATGCACGGTGGTACTCTCGAAGTTCCCGTGACAAAATCGAGCCAGTTTATTTCTGCATTGATGTTAATCGCACCGTTTCTAGAAGACGGGGTCACACTTAACTGCAAAACTCCAGTGACTTCTTCAACGTACATTGATTTGACAGCGAACGTTCTACGAACTTTTGGTGTTGATGTGCAGGAAACGAGTTCGAGTGATGTGCGTTCGATTACTATCCCACAAACACGTGTAACACATTGCGAACTCGAGGTTGAACCAGATGCAAGTTCTGCGATTTACTTTGCAGCAGTAGCTGCTCTGCACAATGGGATGTCGGTTACTCTTGAAGGATTGAAACTAGATTCAATCCAACCCGATATGGAAGCTATCCGGTTGCTTGGGACAATTGGCGCAGAAGTTATCGATGTCGATGGCGGAATACGTGTGACAGGTACTGGTGTACTTCGTGGGTTTGGTGACCTCGATGCTTCAGGATTTCCAGATGCATCTCTCTGCCTCGCCGCAGTTGCGGCTTTTGCCGACTCACCTTCTCGGATTTATGGCTTAGAAACACTGCCATTAAAGGAATCCGATCGAATCGAAGTGATGGCACGGTCGCTTGCAAAGGTTGGCTGTGGGATTGCATCAAGTGATTCAGATATTCGAATATCGCCACTGCAAGCAAACAATGGTCCAACTGCAATTGACCCCATTGACGATCACCGAATCGCGATGGCGATGGCGGTGCTCGGCACAAAGCGTAAGGGCGTTTCAATTGTGAATCCAAAGTGTGTCACAAAAAGTTATCCCTTATTTTGGACGGATCTTCGCATGATTTTTGAAGGTCGAGACGAATCATGAATAATTTTAAATATTTTGCAAGGCAAATGTTCCATTGGAAAGGACGGCTTGTCCTTGCTTTATTTTTAGCTGCATTTTCTGCTTTGGGCTTGGGCATTGGCTTGCTCAGTCTTGGACCTGCTCTCTCGCTCATTCTTGATCCTGAAGAGGGCAAATCACTTTTGCAACTTGCTTCTGCTCATAACGCTGGAGACCATTTTCTACAAGTTCCGCAGTGGCTGATGTCGATTCTCCCAGAGGGAAGATTTGAAGGTGTCATTTTTTTATTAGTTGGTGTTGGGTGTCTAACAGTTGTAGGTGGTCTGGCAAACTTTTTTCATCAGTATCTCAGCGCTTGGATTTCTGTGCATGTTGTAGCACGTGTCCGCGAAACTTCATTTAAACATGTTCTTGCAATGCCACTTGGCAAAGTGCAAAAGCTTGGGTCAAGCGAGTTTGTTTCAAGAATTATTCGAGATGCCGAAGCGTTGCAAGTTGGTCTAATGGTTCTGATGGGCAAATCGGTATCGCAGTTAACAAAAGGCGTTGCGGCTTTTATTGTCGCATGCATATTCGATTATCGTTTGGTCATAATTGCATTGTTGGTTTTGCCAGTGTTAGCATTTGCCTTGCATAAGATTGGAAGGAAGGTAAGCAAGGGGACGAAAGCGTCTCTTTCTGCGCAGCAAGATTTGTTACGCATCTCAAGTGAGACAATCCAAGGTCTTCGGGCTGTAAAAGTGAATGCTGCAGAGCACGCATCAGCCAAAGCTTTTGACCAAGAAAACAGCCAAGTAATCAAAGCAGAATTAAAAGTTCGATTAATGCGTGCACTTGGTTCTCCGTTGATGGAAATACTAGCGATTTTTGTGCTTGGGACGCTTGCAGCAGTTGCTGCACGGTCAATCATCGACGGCTCGTTAGATTTTGACAAGTTCTTGCTCTCCATTGGGTCACTCGCAGTTGCCGGTGGAGCGTTGCGACCTCTTGCTGGCCTTGTTACAGAAATCCAAGCAGCAGAAGCGCCAGCTGATCGACTACTGTCGCTCCTTGATTCTCCAGAAGAAGAAGAAACTGAAAAGCCAAATCTCTCAAGACATCAAAGTTCAATCTCAATTCAAAATGTCACATTTACATATGAAAGTTCAGATAGACCTGCGATACAAAACTTTTCTGCGACGATAAAGCATGGCCAGCGTGTGGCAATCGTTGGCCCGAATGGTTCGGGTAAAACAACACTCATATCCATGTTGCCTCGATTGTTGAATCCCCAAGAAGGAACAATTTGTATTGACGAAACAAATATTGCAGACGTTAATTTACATTCTTTAAGAAACCAAATGGGAGTTGTAACTCAAGAGACGGTGTTGTTTCATGCAACAATAGATGCAAACATTCGATTTGGGCAAGAAGCAACAAGAGAAGAAGTGCAACATGTTGCAGAGCACGCACATGCTGATGCATTTATTCAAGAAATTGAGGGTGGGTACGATGCTGTGGTGTATGAACAGGGAACATCACTAAGTGGTGGGCAACGTCAACGACTAGCGATTGCCCGCGCGCTTCTTCGTAATCCATCTCTTTTGATTTTTGACGAAGCTACAAGCCAAGTCGATGCAGAGTCAGAAGCACTTATTAGTGACACATTGAAAAAGTATTGCGATAACCGAACGGTGTTAGTGATAGCGCACCGGATGTCGACGGTACAGTCAGCCGATCGGATTTTAGTGCTTGATCAAGGTCTTCTTGTTGGCGATGGAACGCATGAAGAATTGTTGTCGAATTGTAAAGTCTACCAGCGATTAACCGAAACCCAACTCACTCACGCGACTCAAGATGCGTAACATACTTTGTGCCGTTTTTATCTTTTTACTTATTGGCGCATGCCGTCCAAACAATGAAGAGACTCGCTCGGTAGGTGTTAGGATTATTTCATTAAGTCCAGGCATTACCAATACACTCATTGATGCTGGTTATGAAGATTTATTAGTTGGACGAAGCGCATTTTGCAAACAGGCAAATCAGAAAGTTCCAGTAGTTGGTGATTTGCGAAGTGTTGATTATGAACGTTTGCTTTCACTTTCTCCGACATTTGTCTTCGTTCAGCAAACAGTTTCTGGTGTTGATCCACACTTGTTAAAACTCGCACATGATGGTGTGTTTGCTTTGCGATCGTGGCCAATTGACAGGCTGGCCGATATTCAACAACTGTATGGCGACGTGACTGAACTTATTGGAGAAAAAAGACTTCCTTTGGAAGTTGTTACACCAAAAGAACATGCTTTGCCATCGCCACTCTTAGTCATCACTCAAGGTATGGAAGGTAGCGCGGGATTGTGTTTTGGGAAGGACACGTATATTGATGACCTCTTGCAAGCGATTGGTGTGGAGAATCTCGTGCAACACTCTGGTTGGATTTCTTTGTCTTTAGAAGACATTGGCCGTCTTGAGCCAGAAGCGATTCTCGTTGTTTCAGATATCGAGATAAATAAAAATTCATCGGCGGGAATTCGTTCTTTAGGTTTTCCGGTGATACCATTCGTTCATGAACATGTTCTCATTCCATCGAGTTCTATTGTCGAAGTTGCACAAGAGTTGCAAAAGGTAAGGCTAGAGCCATGAATGTACGTGCAACCTTTTTACTTCTGTTTCTTGGCATTTTGGTCGTAGCAGGAGCCTTGTTTCGGCTCCTTATTACTCGTGATATTGATGGAAGTATTACCTTGGCACTTCCTGAAGAACAATTTTTTATCTATCGAATGGTTCCGTTGATAGCGGCAGTTATTGTAGGTGCTGGACTTGGTGTTTCTGGAATGGGATTACAAGTTCTCTTGAGAAATCCACTAGCATCTCCATGGATTTTGGGGTTATCAAGCGGCGCAGGCTTAGGTGTTATGAGTAGTCTGTTTATTGAATACACGTATGAAGCATCTTTCATTGGCAGTCAGGCAGTTGCGGCTGCACTCGGGGCAATTGTTGCGCTATCGTTGGTGTATGTTCTGTCAAGGCGCAAGGGTGGTATTGATCCAATGACGATGGTGCTTGTTGGAGTTGTTGTTTCAGTATTGTGCGGAGCTGGAATCATGATTTTGCAACACGCAGTTCCGATGGGATTGCGGGGTGCGTTTTCAACTTGGTTGATGGGAAGTCTTCCGGAAATTGAATCTTGGTGGAGACTTTCCATACTTGGTGTAGTTACACTTCTAGGTATTATTCTTGTCGCGTGGTGGGGACCAACGCTTGACGCTGCATGTTTATCAGATGATGAAGCAACGAGTGTTGGAGTAGATTTGCCCAGTATTCGGCGAAAACTCTTTGTGACATCGAGCATTCTTGCTGCAATCGGTGTCATTCTCGCTGGGCCAATTGCCTTTGTTGGTTTGATAGCACCTCACGGCGCAAGAATTCTCTTCCGAGGATCGCATAGAGTGTTAACAATTGCCACTGCACTTAGTGGTGCGTTGTTACTTCTATGTGCGGACGACATTCGACAACTTATTGATTTAGGATCAGGTCGATTGCCAATCGGTATTGTGACTAGCGTTTTTGGCGGACTAGTTTTTCTTGTACTTCTTCTTCGAGGAAGGGGCCGAATATGAGACTACATATTTCTGATGTTAGCGTTTGGTATGGGAAAATTGCAGCTCTTAGAAACCTGCATGCAAGTGCAGATGGCGGAAAAGTTATTGCAGTACTTGGGCCAAACGCTTCTGGTAAGACAACTCTGTTACGAACGATTGCAGGATTGCTTTCGTCAAGTAGCGGTAAAGTTGAACTTGATGGCACTCGTGTTGATGGTATGTCGCCACATGATCGAGCATCAAAAATTTCTTGGGTTCCTCGAATTGCTGAAGTCGCGGGCTCTTTTACACTTCGCAGAGTTGTGGAACTCGGTCGCTACGCACTTGGCCCATCGCAAGTTCGGGTTGATGATGCATTATCTTCAGTTGACTTGCTCGACCGTTCAGAATCTTCATGGCATGCAGCGAGCGCAGGAATGCGGCAGAGAGCAGCGTTTGCAAGGGCATTGGCGCAACGAACGCCTGGGGGTCTGCTCGTGCTTGATGAGCCTAGTTCAGCCCTTGACCCTAAACATCTGCAAGCGATGGGGTCAATGCTTCGGAGTTGTGCTTCGGAGGGTGACATTGTCATTGCAGCCCTTCATGATATTGCCTTTGCCATGGATGTTGCTGATGAGGTGATCGTTCTTAAAGAGGGACAGATTGTGTTGGCTGGGCAGACAAAAGCGGTGTTGACACCAAGTTCGCTTGGTGGCGTTTTTGGGGTAGATTTGACATGGGCGAGGGATGATGCAGGAAAACTTCATCTCGTCATGCCTTAATTCAAGATATACTTACACACATATGAAGGGCATTACGATTATTGTCATCCTGAGCATCGTGGGGTCGATTATTTCTGGCATCGTTGAGAAAAAGAAGGCTGCCGCTGCGAAGAGAGCTCGCCAGGCGCCTTCACCTCCGCCCACAGTTGAGACGAGTTGGAAGGCTGATCCGGCGCGGGTTAAGATTGAGTCTCTACGCCGTCGCCGCACAACTCAACAGGCAAAGCCTGCCTCTAAACCCGAGAAGCTGATTCAAAAACCAAGAAGTCGAAAGATTGAGCCCATTGCTTCTCTTCACGCTGATGATTGTCCTTTGCCTCCAAAGCAAAGTGTGTCAAGGAACGCAAGAGTCCCTGCAAAACAACTTGCTGTGATGTTGCGAAATAAGCGTAACATCAGAACCGCCATAGTGTTAAGTGAGATTCTCTCCAAGCCCATCTCCCAACGCTCATAACATTCCATTCTGCCAATCTTGATTTTTCCAACTTGCAAAATTTACCCCGATAAATAAAATTAATTGGCTCTGAGCCAATTAATCCGGGGAAATGACGGAGGAACGGCACACGTTCGGCGAAGTTCGGTATACTTCGCCGACTCGTAGAGGAGACTCAAAGTTATGATTGATATTCGAAAACTCAAAGAACTTGTCAAATTAATGGTCGCAAATGATCTTGCGGAGATGGATTTGCGAGATACAGATGAACAGGTGACCATTCGTCGTCACGGTGAAACATTCGTTTCAACAACGCCAATAGCAACAGCAGTTGCTCCGGCACCAGCGCCCCAAGCATCGAGCGCCCCGCCGACTTCTGAAGCTCCTGCCCAAGAGGGTGTTGAGATTGTTAGCCCAATGGTAGGAACTTTTTATGTTTCGCCTGATCCTGATTCTCCCCCATTCGTACGTGTTGGTGATACGGTCGCTGAAGACTCGACTGTTTGCATTATCGAGGCCATGAAAATTTTCAACGAAATTAAATCGCAATGCAGCGGAACGATTAGTAAATTGCTCGTCGAAAATGGAGAGCCAGTCGAGTTTGGTCAACCATTGTTCCTTGTGAAGCCAGAATAAGAGAAACAGCAAGCATGTTTGGACGAATTCTCATCGCTAATCGTGGCGAAATCGCATTACGCATCATTCGTGCCGCGCGAGAACTTGGCGTGGAAACGGTCTCCGTCTACTCAGAGGCTGATGCCAATGCTCCATGGCTTGAACTTGCGGATGAAACTGTTTGCATTGGAAGAGGGCCTTCTGCTGATTCCTACTTGAGAATTGATCGGATCATTTCTGCTGCTGAAATGACTGACTCAGAAGCCATTCATCCTGGCTACGGGTTTCTCGCTGAGAATGCGCACTTTGCTGAAGTATGTCGAGATTGCCACATCGAATTTATTGGTCCAAGTCCTGAAGCAATGGAGCGACTTGGCGATAAAATCAATTGTAAAAAATTAGCAAAAGCAGCAGGCACTCCTATCTTTCCAGGAACGGATGGCGAGATAGAAGATGTTGACGAGGCGGTTGTGATTGCGTCCGAAATTGGCTATCCAGTCATAGTAAAAGCGACAGCTGGTGGTGGCGGAAAGGGAATGCGTGTTGCACACAATGTCGCAGCGCTTAGAACTGCAGTCACTGCTGCGCAACAAGAGGCAATCGCATCCTTTGGTAACGGCGCGGTCTACCTAGAAAAGTTTCTAGATCATGCAAGGCATGTTGAAGTCCAAGTTCTAGGGGACAAGCACGGCAATGCGATACATTTATACAATCGTGATTGCACAAGCCAACGTCGTCATCAAAAATTGATTGAAGAGGGCCCAGCTCCTGGAGTTTCTGCTGAAATACGGGATCGTGTTTGCGAAACTGCAGCAGAGCTCATTCGCAAAGCTGAGTACAGCGGTGCTGCAACTGTCGAGTTTCTCATGAATGAGAAACAAGAGTTTTTTATGCTTGAAGTTAATACGAGAGTTCAAGTCGAACATCCAGTGACGGAAATGATTACGGGAGTAGATATCGTGAAAGAGTCAATCCGTGTTGCGGCGGGTGAGTCGCTTTCATGGACGCAGGACCAAATCCAACTTAATGGACATGCAATTGAATGTCGTATCAATGCAGAAGACCCAAGTAACAATTTTATGCCTCAGCCTGGCACAGTCCAAACGTGGCAATTACCTGGTGGGCCTGGTGTTCGAGTTGAGACGCATGTGCGTATTGGATATCGAATACCTCCAAATTACGATTCAATGATTGGCAAACTTATCGTCCATGGTCGTGATCGAAATGAAGCAATTGCACGTATGCGTTCGGCACTTGCTGAAATGAAGGTTGGACCAATTGCAACAACAATACCACTTCATCAACGCTTGTTAAATCATCACGCATTTGTTTCTTACGATTATGATATCAACTGGGTAGAGCGGTTTCTTGAGCAATAAGTTCTATCGTTTGTTTCTAACCGAGATAATGTTGCACGTTCCAATTGTGAAATCGCCAACTCTAAACTCTCGAAGTCGAACACCCTCAGTGATTTGAAAAAGTAACTTCATGCCTTTCTTCTTGCTTGAAGTCAGCAAGTGCATTGGAAGTTCGCTTATGTTTTGAATCGGAGTGCTTGGGGTCAATGAAAGTTGCATCTTCTTTCCATCGTCGATGAAATAACCGATTGGCGCATAACGTCGTCCATCGTCATCAATAAAGACAACAGCCGAGTCAGGGGAAATAATTGGCAGCAAGTCTTCGAAGGCTCCATTTGAACCAGGGCTCACGTCGAGTTGAATAATGGCAGTTCCCTCGTCTGCATGAATTCCCTTAATCGAAAGTGCAGATGAAACACCTTGCTTCGACCACTGTGTTGTGAGAGCTCCCTGGAGGAAGTACAGGTCTTCGTTTATCTCAATTGATCCAGGAAGACCGTTCGTTGAGATGCGAAGTTTTCGAATTCTTGAAGTTGCATCGATAAGATGTTGAATGTCTTTGCCAAGTGGGTCGCGATTTTCGATAATTTCATCGTCAGTAAGTTCGATGCCGCGATATTGCTGCACAGCCATTGCGCTTAGTTCGATAGTGCTATCTTGCGGTATATCTAACCGTGTGCCGCGAATTTGTATGAACTTTGGCTTGAACGAGTCGTTGCTTGTTTCAAATGCAAACTTGAACCCAGTTTCTGCGCGACCAGGAACACTTGTGGCATAGTGTGAAATGTCGTCAAATCTAAACAATTTTTCGCCACCTTCTTTTACTTCTTGCTTCCACGCCATTGGGTAATAGATGTCTGGCGTTTCTGAACCAGAAGCATCGCCAATGAGCCGTACTTGAGAACTTGCAAGGATCAACTGTCCGCCAAAGTCTTTTGCTTTTGTATTGAAGGTAACTTGCACAACAATCATGCCATCAGGGCTCGTTGCAATTTTTGTTACTTTTGCTGCATCGGGCGCTAGAGAAAGTTGCCCCTTTCCTCCATCATAAGAGTCGCGAATCAAAGTAGATAGTTCATCTAAATTCGGATTGTAATGTTGTAATGGGGCGCCGCTAATATCAGGATGAAGTGTGCCGATACTTAAGTAGCTATAAAAATTAGATGTTAGTTGTGCAACATTAAGCCAAAGAGGGTCTCCAATACTTTTGATTTCGCCTCGTCCATTTTCATCGCGACCCGTGCCCCGATAGGACATGATTTCATTCGTCGATTGAACAAAACCAGAACCAATAATACAAATGCCAATTGTAAGAATGCCCGCTGCAGCACCAGAAAGTCCGCCTAGCGCCATGTTTGCCCATGGCGGGAATTGCAGGTTTGCAGGAATTAGTTTGTCACTAGCGACACGCAAGCCAAGAAGCGAAATGGCAAACACGCCAACGAGAACAATTCCCCAAGCATAGTTGTCGAAGCCGCCACCGCTCATCATGGGCATAGTGATTGGCTCCCACAAGGCCAATGCAATTGCCCCAGCAGTAATGACGCACACAAGGTGAAGAAGAGCGCTGAACAGTCCTTCGTTTGACCACCAGTATGCAATGAGTAAAACGAGACCGATGATTGCGATGTTAAGAAGAATAGTCATTGATGTTACTTGGTCCTTGTCACTTTTTTCTTCGGCGCTTTCTTTTTATTCACTCTGCCAAACTCTTCAAGCGATGTTTCGCCCGCTGCAACTTTATACCATGCTGCTTCTTGCAAGCGGATGTATCGCTTGTTTCGCTTGGCATGAGTCATTGCAGCTTTTAAATCACCGGCGATTAGATGTTTTCGAGTGTCACTATCAAGGAACATTGTTTCAAAGACACCAACTTGTCCCATATATCCAGATCCGTTACAGATTGGACAGGTGACAATTTTATTTTTCAATTCGACTTGTCCGCCTTTGCGGTACAACTGCTCAACCGTATCGATTGGAAGGCCTTGTTTGGCAAGGTCTTGGGATGGCTTGTATGCAACTCGGCAATTTTCACAGAGTTTTCGGACAAGTTTTTGATACACAACTGCCTGTAGTGCTTCGAAAGATTTCCTTGGGTCTGCGACGAACCCTGCCCACCGTGAAATAAGTTCGGGCATGGATGTTGATCTCATCGAAATGACAATAAGCGGGCCTTCCTTGCCGGGCTTCGCTGCATTCTTTGCAGCTTCTGGATCAGTAAGATCGGCAGCGAGGATGACTTCAGGATCACGCCGAACAAGTGTTTGCAATTGCGTAGCGTAATCAGCATCTTGGTTTTCGACACAACTGTGAGTTATGCCTTCTAGTGTTGCTAGCACCTCTTGTTCAAGAGTAACAATGTTACTTAAGTATGAATCGTGCTGGCTAAGAATGGCGTATCCAGTTGTGGTAAGTCCACTTTGCTTATCTCCACCGATAAGAACGATGCCGTGTCTTCGTTCTTCATGGGTTAATTGGTCAAGCAACTCGCGCTGTTTTGAAAGCAATCCAAGCGTATCCCACGCGCGAAGAACTGCTTGAGAGCGATTGAACTCCAGTCGGACAGTGTGTGAGTTTGAAGATCCAGAAGCAGTAAGATCAACATGTGCTCGAACTTCATCGCTTGCAACATCAAAAGAACCAGTTTGCCGCCGTCGAACATCCTTCGGATCTGTACCGGCTGCTTCTTTAAAGAATGCGAGAACTTTAGCGCCAATGTCTGGCGCGAGCGGTTCTTGCTTAAAAGGAATGCCATCGGTGTAGTACGCGCTTTGGCATCCTTTCGAAGAGAGCCTAAACTCAAGACGACTCGCTCGGTTGAGAAGGGCATCAGAAATTAACTCGTCTGCAGTGAGGTAAATTTCTAACTGAGGGTCATCTTTCTTTGGAACAGTGACGGAACCATTTTGTCCATCGAAATGCATAGAGACTTGTCTGTTAGCTTTTACTCTTTTTCTTGTCTCGATAGCGGCTTTAAACGTTGCTGCACCAAGTTTGAATTGACGGTCTTCAGTAACTGCGGCATTTCTGATTTTCCAGTACGCCAGAATTGGAGCGAGCAAAACGAACACACCTAGTGGAAATGCGATATAAAAGTTCACGCCAAAAAGCATCACGCATAGCGCTAAGAATGCAGCACTGATATGAATGCCATTCCATTTTGCAGGGTTGAGCCGAGCAGTCCTTGCGTCTTTTTCGAGATGCGTGCTGACAAGCCAGCCCCATGCGAGGAGCACAATAACAATTAACAAAGGTTTCCAAGGGCTTAGCAAGAAAACCGGAGTTGCGTCTGAAAGCAAGGCGATACTCATTTATGCAATACCCTTTATTTTCATTTTTAAGTCTTCTGGTTTTGGGGTTGCATCAAGCGCAGTTTTTAAAGAAACCCATTCTGCTTCAACGAGTCTAAGAAGCGCGGTGTTGAGATCAATCATGCCTTCTTCGTGACTCTTAATTATGACATCGAGCAGTTCGCCTTCGCGGGCTTCAAGAATGTACTTTGTGACAATTGGTGTGCCGAGGAGAATTTCAAGAGCAGGAATTCTTGGAGTATCTTCGCGTAATGTTGGAAGCAATTTTTGATACACAATTGCACGTAAGTTATACGCGAGCAATTTTCTAATTTGAGGACGTTCACTTTCAGGGAACAAATCGTAGATACGTCCAAACGTTTGCCATGCTGAAGATGCGTGAATGGTTCCAAACACCAAGTGTCCGGTTTCTGCAGCCCGAATCGCTGCTTCAAACGTTTCGTTGTCTCGCATTTCACCGATGAGAACAACATCTGGATCTTCACGAACAAGTGCCGTCAATGCTTCATTGAAACTTAAGCAATCGATTCCAACTTCACGCTGGTTAATCGTTGCCTTTTGATCATTGAAAATATATTCAATTGGATCTTCGATCGTGACAATGTGGCAACGTTTTCGTTCGTTTACGTAATTGAGCATTGCAGCAATTGAAGTGGATTTTCCTGAACCAGTGACGCCTGCAAAAAGGATGAGGCCATTTGCACTCATTGCGACATCTCCAAGAATTGGTGAGAGGTGCAATTGTTCAAATGTCATAATGTCAGAAGTAATCAATCGGCAAGCGAGTGATGGTTTGCCACGAGCCATAAACATATTGACGCGGAAGCGACGGTCTTCGTCATAGTCGTACGCTAAGTCGATTTGTCCATGTTTATGAAAATGATTGTATTGCGTTTCATCAAGAATATCTTTTGCAATTTGGTAACAGAGCGGCTCTCTATTTATCTCAGCATCTAAACTTCGAAGTACACCTCGAACACGAATGCGGGGCTTCGTTCCTGCCTTGATGTGTAGATCAGATGCTTCAAAGTTAATAGTTGCTTTGAGCATTTTTCGAAATTCAGAAACGCCATTTCCGGGCGTTGTCCCTATATCGTGATGCACTGGATCTGATGAGATGTTTTCGTCTATGTTGCTCAATGTAAAGTCTCTTGCTTATGTTTCATTAAAAGAGTGGGTTTAGATGCACAGAGTAGCATAATGGGGGCGGTTCCTCACGCATTAGGGTTGATTTAGAGCTTCAAAACGGGTATCCTTGATAGATGGAAAAGTTGAATATATCTGATGGCATCACATTTGACGATGTTTTGCTCGTTCCAAAGTTTAGCGATGTAACGCCAGATGTGGCAGATACGTCCACGCGACTCACAAATCGTATTCAATTAAATATACCGCTGATTTCTGCGCCAATGGACACAGTTACGGAATCCTCATTGGCGATTGCACTTGCTCAAGAGGGTGGGATTGGATTTATCCACAAAAACATGCCGCCAAACCACCAAGCACGAGAGGTTGCCAAGGTGAAACGGTCTGAAAATGGGGTCATTACTGACCCAATTACACTGTCTCCAGAAGATTCTGTTTCTCGGGCGGTTACGTTGATGGCTGAGCAAAACGTTTCGGGTTTTCCAGTAACACTCGATGGCGAAGCTAACGGTGAGGTGGTTGGTATTTTGACTCGCCGTGACATGAAGTTTGTCGATTCAAACGATCAACTTGTCGGTGAGCTTATGACATCGAAAGACCTTGTAACAGGTGGCGTGAATACTACTCTTGAAGAAGCCGAAGCAATGATGGTTCGTGCTCGTGTTGAAAAATTAGTACTTGTGACCGACTCTAACAACTTATGTGGTCTTGTCACAATGCGGGATATTGACAATATTAGAACGCACCCAAAAGCCTGTCGCGATTCTCGAGGTCGTTTGCGAGTTGGCGCAGCAGTAGGCGTACATCAATATGAACGTGTAGAAGCATTGATTGATGCTGAAGTTGACGTTATCGTTGTTGATACAGCGCACGGTCACTCACAAAATGTGTTAGACACGGTGCGTGACATTAAAAATCGGTGGGACATCGATGTTATTGCAGGAAACATCGCAACACAAGAAGGTGCAGAAGCCCTTATCGATGTTGGAGCAGACGCGGTGAAGGTTGGAATTGGTCCCGGATCCATTTGCACAACTCGTATTGTTAGTGGTGTCGGCGTTCCGCAACTTACTGCGATCGTAAATGCATGCAAAGCCGCTGATAAACATGGCATTCCAGTTATCGCCGATGGTGGTATTCGACAGAGTGGCGACATCGGCAAAGCAATTGCTGCTGGCGCAAGTGCAGTTATGCTCGGTTCACTCTTTGCAGGTCTTGATGAAAGCCCTGGCGAACTAATCTTGCATCGTGGTCGTCGATTTAAAACATACCGCGGCATGGGTAGTGAAGGAGCGATGGGTTCCGGCTCAGCAGATCGTTACGGACAAGCGGACATCACAAATACCAAGAAATACGTGCCAGAAGGCGTAGAAGGCCGTGTTCCCTATCGCGGTCCTCTCGGCGATTTTGTATATCAGATGGTTGGTGGATTACGGGCTGCGATGGGATACTGTGGTACTTCCGATATCGACACTCTGCGTCATCAAGCAACGTTTGTCCGCGTCAGTGGAGCATCACTTATTGAAAGTCATCCGCACGATATTCAAATAATCAAAGAAGCGCCGAACTACCAAGTTTCGAGTGAACCATCTGCGCAGTAACTGTACATCTTTAACGGCATCACTCTTACTTACTGGGCTTGCTTCTACTGGCACGAGTGTCATTTGGAACGGTTTGCCCTTCATTGCAAAACGTGAATATGGTTTTGGTGAACGCGAAAACTTAGCACTCTATTTGTTGATTGGTGTTGTGTATGTCACTGGCGCTCTAACTTCTGGTGTTTGCACTAGAAAGCTGCGACCATTTTTATCAATGCGAACAATTATTGCACTGTTGCTTGTTACAGTTGCAGGGGTTTGTTCCTTGCCATTATTTTTCTCTGGAAGTGGTGGCTGGATTGTGTGGACTTCAGGAGGTGTTGCAGGATTTTGTAGTGCATGGCTTTGGCCAATTGTCGAAAGTTACTTGGTTGCAGGGCGACACGGAAAAGAGATGCGTCACGCAATAGGATGGTGGAACCTGGTGTGGATGACATCGGTTGCTGGAGTGATGCTTGCGATGGCACCGCTAATGAATGACCACGCTTCGATGGTAATTGTGTTCCTTGGTGTGATGAATCTTCTGGCACTTGGCGTCTTGCTGTGGTATCCGAAGAATCCCCCTGAACATGCTGAGGAACGGTCTGCAGAACATGTTCCTGATGGCTACCGTAGTTTGCTAAAAGGAGCACGTGTTTTGTTGCCTTTGAGTTACATCATTAATGGTGTGCTGGCTCCATTGTTGCCATTTGTCCTTGCTGGAATTGCAATCGATATTTTTTGGCAAACTCCAATCGCCTCGATTTGGATGCTTGCTCGGGTGTTTGCGACAGCTCTCTTGTGGCGTTCAGACCATATTTCATGGGGACAGTCCCCAGGGGACTGTCCCCATGAAATATGGTCTGTTGGTAGTTGTAGCAACGATTTAACCCTAAATATTCAGGGACAGTCCCCTGGGGACTGTCCCCATAAATGTATAGAACGTGGTTGGCATGGAAAGTGGTCGGTGCTTTGGGGTTCACTAATTGCAATGGGCGTTGGCTTTGTTTGTATATTAATTGCGAACTCTTTGGTACTACTCATTCTGGGGCTGATGCTGTTCGGCGGGGGAATGGGTGTAACGTATTATGTAGCATTGTATTACGCGATGGCAGTAGGGCGAGCTGAGGTTGATGCTGGCGGAAAACATGAAGCGTTTATTGGTGGTGGATACATGGTAGGGCCGCTCATTGGCCTTGTATCTCTTCAATTGATGAATTCGCAGAGCTCAGTATCAGAGGCACTTCCGGTGGCAAATTCGGGGGTAACCTTTTCGGGAGCAATAATTTATGTTGTTTTAGCAATTATGGCTATCGCTACGACATCGCTAGCGGTGATTTGGAGAAATGCCCGATAATTCCAGAACATTTATAGGCTCTTACCTTTAGAATCGTCTTTCCGATGTAAGAACCACAGAGGCGTGCCCCTCGTAAGGAAGAATTATGTTTACTATTTTTGCAATCGCTTTAACTCTCTCAATCGCACCAACAGACACAGCAGCAGGTCCTGACGCTCGCCCGAACTTCGGAGGTATGGGAGCGCCCCAATCTGAAGAGGGTTTGCCTCCATTTGAAGATGTTGCTGATGGCTACGATGCAGTTGTTTCCTCTGTCGATGGGAAGGGCGGCATGTACACTTTGTACAGAGACGAAGACAAGGTGCTCATTGAACTTGCCCCTGATTATGATGGCAAACCAATTCTTAT
Organism: uncultured Isosphaeraceae bacterium; assembly: GCA_964435395.1. Lineage (GTDB taxonomy): Bacteria > Planctomycetota > Phycisphaerae > Phycisphaerales > SM1A02. The sequence continues at coordinate 43,869 of CAYSYI010000014.1, forward strand.
TGCCTACACAATTTCAAGTGGTATTGGAGAGGCTGGTGTGCAGATTGGCGACATGTATGGTTACTGGACACGCATTCACGATCAACTCGTGCTTGTGCAACCAAATCTTGAAGTAAAAACAACTGGCGACTCACAATCACAAAGTGGATACGAAAGAGTCTTTACAGATCGTGTTGTGCTTGACGTTCCAATACTCAGTGAAGGCCCCAACGGTGGCCCAGTTTTTGATGGCACAAACTTGTTCTTAAACGGCTCGTCAAACTTTTTTGGCGGACAAACTCGCGGCGCGAGGACTGACCTTGCAACATTAAAGAATGCAAAAAGTTTTCCTTCTAATGTTGAGTTGACTTTTGAACTTCCACTCGCGAGTGGACAGTTTGGTACGTTGTCGTATTCAATTCGAACAGTAGAACAAGATACGGGGTACCAGCCACGAGTTGCTGACCATCGTATCGGATACTTTTCTACAACATATAAAGATATTGGTGACGCTTCAAACGACGACCCTTGGGTTCGGTATGTAAATCGATGGCATCTTGAAAAAGCAGATGCTTCACTCAAGATGAGCCCTCCCAAGCAGCCAATTGTGTTTTATTTGGAACACACGATTCCTGTTCGATATCGTCGTTGGGTTCGCGATGGCGTCCTTGAATGGAATAAAGCATTTGAACAAGTTGGCATTGTGAACGCAATAGAGGTGTATCAACAAGATGCGTCAACCGGTGCGCACATGGAAAAAGATCCTGAAGATGCTCGGTACAACTTCATTCTTTGGACAACAGCAAACATGGGTTTTGCAATTGGGCCAAGCCGAGTTGATCCTGAAACTGGTCGTATTTTAGATGCAGACATCGTGATGGATGAAGCATTTGTGAGTGGATGGACAAAAGCGTGGCATAGATTGTTGCCCGAAATTGCAATGGAAAGTTTTGATCCAAAAGCGCGGGAGTGGTTGAAAACGCATCCAAATTGGGATCCTCGAATTAGATTGGCAGATCCCCTTGAACGTAAAACGATTGCAATGCAAATTGCGATGCAGCCATCACATCCTGCAATGATAGAAGCAACTGAGATGATTGGTGATGATGAATACGATGGTCTTGGTAACCGAGTTAGCCAAACGAACGGTGCATGTATGTATCCTGCGTTCCAAGCGGCTGAACTTTCAATGGCACGATTGCACCCTGACATTTTACATATGTTGGCGGATGACAGTGACGGAGACGGAGGAGGTGATGCATACGATGGCGATATGCTTGATGGTGTTCCAGATTGGTTCATCGGTCCGCTCCTTCGCGATGTCATCATGCATGAAACGGGGCACACGCTTGGGCTTCGTCATAATTTCAAGGCGTCGACTGTGTATAGCATGGATGAAATGAATGACCAAAACTTTGAGCCCGAAGCAATTTGCGGTTCGGTGATGGAGTATTCTCCGTTGAACATCAATGTTGACGATGGTCCCGAGCAAGGCGACTTCACGATGATGACAATTGGCCCCTACGATTACTGGGCAATTGAATATGGGTACACGACAGAAGATGATTCGTTGCCAGACATTTTATCTCGGGTTAATGAACCAGAACTTGCGTATTCAACCGATGAAGACACGTTTGACAGTGACCCTTCATCAAGACGTTTTGACTGGGGTAAGAACCCCCTTGATTACGCGGATTCCCAAATCCGACTTGTCAATCAGCTCCGAGAAACGCTACTTGATCGCATGGTGAAGGATGGACAAAGTTGGGGTAGGGCTCGAAGTGGATATGAAATGTTGCTCAACAGACAGTTTTCTTCTGTTGGATCTGCAGCGGATTGGCTTGCAGGCACGTTAAACAATCGTGCACGCAAGGGCGACCCTGGCGATCGAAATCCTATTGAAGAAATTGATCCAACAGTGCAGCGAAGAGCTCTTGAACTTGTACTAGTAAACTCTATGCGAGATGAAGCGTGGGGCTTAAACAGTGATTTACTACATAAAATGACTGTTGAAAAATATTGGGATGGTGGCGGTGGAAGATCCATGTTCACGAACTCAGCTTGGCCAATTCACGAACGCATTGGTGGCATGCAAGCTTCAGCAATTTCGATGTTGTTGAATCCGAGTACCCTTGGCGAGTTATATGACGGTGAGTTGCGTAACGATGCAGATATTGACGTCTTGACTGTTGCTGAAGTTATGCAAGCGGTGACAGACGAAATTTGGAGTGAACTTGAAGATTTGCCAAGTGATTCCACGAATCGCAATCCAGCGATTTCATCGTTACGTCGCAACTTGCAAAGTGAGCACCTTGCGCGTTTGATTGAACTTAGTTTAGAAGAAGATGCGGGAACACCTGCGAGCCGAACGATTCAAAGTTTGGTACGTATGCAATTAGTAGACATCCAGA
>CAYSYI010000015.1:0-45782 GCA_964435395.1 uncultured Isosphaeraceae bacterium
AGAGCTATCGCAGTTTGCAAGTGGTGCGCTGACGTTAAGCGGTGCAAACGCTTCGCTGCATATTCAAAATGAGTTTGGTTTGCCCGTTGCTGTTGCTGCGAGTGACCCAAACGGACATGGACGATTCCAAATTGCCGACCGAGATGGCAATGTTGTTTCAGAAATGAGAATGTTTTCTGGAGGTGGCGGCGGCGTTGTCGTCAACACTTCTTCCGGCAAAAAGATGGGCGTTCTTGCCGCATCCGATGACGGTGGGCGACTTAACCTAATGAATGCGTATAACATTCCTATCTTTGTTGCTTCAACTTCCGGTGACAGTGGCGGAGGCGCGATGAGTGTTTCAAACCAGCGAGGTATTTCTGTTGCAACAATAAAATCAGATGAGGAACATCGTGGGTTTATTGAAATTAAAGATGAAGATGGAAATGGCGCTCGAAGGATGAGACCACTTCGCGGCTACTCTCCGTAAATTTCGAGAATTTTGACTGAACCATCTTCGAGTTCTTCTGCGAAATCCAATTCTTTGAGTGCTTCAAGTGCCGCGAGTTGCTCGGCTTGCTTTTTCGATGGTCCCCATTTTGAGGTGTACCGCTTTCCACTGAGTTCAACGCAAATTTCAAAGCACTTTGCGTGGTCTGGACCCTTTTCATCAAGCACAACGTACGAAGGGGCATTCCCCGCAATTTTTTGCCCCACTTGCTGCAAGACAGATTTGTAGTTGTCTTGATGAGTTGAAGATGCAGCATCATTGATTCGGGCGCCAATTGTTTCTCGAATAAACTTCTGCGCTTCTTGGAATCCACCGTCAAGATAGAGAGCCCCAATAATTGCTTCATAGGCGGCTCCAGAAACTGACGAGGGTAAATCACCGCCGGACATGCCCTTCCCAACCTGCAAAATTCGATTTAAATCGAGCTCGAGAGCAATTTCAGCACAAACCTTACGGCTCACCACGGTAGATTTCACTTTTGTCATGTCCCCTTCTTCGAAATCTGGGAAGCGCTGAAAGGTCTCATTGCACACAACGAATCCTAAGACGGCATCTCCAAGGAATTCCAGTCGTTCATTACTTTGATGCCTCTGGTCAACTGCAGAAGAATGAGATAATGCTTGCTCTAGGAGGGTTTTGTCCTTGAACGTGTAACCAGCGATGCTCTCAGCTATTTCAATCCAGTCGTGATCCATAAGAGCTGTAAACCAATATCTTGGCTTAGATGGAGCATTGTACAACCCTTGCGGAGTATTGTCGTGTGCGGTATGATGTGCAACTCGGATTAAAATCCGATTCAGGAGTTTTCTATGGCAGTACATTATCCACGACGTAATAGTAAAATTAAACGAGCTCGATCCATCGGGTTCCGTGCTCGAATGAAGACGAAAAATGGTCGAAAGATTATTTCTCGCCAACGTCGAATTGGTCGAAAAATCAGCTAACTCATTCGTATTATGATTTCCGCAAAAGCCGCTTTTTTAAAGCGGCTTTTTTTCTAGAAATAGAAAAAAGGCATAATTAGCTCAGAGCCAATTAACGAAATTAATTGGCTCTGAGCTAATTTATTTTGATATTTTATTTGTCTAAAGGCGGTCGGCCAGCTGACCTAACTGAATGTTGCAGGTCAAACTCCTCGACCATTTTTGAAACCCAGTTCTGGTCGCCAAACGGAGTCCCTTTTGAGACAGAATTAGTAAGTTTCTTGTGCTGTTCGCTGTTGATATAAAACGGATCTGTAAGAATCTGATTCAAATTTATTGGATGAGGCCCTGGACCAATTGAAAGTGGGATGTTCGAACTATACCCTTTAAATAATGCTCTCTTTGCAGACCCCCAATTCCAATCAGTTGATACGTCAACTAGTCGAGCCCTCACTGGGTTCATAGCTAAATAATTCCGAAGGTAGTCTAAATGTCTTCCTGGCTTAACAAAAAACGCTTTATATCTCGACTGATACACTGCTCCATTTCCAACAGTATCTGATTGCTCTCTAACGATTCGAGCATGCATGGATGTCAACCACTGCATAAAATCTGGCAGCTGTTTTTTTGAATTTGGATACAAAAGCAGATGCCAATGGTTTGGCATAATGACCCATTCAAGTATGTCAAGTTTATAAATACCCAAAGCTACGCTCAAGAGAGACCTGAAATCCCAGTAATCTTCATCAGAAAAAAAAAGTGTTTCTCTATCTACTCTTCGGTTCATAGCGTGCACAACGTGTCCTGAATAATCTGGTCGTTTTTGTTTCATAGCACCAATATCTCAGAGAATTCTTCTAATCCTTAATAAACTGCTTTTTTTCTTTTCTCTGAAAAAAGGCATAATTAGCTCAGAGCCAATTAACGAAATTAATTGGCTCTGAGCTAATTTATTTTTTTGTTTAAAAGATGGGGCGTGGGCCTGTGCGTGGGACCTGGTGACCGTGCTTCAGGAAATTGATGATCGTGGCTTTGGAACTTTCAATGTCACCAGAAGTGTCAACACCGCACGTGCCAAGCATGGCATACAACGGCAGGCGGTTCAAACGAGCCTGAACGTTCGACGCTGAAAGTTCGGGACGGTCAGAGCCAGATTCGATTCGTTCCCTCGTTGTACGTTCATCGGTCGTTAAGTTAAATACCACCTCAACAGAACCCAGAGCATGCTTAATCTCGGAAATCATAGGGGCCCCACCGCCCAACGAAACGACCCCGTCCTGCTTAAGCAGTGGAGGGATCACATGAAATTCCGCCTCTCGCCACCCCTCCTCGCCAACCTTTTCCCAAGCATCAGCAACAGAACTTACGCCCAAGTAAGCAAGGACTCGCTCATCTGTATCTACAAATGGAACTCCAAGTTCTTCAGCAAGCCAACGACCTAGCGTCGACTTCCCAGAACCTCGAAAACCGATGAATGCAATCGTAGACATGCTTCCATGGTAGACTTGAACTGGAATGTCTGCCAAGCCCCTCACCATTTTAAAAGAAGAAGAAATTCCACTCGCTGGCATCAAAAACAAGCGAGTTGCCGTCATTGGCTATGGAAATCAAGGCAAGGCACACGCCTTAAACCTGCGAGATAGTGGCATCGATGTCATCGTGGGCGCAAGGAACCCTGATTTTGCTCTTCAAGAGGGCTTCAAGGCGGTTTCCATAGCAGAAGCTTCTTCAGCTGATCTCGTCATCATGGCCCTCCCCGATGAAATTCAAGGTGAAATCTACAGAGGACACATTGCACCCAATCTCCAAGCTGGTGCCACCCTTGGTTTCATTCATGGATTTTCTATCCACTTTGGACATATTCTTCCCCCACCCGAAGTCGGTGTCGTCATGATTGCGCCGAAGGGGCCTGGGGTCACCGTTCGAGAAAAATTCCTCGGAGGCACGGGAGTTCTTGCACTCATGGCAATCGAGCATGAGAACGCAAATAACACTGCCCGCGAAATAGCTTTGGGATGGGCTGCAGGAATAGGCTCGGCACGTGTCGGAGTACTTGAATCAACCTTCAAGGATGAAACAGAGACTGACCTCTTCGGCGAACAAGCAATCATTGTTGGCGGGCTCACCACTCTTATCAAGGCATCGTACGAAACACTTGTCGACGCTGGGTATCCACCAGAACTTGCTTACATCGAATGCTGCCATGAAGTGAAACAAGTTGCAGACATCATTCACCAACGCGGAATAGCTCAAATGATGCAAGCCATCAGTAACACTGCTGAAATGGGTGCATACGACGCCATGAATCTGCTCGATGATGAACATCTCCTGAACCATCTCCGTACTCTCTTGAAGAACGTTACAGATGGGTCGTTCGCAAAACGGCTCGTAGAAAACAACATTGAAAACAAGAGAGACGAACTTGCAAATCACGAAATTGAACAAATCGGCAAGGAAATTCGAAGTCTTATGCATCCCGATGACGATTAATGCCTGATGGACTATTTTCAAGCGTGTATCTTAGGAATTGTTGAAGGCTTAACTGAGTACATTCCCGTCAGCTCAACTGGACACCTCATTCTTGCTAAATCTTTCATGGGCATCACCCAAAAAGCAATCGACCCTTACCTAATCGTTATACAGAGTGGCGCAATTCTTGCTGTGCTTGGTCTCTACAGAAAACGCGTGCATGAGATGATCAACGGATTACTCGGCAAAAATAAAGTTGGCTTAAAACTTGCACTCAATCTAATCATCGCCTTTCTACCCGCTGCTGTTTTTGGGGTCCTTCTCAATGACGCAATCGACCATTGGCTTATGGGAACAACACCTGTCATCTGGGCACTCGCAATTGGTGGCGTCTTGATGATTTGTGCAGCACGATGGCAACGTGGAGCATTTCACGAAGGGCAGGATTCACATAGTTTCATCGACATAGAGCATCTCACTTGGAAACGCGCACTCATCATTGGACTCATCCAATGTCTCGCTATGTTTCCCGGAACAAGTCGCTCTATGGTCACGATTGTTGCAAGCATGGCAATGGGGATGAAACCAAAGCACGCTGCAGAGTTTAGTTTCTTGCTTGGCTTACCAACCCTTGGCGGCGCCACTGTCTTCAAACTTTTCAAAGATTCCGACGCACTTTCTTCGCTCTCAATGGGACCAATGATTCTCGGAATCATAGTTGCTTTTTTTGCAGCAGCACTCGCAATCAAGTGGCTCGTTGCCTACTTGTCAAAACACGGACTTGCGCTTTTTGGGTGGTACCGAATTGCACTCGCACTTGTAGTCGCAATTTATTTCTGGGATGAGGGAAACAAAGACGCAAGTACGCCTTCTGGTGGCGATGCAACTTCCTCAACGCTAGCGCCTGTCACTTTTGAAAACGACCACTGCCCTGCGTTACCCGTGGCTATCCAAGAAACTCCATCGACAATCACGGGACCAACCGCCGATTGCCACCTTCCAGTTTTAATTTCTTGATCACCATTCATAAGGGACCATTGCAACCCGTTAATCTCTCCTCCAGAAGAAACTCGCCAGTAGACTTCGCCCGCACCCGGAAGATTTACTATTGTCGGCTGTGGAAACAACGTTCCGCCTAACGCCCATGCAAGCAACCCCGCCATCACAAAAAAGATAGCAGCTTTAATAAGCAAAGATCTAAATCCGAGTGCTAACTGACCCATAGTCTGAAGATTTTACCCTGAAAGCGATACTTTGAGGCGTTCTTCATCCCAAACTTCGACTCCTAAATCCTGTGCTTTTTTCAACTTAGAGCCCGCCTTTTCGCCAGCAATCACGATATCAGTTTTAACAGAAACTGAACTTGTCACCTTCGCGCCACGCTGTTCCAATTCCTCAGTTAACTGCTTCCGTTCCCACTGCTCAAGGGTTCCAGTAATCACAATAATTTTTCCATCAAATATTGGATCTGCTGAACGTGTTTCGCTACTTGCTAACAGCACTCCAACTTCAGCAAGTCTTGAAAATAACTCCTTGCCTTGCACACTATGAATTGCTTTGTGCAAAGTCTCAGCTGTAATTTGACCAAAGTCATCCAGTGCGAGAAACTCCTCTGCTGTTGCTTGCTTGAGCATCGCAAAGTCAGCGTATTCTCGAGCAATAACTTTTGAAGTTGCGCGACCAATTAACCTAATACCGACACCAGAAATAACGCGTGCAAGACCACGAGTTTTACTGTCTTCGATTGCAACAACTAATGCGTCGGCTGATTTTTGCGCAAAACCTTCAAGCGGCAACAAATCCTCCGAAGTCAATGTATACAAGTCTGCAAAGTGTTTCACTAAACCACTGTCAACTAGTTGATCGACAACTTTGTCGCCCAAGCCATCAATGTTCATTTGATCGCGAGCAGCAAACCATTTTACTTTTTCACGAAACTGCGCGGGGCACTCTGGATTAACGCAGTACAGTTTTGGCCCTTCCTTCTCAACCGGGGCATCGCAAACTGGGCAATTCGATGGCGCTTCAATTGGAACCTGAGAACCATCACGCTCACACTCTTTAACACCGACAACTTGCGGAATAATTTCTCCAGCTTTTTCAACAACGACTGTATCGCCTACACGAATATCTTTTCGGTGAAGTTCATCAATATTATGGAGCGTTGCGTGCTGCACGGTTGTGCCCACAAGAAAGATTGGATCCATAGTTGCACGAGGCGTAAGCGTGCCATTCTTTCCAACTTGCCAATTCACTCCCAACAGTTTGGTAAGCCCCTGCTCTGCTGGGTACTTAAAAGCAATACACCAACGCGGTGATTTTGAAGTACTACCGAGCTCCTCTTGCAGTGCAAAAGAGTTACACCGAACGACCATTCCATCAACTGCAAATCCCATTACTTGTCGTGTAGAGTCAAATGTTTCTATCGCCGTTTCAATTGCGTCGGCACTTTCACAAATCTGAATTTTGTCACTCACAGGAAGGCCAAACTTACGAATTGATGCAACAAACGCAGTCCAAGTTTCAGGAGCGTTCTCCCATTGAACTTCTCCCTTTCCATGCGCCAAAAAAGCGAGTTTTCTTTTCGCAACTGTTTTTGGATCTAGACTTTTCAGCGTGCCTGCTGTTGCGTTTCTTGCATTTGCAAACAACTGTTCACCATCGATTTCGCGCTGCGTATTGATTGCATCAAAACTTTCGTTTGGCATAAAAATTTCGCCTCGGACTTCTAAAACATCAGGGGCTTCAGAAGTTTCTCCCCTAAGTCGCAGCGGAATAGAACGGATCGTTTTTACTTGTGCTGTTACATCATCACCCTGCTCGCCATCGCCCCGAGTTATGCCTGAAACGAGAACACCGTTTTCATAGCGCAAGGAAATAGCAACACCATCAATTTTTGGATCACAAGTACATTTGATTTCTGCACCAAGCTTTTTATACCATGTTCGCAAATCAGCTAGGGTGTACGTGTTATCGATGGATTGCATTGGAACGGCAAGCGCAACGGTTTGAAATCCATCGACTGGTTCACCGCCAACGCGCTGAGTTGGGCTGCTTGGATCATGTAACTCTGGATGCTCCATTTCCAAAGAGCCAAGCTCTTTAAGCAACGTGTCGTACTCAGAGTCCGCCATCGTCGGCATTGCTTCGACGTAATAGTCGTAATTCGCTTGATCGAGGAGCGTTCGCAGTTCATGAATTCGTTCTTTCGCGGTCATTGTTGTAGAGGATAATGTCCTTCACGGCAGTGTGCCGATAATTGCGGGGTGTCTTTGCTTCGACTTGCCCTCACTCTAACACTTTCAATTGCGCAGATTGCACTTGGCGACCTCCAAAACCAAGTTGAGAAAATCGTCCAGGAGACTAATCTCAGGAAGGGAACCGCGGGCGTCTGCGTCATTGATACCGCGACGGACAAGATACTTGTTGATATTCGCTCAGATGAGAGCATGATTCCAGCGAGCAATCAGAAACTGCTCACCGCAGGGGCTGCTCTTCACATTCTAGGACGGTCATTTTCGTTCAAAACGACAGTACTCCAAAATGGGGACGATCTAATCGTGGTTGGCGATGGCGATCCGACTCTAGGCGACACATTTCACCTTGGCATCACCAATTGGTCAAAAGAACGCTCCATGCTCAGTGCTGAACTTGAGCCGTGGATTGTATCCGTTAAAAATGCTGGCGTTACCGCTGTCGATACGCTTTGGGTTGATGACAGAATTTTTGACAGAGAGTTTACGCACGGCACTTGGCCGGCTGACCAAATAAACCGTTGGTACTGCGCGCAAGTTGCAGGAATCAATTACCACTTAAATGTCATGCATTTTTATCCAGAACCAAAAAGTGGAACGAATGCCAGTTTGGGAAAGTACACACCTTCCGTTCCATGGATTTCGATTAAAAATAAAACAACTTCAAAAGTTGGCAAAAAGTATTCCTCTTCATTTTGGATTTCTCGTTCACCAGACACGAATGATATGACAGCAAGAGGAAATGTAAATGCTCTGCATAAAACACCTATAAAAATCGCATTTCATGACCCTACGATGATTTTTGGGAACACGCTCGCAACTGCATTGCGTGCTCATGGCATTACTGTCAAAAATGTACAGCGAGTAAGTGAAAACGCGCTGCCTTCAAAAGGCAAACAAATTTACGTGCGAACCACTCCCATCTCTGAAGTTCTTCTGCGGAGTAACCGAGATAGTCATAATCTCTACGCTGAAGCTTTGCTGAAACGGGTCGCTGCAACAGGGAGCGGCTCCCAAGGTTCATTTGAAAATGGTGCGACTCTTGTTGAGGCCGCTGTAACTCAGAGGCTTGGTTCAAGAGAGAAAGGACTCTCCCCAGCCGATGGGTCAGGAATGAGTCGCGACAACAAAGTAAGCTCAAGGACGCTCGCTAAATGGCTTGCTTCGTTCAACATTCATGAACCATGCGGTGAGATTCTTGTTTCCTCGCTTGCAACGCCTGGAATTGGAACACTGCAAAAACGATTCAAAAAAATCAAACTCGAAGGAGCGGAGGTGTATGCAAAGAGCGGGTATCTTAGAGAAGTCTGCTCGCTCAGTGGCTATGTTGTATTTGACAATGGCAGACCACCGCTTGTTTTTAGCATACTTGTAAACGGAGTAAAGGGAACAGTAAAAGATGCGAAGATAATGCAGGAACGCATCGTCTTCGCATCTTCTGTTGAAGTTCTTGGGTCTGATCGAAGCAACTGACCACCCCTGCATGGGGACAGACCCCAGGGGACTGTCCCCATGCAAACATGCTTTATGACTGTAAAAAACTAGTTATTCACGTCTTTTTTTGGGGACAGTCCCCAGGGGGCTGTCCCCAAAAAAACGCCCCAAAAAACGTTAATGCACCGATAGAAAACAAAGTAGAATTAACTCTACAAAGCACTCGATTAATCTCAGCCAATGAGTTAATTCGGATGGTCAGGGTGATCCGGATGATCAGGGTGTTCTGAACTCTTTCCTGCAAGCGCTTTTGTTACCGATTTCTTCAGCGTTTCAAGCATGTCAGGACTGTAGCCAACATGGGACTCAGCGATACTACCATCAGCACCAATAACAAACGTTGCTGGAATTCCTGAAATTCCATACTCCTTAGCCAATGAATCTGAACCACTCGCCATAAGTACTGTTGTTTTATATTTATTTTTTGACCAGAACTTTTGAACGGTCTCTTTTACTTTGTCATTGCCGCCTCGTTCCCACACGTTCACAGCAAATACTTTTACGTTCAGACCTTGGTCTTGCACCCAAGTGTCAAACTCGTTGAGTGCTGGAAGACCCTTCTTACAAGGACCACACCATGTTGCCCAGAAGTCAAGAACAACCACTGTTCCCTTTAAATCTGAGAGTTTTACATCACCTGAACCATCAAGAGTTGCGAGTGTAAAATCAGGAGCGCCTTTGCCTTCTAATGAAACTTCATCTTCATCCGCCATTGCTTCGAATAACGCGTCCATGGAATCGTATTTTGTACGTTCGCCAGCATCAAAAGAGACTGCAGGAGTTTCTTTCACAAAAGAGGTGTCAGAAACAGCATTGATTTCCATAGGTGGCATTCCTGGTTGTACCATTGTGATGACAACATTCGAAATCATATCGCTCTTTGAAACATGAACAGCAATGGTACCTACCAAAGTCTTAATATTGACGACATGCATACCATCAGAATCAGATACACCAGTAAAAGTTGCACCAGGCATTCCCATCGAAAGGGCTGAAAGCCAATCAGAGGCATCGTCGCTTTCTCTCAGAGTAATAGTCCACAATCCAGGCAGACCTTGAGCTCCAGCTGCAGCATTCAAACCAGATGTAAATGTTTTGCCGGTCTGTTCGATGTAGACATCATCCATACCATCAAGAGTCATATAGACCTTGCCATCTTTCCAAACTGCAGCCATTTGATCCTCAGCCACAATTTTGCCACTCTTTGCACCGACTGCAACCTTTAATGTCATCGTGTCTTCTTCTGCCCCGGGCATCTTGATTGTAATCGTTTCACTGATTGCATCTGCATTTTTGTATGTGTTGTGCACTTTCTTCAGCAATGCTTCTGCCTGAGCTACAGCTTCACTGTTCTCTTTGGACTCACCCGCATCTGGATGTTCAGGATGATCACTTGGATGATCTGGGTGTTCTGGTTGATGATCAGGATGCGCAAGAGCAAATGGGGCTAGTGCGAGGGCTGCGAGTAGGGTAAGAACTTTCATGGGTGACTCCAAATTGATACGTGTAAAAAAGTGATTGCATAGAGTAACACAGAACGCTACAGAGCATGCAACATTGCTGCAATCCGCTTCTTAGTTGTGGGATGTTCAAAATCAGGGGCAATTTCAGCGAGTGGGTCAAGTACAAAACGTCGTAAATGGGCCTCCGGATGGGGAATTGTGAGACCGTTCTCATTGATTTGAAAATCGCCATAAAAAAGGATATCAATATCCAGTGTTCGAGGAGCCCACCGCTCCCCGCGGATACGGCCGTGCTGCTGTTCGATTTCTAAACACATACGGAGTAGTCTCTGCGGATCCAAAGTTGTTACAACTTGTACCACCATATTCAAAAAATTCCTCTGAGGAATTTTCCCGAGTGGCTCTGTTTCGGTGATTGTGCTTTTTGAGACAACCAAGAGGTCTTCAATTCGCTCCAATTGTTCAATGGCTGATTCAAGTGTCGCAGTGCGATCGCCCATATTACTACCGAGCCCAAGAAATACCTTTTCCTGCGTCATTGTAAAGAATCGCCCTGCAATACCCTCCGCGCCATCAGTAACGCAGCCGATGAGGATTGCTGACGAATCTCGTCACGACTGCCTGAAAAGTGAAACTCCTGAACTAGTGTTGCACCATTGTGCGTACAACCTATAAACACGGTGCCAACGGGTTTCGCCTCTGATCCACCACCTGGACCGGCAACACCGGTTGTGCTCACACCGACATTTGCTCCTCCTTGCTTCGCCGCACCCTCACACATTGCCTTAGCAACCTGAAATGAAACTGCACCATATTGTTCAAGAAGTTCTTCGCGAACGCCAAGTTGTGACACCTTCATTTCATTGGAGTATGTCACCCACCCTCCAAAATACCACGAGCTCGCTCCAACTATTTGCGTCAGGGAATCCGCAACAAGCCCACCCGTACACGACTCTGCAGTAACAATAGATTCACCCGACTCGAGAAGCAACGCTCCAACAGACTTAGCATCTGTTGTCATTGTTTTTGCAACTCAACTATTGACTCATACCGTTCAGAGAAAAATTTCGCTGCCTCTCTCTTTAGCGCTGGGCTTCCGCGATCTTCCAGATGCCACAAACCGACTTCACTCCACTGATCACGAAGCCAACCATACTTCAATGTCTTCCGATCTTCTGGCGTCTGCATCGACAGCTCAACTTTTTCATTAGTCAAAAAACTCGGCATCGCATCAAATGATTCAAGCATCTCAGAAAGTGTTTCATCATCAACATCTTCAGCAGTAACAATTGCAATAGTTTCTGGGTAAGAAGGATGTGCAAGAATTGCTTGCCATGCCTCAATTAGTTCGTCATGGGTATCCATCGCCATCGCGCTAAAAATTGGAGCAATGAACGCTCGCATGTTTCGATCAGGATAAGGAGAAGGTCGCGCAGTATCGTAGGGATTTACTTTATCAATCATGCGATCCAAATACCGAACATACATATCACGACGAATAGGCATCCTTCGCAACTCCCACGTATCGGGGCCAAGACCGTCACCTTGATCCTCGACTTGAAATTGCCAGAGCGCTTGCGCGTCAGTTGTCAGACAATAGTGTATAAAGCGAAGCGCGAGTTCCTCATTTGGAGCACCCCGTAATAATGAAATCGGGTCTGGGTCAATCATCGTCGCACTCGGCGGATCGATGTACCCAACTCGGTCTCCACCGCCACTACTCTTCACTGCTTGCGATTGATATCGACCATAAAAGTCAATACAGACACCCATCGCTGCATCACCTTGACTTACATCTGCCGGGGGCTTCAAACTACTCGCAGAAAAATACCGAGCATTAGCAGCAGCACGACGCAATATTTGCCAGCCCTCTTCCCAACCATGATTTTTTAAGATTGCTTCAAATGCTGTTGTCACCGACCCCGACTGCGCAGGATTAACAAGTGCCAATCGCCCGAACAGTTCGGGGTTACACAACGAATCCCAACCATCCGGCTGTTCAATCTCCAATGAACGTAGGACTTCATTGTTATACACAATGCCAAAACCAGAGAGGGCAAGCCCATGCCAATAGCCATCTGGGTCGTACATCGTAATGTCGCCTATCAAATTTTCCCCAAAAACTTCATTCAAAAGCGATTGGTCAATTTTGGCAGGAACGCTAATAGAAGTTGTGACTTTTTCCCCTTTGTGCGTTGCTTCTATCTCTTTTTTCAACACACCGTGCTCATAGGAACCGCCGCCAAATACGAGGTCTGCTTCGCCTCCAGGCACCTTGCCAGTTTCGATTGCATGCGTATATTGGGATTGCAACATTCGACGAATCTCACTTGTGCCGCCGGGAACTGACCAGATGACTTGCGCTGGTTCACCAAACTTTTCGAGGTGCCACTTTGCAAAACCAGCACCAAACTCATGGCGAATTTGCTCATTGTGAGGAGAAATGATGATGACTTTTGGGGCGTCAGTGGGAACTTCAACATAATCACTACGAAAAAAAAGTGGAACTCCAAACAAAATAGCAAGGCAAAACCCAATGATGATGACTGCAGTTTTATTCATAGAACTCCATCAATCTGTAATGCATCTGAAAGTAGCTTGGTTGCATTAGAAATATTTTCTTGCCAGTCGCCCCCGCCTTCAGGATAAATCACACTTCGACTAGCAGTAACCAGCGCGCCGTGCCCCTCTGCAAAACAGGTAGCAACCATCGCAGGAGTTGCACCTTGAGCACCGATGCCGGGCATTAAAAACATCTGGTGAGGCATCCGTTCTCGAAGAAGTTGTGCCTCAGTTGATTTTGTTGCACCAACAACCGCACCAAGAGCACTCCAACCAAAAGTGCCTTTATAGTTTTCACCAAGAGTGTGCAGAACATCTGCAACTGATTCTGCAACCGTGCGCCCATCAGCAAGGAGTTGTTTTTGGATGACATCTCCACTAGGATTGGAAGTTCGTGCAAGGCAGAAGACGCCAAGCCCTTCGTCTAGAAATGGCGTAATACTATCAACTCCAAGATAGGGATTCACCGTCACCCAGTCACAAGGACCATCCGAAGTTGCTGCAATGGCATAGTGCGATGCGCTTATGCCAATATCTCCTCTTTTGGCATCAAGGATGACCTCTAAACCTTGTTTCTTGGCATATATCTTTAGATTTCCGAGCAGTTCAAGGCCTTTGAACCCAACCCGCTCAAAGCAAGCTGATTGAAACTTCACTGCCACCGCGTTTGGAGCAATTGCATCAAGGATACCAGTACAAAATATTCGGAATGCTTCGATGGGAGAGAGTGCTTGTAATTCACTTGGCAAGCGTTCAAACACCGGATCTACTCCAACGCAAAGCGGGACTCCAACGCGATCAATCGCCTCGCACATGCGGTCTGCTGGATGCTCGCTGCATTTCATATCGTGCATCATAGTAGAATCCTCGCTGTGCCCGTTGTGCCAGACCATCTTGATATTCGCAAAACCGAAGGTCTGCATGTGCAGTGGAGTGACGGGTCTACCTCATTCTACCCCTGCGACCTCCTGAGACGGATGTCACCCTCGGCTGATTCCAAAGCGACTCGGGAAGAATTGGAACAAAATCCACTCGCAATTCTACCAAATACAAGTAGTGAAACTGTCGTAATTGAAGATGGCGAACTTGTTGGCAACTATGCAATTCGTTTCACGTTTTCTGATGGACACACCGCAGGGATTTATACGTGGGAATACTTACGGAAATTGCAACCATGAGCAAGCTCAACATAAATCCATGCTTGCAAAGTGAACAACTTGTTTTTGAAGAAGTGAAACACCCTTCTCCATTTCAATGCATGATCCAAATCAATCCTGAACAAACCAGCCACGAAGTGGATCACATCAATAATATCGAGTACCTTCGCTGGATCGACAAAGGTTCACAGTTGCATTGCGACTCCTGCGGCTGGAATCGACAAAGACTTTTGCAAACAGAAATGATGTGGTTTGTTGCGAGACATGAAATAGACTATGTCAGCGAAGCGAGTGACAAAAATCAACTGCGCTTAACCACATGGGTTGACGATATTCGCAGGGTAAAATCATGGCGAACAACATATATCCATGCAGTAGGTGAGACCACCAGGGTTGTCTGCAGATGCAAAACACTCTGGGTTCTTGTCGATTTAAAAACGCGTAAACCAAAAACAGTTCCCTTTGAAATGGCGCACGCCCTTCAACCATTACAACCACCAAAGGGCATAGAGGTTGCGCCACGATGAACATTGCAATGATAATGTCGCAAAATCGACTTGATCAAGAACACGCTATGCTGAATAGAATCGTTGTGGGGTTCGTGAACGACGGCAATCAGGTCGTTCGAATTGTCCCATCGACACCAGACGACTCGTTATCAACGTATGAAAAAGCCGTCTCTCTTGCGAAACGGATTACTACACCGATGCCTGTCTCGCGACTCCTCCGCAAGACTCGAATCGATGAACTCATGCATCAATTAGACAGAATACCAATCGATGTCATCATTGCATTCGGTACAGATGCAGAACAAGTTGCAATAGACCTTACACGACATGTAAATGCCCCAATCCTAAGAGAAGTCGTTTCAATGTACGATGCGAAACGAGTCAAAAAATCTTCAAAGATTTGGAGATGGTTTGGCGCAACGCCATCAATCGAACGATGCATTTCTAGACGGGTTGGAGAAAATCGTGCTGCACTTGTACCACTTGCAGCAGCAACTTCTCACAAATGCGAATCCACAAAGAGTGAATCGAACTACTGCATTACTTTACTCAATGGAGCCGCAGACCCAAAAATAACAGGACATATTCTAGAAACCCTGAAGCTTAAAAAAGACCTGCATATTTTTATAGAATTAACTGGGCGTCACCAACACAAAGTTTGGAAACACATAAAGCAACTTGATATGCTCGATCGAGTAACCTGCTTGCGAGATATTTCTGCACTTCGTTCGCTCGTCATTCAATCTGATCTTGTGCTTGTCCCATCTCAAACCATGCCAGTACGAACAATTTTACTCGAGGTGATGCTTGCCTCGATTCCAGTTATAGCGTCTGAAATTGATGGCTTCGATATGCTCATCGATGAGGAAACAGCTCTGATTGCTCCAGATTCTTGGGAAGAACCACTCAATAGAATCATGCAAGAACCAGAGTTCGCCAGGAAAATCAGCGAGGCTGGGGCTAACCTCATTGCAACTCGCTATGCCTCAGCTGCTCAAATCGCTGCTTTTGAGGCTTCATTTACCCTATTTTAACTTTTGCTCAAGAACATTGTGGCAATCTGACGACGTAGAGACATCTTTCTCCCCTCCGCCTCGTCGGCACTGCTATGCTTTGTCGACGGGGCCTTTTTTATAGGGTGAGCCCAGAGTCACTATTGAAGCAAGGATTTCAAAACCGAAAGCCCATGTTCTAAGTGATCATCCGCTACAGAAAAGCTAATTCTAAAATGCGTGTCATGCTTAGAAAAAACGTCACCTTGAATGACAAGAACATCGTGGGAAACAGCTTTAGAAATAAACTCCATCCCAGTCAGATTGTGCCCTTCTGGAATTTTGGGAAATGCATAAAAAGCACCTTCTGGAATAACAAGCTCTGTAATCGCGCCAAGCATGTCAACAACCATGTCCCGCCTTCTCGCAAATGTTTGAATCAGTGGCGCGAGGTCAATGTCGTATGCGCCAACTAGAGCATGCTGCAATGGAGCAGGCGCACATACAAATGTTTGTTGCTTCAATTTAAGCATCGCCTCAATCAACTCTTTTGGCCCCGCTGCATATCCCATGCGCCATCCGGTACATCCATACGTTTTTCCATAGCCTCGAATGACAAGCACGTCTTTATTTGTCGATGCTGGACTAGCGTGCTTAGTTGGCGGGAAGATAAACTCGTCATAAATTTCATCTGTAATAAGGAGTATGCCACGATCTTTGCAGAGTGTCGCAATTGCAGTCACTTCCTCTTCCGTCAGAACAACGCCCGTTGGATTTGCTGGAGAATTAAGAAGCACTGCCTTCGTTTTATCTGTAATACATTGTTCGATGCGATCTGCAGTCATTCGAAAATCAGGATACGTGTCGCACAACACAGCTTTTGCTTCAGCTATGCGTGCGAGTGTTGGATAGATAACAAAGTAGGGATCTGGAACAATAATTTCATCGCCAGGGCTCAATACTGCAAGGCATGCAAGAGTTAATGCTCCAGCAGTTCCAGCAGTGACCATAGCGCCGTGATAGGAATCGCTTCCAAACTCCCAGCCGTACTGGTCACCTAGTCGCTTGTAAATTGTTTGCAATAAGAGAGTATCGCCAGCGGTTTGGGTGTAACCATTTTTGTCTTGAAGAATCGCTTCAATCGCCGCCTGCTTTATTGCATCTGGCACGAGAAAATCCGGCTGCCCGATGGACAAATTAACAGGGTCTTCACACGCTTGTGCAAGTGCCCACGCTCGGCGAATGCCGGATGTTTCAATATCTTTTACGCGTTCTGAAAGGAGACGCTCAATGTCGAGCGACGAAGTCAAATTACTCTTCGCTTGTCACTTCTTCAGTACCTTCGCCTTCAGCACCTTCTTCAGTACCTGCCTTCTGCTTGCTCGCAATCTTAATCTTGCGACTTCCGACTTTTGGAAGACCCATTGGCGAATTTTCGTCTGCGTTGAACTTATCTTCATCAACAAGTTTTTCAATCCGCTCTGCGCGGGTCAAGACGTTTCGGTGCTGGTTCAATCCAGCTGGCTTTGTTTTTAAACTTCGATGAAGACTCATATCTTTGATTCCTAAATCTAATACGCTGAATACGTAACTTACTGCTTTGTGATGCTCAAATAGGCATCTGTAAGGTCACTACCACGACCCTCTTTGGTTTCAGCCCATTCCCTACCAATGGCATGGATCTTTGACTGAACAGTTTTCAGCGAGGAGGAGTTCCGATCCGTTGAACCTGGAAATGCAACCACTCTGAAGAGTCGCGTATTGTTGCCTGAAACAACATATGTTTCAAGTCCTTTTTGCCTACAGAACGTGGCTAATTGCACTGAACCCTCTTTTGTGGTCTGCATGAGGGTGTAATAAATCACATTTGCTGCCCGCGGATCGCTCACAAGTGGTCCCCACCCTTCTGGACCAGTGACTTTGGGAGAATTATTTTGTTGCTTGGGCAAAATCTGCCCTAAAGCGGGGCTCTCTTCTGAGTCTGTAAACGATTGCGAAATGGTCTGAAAACCTTCTTCTTCGTAATCTTTGCTTGTGATTGCTGATCCTTTTCGGAAACCCATCGTGTAGGAAATGATGATTAGAGCAATTCCAATTGCTACAAAAACACCGATTGAGCCGATCGAAACCCGAACTGACCGTCCTGGAACGAGCACATTGTGCTCAAGATCAACATCATCTTGGGAGTGCTCTTGTGCCACGTCGGGTGTAACTTCTGGCGGCTGCGCGGTCGTTTGCTTTGATGAAATGAGCTCGTAAAGCGCTGGTCCTTTTTTCCTACTCACTGCATCCTCCTATTCCAATCACGCTCGCCA
Organism: uncultured Isosphaeraceae bacterium; assembly: GCA_964435395.1. Taxonomy (GTDB): domain Bacteria; phylum Planctomycetota; class Phycisphaerae; order Phycisphaerales; family SM1A02. The sequence goes on from CAYSYI010000015.1 coordinate 17,629, forward strand.
TTGCAATTCCGCCTGCGTGAGAAAGGCTTAATCGCCACTGGGTTATTCCTGCCTTCGCAGCCATTTCTGCTGCCATACCTGTCAACTCTACCATAGGTGGACCATCCTCTCGGGCAACACCAATCTCAATCCACTCAATTCCACCAGCAAGGCCTGTCCCAAGTGCTTTAAGCACCGCTTCTTTCGCAGCATATCTAGCAGCGAACCGTTGCGCACGCATTTCTGGTGAAGATACATCAGCTGCGGCTTGTTCTTTTTTTGTGAAACATCGGTTAATAAATGTATCGCCATGCTTCTCAAGCATCGACGCGACACGTGCCACATCTACAATATCGATTCCATGAGTGACAATCATATCTTTGATGCCAATGAGCAGACATCAAGAAAATGTCCCAGCTGAGGAGCGATGAGACTCGTAATCGCAAGGGATACTGCCTTTGGCGATCCGGGCAGCAAGAAAACTGGTGTTCGTTGCGAATCGACATCGATCCAGCCTGCTTCGGCGCGACTTAGCATTGCTGCTGCACCGATTTCTTCGTAACTTAACTGACGGAAGAGTTCGCCAAAGCCCGGCAGCTTTGCAGTGAACAGTGGAAGAATCGCCTCAATTGTTACATCTCTTCGGGATGGACCAGTTCCACCAGTGACAACGATGGCGTGAATCGATTCATCAGACGCCCAATTTGAAACTCGCGCCGCTATTTCAGTTTTTTCATCCGGAACAAGTTCCCGCGCTGCAATCGCGTGCCCAGCTACTTCGAGTCCCTCAACTGCAATCGACCCGCTTCGGTCATCTTCAAGAGACCGCGTATCACTCACAGTAAGAACTGCGACTGTTGCACTTGTATTTGAAGTGTCATGCTTCATGTACGCAGTTTACCCTGAGGCGCTCAGCACTGGTACTATGGTGCCTTCATGGTCACCGATAAAATCAATATTACTTTTTCACAGGGCCCCGTCGCAGTGCCCAACGCGAGCGTCCTTCCAGCCATCGGTTGCGGTGGAGAATGTGTATTTATTGGCAAAACTCGACCAGATATAAACAAGACGCATGGCGAACTGCTTGCTCTGAACTACGACTGCTACCAGAAAATGGCCCAAGAGGAACTTCAAACACTCGCAGAAGAAGCCATTGACCGCTATTCCGTTCGCCATATTCGTGTCACACACGCGATTGGAGAAGTGCCCATCGATGAAGCTAGTGTTGTTATTGCAGTGAGCAGCGACCATCGCGACGACGCGTTCACAGCATGTCGTTTCATGATTGATTTGCTCAAACAACGTGTTCCCATCTGGAAGCAAGAGATGTGGGCAGATGGAACAACATGGTCCGAGGGAACACCTCTTGCAACCGATGAACAATAAGCAAAAGCAAAAAAGATCTTTGCAAATCTACGATGCGTTACTTGAACGCTATCCAAATGCACACTGCGCATTAACTTTTAAGTCACCACTTGAATTGTTATTTGCAACAATTCTTTCTGCGCAATCGACCGACGTTGGGGTGAACAAAGCAACCCCTGAATTGTTTAAGCATTTTCCAACAGTCCAAGACTACGCGAATGCGTCCCAAGAAGAAATCGAACCTTACATTTCTTCCATTGGACTTTTTCGCGGAAAGGCAAAATCAATTCATGAATCTGCAAAGATGATCGTAAATGATTTTGACGGCAGTGTTCCAAACACAATGAAGGACCTTGTCAAACTCAGAGGCGTTGCACGAAAGACTGCAAATGTCGTTCTCGGAAATGCCTTCAACAAAAGTGAAGGCGTTGTTGTTGACACGCATGTTGGACGGCTTGCTCAAAGATTTGGATTATCAACCGAAACAAAGCCAGACAAGATTGAAAAAGATTTGATGGAGCTCTTCCCAAAAGAAAAATGGACAATGCTTAGCCATTTACTCGTGTGGCATGGCAGACAAGTGTGCAAAAAACGAGGCGGAAGCTGTAGCGTCGACTCAATTTGCAAACGCTATTGCACTAACTCAGGTTCAGGCACAGGCATGACTTGATCTTGTGCTAGCGCTAGTATGCCAACCATGCCTGCTTCTGACACGAACGCAGCGCCACCTTCAAGAAGAGGAATGAGTTGCACAATTGGTCCAGAAAGAATAAGGCTTGCTAACTCAACGCATTTTCCTCTTCCATCACTTCCAAAAACATAAACACCATCTTCGGTCCCTATCCAAAAGTTTCCAGCAATTGGAACAACGGTCTTAGCAGGCGAAGGTAATTCGAGCACTGTTTTCCAACCTGTTGCATCACTCACGATAACCGCACCTATCTTTGGATCGATTGCCGCGCCTTGCCCGAGAATAACTGCACTCTTAGGAGCGCTTACTATCTGCGCCGGTGATTCGAACGGAGTAAGTGTATGATCGAATCCATAATAGACTGAACTTCTGCCAGTTGGAATAAGCACTCCTTGCAAATCAAACTCGCCTGGTGCCATTTTTCCTGTTGAATAGACGGCTCGAATAAGTTGCCGGCCATCACCGCCTCGGTCTGTTTCAATGCGGTAAATTCCACGACCAAACTCTCCACAAACTGCAAGATAGTTTGAGGCGATAACATCAACATCTAAAACACCTTCAAGTTGCAACGTTTGAAGAACGTGCAATTCATCTGGAGCGATTCCAACGATATAGACAGCGGCATCGGTAGTCACAATAATACGACTTCGCCGAACGAGCATATTTCGAAATGTTCCTTCAAGAAGGACAGTTGCATCTGGAGCAGCAATGTCGCGCATTCCTCCGTCCATCATACCAACCTCTGTTTTGCCTTCATGATTCCTCGTGTACACAAGCGTGCCGATATCTGCATCTGAGTTATCGTTGAGTTCAACTAGCGTTGTTGCAGCACCTAATCTTTCATCGGTATCCGCCGCGAATAAGTTCTCACCCATTGCATAGGCAAGCCCACGGTCAATCGACATGACGAGCCCCGTCACTCTACCAACACCATCAACAAGTTGAGCCCCGTCGATCAATCGAACAGCGCCGCCTTCTCCAATAACAACTGGCCAATCGCCAACCATAAGAAGGTCTCGGGGAATAATTCCCAGTGAAAGTGCGCTCTGGCGCTTAAGAAGTTTTGGTTCACTACCATCTTCAATCGTAAACGTGAGCACTTCTCTACCATCGAGGAGCACGTAGAGGTCAGTGTCATGAACTAGAAGATCGCTGCAAGTAGATGCTCCAGAGTGTGAAGTCAACATTATCGACGTAATTTTATCGCCACCATTATTTGGGAGAACAAGAAGTGAATCTCCAACTCCCTGATACCAGTAGTCACCACGAACTTCTAGCGCCGTGGACTGCCCCTGCGAAGAATGAACAACGCGCAAACCCTCTGACTTGGCTCTCTGAACTGTCATCAGGACAATCGCGAAACAAAACAGTGTGCAAATCTTTTTCATCTGTATCATGATACACATTATGAGTACTCCTCCCGATGACCGAATGAGCCATTTGCGAAATCTTCTTGAAAATGATCCTCACGATGCCTTTTGTATGTATGGGATTGCCATGGAGCATGCCAACGCTGGGCAAAATGAAGAAGCTATTGCTTGGTTTGACCAGACCATAGAAACGGACCCTGCATACTGTTACGCGTGGCTTCACAAGGCACGCTGCCATGATGATGCGGGCGATTCAGCGAATGCACTAAAAACACTTGAAGAAGGCATTGCACAAGCGCAGACATTAGGCGATCAACATGCTGCAGATGAAATGCGTGGATTCCTACACAGTATTCAATGACTAAAACGATTACTGACATTCTTCCACTGGATACAGACCCGAACTATCGTGTCATCTTTGTAAATGGGGAATCTATACTCACTATCCCAACTTCAACTGTCGAACGACTTGAACTTACTGTTGACCAACTTTGGACTGTAGAACTTGCAGCAGAAGTGATTTCCCTTGAGGACATGAGGGATGCAACAAGTATGGCGCTCCAACTCATTTCAAAAAAAGCGTGGGGTGTTCAAGAATTAGCAACTAGGCTTGTCAAACGTGGCATCGAACAAAGCACAGCAACTTTAGCAACCGAACAACTTGAAGCGGATGGTTGGCTTGATGATTTTGCGTATGCATGTGCCCGGATTCGCGATTGGACTCGTGCCGAACCTGCTAGCCGCTACTGGTTACGTCGAAAACTTGAAGAAAGAGAGCTCGCTTCTGAAGTTGCACTTGAAGCAATTGAGGAAGAGCTTGGAAATCGAAGCGAACAAGATGCTGCAACGGAACTGGCAGTGCTTCGGCTTTCAAAAGTGCATTCAGAAGATGAAAGCACAATTCGTCGAAAAGTGATTTCGGCGCTAAGTCGGCGAGGTTTTCCAGTAGATGTAGGAGCGGAAGCGCTGCGGAGAGCCCAAGCAGAGAATGCTTAATGGTAGGATAAGGAAATGCAACCAGACCTCAGCACAAAACCATTAGAGATCGCGTTCAATGATTTACCGAACACTGGCGAGATGCGAATCGATTGTAGATCTATTGAGGAATTTGAAGAAGCACACATTGACAGTGCAGTTCATATCCCCCTGCAACATTTAAGTATTCGACAGGATGACTTTCCTTGTAGTAAAGACCAAACGTTTTACGTGTACTGCCGAACTGGAAATCGGTCCCGTACATTTGTCACCTACCTTCGATCAATTGGCTACGTCAACTGCCAATCCATCGCAGGAGGTTTTGAAAGTTGGGGCGAATCGAAAACATGCTGAAGCACAGACTTATCACAGGCCCACTCTTAAGTATTGCACTTATCGTCTTGCTTTACTTTGACAATACACTTGGTTGCCTCTCGTGTGAGTGCGGAACGACATTGCAACCGGGGCTACTTATTGCGATTCTCGCAATGCTTGTAGCCCCTCTTGTGGCACTAGAATTTGGTGCAATGGCAAACAACCTACGCATTCGGTGCAACACTTCAATGCTCATCATTTTGATGGAAGCATGGATTCTCGCTGTCTATTTGATTCCAGAGACAATGCTAATCACTAAAGCGCTTGCCATCTTTTCTACAATTCTTGTTCTAGGATTCGCTTGCACTGTCTTTGCACTTTCAAGAGGCAAACAACTTGATGGCGTCCTCGCAGGCTCATCTTTTACTGTTGCGACTGCAGCGTACGTCGCCCTAGGATTTGGACTCCTTCTTCTGATTCGAAGGGAACACAGTGCATGGTGGATTCTAGGAGTGATTGCAATTGTCAAAATGTGTGACACGGGAGCATTTTTTGTTGGGTGTAATTTCGGAAAAAGAAAATTGATTTCATGGATTAGTCCAGCGAAATCTTGGGAAGGTTTAATCGGCGGACTCGCAACTTCTTCACTTACGGCTGTTGGACTCGCTGCTGCAAATAATCATTGGCTTCCTGATGAACCGATGATTCCACTTGTTTACGCAGCCTTTCTTGGGATTTTGTTTGGGCTTCTTGGCCAACTCGGCGACTTACTCATGAGTATCTTCAAACGAGATAGTGGGATCAAAGACGCTTCATCCGTTCTACCAGGACTCGGTGGCATTCTCGATGTGCTCGACTCTCTCTTGATTGTCAGCCCAATTGCCTATTGGTTACTACCGAGCAGCTAATATCTGTGCTAGAATCTACTCCCTTATGCCCTTGATTGACAACCTACTGACGCTCTATAAAGTTGACCGACAAGTTCGAAGTTTGCGAAGCCGAGTCGAGTCCGCTGAAATCTATCTCAAAGTACAAACTCGCCAGAAAGATGAGATTGCACTTGAGCAAACTGAAAACCAACAGTTACAAAAACAACGCAAAGCGAGCATTGCAAATATCGAGACAGAGATTGGTTCAATTGACTTGCGAATAAAACACTTACGCGATGAATTAAAACAAGCTGTAAATGACAAACAGTATTCTGCGCTTCTTGCTGAAGTAAACACAATCAAAGAACATCGCAAAGCATTTGAAAATGAAGAACTCAACGAGATGTCTGCCGCTGAAGAGCTAGAAACTTCGGCAACAGATATAGCACAGCGTTTAGAAGAACGTGAAAAAGTACTCAAAGTTGCTGCAAAAGAACTCAAAATCCGAGAGTCAGAAATTGCTGAGCAATTGACTGAACTCGAAAAAGAGCGAAAGACTGCTGCAGCGGTTATTCCAGAAGAAGTACTTTCCGATTTTGATGAAATTGCAGACGATTACGATGGCGAAACTATGGCAGCCATAGAAATCATTGATAAAAAACGACGAGAGTATTCTTGTACCTCTTGTAGTCTTCACCTCCCGATTGAAGCCGTCACAGTTCTCATGGGGAATAAAGAGGCTGTCGTAAAGTGTGGCCAGTGCGACCGAATTCTCTACCTTGAAGCAGAATCACGCGAAGCACTTGCCCCAGCACAAAAATAGCGACTTCCAAAGTTGGGTCTGTCCCCAGGTCTGTCCCCGGGTCTGACCCCTGCTCTGTCCCCTGCTCTGTCCCCAGGTCTGTCCCCGGGTCTGACCCTTGCTCTGTCCCCGGGTCAGACCCCTCGCGCTCTCCCCTACTTGAGTACAATGAACTATATGTTGTGCCCCTACTGTGAACGTGATGAAGACAAGGTGCTTGATAGCCGTGGCTCCGATGGAGGCCGATCTATTCGACGAAGGCGTGAGTGCCAAAAGTGCAATCGTAGATTCACAACGTTTGAGCGAGTCGAAAAAACATCTCGCCTCATGGTTATTAAGCGAGACGGCACAAGAATTCCATTTGATCCTGAAAAGGTACTTCGAGGCCTCCAAGCTGCTTGTGGCAAACGGCCAATCCCTGAAGAACAAAAAATTGCCATCGTTCGTGAAGTCGAAGAAGAACTCATGCATCTTTTTGAAAGAGAAGTGCCTAGCAAAGAGGTTGGTCTACGAGTTGCTCACCAACTTAAAGTCGTCGATCCGATTGTCTATATCAGATACGCTAGTGAATATTTTAACTTCCAAGATTTAGAAGAGTTGTCACGAGAAGTCTCCGACATGCAAGGCGAACCGCCAGTTATCCCAACACAGTCCAATTTGTTCAAAAAGTAACACTATGCCAAAAATCACGCTTCCAGACGGAACAACTCGAACATTTGAACACAACACAACACCGCACGAAATTGCTCGTGACATTTCTGATGGTCTTGCAAAGTGCGCTGTTGGCGCACGAATCAATGGCGAACTTTCTGACCTCGAAACTCCAATTACAACAGACGCAGAAGTCAAAATAGTCACTGCTCGCAAAGGTGAAAAAGACAGTGATCCAGACGCACTTGAACTTATTCGACACAGTTGCGCACATGTCATGGCTGAGGCTATCCAACGAATTCGACCCGGATCACAACTCGTCTACGGTCCCGCTCTAGATACTGGCTTTTATTACGACATTTCCTTTGATGGCATGGAACCACTTAGCAGTGAAGAGTTTGAGGGCATCGAAAAAGAGATGGCAGAGATTATCAAAGAGGACCGCCCATTCACACGCTATGAACTTAATACCGATGAAGGGATGAAAAAGTTAGAAGACGAAGGCAGTAAATACAAAATTGACAATGCAAAACGTGCTGTTGAAAATGGGTCTGAAACACTCACGTGGTACACAACTGGCGAACCGTCCAAAGATTGGGAGGATTTGTGCAGAGGGCCTCATGTTCCTTCAACCGGTCGCATAGGTGCGTTTAAACTCCAAAGCATTGCAAGTAGCTATTGGCATGGCGATGCTGAGTCCGACAGTCTAACTCGCGTCTATGGCGTTGCATTTGTACACAAAAAACAGCTCAAACACTATCTAAAAATGCTTGAAGAAGCGAAGAAACGTGACCACCGTGTCATTGGAAAAAAACTACACCTCTTTACGATTGACGAACAAGTTGGACAAGGTCTCCTTTTGTGGCTACCAAACGGTGCTGTTATTCGACAAGAACTACAAACGTTTATTTCAGAAGAGTTGCAAAAACAACAATACAGCCAAGTATTCACTCCTCACATTGGAAAACTCGACTTGTATAAAACGTCGGGGCACTACCCCTATTATCAAGAGAGTCAATATCCTCCCTTGATTGATCCTGAACAACTTAGCGAACTCGCCTGTGAAGGATGCACGTGCGGTGACCTTGCGAATTTAATGAAGACGGGCGAAATCGAGGGGTATTTGTTAAAGCCGATGAATTGCCCCCACCACATTCGCCTCTATGCAAGTTCGCAACATAGTTACCGCGACTTACCAGTTCGACTTGCAGAGTTTGGGACTGTATATCGCTGGGAGCAATCAGGTGAAATAGGTGGCATGACGCGTGTGCGTGGCTTTACGCAAGATGACGCGCATCTGTTTTGCACAGAAGAACAAGTTGCTGATGAACTTGTTGGGTGCCTGGAACTTGTCAAAATTATTTTTAGGACACTCGGCATGCACGACTATAAAGTTCGCGTAGGTCTACGCGACTCTGACACAGACAAATACGTCGGTGATGCGTCGAATTGGAATAAAGCTGAAGAAGCTTGCCGCAATGCAGCAGAGACACTTGGCGTTCCATGGACTGAAGAGGAAGGTGAAGCAGCATTTTACGGACCTAAGATTGATTTCATCGTCAATGATGTTCTAGGAAGACCGTGGCAACTTGGAACCGTGCAAGTAGATTACAATTTGCCGGAACGTTTTGACTTATCATACGTCGGCGCAGACGGAAACCAACATCGACCAATAATGATTCACCGAGCGCCCTTTGGTTCTATGGAACGATTCATAGGCGTACTCATCGAACACTTTGCTGGAGCATTTCCAACTTGGCTCGCACCTGAACAAGTTCGTGTACTCGCCATAAGTGAAAAATCAAATGAATACGCTGAAACCGTACTTGCTACACTTCGTGCTAAAGGCGTACGTGCAACTGTTGATACATGTGATGAGCGGATTCAGGCAAAAATACGCTCTGCTGCTGAGTTGAAAATTCCTTGGCTACTCATCGTAGGCCCTAGAGATGCAGAAGGAAATAATGTCAGTGTTCGAATCCGAGGCATCATGGAAGACCTCGGTGCGGTTGGACTCGATACTTTTACACAGGCAATCTGTGAAGAAATCCAATCACGGGGTGAACAATCAGCATTAAAAACATGTTTTCCTTCGGTAGAACTTCCCAAAGATGCTTGATATTCAACAGTTTATTACGTATCCTTACGGAAGGTATGCACCACACTTGGTGCTGGATATGAATATGAGAACTACTCCAACTTATTATAACGCTCCGAACCATTTCGGAAACGCTGTTGGTGCACACTTCTCAACTCGCAAAGCATGACGAATATCCATACCAATAACGCATTACATGTTCACCATGGCTTGCCACAAAAAGGCCGCCTTTTTCCGTTGTATCACTATTTGGAGACTTGACATATCGCTCGTAGACGTTTTATTAAACCCCGCCAAAATGCGCGTAATCTTCCCAACATAAACGATCGGATCCGTTCTAAAACGATTCGACTCATTGACCAAGACGAAAACATGATTGGAGTCGTCAATCTTGACGAAGGAATCCGTCTTGCAAGAGAAGCAGATCTCGACCTTGTTGAGGTGTCGCCAAACTCAGATCCACCAGTCTGCAGAATACTTGATTTCGGCAAGTACCGATATGAACAATCGAAAAAAGATCGCGCTAATCGGGCAAAGACAAAGGTAGTTGAAACTAAGGAAGTGCGCCTCGGTCGTTCAATGAAAATTGATCCGCATGATGTCGGTATTCGAATTAATCAAGCGAGAAAGTTCTTGCTTGAAGGGCACAAGGTTCTTATCGTTCAAAATTTTCGTGGCCGAGAGATGATGCACAAAGATCGTGGCAACGAACGAATGAAAGAGATTATTGAGAAATTGAGTGATATTTCAAAAGTTGAAACACCACCCCGCTTCGCCGGTCGACGCCAGACAATGGTACTCTCTCCAGATAACACGAAAATCAAATCCTTACTTGCTGCTCAAGCACAAGCGGCTGAAAAAAATAATCAAGACAATGACAGCAAACAAGCCGAAGAGAATTGATACGTATGTCAAGGTACGGCATCATCTCGGATATCCACGGAAACGCACAAGCGCTACGGACTGTCTATGACCGACTTGGAGAATTAGAAGTCGATCGCATTCTTTGCCTTGGGGACATAGTTGGCTATGGACCCTCACCAACAAAGTGCCTCGACCTTGTCCTGAGTTATTGCCATGAAGTTGTTCGGGGAAACCACGACGAAGCCGTTCTTGATCCAGATCTTGGTCGCTATTTCAACAGCGCTGCGCTCATGGCATTGAATTGGACTCGTGGGCAACTAGGTGCATATCATTTACATGCGATTAGTCACATGAAGACCCGAATTCGATTAGGCGATTCACTCTTGCTCGTCCACGATACACCTGTCCTTCATGATTCCGCGTATATTCATGAACTTCCTCACGCCATCGAGGCGTTCGAGGGGCTAGACCAAGGCATCTGCTTGCATGGACATACGCACCTCCCAACTGTTTTTCGGTCGCAACCCTCTGGCGAGGTCACACTTGAAATACCCGTTCACGGAGAACCAATCGTTCTTCATCCAGAAGATCGCTATCTGTGCAATCCGGGGGCAGTCGGGCAACCTAGAGATGGCGACCCACGAGCAAGTTACGCGGTGCTTGAATATACATCGCCAGATGCAGAATCAATATTCACAATGTATCGAACTGAGTACGACATCAAGGGTGCCCAGAGCGAAACACACTCTGTCGGGCTGCCCTCCATTCTCGCCGACCGCCTCGAATTAGGCTGCTAACCCCTTGCTACTACACAACATAAATTAGCTCAGAGCCAATTAATGGAATTAATTGGCTCTGAGCTAATTATGCTTTTTCTCAGGTGGCAGAAAAAAAACGTAGTGTAGAATTAAATAGCTCGAACCCAGCCGCCCTGCCAGAAACGCAGGGCAAAGAACCCACCACGAAGAATCATCTCGCCGCAGAGTGCGTACCAAATTCCAACAAGCCCAAATCCAAGATACACCCCAAGAAACCATGCCGCTGGAAGCCGGATACACCAACTTGAGAATGTAGTGATAATCATCGTCCACACAGTATCACCCACGCCCTTCAATGCTTGACGAATGACCATCATGAAGGCGAACCCAACTTGGGTTACACCTGCAATGAATAAGAGCCGAGGAACGAGTTCAAGGTGCATCGGCTCGGTTGAAATTAGTGCCGTCAACGTATGCCCCGCGAGAGCCATGACCACACCAAGTGAACCCATAAAGAGAACCGCAAGAAGAACGCAAGCCATCACAGCCTTCTTTGCCTGCTTAACATTATTCGCGCCAAGATACTGACCCGCGAGTGTACCAGCCGCAATACCAATTGCAAAACCTGGGAGAAAACTGAAAGATTCCCACTGCACCCCAATCACATGCGCGCCCTGCAAGCCCTGGACAACTGGCTCATCACCATCCATTTCTATTGCCATTTTCGCCGCGATCTGCCCGATAAATTGCAGCACAAATAGATTCGCCGTCCACATAGATAACCCCTCGAAAAAGTTTGGCACACCAATCTTCGCAATTCTCCAAAACAGTGCAAAGTCGGGAATTAAATCTTTCGCATGAAGAGACAAATCTTTAATACCGCGAAGCAACACAAGAACAATTAAAACCCCACCAACAACATACGCACATGTTGTCCCTGTTGCAATGCCAACAACATGTAGATTCCATTCGAATGGATTTGAGAGAACCGATTCGCCAAGCCGAACATTCGCTCCACTTAAACTCCAAGAAACCGCGACGTTCACAATATTAACTATGACCGTTACGATTGCAGGTCGAATCGTGTCACCACTTCCATGCAATGCCATCGCGCCCGTTGTCATCACACTGCATGCAGGCATCCCCAAAGCAACAACTCTGACATACTGCACGAGATACAACTGTGCTTCCGAGGAGAGCTGGCAAAACTCTGCTAAAGATGGCGCCCCATTCCAAAGACCTACTGCTACACAACACCCCCACACGAATGCAAGCATAAGCGACTGCCCAAGTACTTTGCCTCCAGTTGTAACATCACCACTTCCCATCGCACGAGCAATCAATGCTTGCGCACCAATACCAACACCTGAAACTGCAATCGCAATGAACCAACCAATGTAAGAGCCTATTCCGATTGCATCCATCGCAGGCAAAACGATTGATTCTGGCAAAGCTCCTGCAAATATCTTGTCAGCAAGACCAACACTTGCCACAAGAATTTGCTGAATAAGAATTGGAATTGCTAGAAACCAAATTGCACCCCACATTGTTTTACCAGCGAGTGAGCCGCTACGGATTGCACCAACAGGTTCTGCCAGTGGTTCTGGCAAATCCTCTGGCGAGGGTTGCATCGCCGAAATTCGACGCCGTTCTTCTGAATGTGAATGCGAGTCTATCTTTTTTTTCACTGGGTACTGTCAACTTCTTCATCATCATAAGTTGAAAGAGTTGAGGCTTTCTTTAACCCAGCAGGAGCATCTGGTTTCTCATGAATTCGGCGTTCCCAAAAAGTGAGCCGATCCCACCACCGCGCTTCATGTTGATACGTTGGATATTCGTACACACACATACTCGCAAAAATATCTTGCCCGCTGTCGACGACCACTTTTCGCCACTCGAACCATGCATCCCAATCCGTACCAAAAACTTGGCCTGTCAAAGAATGCAATGATTGTGCAGCAGAAAGATTGATTGCTAAATCACTCGCTTGCAAAGAAGAAACGAGCCCTGTGAATACTTGATCTTCAGCGTACTGCCCAAGAGCCGTTGCAACCGAGGAGCGAACTTGCCCACCTTCATCTGGATCCCGTAAGGAACGAAGCAAGTTTGGCACAACAACAGGATTGTGAAGTCGTTGTAATGCGGATGCTGCTGCCCTTCTTACTTGGGAGCTCTGTTCGTCTCTCTGATTGAGCCATCGTGCAACAATTACCGCATCTTCAGAATTTCCAAATCGCGCAAGCGCTTTAATCGATGCTGCCCGAACAAGTGGGTCGCGATCTTCTAAAACGTAATTTCTATACATAGCAAGATACTCAGGCGCACCGCCAAAGGGTGAATTCGCAAGAAGTGTAACGCCTGTTCTGCGCTCATCTGCGTTGTATTGGTCGACTGCCATTAATGCTGCCTGCTTTGGCGTAGTTGGCGAAAAGCCTTCGGCTAAATTGCCAAAGTCATCCGAAACGCAACTAACGGGGAGTACACACAATGAACAAAGAAGAACATAGGTTAAACATTTTTTCCTCATACGGATGTTTCATCCTCAACAAGTCGAATATGAATTGTTTCAAGCATGTCATGCGCTTCTTCAGCCATCTTCGTATTTGGAAAATGACGTGTCAGTTCTTCACCAAATTCAATTGCATCTTGCCATCGGTGATCGCTCACTGCCATTTTAAATTTTGCGCCAAGACTCTCTCTGTAAGTTGTCACGACTGTGGAAGCAATATCTTTATATTTTCTTGCATCTTCAGGAGTCAAATACGCGTCGAGTTCTCGCAGTAGTGCCATCGCACTGTCAATGTCATCATTATTCGCAGCTTGAAGAAAACTCACTTCAATGTTTCGACCATATTCTGTTCTTGCATCTGCGATAGCTTGCTCAAGCCCATGCAAGAGAGGAGATTCAGGAAAAAGCCGTCTCAAACGAGCTGCATATTGATACGCCTCTACCCACTTATGCGTTTTGAGTAACGTGTCTAATTGCTTCATCTCATTTCGAATACGATCTTCGTGGTGCCGATGAATAATTTGCTGAACTTGCGTACGCATTTGTTCTGCTTCTTCAACAGCACCGAACACGTTCGCCATTTGATCACACAAAACAAGCGCTGCATGAAAATCTCCTTGAGCAATATCATCTTGCACAGTCTTTCGGAGCAGTTGCAACTCTCTATCACGAAAGAGTATTCGCTTTGCGTTTTCCGACATCTGCATCGCTTCAAGAATCGAATCTAGTTTCTCTTCGCCAACACCCCGAGCAGAAGTAGTGCGCACAGAGAGAACAACACCAACACCAGCAAGTGTTACACCTAGGACAATCGCTGAGCTCAAAAATAATTCTTTAGACAAAGTCCAGTCTGTCATTGTTGCACCGAGAATAACTCCAATACAAGAAGCCATAAGGAGCAGAGTAAACAAGAAAATGCACTTTGATGTATTTGATTTCATAGAAGATTAACTGCCTGGGACTGGTTCTCCGCATTCTGACTCAACCGGGACGATGCACAAAAACTCGAATTGCAGTTCACCAAGATTTCTGAATTGATGCTGTTTATTTGACGGGATGAATAAACTATCGCCTGCTTGAATGTGCTGTACTGTACCTTCACACTCAACTTCACCCTGACCCGAGAGGACAAACACTTCGTGCTCCCAGGGGTGGAGGTGCTTCGGAGTAAAGCCTCCTGGCTCTACCGTAAAATGACGCATTGCAAAAGTTGGAGCGCTGTCATCTTTCCCTGCGAGCAACTTCATTGTCACTCCCCTGATTCCATCACCTTTGATGGAAATGCCATCCATTTGTTGTACGCTTCGCTTAATCATTGAGTATGCTTCCTGCTTCCTCTCATTGTATACCTCAGGAGCCCTCCTATGAACGTCCAGATTACACCATTTGTCCTTGGAGACTATCAAACCAACTGCCATGTCGTCGCCTGTGGGGATGCGTGTTGGGTCGTTGACTGCGGGTACTCTCCGGAGCAACTTATTGACCACTTGCTAACGCACAAATTGCAACCAGAATCGATTCTATTGACACATTGTCACGCGGACCATATCGCTGGACTCGATCAACTGAGAAACGCAATTGGTGATGTCCCTGTCTACTGCCATCCGATTGAAAAAATGTGGAATATGGATCCTGAGTTAAACCTTTCTGGTTTCGCCGGAATGCCTGTGACTGCATCGCCTCCAAATGGCGAAGTGCATGATGGAGAGATACTTACGCTTGGTGATTCCAAATGGCATGTTGTGCATACTCCAGGACATAGCCCAGGGAGCGTCTGTTTTATTCAGGACGAAACCAATCAAGCGATTGTCGGTGACACTCTCTTTGCTGGAAGTATTGGTAGGCACGATTTTCCAACTAGCGAGGTCAAGGACCTTCGTCATTCCATCAAAAACATTTTGATGGAGTTGCCAGACGAAATGATAATCTACCCTGGTCACGGCCCCTCATCAACTATTGGCGAAGAACGAGCGACAAATCCATTTGTCTTGCACGGCTTTTAACAACGAGTCTGATCCAAACACAAAACAAAATTATTCCTTAGAGGAATAATTCTCAATTTTGGATTCTAACCCGTTGCTATTACACAACATAAATTGGCTCAGAGCCAATTAATTACTCAGAAGAATTTATCTCAAAAACCGTTGCTTTTACTCGTCATCACTATCTGGCTTGAAGGACTTCACGACGTCGGCTTGAACATTAGCTGGCGTTCGCTCATCATGAGAATATTCCATCTCAAAGGAACCTGTACCACCAGTAATTGATTTCAACTGATTAGTGTAGGACATCACTTCAGACAATGGCGCTTCTGCTTCCAGCAACGCTTGATTACCGGGCAACATCTCTGTGCCTAAAATCCGACCCCGCCGGCCTGAGATATCAGATGAAATATCACCAATCAAATCGGTCGGAATTGAAATGTGTAACTTCACAAACGGCTCAAGTAGCACAGGCTTCGCCTTCTTTACTGCTGCAATAAAAGCCTTCTTACCAGCAGTCATAAACGCAATCTCTTTTGAGTCAACGGCGTGATGTTTGCCGTCATACACAGTCACTTTAATGTTGTACATAGGATACCCAGCAATCGCTCCATCGGACATCACCGACTTTACGCCCTTTTCAATCGCGGGCATAAATTGCTTCGGCACTGAACCACCAAACGTATCATCAACAAAGACAAAGCCATCTGTAGATTCTTCTGCTTCTTCACCAGCGGATGGTTCAACTCTCAAATACACTTCACCAAACTGACCGGAGCCGCCTGATTGCTTCTTGTGCTTGTGATGCCCATCTGCATTCCCCGTAATTGTTTCTTTATACGCAACTTTTGGCGTGCGCGTTTCCACTTCAACACCGTATCGATCCTTCATCAACCGTAGTTTTACACGCAAATGGATGTCGCCCAAGCCTCGCAACACGAGGTCACCCGTTGCTGCAACTCGATCAACCTCAAGGGTTGGATCTTCTGCTTGCAATTTTCCGAGAGCTTCACCAAGTTTCGTTTCAGCATTCCTGTTTGCTGCATCAATTGCCAAACCATACATTGGCTTTGGCATCGGTAATGGTTTAATTTTCATCTGTTCACTTAGAGTTGCATCATGCATCACACTCCCGTAATGCAACTCGTCAACCTTTGCGACAGCTCCGATATCACCAGAAATCACTTCAGGGACTTCGACATGATCCTTCCCTTGCAACTTAAAGACATGGCTAAGCCGAAGTGGCTTCTTGCTATCTCCAACTCGAGGATGAACGCTCGGACTCAACGCACCTTGGTGAACTCGAAACACACACAACTTTCCTACATAGGGGTCAGCGGAAACTTTAAAGACATGCGCAACTGGATGATCTCCATCGTTTGTTGCGTGCCATTCTTCTTGCGCTTCGCCTTCATGAATTACAAAGGTTCGCGGATTACCCTCAAGCGGATTTGGACATAGCGCAGCAATAAAGTCCATAAAATCCTGAACACCGACACCCTCTTTTGCAGACATAAACATCACAGGAACCAAATGCGCCTGTCGTAGTGCTGCTTCAAATGGTCCATGCAACTGTTCTGGGCTCACTTCGCCCTGCTCCAAATACGCCTCCATCAATTCTTCATCAACCTCAACAACTTGGTCAACAATGCCAGTATGAAAATCTGCAACGTCACCTAAATCTGAAGCACCTGTTGCATTTGTAAAGCAGTCGATGACGCCTTTGCCACCATCAGTTGGCAAGTTCACTGGACGACATACGCTGCCGAATGTTTTTTGGATTTGTTCAAGTAGTCCGCCGAGGTCTTCTGCATGATCCATTTTGTTTACCAAAATAACTTGTGGCAATTCACGGTCTTTACCCACCGAAAATAACTTCCGAGTAATCGTATCTATGCCCGAACCAGCATCAATCATGATGACTTGCGTTTCAACTGCTGGCAAAGCGGCAATTGCTTTCCCAAAAAACCCTGGACTGCCAGGAGTATCGATGATATTAACATGCGCGCCTTTATGATCAAAGTGAACAATCGCGCTATCAATCCCATGTGAATACTCTTTTTCTAAATCGTCAAAGTCGCAGACTGTGTTCCCCTGTTCAACTGTGCCAATATTCCCAATTTCACCTGAATTGTGCAGCATTGCTTCTACAAGGGTCGTCTTCCCGGCGGCTGCAGCGCCAGTTATCACAATGTTGCGAATATCAGTCGTCGTGTATTTTGCCATGGCTTCTCATCTCCATTGATATGTCTTCGTTGTACTACGTAAATAAGTTAGGGACATGGACTATAGCATTTTAACCGTGGTTATGAGGCATTCAACTGCCGAAAACCTTCATAAACAGCAGCACAAACTGCAGTAGCGAGGTTCAAACTCCGAGCATCATTCACCATCGGCAAGGTGAGGCGAGCCTGTTCGCCTACCCACTCATGGATCTCTTCCGAAACGCCATGCTGCTCTGACCCAAAAAGAAAATAGTCCCCTTTTGAAAACCGTGCATCCCACAGTGGCTTTTTTGTCTTCGTTGTAAACAACCAAACATGTTCCGGCTTTTCATTTTCAAGAAATGCTTCCCATGATGCATGTTCTTTAACATCGAGCAAGTGCCAATAATCTAAGCCCGCTCTTCGCACGGCTTTTTCATCGAGATCAAATGCGATTGGGTGAACAAGATGCAATCGACATCCAGTTGCCATCGCAGTTCGCCCAATATTTCCAGTATTGTTCGGAATTTGTGGACAGACCAAGACAATATTAAAAAGCGGATCAGTCATTAATGACTATACAAAGGGTATCGTTCACACAGTTCTCGAACTTCGAGTTGCACTGCATTACATACTTCAGGATCACCACCACTTGCAAGCACGCGGTCAATCATCGATGCAACCGTTCGCATATCGTCTGCATCCAGACCGCGGGTCGTTAACGCTGCGGTTCCCAAACGTAGACCACTCGTCACCATCGGCTTTCGTGGATCATTAGGAATGCCGTTTTTATTCACAACAATACCCGCAGATCCAAGCCAATCTTCAGCATCAGCACCGGTCAAGTTCTCATCGCGAGGCCTAAGGTCGACAAGCATCAAATGGTTGTCAGTTCCACCGCTACAGAGACGATAGCCGTGATCAACAAGTGCATCAGCAAGCGCTGATGCATTTTCAACTATATTTTTCGCGTACGTTTTAAACGACGATTGCAATGCCTCACCAAACGCAACTGCTTTAGCAGCAATGATGTGCATCAATGGTCCACCCTGACTGCCAGGAAAAACTTTTCGGTCAACAAGTTTCGCTACGTCTTCATCGTTTGTAAGAATCAACCCACCGCGAGGACCGCGAAGTGTTTTATGTGTCGTTGTTGTCACAATGTGTGCATGGGGGAATGGCGAAGGATGTTGTCCACCAGCGACGAGCCCTGCAATGTGCGCGATATCCGCCATTAAATATGCGCCAACAGAATCTGCAATTTTACGGAATCGCTTGAAGTCAATCGTTCGCGAGTACGCGCTGTAGCCGCAGATAATCATCTTTGGTTTTGTTTCAAGTGCTCGCGATGCAATGTGGTCGTAATCCAACGTTTCACTCTCTTGATCAAGATCATAACTTTCAATGTTGTAAAACGTGCCAGAAAAATTAGGCTTTAATCCGTGACTTAAGTGACCGCCTGAAGAAATTGGCAGTGACAGAATCGTATCGCCCGGCTTGCACAAAGCCATAAACGCAGCAACATTTGCATTCGCACCGCTGTGAGGCTGGACATTTGCATACGTGCACCCAAACAATTCCTTTGCACGGTCTCTTGCCAAGTCTTCAATCTTATCGTGATGTTCACAACCACCATAGTATCGTTTTCCGGGATACCCTTCGGCGTACTTATTTGTCAACCACGAGCCCATCGTATGCATCACTTCTGGGGAAACGTGGTTTTCAGAAGCAATCAATTCTAGGGTGCATTGTTGTCGCTTCGCTTCAGCAGACATGCTCTCTGCCACTTGAGGGTCCTTCTCCCCAAGAACACGGAGCAATTCAATGGACATTGGATCAAGAACGGGTGTTTCAGTTGAATGTGTCATACCGTGTATTCTACACAGACTATGCCTCTTCTTCCATGTCTTCTGCTCGCTCTTTCTCCAATCCAAATTGATGGTTCGTTTCAAGATTGGGAAGAAGGAGTAACGCACCAAAAAGACGACCACTACCTTTACCAACTCATCGAACTTCCAAGTGAAGCTTGCTTGCAACAACTGCCCGAAGAGAAGGTCGTTGAACTCGGTCAATACACCATTCTTTTTTCACCAAAAGACAAGGGCTACGGCGTTTCGTGCAAAAAAGGAAATAGATGGATTTCTCCATATGACGCGGGCGTTGTCTTTGCACCCACGACCGCATCAACAAAGTTTGAACTTCGAGTTAACAAACCAAAAATTCAAATCCCTAGCACACTGTTTGATTTCAAACCCAAGGGCGACTTCCGAGTTGTTAGCTGGAACGTGCAGTTCGGCAACATTCTTGATGACAAAACTCGTAGCTCGCGAATACTACAAGCACTCGTGCCAGACATTATTCTTTTTCAAGAATTCGATGGGGAAGATTCACCTGGTTCACTCCGTACGTTTTTACAAAAATCGCTTGGTGGCCAATGGAGAATTGAGATGTCAGCCGTGCACGGAACCGAGCGACATCATCAGTTGCGCTCCGCAGTTGCTGCTCGTCACGATGCTTCGTTCTTCGCCGAAATGGGACAGTTCAAAGCACTCTATGGCGTTGTAGACTTTGAAGAAAAACCAGTCAACTTTTTCTCACTACATCTTCGGTGCTGCGGAGGACCTACGAGCGAAGCAGAAGAACAACGGCAAGATGAAGCCAGAAGAATTCGAAAGGCGATCCAAAAAGCCAATGCAAAAAGATGGGTCATAGCGGGTGACTGGAATCTCGTTGGCACAAAAAAACCCTTAGAAATAGTGCAAGGCGAAAAACTCGCCACTGTGAATGCTTTCCAGCCAGATGGCTTGCTAACTGCAACGTGGTCAGACATTGACAGTTCGTTTACTCCAGGACGACTGGATTGGATGCTGTACACACCTGAGACACTTACACTTGTTCACAGTTTTGTGCTCGACACTGCAGACCTTGACAAGGAAACATTACAAAGCAGAAACCTCCTCGCAGAAGATACAGCAAAACTTTCTGATCACCTTCCACTCGTCGCTGATTTTACCCTCATCAAATGATTCTTAACACTGAAATTGGCCCAATCACTCTGGGTTATAAAAATGACGAACTGTTTTGCGAATTCGGAAAGCACAAAGTTGAAAAAGAGCCGTCTAAAAAGCTATCAAAACAACTCGCTGATTATTTTGCTGGGGAAAAAATCCAAAACTTTTACGCCCCACTCCAAGCAGGACCACCATTTACCCAAAAGTGTTGGGCAGCATGCCGGAACATTCCCTATGGAAAAACTATTTCGTACGCAGAATTAGCAAAACGCGCCGGATCACCCAAAGCAGTACGTGCCGCAGGCCAAGCGATGAGAAACAACCCAGTCTCAATTATCACGCCCTGCCACCGAGTCATTTCTTCAAGTGGTGCACTTCACGGCTATTCAGGGTCAACCAACCCAAGGAGCAAGAAACTGCAACGTAAAAAGTACCTGCTGAATCTTGAACAACGTACAATACGCGTATGAAGATTACCGTCGTAGGAACTGGATACGTTGGGTTGGTAACAGGCACATGCTTTGCAAATGCTGGCAACCGTGTTACATGCCTCGACATTGACGCTAATAAAATCGCAACCCTACAGCGTGGCGAATCTCCCTTTTTTGAACCAAGTCTTTCAGAATTGATGAAGCGATCGATTCAAGCAGACCGCCTGCTCTTCACAGCTGATGCAAGTACGGCTTACGAAGACACAGACATCATTTTTATCTGCGTTGGAACACCAACTGGCATAGATGGCAAGTGCAACATTGAGTATGTACTGCAAGTTGCAAAAGATATCGCAAGTTCACTTTCAAATACTGAAAATCCTCCTGTTGTTGTGGTGAAATCAACAGTGCCTGTTGGCACTACACACAAAGTTGCTGAACTTTTCGGCGGCAAGTGCCCTGTTGCGAATAACCCAGAGTTTTTGCGTGAGGGAAATGCAATTGAAGACTTTACGAGACCAGACAGAGTCGTCTGTGGTGTAGAAGACAAACAAGCAAGTAGCATTCTAAAACAACTCTACGCGCCTTTTGTTGGTCAAGGCCGGCCGCTTTTGTTGTTCGACATTCGTTCCTCTGAAATGGTGAAGTATGCAAGCAACGCCATGCTTGCATGCAAGATTAGTTTTATCAATGAAATTGCATCGTTGTGTGAACGAAATGGCGCGAACATTGACAACGTTCGTGATGGCATGTGCTCAGACAGTCGAATTGGAACGCAATTCTTTCGGCCGGGGCTTGGATACGGAGGATCTTGTTTTCCAAAGGACACGCTTGCGGTCATGGAAATGGGCGAAGATGCTGGCGCACCCTGTCTTGTCAACACAGCTGTCCATGAATTGAACCAACGGCAACGAACTTGGTTTGCAACCCGTATCCTTGAACACTTTGACAACAATCTTTCGGGAAAGAAAATCGCACTCTGGGGCCTTGCGTTCAAGCCCCAAACTGATGACGTGCGAGATGCACCTTCAATCGATATTGCAAAAACTTTACTTGCAGCGGGCGCTCAAGTCACTGGCTTCGACCCTGAAGCGTGGGATACATTTCAATCAGAAGTTCCAGATGTGCACATTTCGATGGATATGTACGATGCAATTAACCAAGCTGACGCCTTGGTCATCTGCACCGAATGGGCTGAGTTCAGCACTCCAGATTTTGCCAGAATGCTCAGCTTACTCTCGTCGCCCGTGCTTTTTGATGGCAGAAACATGTACAACAGGGAAGAAATGTCGAAATTTGGCTTCCACCACTATTCTGTTGGTCGCCCAACCCTAGAAATCTGTCATTCCTGATTATCCCTCTTTTTTAGGCTCTTATTCAACATTTTGCTTGAAAAACTCGCCAAAATACAGGCTCGGTTGTATCCTTCTATATAAGGACGACAAAACCCATGGCAAAAGCAATAGCAGACCCCGAAGAAATTAGACGATTCGCCCACGACCTCAAACGGTTTAATGATGATTTAACACATCAATTACAAGTGCTGCGATCAAGAATGGCCTCACTTTCCCAAAGTTGGCGTGATCAAGAACAACGAAAGTTCGAAGAAGAATTTGACTTTACTGTCAAAGCAATGGACCGTTTTTCTAAATCATCCGCGGAACAAATCCCGTTCCTTCTTCGAAAAGCCCAACGCATCGAGGAATACCTCCAACAACGGTAACGCATGGCAAAAGCAGCAAATGTTCGTTCACTAGAAGCCCTGCGAGATTTTCGTGTTGCGCTCATCAAATTTATTGACAAAGCGAAACGCGCAGTTTCGACGAGTGATTCCGAAGTTATGCACACACAAATTTGGTTGCAATCGCAACAGCCAACACACTGGGTGCACACGATTCGAAGAGCAGAAGAAAAACTTTCACAAGCCCAGAGCGAACTCTTTCGAGCAACCCTATCGCAACCAGACAATCCGCGAGGCCCAACCGACCAAGTTCGACTTGTTAGCAAACGCAAAGCAGAGATTGTAGCAGCAAAACAAAAACTCGAACAAACAAAGAAGTGGTCGCGAACATTTGAACGCAGCACGAATGAATATCGAGGCTCAATCTCTCCCCTAAGTTCAGCCCTCGATGGGAATGCACGCAAAGCAGTTGTACTCATTGAACGATCCATTGCAACCCTTGAAAAATATTTAGCGACGCAAACAAAATCCGATATAGAAACCCTCTCCTCAACAGGCACTACATCCATCGCTCGAAAAGGCGAAGAACAACAAACACAAACGGAATCAAACGATGAGCATGCAAACAGCAACGGCCCAACTGACAAAAGCGACAAAAACTCTGATGTACCAATGGGACCAAGCGACTGAGTCGTGGGACGACCCGATGAGTCGACGCATTGAAGAGAAGCACATCAACCCCCTCCTTGACGCGGTCAATTCTGCGATTCTCGCAATGGAATCCATGGGAGAATCTGTCACAAGAGCGCAGAGTGAGTGTTCGTAACGAGATACAATGCCTAAACATGCCTGAATCCACCCTCCACCATCAAAAGAAGCAGCTCACTGCACTTCGAGCATTGATTGCTGAAACTGCGAGCGAAGAGAGCGAACTTCTTTTGCGGATTGAAGAAGGGAGCAGCGCCGCTCAAATAAAAAAAACGAAGGCACTTGAACATTGTGAAGAGCGCTACGAAGACAGTTTCAATAGAACGAACGATCAAAAAGACTCAGCGCTTGCGAAAATAGAACAGCGTCGAACGCTTGAGCCCGAGGTGCTCAAAGAAAAACATGAACTTCGAATAGAAGAAATTCAAACCCACGCGGAGGACTTTGCAGAGGAAACGCAAACAAAACTAAATTACTCGATTTGGCTCGCGGAATCTGTCTACGAAGGCGCCATTCTGCAACCTCATAAAAATTCACTCATCGCAATTGACTCTTTTGAAAAAACGAAGGAGCAGTTAAAAGCACTCAGAGAAGAAGCATCAAAAACACTTTCAAAACTACGCCAAAAACACGCCAAGCAGAAAAAAGATGGAGACTCTACAGTTGAAAAGACCATGGAAGAATACACTAGTGCTGCTGCAGAAGCACTAAAAGCAATTCAATCTGACCCGAAGGCAAAGTGGTTTGCTGGATTCCGACCTGCATTTATTGTTGGAATCGCGACTGCTGGCTCACTAACTGCAGCAGGAGCATACACGCAGTGGGAACTAACCTTCCCGCTCTTTGCTATTCCAATCGGAGCGATGGCGCTCTCTACTTTTGTGCTCATCATGACATTTGCTTCAGGCAAAAACTCTGTGCGAAAAAAACATCGCGAGTTCAACCAAAACGTTTCTCTTGCGATGTCTGCCTTTGAATCCTCAATGGAACTCATCGACAAGAAGCGTAAGTCAAAAGAACAAACCATCACAGAAACACGCGACAACGACTTCAAAAAAGCAGAAGATAAGTACAAACCACGCCTTGAAGAAATATGGCGGCTCACAAAGAAGGATCTTGCGAAAGAAAAGGAACGATTCGCCTTGGTCGCTACAAAATTAGCCGACAAAATTGAACAAGACCATACAGACGTAACTTCAACATTTGAAACAACAATGGTTGAATTACATCAGCAAAAAGATTCTGAATGCGCTGCAATCCAGAAGACATTTGATGAAAGCATGGCTGCAATCGAGGCAGACCGATGTGGCACAATGGAGCGGCTCTCAGTTCGATGGAACAATGCGTTCCAAACTCTTGACATCGATTGCAAACAACAGCAAACACTTAATCAAGAAGAACATCCATCATGGGACGATTCTTGGAGTGCTTGGATTCCAAATATTGTGTCTGGTACGACTCTTCCCTTAGGAAACTTTACTATTGATTGCACAGCTCTCGGAGGAGCACTTCCAACAAGTGATGCATTGAGGTTGCCAATTGAACCATGTGTTTCGCTTCCACTTTGTTCTTCACTGCCACAACACGCATCTGTGCTCATTACCTCTTCGACAAAACAACGCGACGCAAGCATTTCCGTTCTTCAAAATGCAATGATGCGAGCGCTCACTGCAGTCCCCCCGGGCAAAGCAAAGTTTACTCTTCTTGATCCAGTTGGTCTTGGGCAAAGTTTTGCAGGTGTGTTGCATCTTGCCGATTTTGAAGAGTCACAGTTACTCGACAGAGCGTGGACTGAACCCAAACATATTGAAACCCAACTCGTCCAACTTACCGAGCACATGGAAACGGTTATTCAAAAATACTTGCGCAATGAATTTGACTCCATCGATGCGTACAACGAACAAGCAGGCGAGATTGCAGAACCGTATCGTTTTGTAATTATCGCTGATTTTCCAAATAACTTTTCTGAAAATGCTGCGAAGCGGCTTGCAAGCATTATCACAAGTGGCGCTCGCTGCGGGGTACACGTCATCATGCACCGCGACGTTTCGCTCCCACTTCCCTCGGGCATTGACGAAGATACACTTGCACGCATACCACTTCGCATCATCGAAGAAGAAAACACATTCATCATTGATGAAGATGAACTACGTACGTTACCACTTGCACTTGAGTATCCACCAGACGAAACCACGACAACAACAATTGTCAAAAAAGTCGGTGAGACTGCAGACAGCACCCACCGCGTTGAAGTTCCATTTAGTGTAATCTCACCTACAACAGATGAAGTATGGTCTCGCTCCACGACAGACACCGTCGCGATTCCACTCGGCAGATCCGGCGCGACAAAATTACAGAACCTTACGCTTGGCAAAGGAACAGCGCAACACGCACTTATTGCGGGCAAAACCGGCTCGGGCAAGTCCACGATGCTCCACGTACTCATTACAAACTTAGCGCTTTGGTACAGCCCTGACGAAGTTGAGTTCTACCTTGTTGACTTTAAGAAAGGCGTTGAATTTAAAACCTATGCAACGCACAAGTTGCCGCACGCCCGCGTTGTTGCTGTTGAGAGTGACCGAGAGTTTGGCATAAGTGTGCTGCAAAAAATAGACGAGGAATTAAAACGCAGAGGTGAGTTATTCCGCGAATTAGGCGTGCAAGACATCGCTGGGTTCCGCGAAAAATCAGACGACCCAATGCCACGGCAACTTCTCATTATTGACGAGTTCCAAGAGTTCTTCGTTGATGACGACCGCGTCGCGCAAGAAGCAAACTTACTTCTTGATCGGCTTGTTCGTCAAGGTCGTGCGTTTGGCATCCATGCAATCATGGGTTCACAGACGCTAGATGGTGCGTACACTTTGAGCCGTTCCACAATGGGACAAATGGCCGTTCGCGTTGCATTGCAATGTTCTGAACAAGACAGTTACATTATTCTCAATGAAGACAACGCCGCAGCTCGTCTTCTTTCAAGGCCGGGCGAAGCGATTTACAACGACGCCGCTGGAAATATTGAGGGCAACTCGCCCTTCCAAGTCGTGTGGCTTAATGAAAAAGAGCGTGAATTGTTCCTCGAAGATTTAACACAACGAGACAATGGACAGCACCGCGATCTGGTCGTCTATGAAGGCAATCAGCCTGTGTATATTTCTGAAAACAGCGCATTTAACAATGCCACATCAGAAGAAAAACCTCTTGCCGTTTCTGCGTGGCTTGGCGGTTCTATGGCGATTACTGATGACACGTCTGCAACGTTCCGGCACACATCTGGAAGTAACTTGTTATTAGTAGGTCAACAAGATGAAACAACTACGAACCTTTTGAACAGTTCGTTACTTTCGCTCGACAAGCAATTTGAAAGCAGCGCTACATTTTATGTACTTGATGGTACACCTCAAGATTCATCGCATGCTTCTGTTATATCTGGAACAACTGCAAAAATGAAAAACACCGTTTGTCATGTAGGCGTTCGCGACGTAGAACAAACGATGGCTGCTCTTAGCGAAGAGTTACAGAAGCGTCTTCAAGACGAATCTTCCACATCCCCCTCCATTTTCTTCATTGTGAATGCTCTGCATAGGTTCCGCGATTTACGTAGAGACGAAGACGATTACGGTTTTTCAATGAGTAGTGAAGAAAAAGCAAAGACGCCTGCTCAGATTCTTGCCGAACTTCTCAAGGAAGGTCCGACGCTTGGCATGCACACGATTATCGCAACCGACACACTCGCCAATCTTAATAGAGCACTCGACAGGCAATCTATCCGTGAGTTTGACATGAGAGTACTTTTGCAAATGGGTGCCAACGATTCTACAAACCTTATCGATATGCCAGATGCTTCCAAACTTGGGATGCACCGCGCGCTTCTCTACAGCGAAGAAACTGGTACAATAGAACCCTTCAGACCGTATGCCGCACCAGGAAGTTAAAGATAGCACCCTAGGAGCGAAGACCTGGTTTGAAAAACTGAGGGCCATTAGCTCAGTTGGCTAGAGCGCTTCGTTTACACCGAAGAAGTCACAGGTTCGAGTCCTGTATGGCCCATTAAAGAAAGTCCAGTGTTGATGCACTGGGCTGTTTTCTTAGGTATTGAGGTGAGTAACGTACTTTTACTGTTTTTGCCCTGTACACCATTCCGCTCAAAACACCCCCCTGCGTGCACACGCTGCATCTGATTTTTTGCCACTCTATTTAAGATTAAAATCGTACTTTTAACTATCCTCATAGAGTAATTCGTCGTATATTTGATTTATGAAATTAATACTCTCAACTATTACTCTAACCATTCTTTTGTCGAATCTGACATTTGCTCAGAATATTGATTTTGAACACGATGGTCTCACCCGTCAATATCGGATTCATGTTCCAAGCGAGTTAACAGAGTCTCCCGCGCTTGTCATAGCCATGCACGGATACGGTGGAAATAATAATGAAATGATGAACGGTTATGGCTGGACTGAACTTGCCGATGAACGCGGTTTTATCATCGCATTTCCAAATGGCACGCGTGACCAATATAACAATCGATTCTGGGATGTAGGGTATTCGTTTCATGCAGGCTATGACATTGATGACGATGGCTTCATAAGAGAACTTGCATTACATCTACAACAACTTTATGGAACAGCTCCAGATAAAATATACGCAACTGGATTCTCAAACGGCGCTGAAATGTCTTTTCAATTAGCATGTCGTGAATCTGAAACAATTAATGCTTTTGCCCCAATTGTCGGCATGATGATGGATACACTCTTTACTGACTGTAATCCTGAGGTCATTCGCCCTATTTTGTCATTAAATGGGACAGCAGATAATGTTACATATTGGTACGGGGATATGGCAGACATTGGTGGCTGGGGAGCATATCACTCTATTCCTGACACAATGG
>CAYSYI010000016.1:0-44124 GCA_964435395.1 uncultured Isosphaeraceae bacterium
TTACATAGTAGAAAAAACCGATAAAGTGCACTTCTTGCCACTTCACTAGCGAATATTCGCACGAAATTATGATACAAACATCGCCTGAACAGACATCCCAAACACCTTCAAGCCCAATGAAGGTGGTAGTTTTGAATCATTACTACGCTCCAGATGTCGCCTCATCAGGGCATCTCCTCTATGAACTTGCTGAAGAACTTGCGAGGCTTGGGGCTCACACATCCGTCGTAACTTCTCGACCATCCTACGGACCACCTGAATCATGGCAACCATGCCCACGCAAAGAAATCAAAAATGGCGTGAATACGTTGCGCATGAATGTCACTCGTTTTAACAAAGACAATATCATCGGGCGCCTTGTAAATATCGTCAGTTTTATGGTGCCACTTACGTTATTCCACGTCCTACCTAGACGGAAAGGCAAGGTGTTTCTTTACACAACCAATCCACCCTTCCTTGGCTTTGTTGGCGGATTTAGCTCATACATTTTCAAACACAAGTATGTCGTGTTGCTGCATGACTCGTATCCAGAAATTGGCGTTTGGCTTGGCAAGTTAAAAAAAGGCGGCATCATCGATCGAGTTTGGCAATGGTGCAATAAAATTATGTACCGCAGAGCAAACCAGATTATTGTTCTAAGTGACGCTGCAAAAGACCTAGTCGTGAATAATTACGGACCAGACCCAGAACGTGTGCACGTTATTCCAAACTGGGCAGATCCTAACGACTTAACACCCAAGCCGAAAGACGAAAGCAACTTCGCCAAGAAGCATGACTTAGTAGAACCATTTACCGTGTTATATTCTGGCAATCTTGGCCTCTACTATGAGTTCGAGATGATTCTTGAGGGTGCGAAGCAATTGCTCGGGGAAAACTTTCGACTCGTGATCACCGGCGCGGGAGGCGGCAAAGAAAACATTGCCAAAACGATTGAAGAGAAAAAACTGACGAATACTATCCTGCTTGGTTACACGCCCCAAGAAGAATTTAACGATGCGCTCAATTGCTGCGACGCGCTCATCGTCACGATTGCCAAAGGCATCGATGGTATCAGTTTCCCATCCAAACTCTATACGTGCCTCTCAGTAGGCAGGCCAATCATCGCGTTTTCAACCCCTAAATCTGAACTGAGACCCATCATCGAGCAAAACGACATTGGAGCATGGTTTGATATCACAGATACAGATGGGTTTGTGGCATATATTCGAAAAATGATTACGAATCCAGATGATGCCAAGGAAGCAGGGAAACGTGCTAGAAATCTTCTAGAAACAACATACACCATCAAAAAATCTGGCAAAGCGTATTTTGACGTCCTTGAACTGGCAAATCGCGAATAACATACCCCAAAACATGCAACACTCGATTTCACTCTTTATAAGGAATGCCGAATGTCTCTACTCGTGACTGGAGGAAGAGGTCTCGTTGGGTCAGCCATTGTTGCTGATTTGAAGCCGACTCACGACGAATTGGAACTTATGGATCTAGAAGCAGTCGTTGCATACTTACAAGCAAACGATGTGTCTCAAATAATCCACTGCGCTGCAAAAGTTGGAGGAATCAAAGCCAACATGGAACAGTTGGGTGAGTTTTTCTACGCAAACACTATTCTAAACGCGAACCTTCTTGAAGCAGCCCGAAGGTGCAATGTTCAAAAAGTCGTCTCCTTTATGAGCACGTGCGTCTTCCCAGACGATGCGACGTATCCGCTCAGTGCTGACCAAATCCATAATGGCGAGCCACACACATCAAATTACGCGTATGCCTATGCAAAACGGATGCTTGATGTACAAAGTCGAGCATATCGCGAACAATATGGTTGCAATTTCGTAACTGTAATACCATGCAACATTTATGGTCCTCATGACAACTTTGACCTCGAAAACAGCCACGTCATTCCTGCTCTGATTCGAAAGTGCGAAACCGCAATTGAAGATGGAACCGATTTTGTAATCTGGGGTTCAGGAAAACCTTGGAGAGAGTTCATATACTCAGGCGATGTTGCCGAAATAACGACTTGGGTACTCGCAAACTACGATTCCCCAATACCATTTATTATGTCGCCAGATGAAGAAGCACAAATTGCAACAATCGCTCAAGAAATCGCATCAATAATGGGATTTACTGGCTCGATTGTGTACGATGATGTATTCCCCGATGGCCAACTTAAAAAGCCCTCAGACAACAGCGTATTGAAACAAAACATGCCCAACTTTGAGTTTACTTCCATTGGAGATGGTCTCAAAAAAGCAATTGACTGGTACAAAGCAAATAAGAAAGAAGCTCGACTATGAAGAAAGCACTCATCACTGGGATCAATGGACAAGATGGTTCATACCTTGCGGAATTTTTACTCGCTAAAGGGTATGAAGTCCACGGCATTTTGAAACGAAACTCTGTTGCTGAAAATCAAACTGCACGACTCGACGCCGTCTTCAAAGATTTGAATCTTTACTACGGCGACCTTTGCGACCTCTCTTCACTGATTTCTATCATGCAAAATGTTATGCCAGACGAGGTCTATAACTTAGCAGCGCAATCTCACGTTCGCATTAGTTTTGACGTCCCAATTTACACCGTCCAAGCTGACGCAGTTGGCGTACTAAATGTTTTTGAAGCTGTGAAACTTATCAAACCCGACGCGAAAATTTACCAAGCGTCCTCTTCAGAAATGTTTGGCAACTGCATTGACGACGACGGATTCCAACGGGAAACAACTCGTATGCTTCCAGTGAGCCCTTACGGATGTGCGAAAGTATTTGCCTATAATCTTGCAAGGAATTACAGGCATTCGTATGACATGTTCATCAGCAACGGCATTCTTTTCAACCACGAATCACCGAGACGTGGCTCAAACTTTGTCACAAGCAAAATTGTAAAAGGCGCCATTGCTATCGCAAGCGGAAAGGCCAATGAAATACGAATGGGCAACCTAGATGCAAGACGCGACTGGGGCCATGCTAAGGATTACGTCGAAGCGATGTGGATGATCCTTCAAGCGGATAAACCCGAGGATTACTGCTGCTCAACAGGAGTTTCCCACAGTGTGAAGGATTGTTGTGAATATGTCTTTAGTAAACTTGGGATGGATTACAGAGATTATTACGTGTTGGATAAAAGATACCTACGCCCCGAAGAATTGGAAGATCTAAAAGGCGATTCCACGAAAATCAGAACAGAACTCGGCTGGGATCCAAAATATACTTTTGAAGCTTTGATGGACGACATGGTCGAGAGCGACGAAAATTACCCAATTATCAAAAAGTAATTCTCTCTTTTATGTAAAAAACCCCAAAAACACTGCATTTTCCTGTGCAAACGCCTTGTCATGTTCACTCAAACGAGTTACATTTCCATTTGAACGTGCCATTATGATTCGCCAAGTGTTGGCGGGAGAGCACACGAACGAGTTGGACCAATGAAAGGATTCGAATTCCATGGCCACAAAAAAGAAAACCAAGAAAAAGACCGCAAAGAAGAAAGCTTCAACAACTGAGTGCAAACCTCGCACAAAGACACAGATCATTGCAGGTATTGCTGATGACACTGGTCTATCGCGCAAGGAAGTCACTTCTGTATTTGAGTGCATGTCCGGCATGATCAAGAAGGATCTCGGTCGTAAAGGACCTGGCGTATTCACAGTTCCTGGCCTCATGAAAGTGAAAAAGAAACTCGTTCCACGTCGTCCAGCACGCAAGAATGTTTTCCTTCCACTTCTTAACGAAACTCGCGACATTCCAGCAAAGCCAGCACGAAAAGCTGTCAAAGTTACACCTTTGAAAGCATTGAAGGAAATGGTCTA
This sequence comes from uncultured Isosphaeraceae bacterium, assembly GCA_964435395.1. Classification (GTDB taxonomy): domain Bacteria; phylum Planctomycetota; class Phycisphaerae; order Phycisphaerales; family SM1A02. The sequence goes on from CAYSYI010000016.1 coordinate 3,803, forward strand.
AGAGTTTACTTGTAAACAAAAAGAGAACAACGCCCTGCCCTGCAGGGCGTTGTTTTTTTACGGTGGATTCACATACTATCGCATGGGAATCCATGGGGACTGTCCCCTTGAACCTGTCCCCAAAAATAGTGGAGTTTCAGACAGTTACGGTTGTATTTGACCTAATATTTGGGGGACTGTCCCCTTGAACCTGTCCCCCATAGAATAGGAGTATGTCAACTCCGATCGACAGAGGGCACATTGCCACCGAACAGATACACGATGGAACAAGAGCGTTGGATATGTTGTCAACCCTAGAGTGTGTAGATGTCTTGGCAAAAGATCATTTGCAAGCAATTGAGGCAGTGCAACATGCCTCTGCTGAAATTGCACACTTTATTGAAGCTCTTGTTCCACGAATGGTCGACGGCGGTCGCCTGATCTATTTTGGGTGTGGCACTTCGGGGCGGCTCGGTGTACTTGATGCAGCAGAGTGCCCACCGACTTTTCAGTCTTCCCCAGAAATGATTATTGGCTTAATCGCAGGTGGAGACAACTCATTGCGAACTTCGTCCGAAGCGAAAGAAGATGAAACACATGGAATCGCCCCAGAGTTTGACCGCATCACACTCAATTCAAAAGATACCGTTCTAGGCATCGCTGCAGGTGGAACGACACCATGGGTTCTCGGAGGACTTGAGCTTGCCAAAAAACAAGGTGCACTTACTGGCTTTCTAACATGCAGTGAAATACAGCCCAATGTTGATTATGTAATCCATCTCTGTTCTGGCGCGGAACCTCTTACAGGCTCAACTCGGATGAAAGCTGGCACGGCAACAAAACTAACGCTCAATATCATTACGACCACCCTCTTTACTAAACTTGGAAAAGTGTACGGTAATCTTATGGTTGATGTAAAGGGAACAAATTCCAAACTACTCGACCGAGCAATTCGAATAGTATCGAAAGTGTGCGAACTTGACCGCGAAACTTCGGCAAGACTTCTATCAGAATCTGAGGGTGATGTAAAAATTGCAATTGTCATGCACAAAAAATCAGTTACACACAATACTGCTATTGAATTACTCGCACAAGCCGGTGGCAATCTTCGCGCTGTACTATAATCCACCACTATGCCACTACTCGTTACAGGAACAATCGGAATTGACACCGTTCACACTCCCTCTGCAAAAGCTGAAGAAGTTTCAGGCGGATCGTGTGCGTACTTTGCTGCTGCTGCTGCTTTTCACCACAAACCAATTCGCATCGTCGGCGCAGTTGGCGGCGACTGGCCAGATAATCACGCATCACTACTTGAATCGATAGATGGACTTTGCCTAGATGGGCTCGAACGCCGTAACGATTCTAAAACATTCGCTTGGGGCGGTCGTTACTTTGATAACATGAATCAACGCGAAACACTCTTTACCGAGTTAGGTGTTCTTGAAGAAGCTCCTCCAGAAGTTCCTGCTTCGTATAGCGATAGCAGACTCATTTTTTTAGCAAACTCACACCCAAGTGTTCAAATGGACCTTCTCAAGACGTTCCCAAATCGAGAACTTGCTGTTGCAGACACCATGGATTTATGGATAAACATCGCTCGCGATGAACTCCTTACACTCTTCAAAGAGATTGATGGATTAATCATCAATGATTCCGAAGCGGAGCAATTGACAGAAATATCAAATCCAATTACCGCAGCTCGTGCGATTATCGAGATGGGGCCAAGCTTCGTCATCGTCAAGAAAGGAGAGCACGGCGCTGTGCTTGTGCACAGAGATGGCATTGCGGTTGTGCCTGCATTCCCTCTTGACTCAGAAGGCGTCATAGACCCAACTGGTGCAGGCGACAGTTTTGCTGGCGGTTTTATGGGATACATCGCTGCATCTGGGCGCCTCGATTTCTCTGCAATGCAGGCTGGCATGGCGTGGGGAACAGTTACAGCTTCTTTCACACTCGGTTCATTTGGACTAAACGGGCTTTGCTCTACAACTCGTGAAGAACTGGAGGCTCGCATGCTAGATTTCAGACAAATTGCACAGATTTGTTAACTTTGTTTTTATTTTCTGCTGGATGTAACACTTTAAATCGTGATTGAAAGAAGCGAAGCCGTTTCGGCTCGTACACCATTTCAAGACCGGTAATATCTTTACGACGTTCCCATACAGAAACAATCGATTCTGCAACAACATCCATGTGCGCCTGCGTGTAGACACGACGAGGGATTGTCAAACGAACAAGTTCAAGTTTTGGAAAAATATTGTTACCCTCTGCATCTCGCCCTGCTGAAACTGCACCACGCTCCATAGTACGAACTCCAGAATCAATATAAATAGCAGCAGCGAGCGCTTGTGCTGGAAAGACTTCGCGAGGCAAGTGTGAAAGAAACTGTTCCGCGTTCAAGAAAATACCGTGGCTACCGATTGGACGAACTATAGGAATACCTGCATCAATCAGTTTGTTCCCAAGGTATTCAACTTGTCCGACGCGCGATGCCATGTGCTCTTCTTGCACTGACTCGCCAATGCCAATTGCCATTGCTTCCATGTCTCGCCCTGCCATACCGCCATACGTGTGCAACCCTTCGTACACAACAAGCATGTTTCTTGCCTCTTCGGCAAGATCATCATCATTCACAGCAAGGAAACCACCTATATTGACAAGGCAATCTTTCTTGCCTGACATTGTGCAGCCATCTGCACAAGAACAAATTTCAAAAAGAATTTCTTTAACGGTTTTATGTTCGTATCCCTCTTCTCGTTGCTTAATGAACCACGCATTTTCTACCGCGCGTGTTGCATCAAGAAAAACTTTGATTCCGTTCTTGTGACAGAGTTCACACGACTCACGAATATTTTGCATACTACATGGTTGCCCACCAGCCATATTCACATTTGTTTCAAGTGAGAGGTAAGGGATTTTGTCAGCACCTACCTTGTCGATAAGCGCTTGCATTTTATGAAGGTCGACGTTCCCTTTAAAAGGAAATTCGCTAGATGGCTGGTGCGCTTCGTCAACAATAACATCAACAAAGGATCCGCCCGCATGTTGTTGGTGAAACTTCGTTGTTGTGAAGTACATGTTTCCTGGAACGAAGTCGCCATCATTGATCATGATTTGAGAAAGGATGTGTTCTGCGCCACGGCCTTGATGGGTAGGAATAAGATGCTTAAAACCATAGTGCTCAAACACTGCACGTTCTAAGTTGTAATAGTTTCGAGACCCAGCATACGCCTCATCTCCAAGCATCATGCCCGACCACTGTCGATCGCTCATCGCAGTAGTACCAGAGTCAGTGAGCAAATCGATGTACACATCTTCCGCTTCAATTAAAAAGGTATTGTGCCCTGCCTTTTCAAGTGCGCTCTCGCGGTCGGCAAGACCAGTCATTTTGATTGGCTCGACCATTTTAATTCGCCATGGCTCAGCCCAAGATCGTGTTTTCATCAGTATTAATCCTTATTTGACAGAATGTTCTGTGCTTTGCATTGACAAAAGGTAGATTTGAAGTAATTATTCGGATGATTTTATCCGCTTTTATGCCGATACGCAATAACCCACTCTTTCTAATGCAAAATAAACTACCAACACAAGAAGAAGTCGCTCGCAGAAGCGTAAAAATGACTCGCAGAAGAGTCATTATTTTGTGTTCCGTTTACCTATTGTTCTTATTGCATCTATTGCACTGGACGCTATATGGACGCACCGTTTCCCCTGCCGAACTAAACGAAACAATGTTCACGATTGAACAAGGCGTTGTTACTGTTGGAGCTATTCTTCTCGCAGTTATTCTGCTGAGTGTTCTAATTTTTGGCCGCTTCTTTTGCTCCTGGGGTTGTCATATTCTAGCTTTAGAAGATCTCGCCACATGGATCTTAAGCAAGTTCAAAATCAAGCCAAAGCCAGTGCGCTCTCGGCTACTCCCGCTAGCCGCAATTGGTGCACTTGTGTATATGTTTATCTGGCCAACTGTTGTGCGTTTGTATGAAGGAAGAGCATGGAAGGGTTTTCGTGTTCTCACTGACGACGAGGGTCTTGGGTCATTTACAACAGAGGAGTTTACAAGGAACCTTCCCGGCCCACTTATGACAACAGTTACATTCCTTGTCGTCGGCGGAGCAATAGTATGGCTCATGGGCTCTCGTGGTTTTTGCAGGTATGTCTGTCCATACGGCGCACTGTTTGCTGGACTTGATCGATTTTCTCCAGCAGGCATTCAACTTGTTGGTGACTGCGACGGGTGTGGCAAATGCACTGCAGCGTGCACTTCACACATTCGTGTACACCATGAAATACAAGTGCATGGGAGAGTTGTCACGCCCGGTTGCTTAAAAGATTTAGACTGTGTCATGTCTTGCCCAATGGATGCATTAAAGTTTGGCTATAGCAAGCCACCCCTTCTTGCATCATTTGATAATTTTACAAAACCTAATGTTCGCTGGGCTTGGACATGGCCTCAGGAAATTCTTTCATTCGTAGTTTGTCTCGGAACGCTTCTTGCGACACGGCAACTCTATGGCGAAGTTCCTTTCTTGCTTGCAATAACACTTGGCGTGATTGCTGGCTGGGGAGCAGTTACAACTCTAAAACTACTTTCTGATGCAAATCTTAGAGTGGGAAGATATCAGTTAAAGATGCATGGATCATACACCTCGATTTCGATTGCATGGATTGTCCTCATCAGCGTGCTGTTCACGCTACTCCTGCACAGTGGTTGGATTCGGTGGCATGAACACCAAGGACAGCAAGCATGGAAACAAGTACAGAATGGAAATGCAAAGCTCATCGAGCCAATGGTAAAACACCTTCATGTCGTGCTCGATCATGGACTCTGGAGACCTCCCTATGCAGACCGAATGCTCGCTGATATGTGGGTTGGAATTGGCGAACATAGTCGGGCAATCCCCCATTTAGAGCGTCTTGTAGAACTTTGGCCCGAAAACGAATTTCGTCAAAACCAGCTTTATACTGCCAAAATGTACGAAACTAAATCCCCTGAGGAATTAATTTCAGAATAAACGCGTATTTGTGAATATTCTCACAAAGTTTCCCCAAAATCACTTGACTCTTGGTGATTACTGGGTACTATATGTTTATTGGACATGGATGTCCGCATTAAATTGAATCTCTACTTTTTTCTCTTTGATGGTCCCTCAGGCACTTCGCCGTTCCCGCCACCCTCCCTCCCTCTGCCTCACCTCGGCGGGAAAGCCCGGCGAAGTGCCTGGGGGATCTTTGTATTTATCGCTACATGCAATCAAAAATCATTATTTTGATATACTTATCATCTAAAGGCTTTTTAAAAGGAACCCATCATGCTTTCACGAACAGCTGAATATGCACTTCGGATCATGATTTATCTTACTGAACGTAAAGATATCTCCGCAACAGCAGAACAAATTGCTGATGCAACGCTCGCACCTGCAGGTTACACCGTCAAAGTTTTGCAACAGCTTGGGCGGGCTAAGCTCACTAGGGGGCAACGTGGTCGCAATGGGGGATTTGTTCTTGCCTGTGACCCAACAAAGGTACATCTGTTAGATGTCGTTGAAGTAATAGATCCACTTGAGCGCATTACCGAATGCCCACTAGGTCGCTCAGAACACCAACACGCACTGTGTCCCTTGCATAAGCAAATCGATGAAGCAATCGCATCCCTAGAAACTAGCTTATCCCGCATGACTCTTCAAGAAGTTCTCGAAAGTGGCGAGGGCAGTACACTCTGTCAAGACCATGCGCAAACATCCGCAACATTGAGCGTCAAAGCAACCGATTAAATAAACTCTCCTGCTAAATAGTTTATTTACCAATATACTATTTCGCCGTCTTCGATAGTGAATGGGCGTTCTTCTCGGTCACCATCTATTTCGATAAGCCAGTACAAACCATTGGAAGAAAGATTGGTAAATTCCATTGGATTGCCATCTCCGGTTTTCTCAGTGAGGAGACTCCAACCACCGTGCGTCCATTCATTTAGTTCATATTTCTTGCCTTCTTTTAATGGCATCGAGACGGTTTCATCGGTCCAATCTTCAAGTGCAACTTGGCTCCCAGTGGTATTTTCAGTAGTAACCGAAACTTCTTTCCCAGCAACTGCAACAAAACGAATTGTTCCATCCTTTTGCAAAATAAAGGGAGTCCCCGCAGGGTCTATTTCATCATTGCGAAAGAGTGCGGGCAAGTACAAAATATCTCTTCCCATCGCATTGAAGATGACCGCAGTTTTTTGCAATGCACCCCACTGAATCGCCTTCCAATGTCCTGAGTTAAACACACATAAATAAGCAAATCGATCTGTTCCAAGTTCACTTCGCAGCGCAACAATTACATCAGATGTCGGAACGTAACTCTCCGTAACATCTTTGTAGTACTTTCCTTTGAGCCAACGCGGAGCAGTTTCATCCTCTTTAAGTTTTGCACCAAGAGAATCTAGTTGTTCTGAGAATGTTTTGCGATAGACTTTTGCTGCAACCCCAGAAATAGGTGAATAGCCCTTGCCATCACTTCCGATGATGACACTCCACGCATGGTTATTTCCTGACTTCGCCCAATGTGGCGTATAGTCGCTTGCAACTGCTACGCCTCCAGCTCGCCTTGCATAAATTTGCATGTTCGTGATGTCTTCGCAACGCCCAAAGCCACGACGTTTCATCTCTGCGAAACCTTGGTCCGTTGGATGTAAGTAAAAAATCGGATCAAAACCAACCATCGCGTTTGCTTTTTGCTCGAGCAATCGCCCCGCTTCTTTTGGATCAGATGGGTCATTCATTTCTGATGCCAAGCAAGCAAATTGTTCCATCAATTCACCACGCCAATGTTCTATGGGTTCATTACTCCCACGGTATGGCAGTACATATTCACAAAAATCTTCAAACGATAACTCCTTCGACCACGGATTTGTTTTCCAGCCCTCGAAGGCGAGGTCGATATTTTCAATCAGATACTCTGCAGAAATTGATTGTATGTCTTCGACTACTTCACCTTTTGCGTAATGTACTTCGCCCCGGTCTTTTTCAATTGCAGACATTGCAGCCGATGCTTCATCGTAATTTTCAAAAGAAAGCGAATCAAAATCAACACGCTCATCATATGGATCAAAGAAAACAAGTTCTGCATAATTATGCCCTGTCATATTTTCAATCAAGAAACATGCTGCTGCATGTTTCTGGGACCCCTCAGGATAATGGGTCAGCACTACTTCTAACTCTCCGCGATTATCGCCCGCTTTTACTAGGGCTACTTCAAGCCGATCGCTTCCCAAAAATGAGAGGGCAATTGTAATTGCAATTAACACAGTACAGTTTCCTTTGCAGTTTTACTTTCAAACCTTCGATCCATTGAATGAGATTATAGTGAGGTTTCAAAGACACAAAAAGTATTCGATAAACTAATAAAGACATCAATAAATGTACTGGCCTCCCACCCTAAGATAACTCGGAATCAACAAACTCAAGCCGAATATCGTCAACATTCCAAAAACCGAATAGTGTTTTAAAATCCGTATCGTTTACGCCACAAAATCGTATCCTCCTCCTTGCAGATTCACTTACTAAAAGGCATTCTATTTCCGCCTTAGAACCTCGAAAACCAGTCCGCCAAATAAGAAGAATGTCGTTATCTCCTTGCCACATATCTCTCCCAAATTTGATCCATCCTGGGCCCACCACAAAACCCCTTCTAAATAGTTGCCCTCTACCTGCGAGTCGTAAAAAAGCGGGGATGTTTCTGCTCTTTTGAAAAGCGGGAAGACTAAAGATAATCATTACGAACGAGAAAGCAAAAAGTGGAACACCAACCCACCCTAGCACCCGAATATTTAGTGGAGCATTACTCTGTGTCACCCTTAGACAAAAGATAATGAACAAGAGACAAATAATGCATCCAATCACAGTACCAACTGCATTGCCTGGACTTGCCCCATGCACTTTCTCGCTCTACAAGACCCTCCGGAACTTCTATCGTTCGCAATTGTTCAAAAAGTGACTGGTCAGCAACCGTACGTGGTAACGAAAAGTTTGCTCGGTCGAATTCACGCACACCTTTCCCTACTTGGCGGTAAATCCATGAGATACCTGTCGACTGCAGTTCACGATGATTATTAGTGTGAACTTGTACATGCGGCAAGAGTCTACGATTGGAAACTATCGAGCCAATATACAACGCAACTGGGGCGACAAAGAGACTAAGAAGCAACAACTCTAGTTGTTTCCCCATAACAAAAATAAATACAAAAAACGGAATCAAAATCGCAAGTACGAACGTTAAGCGACCTGGTCTATGAAACTTAACGAAGCCAGTGTTCTTTACTTTCATCCTTGTTTACTGAGGAACTTTTTTAGCTAATTCGGATGATGCACTTTCTTCGGAGGAGGTCCAGCCCAGGCCTATTGCCAAACCAAGAATAATCCCTCCTGCGTATTCAATCGGCATTGGAAAGAGCAAAGGCGACATCTTTTGCTGAGCAAAGGCTGAAGGTGTAGGGTCACTCAAGAGCATCCCAATGAAATAGCCTACTCCACCACAAGCAATGGGTAGGGCAAAGAGAAGAATCGGTTGCATGGAATGAAGAAATTTTCGTGATAACAATGCAATTGCAAGTCCGCCGACTGCCGACGCTCCAATCACCTGACCCTTGGCAGCGGTATTCGCAATAATCCATATAACTGGCAAGATAGCGAACGAAATGAGAATCGCTTTGCCGAGTTGATTTGGAATTCGATCTTCTAGCGACGTTTTGCTAATGCACCTCAATGGACCGCCGATTGCGAAAACTATGATTGTGCCCAACAAGACAATCACACATAAAAAGGCTGACTCAAGGATAAGTGCATTAAAATTGCCCTCGCTCATCACGAGTTCCTGCATTCCTTCTAATCTCATCGCCATTGCAAAAAGGGAGAAGCCCAGAATAAACATTCCTGTTATTGCTGATGAGATTTTCGCAACAAAACCGCCTACAAAAGCTGCGACCAAGACTGTGAAAAACACAGCGAGAACAGAGGAGAGCGGCGTTATGGACTGAAAGATCGTTGGCCCAAGAACACCTCGCCAAGAAACAAGATTTGACGCTTGCCATGCACCAATGAACCCTACAAAACCGGTCGCTAGAAGAATGATTGCGCTACGAATCCACACGTGCATCTGTGCATCGTAGCATGAGGCGTCATGTAGAGGGTCAGGTCCGTACCAGACCCAGGGTCAGGTCTGTACCAGACCCGTACCAGACCCTAGAATATACAGATGGAACAAGATGTACTAGTTTTAGATGGTGGCCCGTTATCGGGACCGCAAGTTGTAGCAGTTGCTCGAGAGAACCGCACGCTTGATATTAGTTCTCAGGCAATCGAACTGATGGTTGCAGCAAGAGAAACGGTCACCCAAGCAGCCGAATCAGAAGAGGCCACCTATGGAATTAACACAGGATTTGGCGCCCTTTCTACAACTCGGATCGACAAAGACAAACTCGCACATCTTCAAATGAATATCCTGCGTTCTCATGCTGCTGGAGTTGGAGAACCACTTTCGAAGGAAATAGTTCGGGGCATGATGGTTCTGCTTACCGCGAGCCTTTGTAGAGGGCACAGCGGAGTTAGACCCGAAGTTGCCCAGTGCATCTGCGATATGTTAAACGCAGGTGTTACACCAGTTGTTCCATCTCGAGGTTCTGTTGGCGCCTCGGGCGATCTTGCCCCCCTCTCACATCTTGCACTTGTACTTTGCGGCGAAGGCACGGCTATTCTGGGGGAAAAAACACTGCCTGGAAAGGCAGCGATGACCGCAGCCGGAATCACCCCAATCATTCCTGCTGAAAAAGAGGGACTTGCTCTGATTAATGGAACCCACCTCATGGCATCAATTGCTTCGATTGCGCTCGCTGACATAGCAATTCTCTGCGAAGCCGCTGTCCTTGGGACCGCAATGTCAATTGATGCTGCTAAAGCAAGCAGTTCATTTCTTGACCAACGACTACATGCAGCTCGTATTCAAAGCGGACAACAAACCGTTGCAAGCACGCTACGGGCACACTTGAGTGGCTCCACAATTTTAACTTCACATACTGATGATGACCATCGTGTTCAAGATCCATATAGTTTCCGGTGCGCTCCGCAAGTTCTTGGCGCTGCTATTGAAGCAATCGCTCGTGTCACTGGGGTTGTCTCAGCCGAACTTGGAGCAGTCACAGATAACCCTCTCGTCTTCCCCGCAGACAATGAAATAGTGTCCGGTGGCAATTTTCACGGAATGCCGCTTGCGATTGCGATGGATGAATTACGTATTTCACTTTGTCATATTGCTGGAATTGCAGAACGTCGCATTGAATGGATTCTCTCTGCTCGATGCACGTACAACGATATCCCACCATTTCATGCAAAAGATTCTGGGCTGGAAAGTGGCCTCATGATTACGCAATACACTGCAGCGGCTTGTTGCGCGGAACTTCGAACGCTTTCTATGCCAGCGAGTGTGTCAAATATCACAACCTCAGCTGGAGTTGAAGATTACAATTCGATGGGCGCCACGGCTGCATTGATGCTTCGACAATCCGTGGATCTATGCAGAAGTGTGCTTGCAATTGAACTCCTTGTTGGGTGTGAAGCTCTCGATCATCACAGACCACTACAAAGTGGCAACGCGGTTGAACACATGCATGCGAAAATTCGTGAAGTTGTACCCGAACGACATTGTGACCGATCGCCAGCAGAAGACATTGCCGCTATTGATGCACTGTTACGCTAAGGGAATTCGCAAACCAAATCAACACAAGAAGTGTTGTCACCAAGATAGGTTCCGTTTCGGTTGTAACATGCAGTGGCAGTAATCTCCAAGCACGCACTCATAGGAATACAACACACACCAAAGACATTTGGAATCGTCGCCTTTGGGCAATCACCCCATGCACCGATAAGGATGAGGAGATCGTGAACATCTACTTCTGAGTCTCTATTCAAATCTTCAACAACGGGTTCGCCGTGAGGATTTGGACTTTCACCCCACGCCGCAACAAGTTGTAATAAATCATGAACTGCAACCGTTCCGTCAAACGTAAAATCTTCAACACATTGGCATTCATCTGGAATCCAATCCCAATTATCATCTACCTCGCAGCCATCAATCACGCCATCGCCATCGCAATCCCCCATGACAATCCAATCACAGTCATCGGGAATCAGATTGCTATTGCAATCTCCGACCATCCCCTGCGCAACTTCAAAATCATCTGGAATACCATTGCCATTACAATCAACCTGGCATTCATCGGGAACTCCATCGTTGTTTAAGTCCACAGAATAGCCTGATGTGACGTCGCAATCGTCGGGAACACCATTCAGATTGCAATCTGGCAATTCGCAAATGTCACCAATCTCATTTCCATTGCAGTCAAACCCATCACAGAGTCCTTGCATCCTTACACCGAGACCTTTCTCTTCCCAATTTACATTTGCTGTGACAATATCAAGATTGCCATCGTTGTTCACATCAGCAAACTTAACCTCTGCTGTTCCGCCTCCCATTAGCACGGTCTCTACAGTCGAAAATTGACCTCCCCCCTCATTGATAAACAAAAGTTGTTGCGGCGCACCAACGTGAGATACAATCAAATCTAAATCTCCATCTAAATCTACATCACCCGCATCAATGGAATGAGGGATTAAATTCGTAGGCCATGTTGCTACTAGAGTAAAATTCGCTAGCCCATCATTGTGAAATATCCATAGTTGATCATCATTCTTATCAACAGCAGCAATGTCTACATCAGAATCGTTATCAAAATCACCTAGCGCAACATATCGAGGCGCCCCTGTGAGCTGAATCGAAATCTCATCCGCCCACTGCCGCTTCCCCAACCCCATCACTATAGATAGAGAACTTGAAACGTAGTTTGCAACAACCACATCTTTAATACCATCTCCATTTAAATCTGCCGAAGCACCGCCACGAGGTTGCACTCCAATTCTAGAAGATGGATACACAACAAATGTGCCATCACCATTATTTATCAAAGGGGTAAACTTAGCAGGATTTTGACTTGGAGGCGATGCATCCCCATCCCAGTGAGTAACCAAAATGTCTGGGAAGCCGTCACTATCAATATCATCCACCCAAGAAAACGCCGGGGTCACTAGAGGGAATTGAGCAATAATAGTAAATGCGCCTGTCCCGTCGTTCTCTAAAACTGTTTCTGTCATGCCCGTAAAATCAGGTGTGCAAAGATCGATATCACCATCACCATCAAAATCTGCCCCATGTACATACCGCGGGTTCACACCCGTTGGAAAGTTTGTTCTATTTCGAAAGATACCATTGCCTTCGTTGTACATCACAGACACGTCGTTTGTTCCCCGATTTGCAATGATCAAATCTATATCACCGTCACCATCAACATCCGCAGGAAGGACGCCTGTTGAATAGAGCCCTGTTTGGTAATGCCGTAGTGGTTCAAAAGGAACTGCACCAAAGGAAAATGCACATGTCACAGAAATGCAAAATAAAACAACCGTTTTCTTCACATTCAAAATTGTAATGCATTTACACTCGAATCCATAAGACAACTTTATCTTTTTATTCGATATTCTTTGAAGTGATTTATCCATCACACGGTCCCCAGACCCCAATTACTTCTAAGAGATCAACAACATCAACAATCCCGTCAACATTGATATCTGCTTCACCACAATTCTCGCCCCAATTTCCAATAACTAGTAGCAAATCTGAGACATCTACTACGCCGTCATTTGTAGCATCAGCAATACAAGAAGTTCCGCAAGGGCCAGTGGGTCCTTGGATATAGACTGCGCCTGCACCAACTGCAAATTCACCAGCGCCACCTATTCGAATGAAATATTCTTCACCAAGTTCAATTGAATAAATAACAACTGAAGAACTTCCATTGCATCCAATGGCATCACCATTGCAGTCGATTTGTGACAGATTACAACAATCTCCTTCATACACAACAATATCAGAATCAAAATTTAACTCACATGCATCGACAAGGAGTTCGCCGGCACCACAGGCAATATATCGCAACCATATATCATTTCTCATCTCTCCGAAATTACTTGCATCGCATGGGGTTGTGTCAAAGGGCTCAATTGAATCTGTCGCCTCAGATGTCGAGACATCTATAAAACCGTTCTCGACTTCCCACGCACCGTTACATTCATCTGGATACGGAGGATTCACTTGCACAGCAATGAGCGATTCCGTCGATTGCTCGCAATCGTTAACACGGAAGTGAAATTGATCCAATCCAATGTACCCATTCTGAGAATAATAACGAACGGTGTCACTCGTCAAATAAAATGGAACGTAGTTGATTAGCACACCACTTGGGTCTCTAAGTTCTCCCTTAGTTGGAAGAGAAGTCACAATGTAATCCAGCGTATTGCTTGTAAATGATTCTCCAACAAGTTGAATATGTACTTCATCGAAAACACTCACTACAGCATCTTGGTTGTATGAAATTGGAGGACAAGTTCCAGTAGAGAACTTTGCATTTTGGACACATCCAAGACATTCTTTTTGCTCTAACACACTCATGCCAGCAATCGCTAGATTCACATTCGCTGTCACAATATCAAATAAGCTGTCATCATTAAAATCAGCAACCTTTACTTCAGTTGTCCCTCCAGGGATGTTGATTGATTGAACCGATTCAATATGCCCAGTACCATCGTTGTATAGAATGAGTTGAACAACTGAAGCAGCATGAACAACTATAAAATCTAAATCGCCATCTCCGTCAACATCCTTTACGGACATGGAGTGTGGGGAACCTCGAACTTCTACTGTTTGCTCAAGTGTAAAATTGGCTTGACCATCATTAAACAAGAACCAAACTTGATCACCGAGTTTATCGAGTGCAGCAATATCGACATCGCCATCACTATCAAAATCGCCTAATGTTAGATAGCGAGGTGTACCTGGCCACAAAGAAATCTGGGCGCGTTGCTCCCATGTTCTTGGGCCACTTGACGCAACAATCGATATAGTTCTCCCATAAGTATCTGCAACAACGACATCGTTGAACCCATCTCCATTCAAATCTGCTGACGCTCCGCAACGAGGTTCTACACCAACAAACGCAGACTCCCCAATTGCAAACGAGCCCGCGCCATCGCCATACAGTGGCGTCATAATTCCATCGCTTTGGTTTGGATTATTTGCTGTCTCGTCCCAGTGAAGCGTAACAATATCTGTATTGCCATCTGAATCTAAATCGTCAATCCATAAAAAAGTTGGGGTAAACAATTTGAACTGCTGTTCTACGACAAAACTGCCGGAACCACCATTTTCTAAAACAGAAACTGTCATCCCTTCATAATCTGGTGTACAAAGATCGATATCTCCATCACCATCAAAATCAGCTCCCTCAACGTACCTTGGATGTAAACCAGTTTGATACTCCACGCTTGTTTCAAAACTTCCCTGCCCATCATTATAAAAAACCGTCACTGAATTCGAATAACGATTTGCAACTGCAATATCTATATCGAGATCACCATCTAAATCGGCGGGGAAAACACCCGTCGTGCCTCCACCTGTTTGATATTTAGACACATGTTGAAATCGCAAATCTGCAACTGCAAAACTTCCAATCCAAAGCACGCAAATAAAATGGATAAACGGGTATCTCATCAGTCAAGTATGTTGGTTACAACTCAATTGTCAAGCAGTAACTTCACAAAACCTTATTCTGAGCAACCACACTCGTCTGAACAACACTCCGAGAGTCCGGTAAAGATTGCAATCGTAGCTCCAACAGTATCTGTAAATACTGCGAATCGTCCAATGCCCGGTATATCCGCCGGCTCAACACAGAGTGTTGCGCCAAGTTCTACTGCCTTTGATGCTGTCATATCAACATTTTCTACACTTACATATCCAAGCCATGCTGGCTGGCCTACCCAGTGCATCTTCATCATGCCACCTGCCCAGACTTCGCCATTCATAAAGACAGTGTACGGCTCTGCACTTGTGTGACTCGCTTCAGCCTTCCAACCGAAAAGTCCTGTGTAAAAGTCGCTTGCTTTTTCCATGTCATTCGTTAGCAATTCATTCCAACAGAATGAACCATGCCCCTTTGGATTCTTACCGTCACCACCCTTGAATACGCTTACAACTGCACCAGTTGGATCACTAAGAACGGCAAACCGACCTTCATCTCCAGCTTCCATTGGACCACAGCAAAGTGTGCCTCCAAGAGCGACAGCTTTTTCTGCCATAGCATCCACATCATCGCTTGAAACATAACAGCCCCAATGTGAGGGAGTTTCTTCAGGCCATTCTTCGTCCATTGTAATCATGCCTCCAACAGGAAACTCTCCCATCTTAAACATGGTGTACGGCATTGGACCGTGGTCACAAGTATCGACTGTCCAGCCAAAAAGTGCTGTATAGAAAGCAATTGCTTTTTCAGTATCTCGAACAGCAAGTTCATTCCAACAAAAAGTCCCTGTAGTAATCGTTTCCATTGTGATTTCAGTTTGCATAGCCATTTTGACTCTCCTTTTTCTCTAGAGTTCCTCTCATAGTACACCGTGCAAAGATTGGATGGAGCGGATACCATCGTGGTAATTATGGCACCCTCAATTAAAAACCAAAAACGCACAATACGTGCAACCAGAGGCTCAACATTGACCTGTAAAACATGGCAAGCAGAGGCTGCAATGCGAATGTTGATGAACAACCTCGACCCTGAAGTTGCAGAGCGTCCAGAAGATCTCGTTGTCTATGGAGGCCGCGGCAAAGCAGCTCGCAACTGGGATTCATACGATGCCATTATTGCTTCACTCAAATCGATAGAGCCAGACGAAACACTACTCGTACAATCTGGCAAACCCATTGGTATTGCAACGACAACTGTCGATTCTCCGCGCGTTATTATCGCGAATAGCAACCTTGTACCGTATTGGGCAACCCAAGAGATTTTCGACGACCTCGAGGCACGAGATTTAATGATGTACGGGCAAATGACTGCGGGGTCTTGGATTTACATCGGTACGCAAGGCATTTTGCAAGGTACATACGAAACTTTTGCCGAATGCGCTCGGCAACACTTCGGCGGTTCGCTTGCAGGGACACTTTCAGTCACTGGCGGTTGTGGCGGGATGGGTGGAGCACAGCCACTGGCAGTAACGATGAATGATGGCACGTGCCTCATCGCTGATGTTTGTATTGAGCGATTAGAAAAACGAGTAACAGATCGTTACCTCGATGAAATTGTCGAAAACATCGACAATGCCATTGACCGTGCTGTTGAAGCAACAACAACAAAAGAACCAATTTCAATTGGCTTTCTCGGTAACATTGTTGACTTGCTTGCACGACTCAAGGAACGGAATATTATTCCTGAAATACTCACCGACCAAACATCTGCACACGATCCGCTTGTTGGGTATTACCCAACTGGGATGACTCGTGAAGAAGCTGATTCCCTTCGTGAACGAGATGCAGAAAGATATGTCGCACAATCGATTGCAACTATGTCTGAACACGTCAAACTTATGCTGTGGTTCATGCACCAAGGCGCAAAAACGTTCGACTACGGCAATAATATCCGTCAACGCGCCTTTGATGAAGGCGTTGAAGATGCGTTCGACTTTAAAGGATTTGTTCCAGAATATATCCGCCCGCAGTTTTGCAGAGGTCGTGGTCCTTTCCGTTGGTGCGCATTATCTGGAGATCCAGAAGATATACGAAAGACCGATGAAACCATCTTAAAGCTTTTTCCAGAAGATGAATCGCTCAAACGTTGGATTACTATGGCACAAGACCGCGTTGCGTTCCAGGGACTCCCCTGCAGAATTTGTTGGCTTGGTCTGGGCGAACGCGACAAGGCTGGAATAGCATTTAACGATCTCGTTCGCAATGGTGAAATATCCGCTCCAATCGTTATTGGTCGGGACCATCTTGACTGTGGAAGCGTAGCAAGTCCGAACCGCGAAACCGAGGGCATGCTTGATGGCACTGATGCTGTGAGCGATTGGCCACTTATTAATTTCGCACTCAACATTGCAAGTGGTGCAAGTTGGGTAAGTTTTCATCATGGCGGCGGCGTTGGCATCGGTTACTCACAACATGCTGGACAAGTCATCGTGGCTGATGGCACAGACGCAGCAGCTAAAAGATTGCAACGCGTACTCACAAATGATCCGATGATGGGTATTTTCAGGCATGTTGATTCGGGCTACACTGAGGCAATCCGATGCGCAAAAGACCAACAAGTCAAAATACCAATGCAGGTAACACCTCGTGACTAGCTTTATCATTATCAACGCTAGAATTCTCACCCTGTCTGGGGGAAACACACCTCGTCGAATTGAAGAGATGAACGATCTCGGCATCATTGAGATTGGTCACCTGCTCATCCGTGACGGAATAATTGCGCATGTAGGCGAAGGCGTTCCTGATGAAGACATCATCGACAGTAATGAAGATATTCCTATTGTTGACGCGAGCGGAAGAGTCGTCATGCCAACGTTCGTAGATTGCCACACACATACATGCTGGGCTGGCAGTCGCCTCAACGAATTTGAATTAGGACTCCAGGGCGTTCCCTATCTAGAAATTCTAAAACAAGGCGGTGGAATAATGTCCACGGTTCGCGCTGTTCGAGAGTCGACTAAGGAAAGTTTATGTGATGAGTTACTCGGCCGACTAGGACTAATGACATCGCTTGGAACCACAACTGTAGAAATCAAAAGTGGATATGGCCTTACGACAATTGACGAATTAAAAATGCTCCGCGCAATTCATGACGCAGCTCAAAGTGTTCCACAATTAATTGTTGGAACCTTTCTCGGAGCGCATGCTATTGATCCAGACGTTGAAAATTTCACTGATATTGTTATCAATGAAACCCTACCAGCGATTGCTCAGGAATTTCCTGGCATTACATGTGACGCGTATTGTGAAGAAGGTGCATGGTCAGTTGAAGAAACAACCGCACTCTTCGAACGAGCAATCGAATTAGATTGCCCCATACGCGCCCATGTCGATCAGTTCAATCCTCTAGGCATGTTACGCAAGGCCATAGATATGGGAGCAGTAAGTGTTGACCATCTCGAAGCGTCAACCGATGAAGAACTCTCGCATTTGGCATCGAGTGACACGACTGCAGTCCTCTTGCCTGCATCTGGTTTCTGTTTGCACGATGCATACGCTCGAGGTCGAACCATCCTTGACCTTGGATGTTCCGTCGCAATTGCGACTAATTACAATCCCGGTTCTGCGCCAAGCCCTTCGATGCCATTTACACTTTCACTCGCTTGTCGGCGACTTGGTTTTACTCCTGCCGAAGCAATCACCGCTTCGACATTCAACGCTGCTTGCGTTCTTGGCCTTCAAAAAACAATTGGAAGCATTGAAGTTGGCAAACGGGCCGACATTCAATTACTCGATTGCAATGATGAAAGAGAACTCGCTTGGCACATCGCCGCTGGAACTCCCCTCCTCGTAGCAATTCAAGGAGAGATTGTGCATCTACTCACTGATGGTGAAATAGAAATTGAGGATGACAGATGAAAACTGTGCCGCTTATTCAAGGCAAAGATGTGGAAGCTGCAAAACTTTCTGCACGACATGTCGTTGATGTTCACAAAGGGCTCACAGAGTTCTTGCGAGCAGGCCTTACACTTCCTGAAATTGATTCGTTCGTTGCAAATATGTTGCATACTCTAAAGTGCAAAAGCGCATTTTTAAAATACCGAATTCCAGGGCAACCTCCTTTTCCAAGCCATTCGTGTATTTCAGTAAATGACTGTGTTGTCCATGGCACACATGTGATGTCACTAGCGCCCCTGCAACCGGGTGACATAATCTCTATAGATATAGGAGTCCTACATCACGGTTGGATTGGAGATGCCGCATGGACGTGGGCAATTGAACACGCAAGCGACGAAAATCTTCGACTCATGCAGGCAGGAAAAGAATCTCTCGCTGCCGGAATTGCAGCAATGCAAGTAGGCAGACCACTTATGGACTTTGCAAAAGCTTGCCAAGGCGTTGCAGAAAAACAGTATGGGTTTCATCTCATCCGCGGACTTGGGGGGCATGGATATGGAAAGACGTTACACGCACCACCGTTTGTTTCCAACGTTGTTCCATCCCACCCATCTGAGTGGCCCGATGCTTGGAGAATATTCGAGCCCGGCATGCTCATTGCAGTGGAACCAATGCTTAGCATCGGCACCTCTCAAATTGAGAACAAGCGAGGCACGTGGCCAATTTTTTCTGCGGACCATTCGATAAGTGTCCACTATGAAGCCGATGTTCTCACTGGAGAAGATGGACCAATTGATCTCACCGATGGTTTGCAAGAACTTCCTAACGTCGTTGGGCTCCATTCATGTTGTTGACCCTTGCATTACTTTGCGTCGTTTCCGATACGCCAACGCTCTCATATCCAAAAACGGTTCGCGGCGAAGTTGTTGAAACAATTCACGGCACTGAAGTACCCGACCCATACCGATGGCTAGAAGAGGACGTTCGCAAAAGCGAAGACGTTCTAAATTGGGTAACGAGTGAAAACACAATCACCAGAAAATACTTAGATTCAATTGAAGCACTTCCCCGTATTCGAAAAGAACTTACAGATGCGTGGAATTATCCCAAATATGGACAACCGTTTCATCGAGGAAAACGGTGGTTTCAATCTAGAAATACTGGACTTCAAAATCACAGTGTAATTTTTACCGGCAGCTCGCCATCAAACATAGACACAGTACTACTGGACCCAAATACTTTTTCACAAGATGGCACTCGAGCCCTATCAATGTACAGTCCTAGCCCAGAGGGAACATACGTCACTTGGGGCATTTCCGATGCTGGCTCTGACTGGTCGACTTGGTACTCCAAAAATTTAAAAACTGGGGAGGAGCTTCCTGAAATATTGCGGGATATTAAAAATGATTCCCCCTCTTGGCTTCCAGATGAGAGCGGGTTCTACTACTCAAAGTACCCAAAGTCAAACATAGAAGGACATGTAGAAACTACTGATGGATCAGAACTGTGGTTGCATAGAATTGGTACGCCACAATCGAAAGACACACTTGTATGGTCCGATGCTCATCACCCCGATCGATTTTATGGCGCCTCTGTAACTAAAAATGGCAACTGGCTCGTCGTCTCCGTTAACGAAGGCACTTCTTCAAACAACGCTGTTCTAATTAAGGGCCCTCAAGACGATACGCTTCATTGGCTTATTCCAAGTTTTGATGCATCTGTTGAGTTAATTGGCGGAATCGGCGATACGCTTTGGTTCAAAACTGATCGAAACGCACCAAAAGGAAAAATTGTCTCAGTTGATGTCGGAGCAGAAACTCCTGCTTGGCAAGTGGTCATTCCTGAGCAACATGTTATTCTCAGGTCAGCTGATATTGTTGGGGGCAAAATAACAGCGACGTGGCTTGAAGACGCGTCTAGCAAAGCAACAGTACACGCCCTAAATGGCACGAAACTGTATACCGTTGAAATGCCAGGCATCGGTACAGCAAGTGGTTTCGCAGGTCAAAATAGAGACACGACTGTGTACTGGTCTTTCTCTAGTTACAACCAACCGCCTTCAATATACACGCTTGATTTACCAACTGGACAAACTACTTTGGTTTGGAAAACTTCTTTCCCAATAAACCTTGACGATATCGTTGTTAGAAGAAAGTTTGTAACAAGTTCAGATGGGAAGAAAGTTCCACTCTTTCTCGTTTCACACAAAGACACTATGCTTGATGGAAATAACCCACTCCTTCTCTATGGATATGGAGGATTTGATATTCCAATTCTTCCACGTTTCTCTGCTTCAAGAGCAACATGGATCAACATGGGTGGCATTTATGCAGTCGGCTGTATTCGTGGAGGCAGTGAATATGGTCGGGAGTGGCACGAAGGTGGCATGCTAGAAAAGAAACAACAATGTTTTGATGATTTCATTGCATGTGCGCAGTGGCTTATTGATAATCGATGGACTAAATCAAGTAAGCTTGGAATCCAAGGTGGAAGCAACGGCGGCTTGCTTGTTGGTGCGTGCATGACGCAACGACCTGAACTCTTTGGAGCGTGCCTCCCTGCAGTTGGTGTATTAGACATGATTCGTTTCCCTCTCTTCACTGTTGGCTGGGCATGGACAAGCGACTACGGTGATCCAAACGAACCAGAAATGTTTAACTATTTACTTCAATATTCACCGTATCACAATGTCCGAAAAGGAACTTGTTACCCACCAACATTGGTAACAACTGGTGATACCGATGACCGTGTCGTTCCAGCACATAGTTTCAAATTTGCCGCAGCGCTTCAAAATGCACAATCATGTGATAACCCTGTCCTCATTCGAATTGAAACTCGAGCTGGACATGGTGCCGGGAAACCGACATCTTTGCGCATCGAAGAAGCTGCCGACGTGTACGCGTTTCTGTGGAAATCTCTTGGAATGTAACGGGTCTACGACGAGTAAGCTGAAAAGACGTGAACTTAAAAATGCCAAACCCAGCTTCCAATACTTTTTAATAGGGCCACAGAGGCGCAGAGACTCGGAGAATACAAGTTATTACTTTTCCTCTCTGTGCCCTCTGCGGCTCTGTAATGTCTGGGGACAGACCCGTTACGCGCGACGGGTCTGACACAAACACGTACAATGCAAAGATGCGAATCAAACTTTCTAGCCCTCGGGGGTTTTGTGCAGGTGTTCGCATGGCAGTTGAAATTGTCGATCAACTACTTGATGTTCTTGGGGACAAGAACTTGTATGTCTTTCACGAAATAGTGCACAACCGACATGTTGTTGAACGACTCAAAGAAAGAGGAGCAATTTTTGTCGAGACTATTGAAGAAATTCCGCAACATTCGGTGGTTGTGTTTAGCGCCCATGGCGTTAGCCCAGCGGTGAAGAAAGAGGCAAGCGACCGAGCTCTCGTTTGCATTGATGCAACCTGCCCACTTGTAACAAAAGTGCATACCGAGGCAATCCGATATGCAAAACGAGGTTGGCAAATTCTGTTAATTGGACATCGAAACCATCAAGAAGTTGTCGGCACACAAGGCGAAGCGCCTGAAGCAATCCAAATTGTAGAACGTCCAGAAGACATACCGCAGCTTAATGTACATGACCCTACAAAGTTGGTCTACCTCACGCAAACAACGCTCAGTACTGATGACGCTGAAATCATTATCAAATCATTGCGAACTGCTTTTCCTGAAATACATGCACCTCCTACTGATGACATTTGTTACGCAACAACGAATCGGCAAATCTCCGTCAGAGAAGATGCGCCAGAAGCAGACTTAGTATTAGTTGTTGGAAGCCAGAATAGTTCCAATTCGCTTCGGCTCACTGAAATTTCAAAGACCGCAGGCACACCTTCATATCTTGTTGATGACGTTACAAAAATACAACACGAATGGCTAGAAAATGTGAATTCCATTCTTATCACAGCCGGCGCAAGTGCTCCTGAGCATCTCGTTCAGGAAATTGTTACGTATCTCATGGACAACTATAATGGGGAACTTACAAACGAACTTGATGTCGATGAGGGCATGTCATTCTCAATGCCGTCCTCCCTCACAAACTTTATTCAAGGTATTGATGTTACGGTTGAAGGAAAAACACATTGAGCACGAAGACACATGCACTTGAGTTATTTCCAAGGGACGTCGAAGCACTCGCAGCCAATTTAGGAATGCCTGCATATGCATGCGATCAAATACTAAGTTGGATTTATAAAAAACAAGTCGAATCTGTTTCTGAAATGACGAACATTCGAAAAGATGTTCGCGAAAAAATTGATGAATGCATCTATCTTCGAGATTCAAACGTAGTAACGACAAAAAATGCTTCAGACGGAACAAAAAAAACACTGCTCTCGTGGGGAAAAGAAGATAAACAAACCGAATGCGTGCTCATCCCTTCAAAATCTCGCTCCACCGCCTGCGTGTCAAGTCAAGTTGGATGCCCGGTTGGTTGCACGTTCTGCGCATCTGGACAAGAAGGACTTGATGGCAACCTAACAACTGGCCAGATAGTTGAGCAGCTCATTCGACTTGATGCAAATCAAATTACAAACGTGGTTTTTATGGGCATGGGCGAACCACTCGCAAATTACGATGCTGTGACCAGAGCAATTAGAATCATGAATGCACCGTGGGGTCTAGGAATCGGGGCAAGAAAGATAACCGTATCAACAGTCGGCTTACCAAAAGCTATCGAACGTCTTGCAACCTTTGACATCCCCGTCACACTTGCTCTTAGCCTGCACGCTCCAAATGACACTTTGCGAAAACAACTTATTCCTTGGGCAAAGTTCGCGCCGATTGAAGACATTTTAAAATCATGCAGTACGTATTTTGATGCAACAGGCAGGGAAATCACACTCGAGTACCTCTTACTAGGTGGGATTAATGACCGAAGCGCTCAAGCAAAAGATCTCGCTGATTTGTGTAAGACCTTGCGATGCAATGTGAATCTCATTCGATATAACGAAGTTCCAGGCTTAGTATTTAAGCGACCTGAGCAAAAGCAAGTTCGTAGATTCCAAGAAACTCTCGACAAAGGAGGCGTGAACTCGCACATTCGAGCAAGCAGAGGACGCGATATTTCTGCTGCTTGTGGACAATTACGAAGAGAACACCAACAAATTACGCTCGAAGAATCTTCTTGATGTCAATGAGTGAAGTGTTCTGCAACTTCCCTGATAGCGCAAGTTGATGCAACTCTTCAAATCGCTGCACCCACTGGTCATATTGCTCTGGCTCAATCGTCGCCTGTGATACACCGTGAATAATCGCTTCACGAACGCCACGGTCTCGACGATGCCCACGCCAATGCTTTGGGACAACTCTTCCTATTAAAGAGACCAATACGGAAGACCAATCGCTTGTGCGCATATCTATTTGCAACGACCAGCCCCAGAGCATCAGACGAAATCGAGACAAAAACCGTCTCTTCAAAATATCTCCGCGAGAGTGACGTACATTCAATCGATTTTTAATCCGGCGTAAAATTTCTGGGCTACGCGCAAGTCTCGCTAAGTAGATTGGGTCTCTTATAAGAATGGCTTCTGCTAGAGGAAGAATTACTTTTCTTGTCAATTGCCTACCTGTTTCTGCTCGATCAACAACATACAGCTTACATAGAACATTCATGTATCGATTCGCCGTTTCTTCACCACCCCAAAGCATACACCTCCGGATTGCATTAACAAGATCGACCATAGCTTGCCTCCCTTCAACAGACTCCATTAGGCCAGGCAATGACTGCGTTGCGTTTCTAAGAAGTCTTTCAACAATTTCTGCTTTTGCAATTCCCTTTTTTCCTGATTTTCGCAAATCGCGAACGAGTCTTTTTTTCAGCCTCGCTAGATCTACTTGAAACTCTTCTTTTATAGGTTGCCACGCAGAATCTGGATCTAAAGCAACACGTCTTCCGTAGTCAAAAGCTTCTACACTCCTCGCATATCCCTCTTCTTCCACTTTTGCAATTGCAACATTCATGGCATCAACGGTTGCTGGAATAAAGCCTAACTGAAAAGCCATCCCAAGTTGAACAATATCCCCTAAGCGCTCGTTATGAAATCTATATCTTGCAAGCGATGCAAAACTTCTAAGAACTGCTGTCTCCGTTTTACACGATTTTCGAATGGTCTCAATATTGATTATCGCAGGGACACCATCCGCACCGACCAGTGGCCCTTGTCTTTCCAAAGGGTCTGTATTAATAATTGCATGCGTTCGATCTGTAGAGCCAACTTGCAGCAAGTCTTTTGGATTTAAACATCGCAATACTTCCTCTCTGTCCCATCCAAGTAAAACATCGGCTTCGCCCCACGGAATCGATGCCACCAGAGGGCGAAAAGATTGTTTAGACTGTGTTCTAGTAAAAAGAATTTGTGACCAAGCTTTTCTTCCAGCGCCAACAAACTCATTATTACATTGTGAACAGATCTCATATCCCATTTGCATACCCGCTTCTAGAAGAACCTTGCCAACAACACCGGGCTGATCACCACGATAGCCAGCAATATGCGCACGCCATGTTGACGCAGTTGCATGAATGGGCTGAGGCGGAGTCAACCGTTTTGTTGTTTCAGCCACAACCCGAACAGGCGGCTTGCTTCGGGTCACTTCTACACGCTCTAAAATCGGGCGAAGAGAAACTTGCCACCGCCGAAACTGGGGTTTAAGCCAGCGAGTGCTTACTGTTGACTCAAGTGGCATTGCAGGAGTTCCTGCTCTTGGGAGCCACGGCTCAATCGGCTCAATTCTAACAGCAGCCATCTGTTCAATCGGAATAACAATCGCGTGCTGTGGGCGAAAACCGCGACGGTCGATATCCATCGTAGATTCAGCTAATTTTTCTATATCAAATCGTGGTTCTACCCCATCACTCACGATAATGATTGATATCCCCTCTCTTGCCGTTGCGTTTTCAATGGCCAACTCTAGTTCTTCTCCATTATCAAGAGAAACTTCATCAACATTGTTCTGGTTATCCCCCTTAGTAAACGCAAGTGATTCAATAATCATAGAAAGTGAATTTCCACTTTCACCACTGCGCCAAACAAGAAGAATACGGGGATCTCTTTTTCCTTGTGCATCACGTACAACATCTGCACCATCAGCAATAAATGTGCTCTCACCCCAAGTTTCTATAAACACTCGGTTACTCAACTCTTCACCGTAGTGTTTGCCGTCAACAACAAATGACTGTGTTGTTTTCATCCCTTCCAAAACTCGAACTGACGTTTCTTGCAAAAGCTTCAACGCTGCACTTGTGCCAAAACTAGTTTGGTTTGTAGAAGAAATATGCAAATCAGGAAGTGCCCGAAGTAATTGATCGCCTACATTTGCTGATGGTTTCACATCATGCAAAAGATGCTGTGTCAATCTCGCTACGATTGAAGGATGAAGAGAATCAACAGGCACCCTAACTGGATCGAATGCTGGGTCTAATGGCGGCAATTCCTTGCCCCAAATTGCTGCTACTTCCCTTCCTTCTCGCAGCATTCTTTGCGCTATAGAAATAATTTCACCTTCAACTTCGCCAGGGCGTGGCTCAAGGACAACAACATGTCGACAACGAGAAAGCAGTCTTTCAACTGGAACCACATCTAACGGATGAATAAGACGGATGTTTAGCATTGGAACTCGTCCAAGTAACTGCAACTCACTCACGAGATATCGCAAAGAAGGGTCCGACAATCCAACTGTCACAAATCCTACGGAGATTTTTTCTCCGGGACTTGGCAAACTTCGTTGCCGATTTAGTTCTAACTTTCTACCTAGACGAATTGGTGAAATTGATTCTAATGTGTGTCGAAACAATTGAGAGTCATGCGGCTGTGATTTACCAACCGTTGCAGAGCCACCAAGCAAACCGTGATGAGTCACAAGCACAACTGGTCTAGAAGTTGCAGACGACAATGCTGCAGCCGACGCTGCGCAAAAAGCAACTTCAGAAGGCGTACATGGTTCCACAACACAGAGTCCCGCTCTCTTTGCAGCCTCTCTTGGAAGTAATTGAGGAGCAAGAAATGGATGATCTTCAACAACAAGTAGGAGCGGCGCTCGCACCACAACTTGACTCGCAAATTTCATTGCTGCTACGAGTTGTCTATTTGGCACAAAAACAACCGCAGGCTTACCCTCTTCGCTTGCAAGAGTAACCCCCCTACACGCCGCATACACTTCAGAACAAGACCGATCTGCAGAAGCAACACGCCAAAACGGTTCACATTTTGGTGAATACACTTTCCAAATAGGCTCACACTCTTTAATGCCTTCAAAAATAGAGGGAATTGGCCAAACAGATTCTGAAGAGGATTGTTTTGATGTGGCGCTCTTCATTGTTGCCCTAGTGGAGGGATAATCCAGCGGTGCATCGCTTCCGAAAAGCCATCTTTGTCATGGTGTCCCGCTAGTACATCCGCATGTTTTTGTACATCGTTGTTTGCATTTTCCATCACGATAGAGAGACCGACTTCTTGTAACACTTCAATATCGTTCAGCCCATCGCCGATTGCTGCAATACGCTTCTGCTTGAGTTCTTCGCCAAAATACATCTGTAGCATCGACCATTTATTTACACTGTGACCAAAAACCTCAAGAAGGTGCGTCGAGGAACCAGTAGCTTCAGAGCTCGTTACTGCTGACCAATGTTGCAACTTCGCCTTGCCAGTAAGCTCTGCTTCTAGGTGAATTGCTATGGGCAATAAGTGCTCTTCCTTCGCCACTGCACCAACACGCAATGTATGTTCTGGCCATGGATCTTCATCAATTGTGAGCACTTCATGAATATCGATTCCCAAAGTCTCAAACCACCATGTAGAAGCGTGGTGCAAAGGTGAATCGCCAACAAGAACATATTGCGAATCACAAACTGTTGCATCTTTTAATAGCAAACAACGATGGTTATTTTGCAACACACGCAACGCTACCGTTTCAACAATCTCCTGGTCTACAGTATTCCGAGCAATCCCCTTTCCATCGCAATCTGTAAGTTGAGAGCCACCCGCTGTGATGCAAATGCCAAAGTGATTCATTCTGTCCAATATGTGTTTGCACTCTGCATAACTTCGGCCCGTTGCCACGATAATTTCTATTCCGTGCTTCCGAACTTCATCCAAAGCATGTAGATTTTGATCCGAAACTTCGCCCTGTTTACACAAGAGCGTGCCATCTAAATCTATAACGAGTACATCCCATTCTGAGGTTATCACCCCCATAAACTACGTTCAAACTGCGTTTTGAGCAACCCCTACGGTCAACTGACTTGATTCTTCTTCTCATTCATACTACCCTTTAGGCGTGCGAGAAACAAAGGAAATGCAAGAGTGATTGAGTATGCCGCGAGCATGATTCCATCTTCTCTTGCTAGTTCGCTAGAACCAGTACTCATCAAACAAACACAAAATCAGATTCGGGATATACATTGGTTCCGAACAGATTGGCAACGAGGCGGCGCTGCAACTGGTTTTGCAACTTGGGAAGATGAACATGGCGAATGTTCAGAAGTTGTAGTGAAATTGCCTGTTGTTGAACGTGAATTACGGTGGACTCGTTGCATGCAAGATGCAAATGGAGTTGCACCTAAACTATTTGCGAGTGGCGAACAAATCAATGGTTATGATCTTGCATGGATGGTCATCGAACGATTCCCCGTGGGGCCACTTGGGAAACATTGGGATGTTTCTAATATTGATCGAATTGCAAATGCAGCTGCACGATTCACGAAACAAGCTAGCGAGTTTCCTGTTAACCAAGAGGGTCGCCGAGAAGACTGGAAAACACTTCTAAAAACTGCAAAAAAAAGCGTTCGAGAAAACCATATAAAAAACGAATCAAAGTGGAAAAAAGCGCACTCCATTCTTTCAAAAAAATTAAGCGAACTCTTAGAGCGCTGGCGTGGGCGAAGAATCGACCAGTGGCTCCATGGCGATCTTCATTTCGCGAACGCGATGTGTCGAAGTGATGAACCAGATGCGAAGGTTTCCCTCATTGATCTTGCTGAGGTTCACGCTGGGCATTGGGTGGAAGATGCTGTGTATCTTGAACGACAACTTTGGGGACATAAAAGTCGGCTAAACGCTTCAAAGCCGGTTCATGCGATGGCTACAGCACGTAAGTCATTGGGAATGCGTGTTGATGACAATTACACTGAACTTGTAGATATTCGAAGGACACTACTCGCAGCGACTGCGCCCGCTTTTATGCAATCAGAGGGTGATCCAAGATACCTTGCTTCATGCTTACAACAACTCGAAAACGCTACAGACAGGCTTCATTTAAAGTAACCATACCTTTGTAACAATTTGCTAGATTGCTCACAATGGGCTAGAATGCCACATTCTCTATGAGGAGTCTCCCTATGGACCGCGATCGATTAAAAGATATTCAAACAGCTGATCTCTCTGAGAGCAATGTAAACGAAGATTTCGTTCATTGGTTGAAGACAAAGGGACCAAGTTACTTACTAATCATCATGATTGTTATTTCTGCATATCTCTTCTTTGTAAAATACCAACAAGGAAAAGTGGCAGAACGTGCAGAAGCATGGATTTCATATATTGAAGCAGGCCAATCGGGATTGCCTGCTTCCCTTGAAGACGTTGCACAGACATACACTGAAATAGACTCCCTTCACCAACTTGGGCTACTCAGCGCAGCTGATGGCTACATGGGTTCAGTCATTTCTGGCAAAACAATTGGAAGTGATGATAACATTACCACGATTCTTTCTGCGGAAGACCGAACTTTTTACCTTCAAAAAGCTGATGGACTATATGCACTTGTTGTCGAGAAAGATGACAAGTCACCTGAGCGTGCGCTTTTCACAATTAGTGGGCTCAATGGTCGAGCAGCAGTCTCAGAATCAACCGGCAACATTGAAGACGCAAGAACTTTTTATGAAGCAGTAATAGCTCGCACAGGTGAACAATATCCTGCACTTGCATCACAAGCACAAAAAAGAATTGACTCGCTTGCAGGTTTGTCGGAAGAAGTGTTGCTCCCAACAGATGCAGAAGTCACTTCTTGGAACAAACAATCACAACAGCGAGATCCTGCCGAAGTAAATCCGACGATTGACTCATTGACTGATCTTTCTGAAACTGAGAAGTGACAATGCGCTCGCCGAGGAATCGGCCAAAAAAGTTTCTAGACGGCGGCGGGAATATCGATACTGGAGCGCTTTTTCAAGCATATGAAGAACACCGGGGAGAAGACGATGCACCCATAGAGGTGACATTTACAATTTCCAAAAATCTCAATCGTCGATTGGATAGCTATCTTGCAACTCGGATCCCCTTTTTATCACGAACAAACATTAAGCGGCTCATCGAAGAAAAATCCGTTACTATAAATGAATCCTTCCCCAAGGGCTCAACTAAAATACACAAGGGCGATATCGTAAATGTTATTTTGCCACCACCACCCTCAACTGATATTCCTGCAGAAGATATCCCACTCAAAGTCATCTATGAAGACAGCGCACTAATCGTTCTTAACAAGGACGATGACATCATCGTGCACCCAGCCCGATCGAATAAGTCTGGAACTATTATCAACGCGCTGGCATGGCACTTCCAACATGAGAGCGATGGCAAACTCTCCTCTGTCGGCGAAGAATTTGCGCGACCGGGAGTAGTGCATAGACTAGATCGTCACACAACGGGAGTCATGGTTGCAGCCAAAACTGACACTGCTCATTGGCGCCTTGGAAAACAATTCGAACAACGAAAAACGAAAAAGCGATATCTTGCTGTAGTTCATGGCGAAGTCGAATCGCTCACGGATGTAATTGATGTCCCTCTGGGAAAGCATCCAACAAAGCGAGACGGCTATGCAGTTCGATGGGATGACACTGGCAAACCTTCAGTAACAGTGTTTCATGTACGAGAAATATACGACGGCTTTACTCTCCTAGAACTAGATTTGAAAACTGGTCGAACACATCAAATACGTTTACATCTTCAACATTTAGGGTACCCCATTGTTGGGGATGATATCTACGGTGGCAAACATCTCAAAGTGCTTGATATAGTTCCCCGCGGAGTAGAATGCGATTTAGAACGCACCGAATTCGTGATTCAAAGGCAAGCGCTTCACGCGGGCTATCTTGCTTTTACACATCCAATTTCAGATACACCCGTCGAATTCACAGCACCACTTCACGGCGACATGGCAACGCTGGTGAAGATGATGCGACAACACCGATTTAAAAAAGCGCCCCCGCTTCCCAATGCCATCATTGACCTCGAAGCAGCAATCCATTATCCCGACACGTAACCCCTTGTGAATACTACACATAAATTAGCTCAGAGCCAATTAATTACATTAATTGGCTCTGAGCTAATTATGCGTTTAAGCAGTCGGTAGAAATTTGGCTCATTTCAAAATTAACGCATTTTTATGGTGACCAACGCAATCATGGCAAGAATGACCGCAACGACCCAAAAACGAATGACGACTTGTGATTCCGACCACCCCTTCCCATGGAAATGGTGATGGATAGGAGCGCAACGAAAGAGCCGTTTTCCACCAGTAAACTTTGAATAGTAAATCTGCAAAAAACTACTTCCGATTTCAATTATAAAAATGCCACCAATAATAAGAAGCAAAAACTCTTGGCGAATGATAATTGCAATCGTCGCAAGTAATCCACCAAGGGGCATCGATCCGGTATCACCCATAAAGACCTGCGCAGGATGACAGTTGAACCATAAAAACCCAAGACAAGCACCAGCAGCTGCACCTGCAACAACCATCATTTCCGCAGCGCCTTCAATATACGGCATTAACAAATAACTTGCAAAAACTGGCGAACCGGCGATGTAACACAAGACCATCATTGCAAAACTAGCAATCATCACCGTGCCAGGAGCCAAACCGTCAAGCCCATCAGTAATGTTCACAGCATTGGACATTAACATCACCATAAAAATTGATAAAAAGATAAATGACCCTGCGCCAAGAATAATGACATGTGGGGAAATCGTGAGCGACTCCGTTCCTGGGACATACGTTCGAACAAATGGCAGTGTCAACGAGTGTGCAGCGTCGCTCACATCAGCGTACTTCCACGCCATAAGAGCAACCACTACACCGATGCCAAACTGAAAAAGCAATTTTTCCCAACGATACAGACCATCTCTAGAGCCAGGCTTTCTATGCCCCGCAACTAGCTTTAAATAATCGTCTGCACCTCCCAAGACTGCAAACATGAAAATAGCCACCAGTAGCAATCGTACATATTGATTGAATAGATCCGCAAAGAGAATAGTAGTGATCAACACTGACCCAATAAGCAAAACACCACCCATCGTTGGCGTGTTTTCCTTACTCTTCATAAGAGCGTCTAATTCAGCATGATTAAAATTCGCGTGATCCCCGATTTTCCACTTCGTCAAAAGTCGAATCATGGGCTTTCCAAAAATAATGACGATAAAAAAAGCCACGACTACAGCTGCAAATGCTCGAAACTCTCGTTGATAAAGAATCTGAAGAAATGAATACAGCCCGACACTATCGAGCCATTGATTCATAGATTGCAATAAGTTATAGAGCATGAGTTAGGTGTATCGTCGGCTACTGGTTTAAAACTTTCGTTTGCTTCAACATTTCAATTACTCTTTCAAGTCGCATTCCACGCGAGCCCTTAATCAAAACAGTGTCACCACTATTCAATAATGCAACTGTTCTCAGCAAGGCCTCGTCTGATCCTTCAGGCTCATAGATTGAAGTGACTGATTTCGAAGCTACTTCCATGTGAGCCCCAAGAAGAATAACAATATCTGCGTTTGCGCTCTGAATGCTGCTGGAAAGAAGGCGGTGCTCTGCATGTGCATGTTCGCCGAGCTCCAACATATCGCCAAGAATGAGCACCTTACGATTGCATGACAAAGAACCGAACAATTCCAATGCCGATCGCATTGATGCAGGATTAGCGTTGTAAGAATCATCAAGAAAGGTAATGCCAGCAACATTTTGCTTTTGCAAACGACTCTTTGGTCCTTCAATACTAGACAATGACTCCATCATTTGCTCTTGCGAGAACTCTGGACGAGCAAAACCACTCGCAACAAGTGCAAGCGCTGCATTCAAAGCGTTGTGCACACCAAGCAGGGAAAGTTTTACTTTGTTTGCCCCTATTTTCAGCATAGCGTATCCTGCATCGTTAATGCCGACAGAAACATGAACATCAGCATCCAAAGATGTTCCAACAGTACAGATCGAAGCTGCAATTGAAAAAGTAGACAAATCAATCGTATCAGGAACAATCGCAATCCCATCGCTTGGGAGCGCTTGAAGCAACTTCACTTTTTCAGATAACACAGTTTCAAAATCGCCAAAGCCCTCTAAATGTGCATGATCAATAGAAGTCAAGACAGCAATATCTGGCTTAACCAACGTAGCAAGTGGGCCAATCTCACCAACATCATTTGCTCCAACTTCGGCTACGAGATACGTCGCTTCTTCCGCAGAAAGAACCGTGAGTGGAACTCCCAAATCGTTGTTAAAACTTTTTTCAGAAGCAACTACGTGTTCGCCGAGCAAAGATGCAATTAGATCTTTCGTTGTCGTTTTACCAACCGAACCTGTTATTGCGACGACTTTCTGCACTGAAAGTTCTTCCCGCCTACTCATTGCAAGATTGAATAATGCTTTGCGAGCATCTTGAACAAACACAACAGGAATTCCAACCTTAAGCTCGCGCTCTGCGACAATTGCACTGCAGCCAGCTTCTATTGCATCATCAACAAACTCATGCCCATCTGCATGCTCTCCTTGCAAAGCAAAAAAAACGTTCCCTCTCGCACAACTGCGAGAGTCAATAGACGCACCGCAACATTGAACTTCTGAATCACCTCGCAACGATCCATATACATAACTCGCAAGTTGAGAACTTGTGAAGGTCATGAATGCTTACTCGTATTGTGAAGTTGCATTGCTTGAATCGCAACTTGAACATCATCAAAGGGAATCACTCTATCGCGAAGTATTTGATTCTTCTCATGGCCCTTTCCTGCAATAACAACAACATCACATTGAGCAGCTGATCCGATTGCAGTTTGAATTGCTTCCTTCCGATCAACAATTCGCCGAACTAACGAGGTTCGGTCCTCCGGAACGCCTCGTAATACTTCGTCAAGAATATCTTCAGGGTCTTCGCTTCTGGGATTGTCGCTCGTAGCGTACGCGACATCTCCAACCGTAGAAGCTATGCAACCCATTCTTGCCCGCTTTGATCTATCTCGATCGCCTCCACACCCAAAGACAACATGTAACTTCCCGCCTTCTGGCAACAATTCACGGACAGACCACAACATTTTTTCCAGAGCATCATCAGTATGAGCAAAATCAACAAATACAGTTGAGCCATCTGCTTGCACTCGTTCAAGTCTTCCCGGAGGCGAAACTGCGCAGGAAATCGCCTTTGCTATGTCGTCTTTTTTCACTCCAAGAGTGTGTCCTACGACTGCCGCTTGCAATGCGTTTGTCGCATTATGCCTTCCAAGAAGTGGCAGGTGCGCCTCAAGCGTTCCCCATTCACCATGCAACCTAATATCTGATCCGTCAAGTTTTTCATCTAAAATTTCAACCCAAGATGATGCGGCGTCACTCTCTGTTCTGCACGAAAGTACTTTTGCCTTTGCCCTGTCAGCGACTGACCAACTTGCGGGATCATCCATATTTACAACTGCAAAAGTAGAAACTAAATCAAACAGTTTCATCTTTGCTTGCAAATATGAATCAGCAGAGCCATGATAATCAAGATGGTCCCCAGATAAATTTGTAAACACGCCAATGTCAAAATCAAGTGCTGCAACTCTTCCTTGATCAAGCGCGTGACTTGAACATTCCATTACCGCAACTTCGCAACCGTTATCAACCATCGAATGAAGTGTTTTTCCAATGTCGCAAAAACTAGGAGTAGTCAGTGAAGATTGATGTTCAGCGAGCCCATCGTCACACACAATTGTGCCAAGCATTCCGCACTTCATTCCAGAGAAATTTAATATATGTTGTACTAACCATGAGACAGTTGTTTTGCCATTGGTACCAGTTACGCCAACAAGTTTTAGTTTTTTTGAAGGATTTCCATGAAATCGTTCCGCTACAATCGCACCGACGTTACAAGGGTCGCATGTTTCAACAACGGCGACGTTTCGGTGCATAAGCGTAGTTGCGACATCTGGGGTACACACAATTGCAACGGCTCCCTTTGTAACTGCGTCATCGATAAATGCAGCGCCATCCCGCCGAACCCCACTTCTTGCGATAAAAACTGCCCCCTTGCTCACCCGATCTGAATGTTGCACAACATCCGTCACGACTGTTGCTCCATCGACCAACATCCGTGCATCAAGTCCCTGTACTAGCGATTCAATCGTGTGCATCCGTGCACTGACAGCATACAATACTTTGCCCCTTTAAGGAAGGATAAACATGGCATCTCCGAAAGAGTAAAAACGATAATCAGAAGCAATCGCCTTTTTGTAACAAGCATGAAGTCGTTCTATACCGATTTTTGCAGCAACGAGAGCGAGCAGTGTTGATTTGGGTAAGTGAAAGTTGGTCAAAATGCCATCCACAAGTTGAAATGAATACGGAGGAGTAATCAATAAATCGGTCGAACCAGAAAGTCCCCCACTTGTGGGCCATGAATCTTTGGGGGGTAAAGATTCTAAAGTGCGGACAGTCGTCGTACCAACGGCGATGATTGGTCTGCATTCATCCTTCGCCCGTGCAATAGCCTCAAGAGTAGCCTGTGAAACAGCCCACAGTTCATGATGCATCACATGATCGTTGATGTTCTGAGTTTCAATTCCCTTAAAAGTGCCAGCCCCAACATGGAGCGTAACATTCACTCGCTCTATCCCCGCTTGCGTAAGTTCGCTCAACAGGGAATTGTCAAAATGCAATCCAGCGGTTGGCGCAGCAACCGATTCACATTTAGTCGGGTCAGCAAACACCGTTTGATAGTCTTCTCGATCAATTGAATCTAAAACGACTTCATCACCACGAGCCCGCACGATGTACGGTGGAATTGGAGTTGTTCCACACTCCATAAGAATGTCCTGCGCAGAACGAGTACTTGAACATGAACAAATCCAATGCGCCCCACTTTTTTGAAGCAATGTCAAATCAATTCCATCTGCAATCTGTAAAGTAATTCCAACACGTAACTTCCCATTACTCTTGAGCATAACGCTCCAACCTCGAGCAATCTCTTCAAGAAATAAACCTTCAACTTTCCCGAGAGTCTCTTTTCGAACAGCCATAAATCGAGCTGGCAGTACGGAAGTTTCATTTGCAATAAGCAGCGCATCTTTGGGAAGCAACTGAGGAAAATCTTGCATAGAATAATCTTCAAAAGTACTCTCTTTTACAACCAATAGTTTTGCTGAAGACCGAGGGCTTGCTGGACACTTTGCAATTTGCTCTTTGGGCAAATCAAACTCTAAGTCTTGAATTGTTAGCTGCTCTGTCACGAAGTTTTTATCAAATGTTCAGGCAAGTAAGGTTCTAACTCAATAGGGACTTGCTTTAGCCCACGCCGAAGCGCTTTTGTTAACGCGTACCGAAGAGAATTATCTCGACGCTTAAGAACGTTGTTTGTTACTCGGATGTCATTCGCAACCATTGCGTTGATTGACCATTCCCATGCCTTGTACTCTTCGAGGCACCGTGGCTTATAGACATGAAAGCCGATCGCGTGGTGTCCAACTTCATGTAAAAATACTGCGCAACTCATCGGGCCTTTTGGATATGGCGACTCGACCATCCGCGAAATATTCCCTTGTTTATCTTTGAGTTCCCACGCGCAACCGCTCATCGATGACCTCCATTTTCGAATACGAAATCCGTACGTTTCCTTCATTGTCTCAACGAGGGCGTCGTACTTTACTTGAATTGGACGCGTCGATACCTGGGGGGATGGCTTCGCCTTCGGCTCTGGTTGCTTCAGAATATCCCAAAGCGTCATGGCGACTGCACGGACATTCATGTGAGCACCTCACAAACATCTCCTGATTGCACTAACCGACCATTACAAAAATCTTTCCAAGACATCGTCTTGCTGCCAGCAGGTTTCAGTTCAAGAATTTCAATGCTCCCTTCACCAACTGCGATTGTCCCATCTTCAAGTAGTTCACCAACTGCACCAGAACCGTTTTTGGGAATTGCACGTAGAAGTTTGCAATCAGTTCCTGAAATTGTTACGTGACAACCTGGCCATGGCGAAAGACCTCGAATAGTATTTGCAACGGTCTTGGCATCTTTTGACAGATTAAGCGTAGCATCACTACGTGATAATTTAGGCGCATAAGTCACCTTTGACTCATCCTGATTCTCGCCTACAAAATCTCCAGAAAGAACAGTACATACAAGATCCGGGCCCAGTAATGAAAGTCGATCGTGCAATTCACCCGCCGTTTCAGTTTGCCCAATTTCTGTTGACACTTTCCCAAGAACAGTCCCAGCATCCATTCTCTGGGCAAGCGTTATCACGCTTATTCCCGAACACGTATCCCCATGTAAAATTGCCGCGTTAATCGGCGAAGCACCACGCCAACGAGGCAACAATGAAGCGTGCAAATTAATTGTTGGTCTATTTCCAATAACGTCTTCCGATAATTTTTGCCCGAACGCAATGACGACCGTCGCATCAATGTTAAGCGAGTTAATTTTTTCAATACAAGCTTGTGTGTTTACATCGTCAGTTTTGATTACTTGAAGTCCTGCGTCGTTCGCCCATTTTCCAATTGCCGTTGGTGTTGAACTTCGATTTCGTCCTGCAAGTCGATCCGGCGAAGTAACAACAGTGACATCCCCAAACTTTTCCACTAGCCGTTGCAACGTAGGCAAACCAAATTCACCTGAACCTAGAAAAAGTATTTTCATTGCGCTCGCTCAAGATTTCTAATTAATCTTCGATTTACCAGACGGCCCATAGTGTTCATCTTGTCCAATATCAAAATGCCGTCAAGGTGGTCATTCTCGTGTTGCCACACCCTCGCTATAAAATCATTACTTGACAGTTCCTGAGGTTCTCCATCGAGATCGAACCCCGAAATCCGAATGCCCGCGGGCCTGCGAATGTCTGCGCGGATATCAGGCAAGCTCAAACAACCCTCTTCATCGATCTCGAGATCATCACAGATGACTTCGAGCTTTGGGTTTATCCAGACCACGGCATTTTCCTCGTCTTCTTGTCCTGAAGGATTACGAGTAACGAATAATCGCCATGAAAGTCCTATTTGCGGAGCCGCAAGCCCCACTCCATGGTGCTCAAACATCAATTCCATCATTCGAAGTGCGACTGCCCGGACATTTGGGTCCGAAGGATCTACATCCTGCGCACACTTCAGGAGAATGGGTGCAGGGTAAATTTGAAGAGCTAATGTTTGCGGATCAACTGACATATGAGCATTCTACCCCACAAGGAGCATTGACCCAATGTAGAATACTGCGTACCCTTTGGGGACCAAACATAATGGCACTATTTGGAAAAAAACCTGAATCGACGGATATTTTTATACCAGACCCCGAGAAGGCTAAAGCATGGTTTGACCGCGCAAGGCAAATGGCCGAAAGTCATAACTATATCTCTGCGTTTGCTTTCTTTGCAAGTGGATTCAAACTCGACCCTCGCGATATAGAAATTCACGACGAAGTATTGCAACTCGCTTCGATGTATTACAACCGTGGAGGCGAGCCCGCTACGAGCAAACAGATAAAACAAGTTGAGGGGACGACCGACTTAGATACATTTGTTACCGCTATCTACATCTGGTGGCATGACATAACGAATCCTAAATTTGGCATGAAAGCCATTACTGCAGCAGTAGAAGCAGGTCAAAATAATTTTGGTTCAAAAATGGCAGATGTTGTACTTTCGATGTCACAACGTGGCGGAAAAATTCTGTCGCATAAAGAACTCAAAAGCATGATGGAGTTGTTTAAATCGACCGATGCGTGGGATCAAGCAATAAAAGTTGGGCAAGCAGCACTTCGGATGAAGCCAGAAGATTCCGTTCTTGAGCGAGAACTTAACGAACTTGCTGCTGAACGCGCCATGACTGAGGGTGGGTATGAAAATATGGGGGAAGAAGGCGGTTTCCGGCACCTTGTCAAGGACATGGACAAACAGCGTGAACTCGAAGAAGAAGAATCGCTCGCAGGTGCTGCAGGAAGCCAAGAGCGTGTTCTTGCAAGAGCAAAGAAAGAATTTGAAGATGACCCCTCTTCACCAGATGCCGTGTCATCATATGTAAAGGCTTTGAAAAAACAAGAAACATCTGAAGCTACGAAGTTAGCATTCCAGGTGTTGATGAAAGGGTACAAAACTACCCAGCAATATCGATTCAGGATGGAAGCTGCTGACATAAAAATTGCGATGGGGTTAAGACGCATCAAAAAAATAGAAAATCAACTTGCAAAAGAACCGAGCGAAGAACTTAAGCAATACCTTGATGACAATCGCAGGGAAATGCAGGAGTTCCGAAAAAAGGAATACCAAGAACGTGCAGAAAAGTACCCAACTGATCGAAAAATTCGATACCAACTTGGTGAACTTGCAGTTATCGATGGCGATTTAAATCTTGCGATGGAATGTTTTCAAAAAGCAAAAGACGAGCCTCGGCTTCGAGTTCATGCAGGTCAAGAACTTGGCAGATGTTTCGTTAAAGAGGGTTGGTTCTCGGAAGCCGTTGGAGAGTTCAAGGAATCCATCAAAGCGCTCGCAGGTGCAGACAACGACACTGAACTCTCACTGCGTTATGATTTAATGCAAGCGCTTGCGATGAAAGCGAAGAAAGATGGGAATATCGACCTTGCAAAAGAAGCCATGGACATCTGCTCTGGAATTGCTCGAAAAGATATTTCATATCGCGACATTCGCGAGTGCCGACGAAATCTCGACACGCTCGTCAAAGAACTCGATTAGGGTCTGGTACGGACCCTTCATTGTCGTGCAACGAATTCGTCGTATTGCTCTTTTGTATCAATGCCACTTGGCTGACTATCGACGAATGCAACGGCAACTGAAAAACCGTTATCGAGTGCTCGCATTTGTTCAAGGCGTCGGATAATTTCATTTTGCGTGGGTTGCATTTCGACATATGTTTGTAAAAATGCTGGCGAGTAGACGTATAAACCAATGTGCCGAAGTGCGCCATCGACATGTTCTCTTGCAAAATCAATGGCTCGATTCTCCTCAACAATAGCTTTGACAACGTTTTCGTTATCAACTTCATCCTCTTGCAATGGACACACTGCTGTTGCCATGGATGCATCTCCTAGCACATTAACAGTCGCATCAATAACACTCGAGTCAAGTTCCGGCTCATCCCCCTGCATATTTACAACAACATCACACGCTCTATTACGAACTGCTTCAGCGACTCGGCTTGTCCCATTAGGGTGCTCGCGAGTCATGATGACATCACCTCCGAAGCCCCGGACGCACTCTGCAATTTCCTTCGAATCTGTCGCTATATAGACCTCTGAAACGACATCAGCCCCTTTTGCATTCTCCCACGCATATTGAATAAGTGGCTTGCCGGTCGTATCAGCAAGCATCTTCGCAGGAAACCGCGACGAATCTAACCTCGCTGGAATAATTGCTACTACCTTCTTCGCCATCCGAGCATTATATGGGGACAGTCCCCAGGGGACTGTCCCCAAAAACAGGCACTTTTACATGGCTGATCGATTCAAAAGAACGATTCGTATGGGGACTGTCCCCATGAACCTGTCCCCTTTTTTTAAAATAAACTTGGTATTGAGTACACTCCATGCTACAATCTGGAATGCCCACCCAAGATACAAATGAAACGTTCTTAAGCCAG
>CAYSYI010000017.1:0-42520 GCA_964435395.1 uncultured Isosphaeraceae bacterium
GAAGGTTGGAAGCGAATTGTATCTGCACGACGCTTCCCTACCAACCACAGCCTCTGGATTTAACATTCCAAACTTTTCTTTATTGTATCTGAACGACGCTTCCCTACCAACCACAGCAGCCTAGAGAAAGCAGTTCGAGAAGTACTGATTGTATCTGAACGACGCTTCCCTACCAACCACAGCGTAGGAGGATGTGGCTTTAACTCAACGCTACTTACGAAGCATTACTTGATAGCCACGATTTATGCTGTGGTTGGTAGGGAAGCGTATCAACCGTGCTTTTTTTCTAACAAATTTAACAAGCAACGATTTAATTGATATGCAACAAAGTCCCTTACCTGTTGTGCCACCCAAGGAAACCCTGCGGATCAATAAAAAGGGCACTCACCTGAATCGGTTGAATTGCCATCTCGCTGGATGCTCAAACCAATCTTCAAAATTCCAACATCAGTCCGCGTCTTTGAAGTCCCATCTTCAGTGATGCCATCACGATTGGTAGCGCCCTCTGGGAGAATTCTTTTGGAGTTTCTGTAGGAAGCTTCTGTAAAGGAAGCAACATTATCGGGTCTCTTTTTGAGGACTCTTTCTGCTGCTTGCCTGATTTCTTTTGGTGTTTATTGTTTGCCATCAATGTCCCTTTGTTTGTTTACAGTTTTAGGTTTTACGACAAGCATAACAATTTTTTCATGCGAGTTCAGTAGCAAGTTTTATTGTCGTGTATTAACCACGAGATTCTGGGAGCCACATCCAACGCATCGCTGCCGTCTCTCTGCCGATGATGTCGCGAAGATAATGCGCAAGCAAACGATTTGCACGATGAAGTATTTCTGGCTCAGTTGGCTGCATGGGTCCATCGCCTTGTACTAAACGGAGTACATCGATTGTTTCCTTGCGAACACGGACCCGATCGATTTCACCGGTATCTTCCACAACACCGCCAATCTTTGAACTAAACGCAACAACGGGTTCATCTTCTTGATTCGTCGTAAGCGTTG
This sequence comes from uncultured Isosphaeraceae bacterium, assembly GCA_964435395.1. Lineage (GTDB taxonomy): Bacteria > Planctomycetota > Phycisphaerae > Phycisphaerales > SM1A02. The sequence continues at coordinate 996 of CAYSYI010000017.1, forward strand.
GCTGGTACCCCGTTTCAACAAGAAGCGCCCACTGAAACCGAAGAAGTGGCCAATCAATATCGTGACCGTCATCTATTCTGTTTAACGCTTCAAACAATGTGTCGTACACATTTGTGTGTGGGTCTTGGTCGGTCAACATTCTTCCCACTAAGTCCGCCATGTAAATACTTGCACGGTTTGCTTCAAGATTGTTTCTTGTCGTCCACCACACCCGCTCAAGTTGCCACTCTGTAAGTGTTGCGAGGTCGGTATTTACTTTTAGACGAGCAACAATGCTTCCACGAGTTAATGGGTCGAAGCCTCCAGAAAATGCGCCATTGTCTCGCCGTGAACCTTTTGCAATGCCACGAATCATGCCGTTATTTTTTGTAAGCAGACTAACCGTCTGGCTAGTTTCAGAATAATCCCAACAACGCAAACAAATAGCCGTGTCTAAGAGAATCGACATTTTACGAATGTAGCGTTGAAGCGACGAAGACTGGTTCCCAAGGGAATGCTTCTGAAACTTCTTGCAAATCTTTCAACGTTAACGATTCAATTGCTTGAAGCTCATCTTCTAATGAAACATATGTGCCAGAAGTTGTCAGCATACTTCCAAGCCGTTGCATTCGCCCAACAGGACGCTCGCTTGCAACCGCAGCAGCCGTTCCCGCTTTCGATACAACCTTTGCTAAATCGTTTTCTGTAAGCGTGTCTACAACACGCTTCATTTCGCTTCGCATTGTTTCTGTAACCTGTTCGGCATTGTTTGGGTCACACACTGCATAAGCAAGTTGTTCACCATATTGATCGTTTGTATCAATAGATGCTGAAGCAACTTCTGCAAGACCCGTGTCAATCAATGACCAGTGAAAACGGGAACCATCGCCACCACCAAGAATTGCAGCGAGCGCACACGCTGCGTGTTTTTGTTTGTCTTGAAATGAAACACTTGGCATCATCATCAAGAGGTATTGTTGTTGCAACTCTTTAATTCGTTTTTCAAATCGCCCATCGTTTCGAACAACTGCGCCGTACTCTCTTGTAGCTCCCGTTCCATGCCACTTACCGCATAGGTTTTGTATTTGCTGAACCATCTTGTCAAAATCTAAGTTGCCCGAAAGAACAACAATTGTATTGTCGGCGCTGTACCGTTCATCAAAATAGCCGGCCAATTCATCGCGTTGCATATCTTGAATCGTTTGATTCGTCCCAAGAACTCGGTGCCCAAGTGGACTTTGCCCGTAATACTGCTCCATTGCACTTTCGTATAAAACCCAGAACGGCTGGTCGTCGTACATCGCGATTTCTTCAAGAATAACCTTCTTTTCGTTGTCAAAATCTAGTTGGCGGAGGGATGGACGAAGAATATCTGCGAGAGTGTTGTGAATATCACCAAGCACTTCAGGTAAGCCCGCACCCCAAAAAGCTGTCATTTCTCCAGATGTAAATGCGTTATGTTCAGCACCAATATTGTCAAAGGCAAGATCAACCTCTTCCGCACTTAACGTTTCAGTTCCTTTAAACATCATGTGTTCTAGAAAATGACTTACCCCCATTAACTTTGCGGTTTCGTCGCGTGCACCTGTCTTTACAAAAAAACCAATTGCAGCAGTTACAGCGTCATCCGAATGCTCGGCAGCAATTCGCAATCCATTGTCTAACGTTGTTTCGCGATATGTGTAACTCAATTGTGAATCATTCTGTCTTCTGTACCAAGAGCAGCTTCGTGAATCGATTCTGCCATTGTTGGGTGCGCGTGCATTGTTGAAATAATATCTTCAACAGTAGCTTCAAGACGAATTGCTAAACCAATCTCTGCAATGAGTTCACTTGCATCGTGCCCAATAATGTTCGCTCCAAGAATTTCTCCGTAGGGTTTACTTGCAAGAATTTTTACGACTCCGTCTGCAGCTCCAACTGCAATTGCTTTGCCGTGCGCCTTTAGTGAATACTCACCTTTAATGTATTCGACACCTGCATCTTTTACTTGTTGTTCAGTCATACCAATTGAAGCAATTTGTGGGTTTGTATATGTACATGCTGGAATTGATTTGTAATCAACACCGAATGTATGGTGCCCTGCCATTCGTTCAACACACGTCACCGCTTCTTCTGATGCAACGTGCGCAAGAAGTGGTGGACCTATAATGTCACCTATTGCGTAGATTCCAGAAACACTAGTCTTATATGTTGGTTCATCCGCATCTTTCGCGTCAGTTTTAATGAAACCACGATCTAGTTCAATACCCAGAGAATCATCAAAAAGACCATCACAGCGTGGCCCAACACCGATTGCAACTAATACTTTTTGTGCATCAATAGATGTTTCAGTTTCATTTTTTGTGAAGCTTACTTTAGCTCCTGCTTCATTTGTTTCAATGCCCGTGACTGATGCGCTCGTATGAATATCCATTCCTTGCTTTCTAAATGCTCGTCCTGCAAGTTTGCTAATGTCTGCATCTTCGAGTGGCACAATTCGATCGAGCATTTCAATGATTGTTACTTTGGTACCAAAGGCGTTGTACACATACGCGAACTCCATTCCGATTGCACCGGAGCCAATAATGATGAGTGATTCGGGTCGCTGCTCAAGTGTCATTGCATGCGATGAATTCAAAATCGTTTTTCCATCACACGGTGCAAACGGTAACTCTCTTGGTTTTGCTCCAGTTGCAATAAGAACTCGGTCTGCAGTAACTGTCTCGATGACATCCCCACCATTGCCGCTGTAATAATCACCCGTTGGTGTTCGTACTTCAACACAACAGGGTGTAACACCGTTGTTCCCTGAAATAATGTGCGCATGCCCTTGAATATGTTCAATCTTGTTTTTCTTAAACAAGTACCCAACACCCCCGTTTAACTGTTCGGTTATTTTTCGACTCCTGCCAATAAATGCTCCCCAATCAACAGTTACATCGCCAACAATAATACCCCACTCCTTACCGTGGTTCACAGCTTCGTCGTACACCTCGGCACCATGCAACAATGCTTTAGATGGTATGCAACCCCAGTTCAAACATACACCCCCAAGTTTATCTCGGTCGATGCACGCGACATTCAGACCAAGTTGAGCAGCTCGGATAGCACCAACATAGCCACCTGGCCCAGAACCAATAACAATTAAATCAAAATGACGTTGCGTTGTCAAAATTCATACCTTCCTTTTGAGGAGTTAATTTGTTCATGAAAAATGGTATTTTATCGTGGGAACACTGCTCTGGATGCTGGCCCGTAACCATTTGAAATAAAAAGAGTTGTATTTTCTAGCTTTCACGTTGTCGACAGACCTCGCCCTAGAGCGGTGTCTGATGTATCATCCGCGGTTCAGCAGGAACAGAAAACCCTTATGCGTACAGCGTTAATTAGCGACATTCATGGCAATCTTGAGGCACTTACTACGGTGCTTGAGGATATCGGTGATCGATCCGTTGATCGAATAGTTTGCCTCGGTGACACGCTCGGATATGGTCCAAATCCTGCTGAATGCGTCGACAAAATTGCGGATATCTGCGAATGGTGTCTACTTGGCAATCACGACTACGGTGCGCTATACGAACCAACTAATTTTAATGCTGCTGCAGAGCAAGCAGCATATTGGACAAGAGCGCAATTTGATGCCGAAAAAGATAAAGACGTTGCTGCAAAGCGTTGGGAATTCTTAGGCGGTCTTAGGGTTCGCACCCAGATGGGTGATTTCCTTGCCGTGCACGGAACTCCTCGCCGGCCAATCAATGAATACCTTTTTCCAGATGATGCCATCAATTCGCCTGTAAAAATGAAACAAGTTTTCGAACGAATTCCCAAGCACTCTATGTCTGGACATACGCATGTGCCTGGAATCTTTACTGATGAGCCCGACTTTTATCCTCCAGATGATATTGATGGTTCATTTAATTTTGAAAACGAACAACACATCATCATTAATCCCGGTTCAGTCGGGCAACCGCGTGACCTTGATCCACGGTCAAGTTACGCCATTCTTGATGATGAAACACACACTGTTAATTTTTTCCGCCTTGATTATGACATTGAAGCTGTTCGGGAAAAAATCTATGCAATTTCCGACCTCAGCAACTGGCTTGGGGATCGATTGCGTGAAGGTCGATAATTCCTTATATGGGAAGTAGAGATACATGACACCACAACACCGTCGGCGGCTCATACCTTTTGTTGTTTTCGCTGTAGCTACAAGTGTATTGCTTGTTGTTATTTTTGGTTCCAAAAGAGCAAGTGATAAAAAAGCTGCACTGCTTGAATCACAAACAACAAAAGTTGTAGAGCCAACAGAGCCAGAAAATACTCCAACAAAACCAACAACACCTGAAACTTCGGTTGTACAAAAAGAAACTCCTCCAGAGGAAACAAGTACTGACAGTGGAACAAATACAAAAGATCTAACTGAAGTTGCCCCGTTTGAAGTTCTCAGTGTTCTTTCCCACGATGTCCCTTCTGACCAGATTGTACTTGGCGCTTTAAATGCCATCGATACTTGGCAAATGGAAGTGCGCTTTACACAGGTCGGTGCTGGCATAGCATCAATTCAATTTTCAAACATCTTTGAAACAGTTGATGGAAAACTTGCGTGGCGAGAGTACCGAAAAAATGGCGGAACACCCCCGCCAATTGACGATTTGTATTTGTTGACAACTGAACAAAATGTTCACCAACAAACAAAGCCCGTGCTTGGCGCGTTTCAAGTTAATATAAATGATCAAAGACTTGCTCTTAATTCTGCGAGCGATTGGGAATTAACAGAAACAACAGAGAATAGTGTCTCTTTTGTTGCCACCATTGTTGACGCAAAGAATACTAAAATTGCTTTAGTTAACCGTACGTGGACACTTGATACTCAATATGGTCTTCACCTTGAACAGGGTATACAAAATGTAACGTCACAAGATATCGTTGTAAAGTGGCTGCAATATGGCCCCACTTCACTTACTGTTGACCGCTCAAGGTATATGGACCGGCGTAGGTTCCGCTTTGGTTGGGAACTTAGCGATGAATATGATCCAAGCCATGCCGCTCCGATTCAATCAAATGATTTCTTTCTTGAGTTTACAGATGTAACAAAAGAAAAAGACATGACTGTCTGGCCAACGGGCGAAACTATCGAAGAAGGTTTCAAACTTTCTTGGTTTGCTTCTACAAACAGATACTTCGCCCTTGCCGTCTTTCCAAACATTAATAAGCAGGGCGAGGGCAACCGGGTTTTCACTAACAAGGTTGAAGAAATTACCAGCAGTGTTGAAGGAGCGGAGGGCGAGGAATTTGTATTAACAGGTTTGTGGAGTCCCGAAACTCGCATCATTGGTGGTGGCAACTACGACCTCTCAATGGGTGTCTACGCTGGGCCATTGAAACGTTCTGTTCTTGACATGAAAGAACCATACATTGCACTCAACATGCGAGACTTAGTGCTCTATCAAATGTCAAGCATGTGCGCAATTTGCACGTTCCAATGGCTTGCAGATTTTCTAGCAGTTGTACTCACAACACTTGATCAATACGTAGTGTTTGATTGGGGTCTTGCAATTGTTTTGCTCGTTCTGATTGTGCGAGGTATTTTGCATCCAATTACGAAAAAATCTCAAATCAACATGCAACGTTTTGGCAAAGTAATGCAAAAACTAAAGCCAGAGATTGACAAACTAAAAAAGAAATATCCAGACAATCCAAAACGTGTTCAACAAGAACAAATGGCCTTGATGCAAAAATATGGCGTAAATCCATTCCAAATGCTTGGGTGCCTGCCGATGTTTTTGCAAATGCCAATTTGGGTAGCGTTGTACGCCCTGTTGTACTTCATGTTTGACATCAGGCAAGAGCCTGCGTTCTTTGGTGTGTTTCAATTGTTAGGTGATTGGCCCTTTCTCGCAGACTTAAGTTCAGCTGATCACTTCTTTGGGAAATTTGCTGAACCAAAACAGTTCCTCTTTTGGAATGTAACGGGCATTAATATTTTGCCAATATTAATGGGTGGCATTTTCTTTATCCAGCAAAAATACATGTCTCCTCAAAGTATGGCAACCTCACCCGAACAGGCATCTCAACAAAAAATTATGCGAGTCATGATGGTGGTGTTGTTTCCTGTCATGCTCTACTCCGCACCATCGGGTTTAACACTTTATATTCTTACTTCAAGTTCCGTTGGCATTTTGGAAAGTCGTCGAATCCGAAAGCACATCGACAGCGTTCCAATCGAACCAAAGTCAGGGGGCGAAGCAACTTCCTCTAAACGGAAATCGAAAGATAAACAGGGGCGTGCCTGGTCAGATGCAATGGATGCTCGAAGGAAAAAAGTGCAAAATAAGGCAAAAAAACGTTCTTTCAAAAAACGTGATTAACGGGTTTGCTTATGGATCTTGACACCACAATTGTTGCGGTGAGTTCATCCTCAGGAAATTCTTCTCGGGCCTTGATTCGAGCGACTGGGAATAGAATTTTTGAGGCTGTTCAGCAACTTGGTGTCACCCCAAAAAACCGCCGACTCGCTCCTTGCATGCTTTCGCTTTGTGAGGGAACACTTCCTACTCTTTGTATGGCGTACCCAGCTTCTAGCTCGTACACCGGCCAAGACACCGTAGAGTTTTCAATTCCAAACAATAATTATCTCATAACTTCAGTTGTGAAACATATTATTAATGCTACAAGTGGTCGACACGCGGAGGCTGGCGAGTTCACCGCCAGAGCGTTCTTTAACGGAAGACTATCTTTGTCTGAAGCTGAAGGAATCTGCGGAACAATATCTGCAAGCAATGACAGTGAACTACAGGGAGCAGCACTTCTCAGAAAAGGTGCACTCAATAAACTTGTCACACCGCTTTCTAAAGAAGTTTCAAAAACACTTTCGCTTGTTGAAGCAGGAATTGACTTTACCGAGGAAGAAGATGTTGTTGCGATTCCAGACGAAGCTCTTCTTGAATCAATCGAGCTTGTCTTTCAATCTGTACAAAAAATTCTTGATGGTAAAATTTCGATGGTAACACTGCAACATCTACCACAAGTAGTTATTGCTGGAAAACCCAACGCAGGAAAATCTACTTTGTTCAATGCGTTGCTAGGTCATAGGCGGGTTGTTGTTTCAAACAAAGCTGGAACAACTCGAGATGTTATTCAGGAACCAGTTTGGTTCAACTCAAAGGAAGCAATATTAATTGATGTTGCTGGGATTGAAAAGCCAACTGATTCACTATCTGCTTCTGTGCAGGATTCTACTGAGCGAACAGTTGTAAACGCAGATGTGGTTCTCTGGTGTATCGCTCCAAAAGATTCTGCTCCCCCGCATCTAAAGAATGCTATCCATGTGTATACCAAATCTGATTTGGCGGGCGCACAACAAGAAGGTTCCATCTGTGCAATGACAGGGGTGGGTATTACTCGGCTTCAACATGAAGTAGAAAATCTACTGACATCCGTGCCATCCCCAAGTAAAGATGCACTCGCCTTGCTTCCACGGCATGAGCAGCATTTGCAAAGCGCATTGGTGTCGCTCGCACAAGCAAAGGAAATTTATTCTGTACCAGAACTTTGCGCAACATCATTGCGAGAAACCCTAAACGCATTGGGCTCTATTACTGGTACTGTTACGCCTGATGAAATTATTGGGGAAGTCTTTTCTTCTTTCTGTATCGGTAAATAAAAGAACTAGTGCCAAACCAGTCATGAACTACCGTTCGATTCGAACTCGTACCTGCTTTAATGTGCCACCACATCTTTCTTGAAGTTGCCGCAACAAGCCAGCGCGAACCAATCTATTTATTTTATATGCAGTCGGGGAACTATCAACAACTACTTCAAGTACTCCCCCCTTTAGTGCAACGGGTACGGTTACAATTTGTAACTGCTTCGGTACAAGTTCATCCCACGCTTCTTGCATCTGAACAAGTTGTTTACTTGCTTTTTTTAGTGACCGACAGAATGCGTTCATTGTGGAATCAATACTAAGGTCTTTTTTTCTTCGCGCTCGCCACTTTTGCAGTTGATTGATTTTGTTCGACGCATCTACCATTGACATATCCTATCGTGTTGTTCGAATTCTCCAAGCATAAATTCTTGCAATCCACGTGCAACAATTGGAGAGTGATGTTATTGTTTCGATTCATGACATCAATCCATCTCAAAAACCTTGTTAAACAATTTGGTCAAACTACGGCAGTTGCTGGAATAGATCTAGATATTCAAGCCGGAGAACTCTTTTTCCTCTTAGGACCATCTGGTTGTGGGAAAACAACGCTATTGAGGATGCTCGCAGGCTTTATTGATCCAACCTCTGGCTCAGTATTCTTTGGCGACAAGGAAGTGACGCACACTCCCCCTAATAAACGAAATACAGGCATGGTTTTCCAAAGTTATGCACTCTGGCCCCATATGACAGTGGCTGAAAATGTTGCCTATGGTCTCATGATTCGGAAGGTATCAACAGAAAATCGTAAGAAAAAAGCCCTTAATGCCCTTTCCAAGGTTCATATGGAGCATCTTGCGAACAGGAAACCAAATGAACTCTCTGGTGGGCAACAGCAGCGAGTGGCCCTAGCTCGAGCCATAGTTGTCGAACCTGATGTGCTCCTTTTGGATGAGCCACTCTCAAACCTTGATGCTAAGTTGCGGTTAGAAATGCGTAGCGAAATTAGGAACATTTGCACATCTCTTGGAATAACAACGGTTTACGTGACACATGACCAAAAAGAAGCGCTCTCAATTGCGGACCGAATGGCCATTTTAAAAGATGGAAAAGTAATGCAAGTGGGCACTCCAAGTGAAATATATCAAGAACCAAGCTCTCAATTTGTCGCTGAATTCATAGGCGAAACGAACTTTGTTCCAGCATCTGTAACCAACTCTGGTCTAGAGACCACTTTCGGGGTTCTTACAGCTTCAAATATGCCTACCGAAGGCAATGTTGTCTGCTCCATTCGACCCGAGTCCATTAAGGTCTGCGACACCCCTTCTAAAGAGAATGGATTTTCTGGATCTTGTGTGGAAACTATTTACCTCGGTGAAGTAGCGCAACACAAGGTGCAAGTACCAGGTGATATCATTCTTCGGGTAATGGAAGCTAATCCAAGCCACCTAGGCAAGGTCGGGGATACCATGAACCTGCATGTTTCTCCAAAAGATGTTGTACCGCTTTCAAGATAACGCAGCCAAACTACTACCAACTTACGCGAAAACAACGCCAACTTACGCAATAACACCCGAACATGTTAATTGGCTCTGAGCCAATTAATGTTATCGGACGCCCGTTAATCCCTCTACTTTTTAGTCTTGGGTCTTGACGTTCCACGTGGAACATGGGATAACCTTATTCTCGGAATTGCATGTTCCACGTGGAACAGCACATGCACAGCACGGTTAAAGGAGTAACCAATGGCAACACCAACACGGAAGCGGAAGCGGCGTTTGGGTAAGGGGCTTGATAGTTTATTATCAAAGGCGGTGGATGTAAGCCCACCGAGAGAAATCGTGGATTCAGATGACACCACTTCGGTGTCCTCAGCGAAATCTGATGAGACTGGGGTCTCGGCAGGCGAACAGGGCTCTACATCAAAAGTAGACTCGAAGTCAAACGAGGTCAAAGCAGAGGGGCTTGTGTATGTTTCGATTGAACGTATCGTCCCTAACCCGAGACAACCAAGACAAGTCTTTGATGAAGATGGCCTTTCGGCCCTTGCCAATTCCATCAAGAGTGCTGGGCTCATGCAACCAATCGTAGTACGCCAAGTGAGCGGAAGCGAGACCTTTGAACTCATCGCAGGAGAGCGGAGATGGCGAGCTGCTGAACTTGCGGGACTAAAGCAGTTACCAACACTGGTGAGAGATATTGATGACAGAACGTCTGCCGAATGGGCTCTGATAGAGAACCTTCAGCGGGAAGATTTAAACCCAATTGACAGAGCAGAGGCGTTTGATCGTCTAGTTGTCGACTTCGATGTCACCCAACAGGACATCGCAAAACAGCTTGGAATCAGCCGCTCTAGCGTGGCTAACTTCTTGCGATTAAACGATTTAGAGCCTTTTGCCAAAGACTCGGTTAGAGACGGAAGAATCTCAATGGGACACGCCAAGGTACTCCTTGGTATTCCTGATGTTACTACATGCTCTGCGATGACCCGTAAGTGTGCGCGTGAACAGTGGTCCGTACGAGAACTAGAGCGGCAACTTAAAAAGCACGCAAAAAAAAGTTTTACTAAATTAGACAAGCCCGATCCACTCGAAATGTATATGGACAATTTGGGAAGACAGCTGGGAGAACATTTAGGAACGCAAGTTTCAATTTCACTCGGAAGCAAAAAGGGGAGCGGGAAGGTTTCTATCTCGTTTTACAGCAACGACCAATTTGAAGGCATCTTGGATAAGTTTGATTTCAAACCAACATCATAATTAGTTCGCTTTCACAAAAGAGCGGGACTTATTTTGTCGAAGAAGGCAGGATGGATGAGAAAAACCACTGTCACATTCAGTTACGAATTCCCAGCGCTACCCAAGCAATTGCTGCACGTACTTATTCAACACGCACATTCAACCGAATTCTTGCAAACTGGGCTTCTGACTTACTTCAAAGGTCACAAGTTGAAAAAGTGGTGGGACTATTGCCTGTTCAGGAGCATGGGCAAAGAATGGCGGCGTGAGCAGGTTATCGGACGCTCCACAGTGTTCCATCGCGAATAACTTTTCTATACAGCGTGTCACGTTCCACTGGTTCAAAACCCGCGTCTCGAATAGCACGACACAAATCTCGAACCGAAGATTCTTGGTGCGTTGAGTTTGATTCCACTTTAGTGATGTCATACCACATAACCGTTCCATCAATATCATCCGCCCCGCACTGCAACATGTGCTGAGCCATCTGCAATGTTTGCATAATCCAAAACGCTTTAATGTGCGGAACATTGTCAAGCATAAGACGAGCAATTGCAATGGTTCTTACATTTTCAACACCACCCGGTCCGGGCAGATGAGAGAGTTCACTCACACCCGGAATAAAAGGAAGTGGGATAAACGCTTGAAATGTTCCAGAAGAGCTTGACGCAATCGCACGTTCTTGTTCTTTTCTAATGGTCAACATGTGTTTTATTCGATCTTCTCGACTTTCAATGTGACCGTATAACATTGTTGCGTTTGAATGCAAACCTAATTCGTGTGCAGCGCGGTGTACATCTAACCACTGCTCTCCGCGAATCTTTCCGCGAAAGGCTTCATCATGCACACGATTATCAAAAACCTCTGCACCACCCCCGGGTAATGAACCCAAACCGCATTTTATCAAATCACGTATTACTGAGGAAATTCCTGCAATTCCATCGCGACCACGTTTTGATATGCGAGCAAGATGCACAATTTCAACCGCTGTAAAAGCTTTAATGTGAAGGTTTGGTGCAACCTCCTTAATTGCAGAAAGCATCTCTGTGTAGTAAGAAAAGGGAAGCCACGGATGTAGTCCACCGACAATGTGCATTTCAGTTGCGCCAGATTCAAGTGCTTGCGTTGCTTCGTTGCGAATGTCATCTATCGAATGCGCGTAAGCACCGTCTTGATCTTTCTTGCGATAGAAATCGCAAAACTTACAACTTAATGCGCACACATTCGAGTAATTCACATGCCTGTTAATATTGTAATACGCAAGCGAGCCATGCAACTCCTTTCGGACAGAGTCTGCTAGTGAACAGACTGTCCACAAATCTGATGTCTCGTAAAGCAACATCCCATCTTCCGCAGAAAGGCTTTCACCGCTCATCACTTTGCTGATCACCGGATTCAGTTTTTCATCAGAAGGCGAACGTGTGCCAACTGGCAATTGAAGTGAAGTGTTCATCGAGTTGTGTATTTTACACCACATGTCTATTGTCAACGTGGGGGGTTTGTACCGATTGTGCGAGTGAGAGAACACGCCTTCTGCAGAGTCTTACAACATATGGCATAACTTTTGCCCGATTCATACTTCTGCAATGAAGCAAACATACCCACGTCCATATTCTACGTATTCGATTAGTGCCATCATGAGTCCCTACGCTGTTCCTCTGACACAATCAATGCACTCTTCACTTCCGTTCCCAACTGGCGCAGCAGCTAGGCTTGGGTCTGAACGAAGCAAAAGATATGACGACTTACTGTTCGCAATGGATGATGCTGAGGAGCAATTGCGGTCATTTGCATCGATTATGGGTATGTTTCCAACCAATGATGATACACCAACTGCTGCGTAATTAATTCGCAATCGCAATTTCTAACACAAACGAAGCAAGTCGCTTTCGGCGATACACTTCATTCTGTAAAAATTTTATTGTTCGTCGCGTTGGTTCTATTGCAACTGCCTTCACATTTTCTGGTTTAGTAGCTGAAGCACGTTTTGCCTGTAGCATCGTCTCTGGAGTTGGGAGTGGTTTTTGCAATTTTCCAATTTGTTGAATCAGCCCACGGGGAATTTCTCCGATGCAATACACCGTGCCAGCGGGAACAATGGGAATGTCACCCGATGCAGTTTGGACATATTCTGAACTTCTAAAAATTGCCGACAAGCCGCCTGATTTACGTACAAAAATATCAGGACTTCCCGCAACTCTGTAGAGCTTTTCAAATGAACGGTCTTGCCTAAAATCCGCTTGTTCAACACGAAGGGAAGTGCTCAAGGCACCTCGATCAGCAACTCCAGCATCAACTGGTATTAATATTGGTGGCTCGGGCTCAACAAGTAGCAAAAAACAAGTGAAAGCTGTCGCAAGTGCATGGTAAATCATGACAAGTTGAGTATAGTCCACTTCATGCCAACAGTACTCTCAGTAAACGTCTCAAAAGGTGGAATTCCAAAACTTCCTGTAGATTCTTGCGCCGTTTCTTTCGACGGTCTCTCTGGTGATGGTCGTGACCATGATAAACATATCTCACGAGACAGGGCTGTGAGTTTGATCGACCGAGAAATTCTAGATCAACTTAAAAACGAGGGCTACGACGTGTGTCCCGGAGCGGTCGGAGAGAATCTAACAGTAGAACACCTTGACGTGCAATCACTAGCGCCGGGTGATCTCCTTACGTTCTCGGGCGGAGTTGTTATTGAATTGGTTGAGGGTCGTCGACCCTGTTTTGTCCTAGATCCACTTGGAGTTGAACTTAAAAAAGACATTGTTGGTCGGTGCGGCTATTTAGCGAGAGTACTCACTGAGGGTGAGCTCGCAAAAGGCGAAACGATTGACGTTCAAAAACCAAAGTCGTAATCATGTGGCCACACACTGTTGCAATCTTGATTGGCGGACAAAGCAAACGCATGGGGTCTCCCAAACATCTTGTTACACTTCCAAATGGAAAAACAATGCTCGACATGATGTTGGCATTTGCCAAAACCGTTTCAGATACAATAGTTATTCTTGGTGGTGATGTTGATGGACAACGATGTGTCCACGATTTACGAGAGCAACAAGGACCTGTCGCTGGCATTGAAGCGCTTTTGCACTCTGGAATTGACACGCGCTATCTCGTTGTTGGTTGTGATATGCCAAACCTCACAAAAAAAGATGTCGAACCTCTGCTCGAACTTGATAGCACCGCCGTGTTTTCATTTGAGGACCAAATGCTTGGGCTGCCATTACTAATCAAGAGCGATGAACTCTCCAACTGCACCGCGTATCTTGATTCTGGATATCGTTCAATATGGCGCTTTGTTTCAAATCTTCCCCACACTAAAGTCGGCATAGAAGAAAAACATAAGAATATACTGTCTAGTATTAATTCTGCAAAAGATATTTCTAGAATGTTTGGATAACAATGCTGCACTACTATCGAACAATTGCGGAACAGTGCTTTCCTGAAGAGCCAAACATAAAAGTAAGAGAAGAACTTGCTGAACAACTCCTTGTTCGTCAATATCTTGGCGAACAAAACTCTGGGGTTTTTGTAGAGGTTGGTGCTAACAATCCATTCGATCTGTCGCAAACGTGGCATTTGGCAAAAGAAGGTTGGACTGGAGTTTTAGTTGAACCAATTCCGGAATTATGTATGGAATTGCACGATAAAAGAAAAGAATCTATCGTTATTGAAGCAGCTTGTGGTGCACCCAATTCCGAATCCACAGCAACTTTTACTGTTGCTAAAGATAGTGGCAAATCCACACTGTCTTCAGCATTCCTTGATAAACGGTCAAATGTTTCTTCCCATATCACCGTTCAAGTTAAAACCCTAGATGACATTCTTGAACAATGCGCCGTAAAACAAATTGATTTTGTTTCGATTGATGTTGAGGGTACACAGTACGATGTAATGTTGGGATTCAACCTCGAAAAATGGAAACCACGACTTTTACTTATTGAAGACCATCTTCTAGACTCAAAAACCCACTCGTTAATTTTACAACAAGGCTATTGTCTCGTAAAAAGAACACTTTTTAATAATTGGTACATTCCAAAAGGAGCATCAAAACCAAACACATGCAAAAAAGAAGACGCTATTCTTCGAGGGAAACTACGTCGCATTCCAATTAGATATCTTAGGTTTCACTTACGACGATTACTCGGTAAGGGAATTTAGTGTAACAATCTCACCCTTGAATAATGGGGTGTGTGAGTCGGGGTCGACTGCATGTGAAAGTAACACATTCGCTTCAGGAAAATACATCGCACAATTTCCCTTTGCAATATCAACAAATCTAACAAGTATTTGAAGGCTTCCTGCATTCCCACAAACTGTAACGCGCTCATTCCGCTTAAAATTCATACGCATAGCGTCGTCTTTGTGCATCATAATAATGTCACGGCGAGTCTGATTTCTAAAAATATCTTCCTCTTCATATACAACAGTGTTAAATTGTCCCTCACTTCGAATTGTCATCAATCGAAGTTGATTTTGATTTAATTGCTCTCTTGGTTGAAGTTGTACTACATGCACCTGCGCTTTTCCTGATGCTGTGTTAAACCTTGGTGAATGAAATGTTCGACCTTTAATTTGATGCTCTTCGTTTGCATTAAAACCAGGAATGCAAGTTTTTAGCAATCGCCGAATTTCATCATGGCTTCTATATTTGTCCCAATCAATTTTTCCTATGCCATTTTTTGCGAGATCGACAATCACTTCAACTTCACTCCGAGGGCCTTCGTAGCGTTCACTTCCGCCATCGCTCCGTCGAACAAAATTAAACATCGATTCTTGTGTTGTTATCTGCGACTCTTCATCGCGTGGGAGTACGGGGAGAATAATAGTTTCTCTTCCTCGACCCAAAAAATGACCCTGGTTTAATGTTGTTGACAAGTATGAAACAAGGCGTATGTTCGACATTGCATCAATTGCAAAACGAGTATCAGGATTTGATCCTAATAAGTTGCCACCTAAGCATAAGGCAAGGTCGACGGCGCCATCACCCGATGCTTCCATCGATGCCATCGTGTCCCACCCTTCGTCTGTTGGAAGTGTCACACCCAGATGAAGCTCAAGTTCGCTTGCAAACTCACCCTTAAGTGTTGGCACGACTCCGACTGAGCCCATGCCCTGCACATTAGAGTGCCCACGCAGTGGTAGTAATCCTGCACCTTCTTTTCCAATCATCCCACGTGCTATTGCAACGTTTGCAATCATACGAACTGCATCCACTCCACCTTTTACATGGGTAATCCCCATCGCCCAACAAAAAATTGTGTTGGATGACTCGGTATACATTTTTGCAACATCACCAATGACACTCTCCTCAACACCGCTCTGATCTACGATTGTTTGCCATGGTGTTTCTATGGCTTGCTGAAGCACATCCTCAAAACCATCAGCGTGTTGCTGTGCAAACTCATTATCTATTTTACTCTGTTCTTCAAGCCATTTTAGTACCCCAACCAAAAGGGCAGTATCACCACCAATATTCGGTTGAACATAAAAATCGGAAATTTTTGAACCAAAAAATAAACTTCGAATGTCGCTTGGAACGCGAAAGTTGCACAATCCTTGTTCACGAAGAGGATTTATCACTACTACTTTACCGCCTCTTCTACGAAGATCAACAAGCGATTTTAACAATCGCGGGTGGTTTGAAGCAGGATTGCATCCAATCAAAAATACGAGGTCACATTTTGACAAATCTGCGAGTTGTACTGTTGCCGTGCCAGAGCCAGTCACACTCGCTAATCCAACGCCACTTGCTTGATGACAATAGTAGGAACAATTATTCACATTGTTCGTTCCGCGAATTCGTGCAGCAAGCTGCAAGAGAAATCCCGCTTCGTTACTCGATCTTCCGCTGCAATAATAAAATGATCGCCCAGGATTCGTTTCCTCTATTGTATTTGCAACTTTTTGAAGTGCATCATTCCAAGAAATTGGTCTGTAATTCATCTCAAGTGGACCAGCAATTATTGGAAACGTTAGGCGGCCACATGATTCTAGTTCTCGTGGCGACATCAAGGACAGTTGCGAGATTGAATAGTTCTCAAAAAACTCAGCAGTGATTGCACCTTGCATATCTGCCGCCATTGCCTGCACCGATTTTTTGCAAAATTCTGGAAACTTCCCAGCCTCATTCACCATGCCACCACGTTGACCACCCATGCCAAATGCACATGTTTTACATGCATTTGGTGAACGCATCGCTTTCCACATAGAGCGAAGTCCACCTGCACGCCATGATTTTTTCAGCACATAAAGAATCGAATAAAAGCCACCATGCGCCTTCATTTAAGCGTTCTTGTCCAACTCTTCTTCTACAACCTTCATAAGATTGCCGACCATCTCAGCAGAAAAATCAAACTCTAATCCTGCCGCTTCAAAAAGTTGAGGCAGTGTTCTGCTCGCTCCAAGTGTCAAACCTTCTTTGTACGATGCAATGGCCACTTCAGGATTCTCTCGATACTTCAACCACATTTGTAATGCGCCAAGTTGAGCAATGCCATATTCCACATAATAGAAAGGCACTTCAAAAGGATGCAATTGCCTGTGCCACATTGCTTCTTGTTCTGCTTCAAGTCCTGACCAGTCAACTCCTCCGCCAAAACGCTCCCCAAGTTCTAGCCACTGGGCTGTTCGTTCTTCAGCGGTGTGTTCAGGATTCAAATAAATCCAATGTTGAAATGCGTCAATCGTTGCAACCCAAGGAAGAACGCTGACGATGCCTTCAAGATGTTTGCGAATAGCGCGCTTACACTCTTCTTGGCTATAAAATTCGTCAAGGAAGGGGTACGCAAGTGATTCCATGCTCATCGAAGCAACTTCAGCAAATTCAAGCGGTGCACCCCGATACCAAACTAAATCATCATGACGACACAGCATGTAATGAAACGCATGACCTGCCTCGTGCACCATCGTATCTAAGTCGCGTGGCAAACCTGCAGCATTCATAAAGATGAATGGCTTGCGTTGTCTATCGCGACTCGCTTGATAACCACCAGGAGCTTTCCCTTTTCTTGATGCGAGATCAAGTGAATATCCGCCATCACGCATTGTGTCAAACATGTCACCTAGACCCGTATCCATTCTATGAAACAGTTTTGATGTTTTTTCGATTAAATCATCTGCGGTGTCAAATGGTTTTAGCGGCGCGTGTCCATGTGGGTCAACTGCAATATCCCATGGTCGTAGTGTCTCAACACCGAGTGCTTGCTTTCGCTCCTCTGCAAGCTTTCGAACAATAGGCATACACGTTTGTTCAATTGCATCATGAAATGCAAGGCAGTCTTCTGGGGTGTAATCAAAACGGTGTTTTACAGCAAACATGTACCCGCGATACTCTTCGAATCCGGCATTGTGTGCCGTTTGATTTCTGTTCGCAACCATCTTGTCAAAAACACCATCTATAGTTGCACGATCTTGCAATCTTCTTTCTGTAACAGCACGCCATGCTGCTTCACGAACACTTCGCTCTCGATCCTGTTGATAGACACCCATTTGAGGCATGGTCCGTTCTTCACCATCGAACTCGACCATCATTGCTCCGCAAAGTTCGGCGTACTCTTGCCCAAGCTTAGTGTCTTCGGTTTGCAACGGAACATTTTCTTCACGGAAAATTTCTACGTCTGCAAACCAGTCACGCAACAAGACACTGTATCTGTCTTTGTCTAGATTCCCAACATGTTCAGAGCGAACAACTTTTTTGTTCAATTCAAAACCAACCTTTTTCAATTCTGGTTCTACGTTCTCTACAAAAAACAAGAATGCGTTTTTGGCATCTTCGTCTTCTGTGTTGCATGTCATCGCAATATATAAAATTGAACCTGCCTCATACGCAGCGGCATCTAGTTCACTACGGTCGAGTAAAAATTGTTCAAGGCAACCCGAGCACTTGAACTCTCGATCAAGAAGTTGTTGGTAATACGGTTGTAAATTGTCCCAAGTTGTGGCATCAATAGTTGCGGGAACAAACTCTGTACTCATCATCGTTGTCATGGGGTCATCTCCAGTGTTTTTTCAACATGTATGCGTTGCAATTGCAACAAAATCTGTGTGTTCTTCAATCTTCCGAGCAACCGCTGTTGCACACTCTGCATTATCGCAGATTACAAACATCGTTGAGCCACTTCCAGAGAGGTGAATTTCCTGATTTGTAAGGCTGGCCAACGTGTCAATATCAACAGAAAGTTGTTTTTCTACAATGCAAGCAGGTGCAAGAAGGTCGTTTGAGCCCCTAGCAACGCCATCATCAAGCGCATCAAAGGCAGAGTAGACCTCTGCTGTTGAACACGTATATTCAGGAATAATCAATACCAAATGAACTGTATCAAGAGTAATCGGTTCAAGTTCATCGCCGGTTCCTTGAACAATACAAGCTCCACCAGAAAGAAAAAACGGTACATCTGAGCCAAGGTCCGATGCTATGTCATACAAATCAACGTCCAAACAATACAACTCCGAAACTGCTCGCAACATTGCTGCTGCATCTGCTGAGCCACCTCCAAGTCCACCTCCAACAGGAATACGTTTTTCTAATCTCATTTGAACAGGAAGAGTTCGATTCGCTTTTGCTTCAAGGAGGTGATGAGCCCGAACAGACAAATCAGATAAAATTGGCCAATCAATCTCGGATTTAACTGGAGCATCCTCATTCCAGAGAATTGCATACCTTGAAAGGGAGTAGTCCTCGAGCCGAGTCACTTCTACTTCATCAAATAACGCAATTTGGGCCATCTTTGAGTGAATGGGATGCATGCCATTTTCAAGTGGCTTGTCAACATGAAGGGACAAGTTGACCTTCCCGAACGCTTGAAACAAAACATGTGACCTTTCCATCTCGCCTCAGGATACCAGACGGGTATCATGTACACTCTATGAAGAAGAAGGTTATTTCAATCGTTGTTGGAACGCTTGGCGCCATCGTGGTTGGGGGCTATTTCGGTATTCCAATAATCGCAGCCAATGTCATCGAGGGGAAGATTACAGAAAACTCGATGTGCACGGTTGATTCCATCAATGTTACTTGGTCGGGACCGCAAACAATTTCTGGGCTCCACATTATAGAACCACGCGGAACTGCCGATCTCAATGTTGAAATATCACACTCGTTATTTGATTTCATCCAACCAGATTTTGTGTTAAGCGTTGTTGTTCGTGGAGATTTGGTTATCACTACGCCAAAGCAGGTACCCAGTGAAAATGTAGAAAGTGCTGCCCCTGTTACATCAGTCAAATCAACCAAACCCGACTCAAAAGGTGATTTTTCACTTCCAAATATTTCACTCACCGTTGAACTTGACACGCTCACAATTGAAGGTGAGGAACCTTTGGAATACAAAGATATCAACGGTACGGCACGAATCGACCCGGGGCGAGTTTTTTCTCTTCTGCTTGAAGCTTCTACAAATATTGACGGCACAATTTCATGTTCTTTAGAAGCGCCAGAACTACTCACAAGTCAGGGTGACATAAATTGGGATGCAAGTGCATCGCTTGACTTCATCATCGAGAATGCAGGACTTCCAACAATAGGTGGACAGGGTGGGTGGTCGGTAGTTGAGTTATACGGTCAAATTTCTTCACCAAAACTTAACGAATCTCTTAATGTGTCTGTCATTGGAACCCTGTCTGAATATGACACTCCACGCGGAACAATAACAATCAAAACCCAAATGCTCTCAACTACAGATACGCACAATGTATTTGTGTTCAACGACAAGGAAATTGTTGGAACTGTCAATTTAACATCTGTTCCAACAACAATTCTTGCGCCTCTGCTTCATTTTTATAACATAGATCCAGTTCGAGATATTGGAAAGACTATGAACTTGCGTGTCGATCGTGTATCTGAGGGTCCGCCAATGCGCGCAACATTTACCTCTGACAAATTGCAGATTGTTGGCGTCATAGATTCTGAACATGGTGTTTTTACAGATGTAGAGATAGTTGCTGATTTACACAACGAACTCGTGCAAAGTCTCACCGATAACACAATGCAAGGTGCTGCTATTGCAACAATTCATCTTGATCAACTCATTCCCTCTGGCCTCAGTTCTATTGATGTGCCAGAGTGTGTCGGTCACATTAAGGTTGATGGAACGCTGCAACATGTCAGCACAAACACCTCTATTAAAGGGATGCAATCTGATTTTGTTGCGAACGTGCGGGATCGAACTCTTTCTGCTGAAGGAAGCGTACGGCTCGATAATAAAGATTCTACTTTCGAACTCTCACTTTATTCAACAGAGAAAAACAACCTTGACGGTATAGATGATCTTTGGAAAACCGTTACTAATCAATTGCCACAGGGTTCGGGTTCATTCAAAACAACAAACGTGCCGACAAATATCGTCAAAAATTTTGTTGAAGATGAATACCTCTCATATTTTCAATACATGGGCCCAACAGTTTCTACCAACCTAACTCTTGGTTACAACAAGATGGACGTCGAATTGGTCAGCAGCAAATCACATGCGTCCGGTTCTGTTCAACTTCAAGGAACTAAAATACTTGGCGCAAATGGCGTTGTGTTACAGGTTAATTTGAACAAAGCTGACACAGAAAACATTTTTGGAGAGTTGTTCGACAGCAATTCGGTATTACAAGCAAATATTGAATCCATCGATTTAGAGGGAAATGCTGTCTTTAACGCTTCGCTTGATGTTAGGGATCAGCACATTGCCGTTCGTGGAATAACAACTCAACAAACATCCGGCGATCGCACAGGTCAATTCGATGTTAACGTGATAGCGACGGGGATTGACACTCTTTTGCTCGACTCTTTGTGGAATTGTGACAATATGCTTGTAAATTCACTTGGAACGCCTTTGTCATTAGAAATTCAAGCTTTAAACATTCTGAATGAACCAATTATTCAGTCGAGTGGCATTTCTCCAAATGCCGCTTTTGAATCCTCTTTTGGTTTGCTTAACGGCACCTTTTTCACTCTTCCAAAGACTGTAACAAGGGGCGATTTGCAATTATCTCCTTCGCTTACAAAACACCTGTTGAAAGATCTTGGGCCAATCCTTTCTGACATTCGATCAGTAAAACACCCAATCCAGATTCATGCGTCTAGTGTTTCAAGTTCCCTAAGTGGAGACATTTCAACACTCAACGCGGACCTTGTTATTGATATTGGAGAAGTCGCTCTTGATAGTGGTTCCGTGACAATGAAACTTATGCCGATGTTCAACACAAAACATGTTGAGTTTATCCCCGCGTTTTTTGATCCCATTCATATTTCTATTCGAAAGGGCGTAGCAACATATAAAAAGTTTCATCTCACCCTTGCGAATAAATATTCCATTCCATATTCAGGAACGATTAATTTTGTTACTCGCAAACTAAACTTACAATCCGCAATTCCGCTAACAGGTCTCGGATACAGCATCAAAGAATTGCGTGGTCTTGCTACTGATATTGATGTTCCTATTTTAATTACGGGAACCATCGACAACCCTGTCACGGGTGTAGACCCTGCTTTTGATCTCAATAAAATTTTACAAAGTGTCGCCATTACAGCAATCGGTGATGCGATTGGAGAAGTCTTTGAGAACGAGGGTAAAGATGTGCCGAACCCTATGGATCTTCTTGAAGAACTCTTTGGAGACAAGTGATGGCTCGCTGTACTTGGTGTGGCGACGATCCAGTCTACGTGGCATATCATGATGAGGAGTGGGGGGTTCCAGAACATGACGATTGTGCGCTCTACGAAAAACTATGTCTTGATGGTTTTCAGGCAGGACTTTCGTGGATTATTGTCTTAAAAAAAAGAGATAATTTTCGCGTTGCATTTGATAATTTTGATCCAGAAAAAGTTGCACGCTATGGCAAAAGACAAGTGAATCGTTTACTAAAAGATGCGGGCATCATTCGAAGCCAGGCAAAAATTAACGGCACAATTTCAAACGCAAGAGCTTGGCTTGAGGTAATGGAGGGCGGAGATGGGTCGTTCGACGATTTTTTGTGGAAGCATGTCGAATACAAGCAAATTGTGAACAAATGGAAAACTGATTCTCAAATACCAACTGCGACTAAAATCAGTGAGGAACTGACAAAAGACCTCAAGAAACACAACTTTAAGTTTGTCGGACCAACCATCTGTTACGCCTTTATGCAAGCAATCGGCATGGTGAACGACCATGTTGTGGGTTGTCCACGATATACATGTTGTAGTTGCTAGAGAATACCCGCCGAAGGAGTTTATTTAAAAGTATGTCCATAGCGGAGCATCCGCAGTACTCACTGAAATGTTCGCTTTGGGGAGCAATTCCTCAAGTTGTTCCTTGAGTTTCGGTAGGTAGCCTCGCTCACTATTTGTGTGACCCGTCAGCATCACGGTGCAGCCCTGCGATGTTGCATCAACAACTTTGTGGTGAGTCATCTCACCAGTAATATACACTTCGCATCCATCTTGAATTGCAAGTTCACATACTGAACCGCCGGCCCCAGCACACAAACCGATTGTTTGTACTTGGTCTCGGTTATCTTTACCCACAGCGGGTGCAACACGAACGTAGCCTACACCTAGATGTTTCTTTAGTTTTCGAGCAAGTCTATCCATTTGTATTGGCTTGTCGAGAATAATTCGCCTTCCAACTCCCATATCACGTCGAGGCCGTTCACCAAGTTCGTGTACCTCTAATGCTGGCTCTTCGTATGGATGAAATTGGCGCAATGCTTGAATCGCTAGCGAAAGTGATGCTTTGGATACAACCATCTCAAACTTGCACTCGACAACTCTTTGTAATATTCCAGCTTCACCATGTGATGGACTTGATCCATCACCACCAAGAAACGTTCCTGTTCCAGAAGTTGCAAAAGAGCATTGCTCATAGTTTCCAATTCGACCACAACCAACACTCGAAAGTGCTAGTCGAAGTTCTTCTACTTTATCTTCAGGACAGAACGTAACAAGTTTGCACTCCTCATCAGGGGGCAAGTTACCAAATGGTCGAAGTGCACGAACATCTCCCTTTCCGATTCCATCAACGATCCAATCATTCACCCCACCATTTGCAACATCAAGTGATGTGTGGGGCGAGTAAATCGAAATATTGTTAGAAATTGCATCTAACACAACACGCTCTTTAAATGTGTTATTGGTAACAGATTTCAACGCGTCAAAAATTGGTGGGTGATATGAAACAATTGCATTTACTTTCATTGCGATTGCTTCTTGCAAAACCGCCTCAGTGAGGTCAATGGCCAGTAATATTTTGTTAGCTGACCAATCGGGCGTTCCTACAAGAAGACCCACGTTGTCCCATTCGTTAGCAAGGTACGTTGGGGAGAATGATTCAAAAGCTAATATAAGTTCTTGTGTTTTCATGGTTGAATATGAGTAGAATACACGAGACCAACCATTGGAGGAACCAAACATGAGACTCGGAAAAAACATGCTAGAAACCAGTAATCCAGCACTCAAGAACCATGAGGCGTGGCGTGATGGCGTGAGCGCTTCTGCGGGTGCAAATACCGCAACAATTTCTGGAGTTGTGAACAAAACAAGCATGCTGACATCCGTCGCTGTTGGGGGTGGAATGTTTGGGATTTGGCTAACAAAAAACCATCCTGCCCTTTCTTGGCCACTCGCAATCGCAGGAATCATCGCCATTTTTATTGTCTATTTTATGATTATGCGAAATCCATTGCGAGCAAAGCAAACTGCATGGATTTACGCCCTAGTACAAGGCGCTTTTCTTGGGGTATTAACCCACGCTCTGGATGGGGCGTTAGAGAACATGGGCTACGTTGCGATGGGGGGTCTTGCGTTGCAGGCATTTGTTATTACGATTAGTGTCCTCGTTTCAATGTTGGCATTGTATTACTTCCGAATTTTGCAGCCGACCAAAAAGTTTACTGCTGCAGTAAGCGTTCTCACGCTTGGCATTTTTATTACATATCTGATTTCATTTGTGATGTCGATGTTCGGCGCAGAGATGCCATTTTTATCACTCGGATCAGCGATGGAAGGTGGAACTTCAGCGATGATTGGGATTGGTCTTAATGTTCTAATTCTTGGCGTTGCTTCACTCTGGCTGATAATCGATTTTGGGATGGTCGAACAACAAGTACAAGCAGGTGCGCCAAAACAAATGGAATGGTTCTGTGCATTCATTTTGATGGTAACGCTTGTTTGGATTTACCTTGAAGCCGTCAAGCTTTGTTTCCGTCTTGCAGTTTTGTTTGGTAATCGAGACTAGCGATCGCCGTTTGTTACGATTGGCACCTCTTCTGCAATGTCAATGCCAAATCCGTGCAAAGCAGTAAGGTGCTTCGGATGATTAGTGAGCAGTTTCAATTGCTTCAAGCCAAGGTCGCGGATAATTTGCACACCAGTTCCGTAGTCACGACGATCCATCGGTTTTTCGGAGACTGTCAAATCTGGAATGTTTACATCCAAATCCGGTCGTTGAATTTTTTGTAGTCGGTCAATGAATTCATCACCATATTGTTCTGGTCGCATATAAATTAATGCGCCTCGGCCTTCCTCTGCAATCATGCGAAGTGATGCTCTAAGTTCCTTACCCGAAGGATGATCGGTTGCATCAAAAATATCACCGAGCAAATTGCGGCGGTGAACTCGAACAAGTGTTGGGTCTTCAATTGGTTTGGCTGCTCCGTACTCATCAAGTTCACCAACACCGCCGACGGTAAGAGCGAGGTGAGGCACCGCATCAATCGCACTGTGATACGCAATTAGATTAAACATGCCATACGGAGTTTCAATTGGAGTTCCACTTGCTGGCTCAATTCTGTGTACGAGACTTTCTCGAGCTAAGCGGTACTCAATTATTTGTTCAACTGAACACATTTTGAAATGATGTTCTTCGCACATTTCCTCAAGGTCCGGAACGCGTGCCATTTCGCCATCTTCTTTTACGACCTCAATAATAACTGCGGATGGCTCAAGACCTGCAAGTTTACACAGATCAACTGAACCCTCGGTTTGACCAGTTCGTGCAAGAACGCCACCATTTCGGGCGCGGAGCGGATTAATATGCCCCGGACGCACAAAATCGTCTGGTCGAGAGTTAGCGTCAACAAGCAATTCAATCGTTTTTACACGGTCTGCAGCTGAAATGCCGGTGGATACATTGTGGCGTGGATGCCCATCGACGCTAATGGTGAATGGTGTGCCGCGGACGCTCGTGTTGTCAGAGACCTGGGGGCCAAGTTCAAGGCGATCACAATCCTCTCCTGTCATTGCAATGCAGAGATACCCGCCCCCGATTCGGGTGAAAAAATTGATTAGTTCAACGTTGATGTGCTCTGCTGCAACGACAAAATCACCCTCATTTTCACGGTTTTCATCATCAATAAGGACAATGACCTTACCTTGCCGCAAATCTTCCAATATCTCTTCAATCTTCGCTAATGCCATTCCCGCATTCTACATGGGGACAGTCCCCTGGGGACTGTCCCCATAAAAAGTACTCTCAGAGTACAAAAACAGCGAAAATTAGCCTTTTTTTGGGGGACAGT
The DNA here is from genome assembly GCA_964435395.1 of uncultured Isosphaeraceae bacterium. Taxonomy (GTDB): domain Bacteria; phylum Planctomycetota; class Phycisphaerae; order Phycisphaerales; family SM1A02. The sequence goes on from CAYSYI010000017.1 coordinate 26,820, forward strand.
CCCCAGGGGACTGTCCCCCAAAAAAGGCGCTAGAACTAGTAAGATGAAATTATGAAAAAGCACTTGAAATGGCTAATGGAGATAACCGCGTTACCAACAGCTGCGGGGCAAGAGTGGCGGGTGGTTGCATGGATTGAAGGGTGGGCTAAAAGCCAGAGCGGAATTACGCTCAACCGAGATAGGTTTGGAAATTTACTGCTAACACAAACTCGAAGGTCGTCCAAGAAGCCGATTTACATTACTGCTCATCTCGACCATCCAGCATTTGTGGTTCAAAAACAGATTGATGACCAACACCTCGAAATGGAGTTCCGTGGGGGGGTTAATGATGCATACTTTGTCGGAGCAAAGGTGGAGGTTTTCGACAATGAAAACAACGGTTACATAGGTACGATTCAATCACTGAACTCAAAAGCAAAACCATTCAAAAGGGTCATCGTCAAACTCAAAAAAGGCGTTGCTGGAATATTGATTAAAGATGACATCGCTCGGTGGAAATTCAATCCGCCGATAGTTAACAATGGATTACTACACGCACCAGCTTGTGATGATCTCGCTGGGGTTGCGGCAGCAGTTTGTGCGCTTGACAAAATTAAGAAACTTCCAGCCTTGGGTAACGTTGGTGTACTGCTCACCCGGGCTGAAGAAATTGGTTTTGTTGGCGCGATTGCTGCCGCAAAACATCGGTCCGTGCCAAAAACATCGAGGCTTCTTTGTCTTGAAACCTCGAGAAGTTTCCCTGAATCTCCAATCGGCGGCGGTCCCATTCTTCGTGTTGGCGACAAAACAAGCGTGTTTGGTCCAGACATTACAAATGCCGCTACTGAAATCATGAACTCGCAAAAGAATTTCAAGTGGCAACGAAAACTAATGCCTGGTGGAACATGTGAATCTACCGCGTTTTGTGAGTATGGGTACTTGTCAACGTGTTTATGTTTGGCTCTCGGCAATTACCACAACATGAAAGATATCGATGGTGTTTTACAAAAGAAAAAACCCGCGAAAGTCTCGCCTGAAATCATTTCAGTTGCAGATTTTCACGGGCTTATCGAGATGTTAAAAATAATCTGTCGCGATTTAGACAAGCCAAGAAGAGCAGCTCTTCGCAATGGTCTAGAAACTCGTTTGAAGTTATACCAAAAACTTCTTAGTTAGAAATCACAAGCTCAACCATATAATCTGCGGCAACTTCGTCGTTTCCTTCTTCCAACATTGTTTGAATTGCAACAATAAGCGCTGCATTTCGGGCAATTGGTCCCGCCTCTTCAATAATTTTTTCGAGCGACTCCATTCGCACTTCGCCTTCAAGCTCATCTCGAATCATATGAATGCCCATCAATGCAACAGACTCGCTGTCTTCAAGTCGACCAGCAACTTCCCCAAGAATGCCAAGCTCTTGCATAAACTGAACTTCTTCTGGAATATCCCGTTCTTCGTGGTGTCGTCGCCATTCTCCATGCGGATTTTCAAAGTGGCCTTTTCCGTGGCGATCTCCGTGACTACCCATCATGTGCATCATGTGTTCACGCATGCCTTCGGGTGGACCACCCTGTTTACCATGAAGTTGCATCATAATTTCACGCATTTGCTCCGTGTTTTCTGGGTTACGTCCACTGTTTTTCATCTCCATCGTGACTGTCTTTCGTTTTGCGAGTATATCATCGTGCGGTTTTTCTAAGCCAGAACGCATGTGTTCCTTGTAGCGTTTGTGCATCTCATGAACGTCGCCATGTTCGTCTCCACCCATTATTCGTAGCACATGCATTTGTTGCATTGGATGCTCATCTCCATCACTTCCAATCTTAGTCATGACATGTTCCATCAAGTTGTCTGGCAAACCATCAACTTCTTCGCCGTTCAATGTGATTTTCATTGCGTCGCCCTCAACGTAGACTTCGACATCCATTTCAGTCATTACATCAGGAACAGAGTCGGATGCCATCGTTGCTTTTTGAGTTTTGTTACAACCAACCAGTAGTGCCACTGAAATTGTTGCAAGGGTTGTTAGTGCGGTATTCATATCCATCTCCTTTTAGTAGTGGAATCGCAGAATAACGGAATTTGTTTGCATTCATTGCTCCACTAATCAGCAGAACTGGAAAAATCTATTGAAAGCCGTTCTATCTGTGTTTCCGTAGCCTGCAGAGTAGTAAAAACAAGATTTTGGACTTCTAAGACTTCACCAACTTCGGGTACATGCCCAAGGTTAGCAAGTACAAAACCTGCAACCGTGTCATATTCGTCATCCTCGGGTAGTTCTATACCAAGTTCATCATTCAGATCATCAAGGTTATACCTACCATCAACTTCAACACGCGTTTCGTTGACTCGTTGCATTGCCGGTTCTTCTGGTTCAGAGTCATCGTGCTCATCACGAATTTCACCCACGATTTCTTCAAGGACATCTTCGATTGTCACAAGGCCAGATGTTCCGCCATACTCATCGATGACAACAGCCATGTGTACTTCACTTTTTTGAAAGTCAGCAAGAAGTTCTTGCACTGGTTTTGTGTCAGGAACAACAATTGGTTTCCGTAAAATATTTTTAAGTTCAAAGCCATTTGCTTCTGCTCCCAAAAAACCAACCAAATCTTTCACATACAGAATGCCGACAATTTGATCGAGATTCTCTTCAAAAATTGGTATTCTCGAACGACCTGATTCTAAAACAAACTTTCGTATCTCAGAAAGATCATTTGTCATTTCGATCCCTTCAATGTCTGTTCGCGGCGTCATAATTTCGCCAACATCTGTATCGCGCAAGTCAACAACGTTTTCCAACATTTCAGCTGCCTCTGCAGGGATGCCACCTTCCCGTTGCGAGTGTTCAATAGATCTAAGAAGTTGTTCTTCTACAGTATTCAACCCATCCTGTTGTTTTAGGTTTGCACCAGTTAAACGTCGAACTATTTCGGCAATACCATCAACCCACCAACGAATCAGGGGGTTAATTATCGCTGCAAATTTTATGAGCCACCAACTTCTTGTAACCGAACCCACTGGTACCGTTTTTGCGATTGATCCACCAATTACTGAAGCGAAAAACCAGAACACAACTATGCCAATTGCCTGCCCAGAAACAAGTGCAACCACTGTCAAGGGTGTTGTGTAAAACAACAACACGAATCCCAACATTGTGTAAGCGAAACACAGCATCTTGATAAAATTCAGCGACTGCAATACAGACTCATACTGTTCTTCTATCCAAACACCACGTTGTAGTGTCCCACGTATCTCCATTTCATGGCGAAGAACTAATGGCGTTGTCATTATTACTGCACGTTCAATCGTTGCATACCATGAACCGAAAAATATTAGGAGGATTATCGCAATCCAAATTGTCGTAATCACGACTCACTACTCCAAACGGCACCTACTCCGATCGCTGACAAAACACGATCTTCTTCAACATGCATTAAACTGTGTGACACTTCGTCGCCATCATCAAAACCACAACAGTGCAAGATGCCATGCACGATATAAAGTAACAGTTCGTTTTGCACTTCGTGTTTCCTACTTTTGGATTCGCGTTTTGCAACATCAATACAAATTGCGATGTCAGCGTGAACAGATTTCTCGCCACTGCTATTGTCAAATGTTAACACGTCTGTTGTACCCTCAATACCAGAGTGTTTCAGATGTAATCTTGCCATTTCTGCATCACCAACAATCTGAACAGAAACTTCTGACTGTTCCTTTTGTAATAAAAGAAGTACAGAACGTGTGTGTCCTTCTAGCCATTTGTAATTGACATCCGCATCACCATGAATGGTGACGCTTGTCGGTGGAGGTTGGTCGGGTTGTTCTTTTGACTCTTCCATTTCATTACGCAATATACAAGCAAAACACATAAAAACAAATTATTAGTTGGATACGGAAACCAGATATGGCTTGCAACGTGCTTCAAACTCACTTCTGTACTTATTTACTATCGTTCTAACAGCCCAATTGTTGCCATCTGACAACCCACATATGGTAGTACCCGGAATAATCCCCATAGAACTTGCGACCTCTAAAAGTTGATCCAAATCCTTCGTCGAACCCTCGCCAGCTTCTATTCGGCAAAGCAATTTGTAAATCCAGTCCGCGCCTTCCCGACACGGAGTACATTGACCACAGGACTCGTTTTTATAGAATCTTGCAATGTTCCGAGCAACGGCAACCATGTCGGTATCCTCGTCGAAAATTGTCGGACACGCAGTACCAAGACCCATGACTTCATACTTTGGACCAATATCAAAATCCATTGCAGCATCAAATTGGTCTGGGCCAAGAACGCCCATACTTACGCCACCTGCAATCGCACCTTTAAAAGCACGACCGTTTTTCATGCCACCTGCATACTCTTCAACAAGTGTGCGCAGAGAAATCCCAAGTTCAACTTCAAAAACATCTGGGTTGTTCACATGACCCGAGACGCCCATCAGTTTTACACCGTAGCTCGCTGGTCCACCAATTGAAGATTCACACCCAAGCGATTTCCACCAGTCGGCTCCTTTTTCGACAATCAAAGGAACGGCTGCAAGTGTTTCTACATTATTTATGATTGTTGGTTTTCCGAACAAACCGCTCACGGCAGGAAACGGTGGTTTAATTCGAGGCCAACCACGCTTGCCTTCAACGGCTTCAAGAAGTGCGGTTTCTTCACCGCAAATGTATGCACCAGCTCCTCGGTGCAAGGTACATTCGATAGAAAAATCTGACGCACCATTCAGTAAACCCTGCGATCCAAAAATTCCATTTTCATATGCTTCATCAATTGCATGTTGCATTATCTTTGCTTGCTCTTCCCATTCACCACGAATGAAAAAATAAGCAATGTCAAGTCTGCATGCATAACAAGCAATTGCAATACCTTCAATAACTGAATGTGGGTCATAATCAACAAGCAATCGATCTTTAAAAGTGCCTGGCTCAGCTTCGTCGCAGTTTACGCAGAGATATCGAGTCTCACCCGCTGGTTCAGGTAAGAATGTCCACTTCACTCCGCATGGGAACCCAGCGCCACCCCGTCCGCGAAGTTCCGCAGCCTTAACAATTTCAACTACTTCCTCTGGCCTCTTGAGCAATGTTTGCTTAAGTGTTTCATAACCACCTGCGGCAACATAGTCTTGAAATGAAAGCGTTTTGCGATCTTCACGATTCACTGGAATATTTCTTGTAAGAAATCGATTAGTCACTTGTTGTGTCCTCTCGTTTGATTTCTATTTCATCGATTGTTGTTCTTCGAAGTATTGTGTTGCCTTCATTTTTTTCTTCAACTGTCCTATTCACTTCGCGAGATTTTGTGTCTGATTTTACAGCTTTCACAATGTGGCCAACAAATTCGCCGAGGCAACGCATTAAAGGTTTGTTGTGGTTTGTGGACATCATTTCTTTTCGCAACACGCATCAACAATTTCATCAACTTTCGAAATTGTAAGTTTGTTATATTGTTTTCCATTAACCAGTGCGCAGGGTGCGTTGTCACATGAACCTATACATTCCATTCCTAACAATGAGAACATGCCATCTTCTGTTGTTTCATGCACATCAATCGCAAGTTTTTGCTTTAGATGGTCAATCACCGCCTGATGTCCACACACTTCACACGCTATGGATTGGCAAATACCAAAAATGTATTTCCCCATTGGTTCACTTCGATAGTCTTCGTAAAACGAAACAACATCTGCAACTTGTGCGGGCGTAATACCAAGCACATTAGAAATTTCTACCATTGCTTGCCATGCAATGTAACCATAGGTATGTTGTACTTCGTGCAATGTTGTCATAAGTGCACCGTGACCAGTTTCATACCGAGGCATAATGTCCTTGGTTATTTTTTCTAACAACGCAGGTGTTAAGTATGGTTCTTCTCTTGACTCAATTGTGAGTGTTGCAGATTGTTTTGGTATCCAAGTCATGCTAGTCCTACCGATCCAATTCTGCTGCGATAATATTGAGTGAACCAAGTATTGCAACAAGGTCCGCGAGTTGATGACCTTCAAGCATTTTTGCAAACGTTTGGAAGTTAATAAATGAGCATGGTCTTGGGGCTACTCTCCAGGCACATGGGCCACCGTCAGACACCACGAAAAAACCATACTCACCATTAGGGCCCTCGATTGCACCATAACATTCGCCAACTGGAGATTCCCAACCACGATTGGGCATGACTAGTTCGAACTGTTGAATTGTTCCTTGGATAGAGTTATACACCTGGTCTTTTGGTGGCATGTGAATACCGCCGGATGGTAAAACATTGAGTGGGCCACCAGGGATATTGTCTATCAACTGTCTAATGATATGACACGATTGTTTTATTTCTTCAAGACGAACGTGGTACCTTGCAAGACAGTCGCCTGTGGTTGCAATCGGAACAGAAAATTCAACAGGTTCTGCTCCTTGTCCGTCCCAGTTATCTTCAAAACAAAGAAATGGATCGTCCTTGCGAAGATCTCGTGTAACACCAGACGCTCTAGCAAGTGGGCCAGTCAACGACCACGCCGTTGCTTCTTCTTTTGTAACCGTTCCAATTCCTTCTACTCGATCAATAAAAATTCTATTTGTATTAAGTAGTGTTTCAATATCACCAATTGACTTTGGCATTCGAACATCAATAAAGTTGTGCACCATTTTTTTGAATGTTTCTTCACATGGCAGATCATTCTTCAACCCACCAACACGAGTGTAGTCTGGGTGAAACCTCTGCCCAGACACAAAATCCATAATGTCATAAACATGTTCACGTTCGTTAAATCCATACAAGAAACCTGTAAAAGCGCCGAGGTCTAACGCCGCAGCACCAACACAGAGAAGGTGGTTTTGAATTCTTCCTAGTTCGCATAAAATTGTGCGCAAAACTTTACAACGAGGTGTTAAATTAATGTCAAGCAATTTTTCTACTGCGTGGTGCCATGCAATATCGTTAACAATTGGGCTTACATAATCCATCCGACTTACAGTACAAACGTATTGGTCAAAGTTGTGATGTTCACCTAGTTTTTCAAAACCACTGTGCAAATAACCGATGTGTGGGGATGCGTTGACAACCCGTTCGCCATCGAGCTCCAAAACTAGTCGTAAGGTTGTGTGCGTCGCTGGATGCTGAGGACCGAAGTTCAATATCCATCGATCTTCGCATTCGACCCGTCCCTGTAATTCATCAAGCGTCTCGATATCGAGGTCGTACGCTTCTAGCATAGGCGTTAGTGTGTAAGGCATTTGAACGGAGCATTATAGTGTTCTCTGACCTCAAATGAATGGGGACAGTCCCCTGGGGACTGTCCCCTTGAAAACCCATAAAAACAGCGATAAAACCCCGAGAACAGTGAAAGTAAGCCGTGTATGAGGGGACTGTCCCCAGGGGCCTGTCCCCAATTCAAACGCGGAAAATTGCTCCCATTTTCTTACCCATTAATACACTTGCGCCTATGAGCGTAACCGCGAGCAACGCCATACCCCAGACGCCCATCGCACTTGCAATATAGGGTCCATCCCCAAGCCGTTCAAATAGGATATAAATTGCCTTTGTTATTGGGTAGTGAGCTTCTCGCTGAGCCAAAATAAGTGAGTCGGAGACTTCTAGCATTGCAAAACTGAAGGCGAGTAAGCCTCCAGCAATCAGGTTGGCCATAATCAGTGGAATAATAATCGTTCGAACTGCTCGGGCTCTACCAGCGCCAAGATTCATCGCCGCTTCTTCTAATTCCCCGCTTGTCTGTTCAAGACCTGCGACAGTAGACCGAACTATATACGGAAGCCGGCGAACACCATAGGCGATAACCAACAACAACATTGGGCTCGGATTCGCGCCAAGCACATCAATTACGCCCTCGAGCGGGTCACCCTCGCCAAATGGCCAACGCAATGTCATTGCAACATATCCAAACGCCATAACCAGTCCGGGCACCGCAAGAGGCAACATTGAAAATGCATCAAGCAAATTACGTCCTCGTATTTTTGTGCGAACAATAATGTATCCAATCAAAATACCGATGAATAAATCCATTACAACTGCGAGAGACGAGTACAACAAGCTGTTTCTAATCGAACCAACAGCAAGTTGGTGACTCAGTGCACCTTCAAAATGATCGAATGTCCAGTGCATTGGTACTACCGATTTGTACCAAGAGCCCTCGACAGCAAGTGATGTAAATAGCACCGATATGTGTGGTAAAACGGCAAGCCCGATGACGAGAGTGAATGCCGCCATCGCCAACCAACCACGCAGTGGGGATAGTTTTTCGGGTGATGATTGCACCGAAGCTTTGGAGTACATTGCGTATGCTTTTCCACCAAACACCATTTTCCCAAGCAGATAGAACATAATTGCAGCAAACAACATTACGGCTGTGAGCGCGTAGGGCTGTTGAGATGTATCCATCTCTTTGATGCCATTAAAAATTTGCACTGGTGTTACCATTTGATAGTCGAACATGAGTGGCGTGCCAAGTTCTGTGAACGACCAGATAAAAACAATTGTTGCGCCAGCAAAAAGTCCTGGACGAATCAACGGCAAGATGATTTGCCGAAACCGTTGCCATGGTGATGCCCCCATGTTCTCTGCCGCTTCTTCAAGAGCTGGATCGAGATTCGCAAGGGCAGCTGTGGCGTTCAAGTACAAAATTGGGTACAGATGAAGTGCTTCAATAAAAACAATTGCCCAAAATCCCCCGTTTCCAATAAAATCGTACCCCTCTGAAAAAATACCTATGTCTACAAGAAATGTGTTTATCGCGCCATATTTTCCTAGGAGGTGGTGCAACCCAATTGCACCCACAAACGGTGGAAGGATGAGTGGAACAAGAACCATTGCTGAAAAAACACCCTTGAGTGGGAATGTGTATCTCGCAGCGAGGGTCGCCAGCGGAAGGGCGATGACTAGACAAAGAAATGTTGTGCCAACTGCAATACCAATTGCGTTTATAAATCCATCGAGTAAAACCCTGTCTTGAAAAACTGTCGCAATGTGGTACAGAGTAAACCCACCATCTTTGCTCTCAAAACCACCCTGTACTGTCAACCAGATTGGATACAAAAGGAATGCAGCAAAAAATGCAAACAATCCAAACATTATAATTTTTGGGGTTACATTCCGCCTTCGCATCTTAGGCAGTGTACCTGTGGGGACAGTCCCCGGGGGTCTGTCCCCATGAAAACCATCCTCACAACGTAGAACTGATGTTTTTAGTCGTTTATTATGGGGACTGTCCCTTGAGGACAGTCCCCATAATTGTAAAACGATTAATCCCAGTTAACTTCACTATCAAGAATTTTCCTCTGCAAGGAACGCCGCACTTTGTTTAACGTTTTTTCATCTAACGATTCATTTGACCACCAATCTTTTGCTTTTGGTGTTCCCCACCAATATGGTTCCACAAGGCCGTGCACTGAGTTTCCCATTGAACGCAAGTAGGCGCTAGACCATTTCCAATCTTCGGGTTTTTCTACTAGTTCAGCGCGCACCGGATTCTGCTCCACATACATCCAAGTGGCTCCTAGTTGGCGACCATCCATGATTTCTCTGGAAAAGAAACGGTTCTGCCAAAGATGACCAACACGATCATATCGCTTGTTAAAGTAGCGAGCGTACATTCCCATTGCCCAGTGCATTGATTTGGAAACACTCTCGCCTTCAACAGCCTGAATCAGAAGATGGTAATGGTTCGGCATAAGAGAAAACGCAACAATATCCATTGGATGTTTTTCGCATCCCTTCAAAAGCAATCTGATGAATTCGCTGAAGTCATATTCATCAAGGTAGGTCGGCTGTTTCGCAACACCTCGATTTACGAGGTGATAATAGTGATTATTCTTTAAATTTCTTTTTTGTCGTGGCATCCCTGGAAACATACCAGCTCTTTTTAAAAGTTCTTAAATAAAAGGTAAATCTTTTTGTTATGCGTTTTTTCTTGCGACTGCGGTTTTTCTTGGGGACTGTCCCCGGGGGACAGTCCCCAAGAAAAACGTGCCCTAAACTCTGAAAACATTGTTTTTAGTGTAGTGTTTGGGGACAGACCCTCGGGGACTGTCCCCAAACACTACCAGTTAGAGATAAGTTCAATGATGTCGTTCACATTTACAAAACCATCGCCGTTGAGGTCTTCCACGCACCCTTCGCAGGGTCCCCAAGCCACGATGAGTGCCAATATATCATTCACATCAATAACACCATTCCCATCAACGTCTCCTGGCAATCCATTCTGCTCAGGGAATAGCCAACCAACACTAAACACTCGTGAGCCCGACGCTCCATCAACTCGGTAAATTCTTAGAACATACTCTCCCGGCGAGAGATTTCTTATATATAGATGTTCGACTGTATCAATTTCACTTTCACTAATCACATTTCCCGAATCAAAAACACCAACACCAGCGTCACCTGTGAGCGGCGTTGGCTTACCATTATTAAATGTAAGTAATTCTAAATTCATATCAACAAGTGAATAACTTCCAAAACCGCTGTTTGCTATTTGATGCCATGTCAACAAAACTGAAACCTCATCTGCAAGCGAGGCAACATTAAATTTTATGTACTTGTTTTGGTTGTTAGAAATTGCCGCAGTTTCCCAAGCAGCGTTTGGTGCTGCAGTCAAGCCGGCAACTGTAGTACTCGATGCATGTTGTCCACCTGTGAGCACTCTGTGTGATCGGTCAACATTAACCGTTCCAACGCCATAAAGTGCGTCGATTGGTTGGTTTGTCCGTCCACGATTAACACCACCTGAAATCGGGTTGTTTGTCCAGCCGACCTTGTGTTTTGCTCCCGTTAGTAACACCGCCTTCATTGTTTCAGAAAATCCAGCGAAAAAATTGCTCTGCGTGTTTGGATGTGTATTTCTTGTTTCAACAAGGAGCGAGGTCGCCGCAGATACAACGCCGGTTGCATCACTTGTTGTGCCTTGCGAAGCAACTATTAGTGGAATTTGCATCCCAAACGTATCGTATCCAACAGGAACTTCGCCACCTGGATGCAACCCGTTTTCTAAACCAACACTTACAGTGTTAAATCCAAATGACATTAACGGCAGCTGCGGTTCGCTGTTTGCAATTCCACAGAGCATCATCACATCATGTGTGTCAACGGACCAATCTGCTCTTCTTAACGCTTCATTATCGAGCGCCGCATCTTCGAAAGACCCAATCCAACTACAATTAAAAAGTTCTAGATTACTTGGTGGAGATAAAGGGTTGTTACCGGTACCAATTCTTAAATAATTACTCTGCACCCAACCTCCTGCCGAGTACACATAGATTGTATTTGTATCAGGAGAAAGTCCGAGTGAACCTGTGCCATACACGCGACGCCCAACATTCGATGCGTGAAATGAAACACCAGTTGCACCGCTTAAAAAAGTAAATGACTTTCCAATAAAATCTGGATCATTTACATCTGGTCCATAGTTGCCGTTTTCATCAGCTTCAACTTGTCCAACCTGCACACCAGCACCAGTTGGCTCATTACCAACACCAAGCCGAACAATTAAATCATCAAGACCGTGATCTAAACTAACATCAGAAAGTGCCGCCGATGTCACCATCAGTGTTGTCAGGATCAACAATAGATGTCTAGATTGATACCGCAAGTGTTTTCTCCAAACCAAGAGTACCTAGAAAAAGGACCAAATCAAGGTCCAATATGTAAATTACACGAAGTTGTTTTCAAAAGAAGGAGATTTACTCTGAAACGCCACTTTGAATTGTCGCAAGGAGTAATCGTTCCTTCACAATATCTCGATTTATTGGCACCCAAAACGTACCAGGCACTTGAGCCCAAGGTTCATTTGTCGGCATCACCGTTGTTCTTGATTCGTTACTCAACGACCACGTTCCTCTGCGAATACCTTGGTTATATTTTCGATCAACATACACCCAAACTCGCAATTCCAGTTGGCCTGAGTATTGCGTTAAGTCTTGACCGGATCCTGAAAGTAAGTCGGGACCAAGCAACGTCTCTTCTTTAGCATCTACTGGTGTTGCTACGAGTGGTGTAAACTCAAATCTTGCAATTCGCCTTTGCAAGGCAAGAGTGTTTTCTAAGCCTTGCCGCGGTGTTGAGGCTTGTGGTTTCCAAGGCTCAAGAAAACTTGCTGCAATTGCTGGGTCCGTTGAAATGACGCCACTTCGACGATCAAGTAAAACGGGTTTCATACCATCTGCTGTTGCAGCAGATACCGCTGCATCAAAAAATGTTGCATATTGACTCGAATGAAGCATCACAACATCAGGACCTGTGTTTGCTCTACAACTTGCCATCATGGCAGTCAGGGTAAGAAGAACCAGTTTCATCACCAATAGCATACCGATAACCTTGCCTATTACGTGGAAATAGGGAGATTTTCCTTGAATTCTTGGCTAGGCGGGATAGACTAGTAGACCTAAAGCAGAGGTGCAGAAGGAATAATGAAGAAACTTGTTGTCACATCTATCGTTACATTATCACTTGTAACGTTTGTCTTTGCAAAACCAACTGGCGGCGCGAAGCGGCAGGTGCAGGTACCAACGACTGAGCACGATTTTTATCACGAGGGTTCACAACCAGATCCCACTGGGTACGACATCGTCACCGTAAGCCGTTTCAACTGCAAAAACTGTCATGAGTTTGACGACGATCAAAACCTAGATGAAGTTGTACCTCCTTACAACAACTGGTCTTCAAGCATGATGGCACAGTCTTCTCGGGATCCAATTTTTCACGCTGCGATGACTATCGCAAACCAAGACGCAAACGATTCGGGAACTCTTTGCATTCGATGTCATATGCCCGGCGGTTTTATTCAAGGACGTGCCATGCCTAGTGATGGCTCAGCTCTCATTGATGATGATTTTGATGGAGTTAGTTGTGACATTTGTCACCGAATGGTTGATCCTTTTGCGAGCGCTTCAAACCCAATAGAAGATGTTGATGTTCTTGCCGACTTAGCAAATGCGGGAAATCTTCCTTGGCAAGTCGGGAATGCTAGTTACATAATTGATCCTGTTAGTGTTCGCCGCGGCCCACTTGATGATGCTGTGATTCAAAACATGCACGGCGTTCCTATGTTGCAATCACCATATCACGAAGAGGCAGCGCTTTGTGGTTCTTGCCACGATCTTTCAAACCCCGTCTTGTCTCTACAGGCAGATGGCACGTTTATGCCAAATGCAATGGGTGCGGCACATCCAACTGGAAACATTCACGAAATGATGCCTGAGCAACGAACGTATAGCGAGTGGTTGAACTCCACCTTTGCAACACCAGCAGGTGTTACTTTTGCAGATGGCCGCTTCACTGATAACAATGGTGGAGCTGCGGTGAACAGTTGTCAAGATTGCCACATGCCAGATCATCCAGGTGCGCTTTGCGTCTTTTGGGAAATAGAAAACGTGGGTCTTCGCGATCACATTCCAGAGCATGGATTTGTCGGTTCAAACAGCTGGGTTCTTGGCGCAGTGAGAAACTTGTATACAGATACCGAAACTGGATTAAGTGATGCATCGATTGCCCTCAATCACACTCGAACAGAAACATTGATGCAAAAAGCATCGGACATGGCGCTCTCACAGCAGAGCGACCAGTTAAGTGTTCGCATTACAAATATGTCCGGTCACAGTTTGCCAACTGGCTACCCTGAAGGCCGGCGCATGTGGTTAAACGTAAAGTTTCTCGATATAGATGGCGTGTTACTTGAAGAACGTGGCGCCTACGATTACGCAACTGCTGATCTTGTGGTTCATGACACGAAAGTGTATGAAACAGTTGTTGGTATGACTCAAGAGATGGGAAATATTGTAAATCTTCCTGCGGGAGAATCGTTTCACCTAGTCCTCAACAACACCGTCATGAAAGACAATCGCATCCCACCGATGGGTTTTACGAATGCGAACTTCGAAGCTATTCAATCGGCACCTGTTAATTACACATACGCCGATGGTCAACATTGGGACGACACCTTATACAACATTCCTACCGGTGCAAGCCAAGCGGTCGCAACGTTGTATCACCAAACTACAAGCAAGGATTACATTGAATTTTTACGTGATGCAAACACTACGAATATGGATGGTCAAATCGCGTACGACCAATGGGTAATTGGCGGCAAGAGTGCGCCGATTGTGATGGACAGTGCGATGCTTGATCTTTCAACAACACAACCAACTCCCGGCGATGTGAATGGTGATGGTGTTGTAAATATTTCCGACCTTCTCATTATGATTAGCGTGTGGGGCACATGCCCAACCTCGGGCAATTGTAATTCTGATGTCAACAATGATGGTTTCGTAAACATCTCTGACCTTCTCATTGCTATTGGTAACTGGGGTTAATCCATCGGCGTCGGGTCTGACCCTTGGAATACACTGTTGCCGCTCTAAGGTAATTGTGCGAAAAACCGCAGTTATCTGAGGAGCAGCCAGAAACCATTCTAAAATGGCGAAATGAAAGAAAAAAATAACATTGAAGTGTTTGATACAAATCTGATTGAGCGAGCGATTGTGGTCGTAAGAGGCAAAAAGGTGCTGTTAGATGAGCAATTGGCTGGCTTTTATGGTGTAAAGATAAAACGGCTCCTTGAACAGGTAAAGCGAAATATTGCTCGCTTCCCAGAGGACTTTATGTTTCAACTCACCGAAAACGAGTGGGACAACTTGAGGTCGCAATTTGCGACCTCAAGTTTATCGGACCATGGCGGCCGTCGGTATCAACCGTACGCCTTCACGGAACTCGGTGTCGCCATGCTTTCGAGTGTTCTGCGGTCCGGTCGTGCAGTTGAGGTCAACATCCAAATCATGCGTGCGTTTGTTCGGCTCCGTCACCTGCTTTCCGAGCACAAAGAACTCGCTAAACAAATCATGAAGCTTGAACAGGAAATACATGAACAGGGCGCTGAAACCGGTAAACAAATTCAAAAAATTTTTGGGCTCCTGCAGCAGTTGTTTAATCCGCCAACACCACCTACCCCGCCGAGTAAGCCCAAATCGAAGATTGGATTTCGGTCAACCTAGTTTCCCTCGATCAAAAAAGCAGGTCGGCTTTTAAGGCCGAGTTACTTTCATTCTTGCTATACGTTTTTTTGAAGCGGTAGTTACAATCAGCCAACAAGTTGTCGCTCTCTTTTTGATTGTTAAGAAACTCTGCCAAAGCTTGTCCATGCCATTTGATGACCATTCTTGCCAAATTTTCACCTTCAAGTGCCGTTTCTTTTAGTTCTTTCACAAACGCTGTGGCATCCATTGGAGTTTTGGGGTCTTCTGGGTGTGCAATACCGTGAATTACTCTGTTTCGTTTTTTACGCCAAGTATCTACATCACGAAACAAATCTTGCGTGCTGCAATCTTCTCGGGATCCGCCTTCTCTTGCTTTTATCTCAACCACAACAGGCGCATCCAAACAGTTGCGTGTGTGTTCTATTTTTTTGAAAAAATTCGAATGTGGTTTAAGGGTGTTGTCCTGCTGACCTTTAAGGAAAGAGTACAAACGATCGCTCATGAGTGACTCAGCAATTGCAACAACTTCGATTTCACACCCTTTTTCCTTAGCATAACTAATTCTATCCCACGCGAGTGTGTAACTATCCCATTTGATTGTGTTCATATTTTTTCCTTTTTTGTTTTATTACTCAGTTGGACCACTCGATGAGCGCGCCTGTTAAATATGTACCAGTACCATCATTCCAAGAACCGTTACATTCCAATGGACCCCAAAATTGTAAGTATTCTTCTGAACCGCTGTTGTTTGGCTC
>CAYSYI010000018.1:0-40938 GCA_964435395.1 uncultured Isosphaeraceae bacterium
CAGAGCAGGGGACAGACCTGGGGACAGAGCAGGGGACAGAGCAGGGGTCAGACCCCTTCGGGTGCTCAAAACGGATTGAAGTCTTCCATGAATGCGTCGCCGGCAGCGTTTACCTCGGCGAGGGTTGTTATTTCACCGTTTCGGATTTTCTCTGCAACGGAGTTCATCATTTCCATAAGTGGATTCATCATCACACTTACATTGTCAACCATGGCATACATTTCAGCATGATCGCCATCACTTGAGAGATAAATTATCCACCCGTTTGGAGTGCGATGCATCGTAGTCTTTTCGCCCTTGGTCGTTGTCGCTGTTGCGATATCATCACTCTGTATAGAAATCGATGAGAGATCGATTGGCGGAATCAAGTCACCCGTTTGCATGGGATTCTTAGAAAGAAACTGATGCATTGCGTCTTCGCCAATATTTTCTCGAATAGCGATGAGAACGTTTGACGTCGCGCCAAGAGCGTTGTTTAGGAATGCAACAAACTTGCCTGCGTCTGGTCCCTCGCTGGCAAAAAACTTCAGGATGTTAATTGGCTCTGTGATATCTTTTGCAGAAAATGAAATGCTTGCATTAAATGCTTCAGCAAGTTCTTGAGGTGTTGCATAACCACTCCCCCTTGAAGCGGTGTTTGTTGAAGTTGAAGAATTTGGCTGGTGATTTGCATCGGTATGTTGGGGCAACTGAACGTCTTCGCCCTTTAGAATCGCCAATCGTCTTTCTAGTTGATGAATGAACCCCGTACTTTGAGTTCCGGCAGAATTTGTAAGTTGAATTGCGTTTTCATACGCAGAGATTGCGCCCGAAGTCGCTTGCTCAATTTCAGCAGAAAGTGAAGAAGTGAGACCTCGCCACTTGCTGGATGTTGTTTCAATTCCATGTTCAATGAATGCTTCAACAGCACGTAACTCCTCGAGTAAAAACATGAGACGTGCTTCTTCTATTTGACCAAGTGTCCACTCTAAATCTAGCTTCCAAATGCCTGTTGTTTTTTGCGCTTCACGAGATGCACCGCGACTTCGCCCTGCACCTTGCATGGCTTCACGAATTAAAGATGCAAGGTCTTGCCACTCTTGCATAAGAGCACTTCCAACTTCAATTGCACCATTCATTGTTTCAGCGGCAATCGTGTCAATGTCATCGGCAAGGGCATTAAAATCGTCTGCGTTTTGAAGCGTTGTATCTCTGAGAAGATCAAGCATGTCTTCAGTGTCTTCCATGCCACTTAGAACTAAAGCAATTGCTTCAAGTTCGGCTTCAGCTTCTTTGAGCATCGGAACTGCGTGCATGCTTGCTTGCAATTCAATTTCAGCTGCGGATAAATCGATGAGTTGAGATTGACGAAGTGCTTGAGCGCCTGCTTTATACGTTTCGAAACCTTCGACAACGCCTTGGTCTTCCGCGTCGTTGAGGAGTTGGTTTGCTTCCTCGCGAAGCACCTCTGCATCTTCTCGTGCTGCTTGACTTTGAGAATCGAGGTCGGACATTTCTGAACTCGCCTCAGTTCGCTGCGTTCGGAAATGGTTCCGCGCGGAGTTTTGAGCAGAAGCGATTTCCTGACTAAGCAATGTTCCAGATTGTGTTGCTGAATCAAGTAGTGAATCCGAAGCATCTCGAAGGAGCGCAACTTGGACCGCTTGGCTCTGGGCAAGTTGAAGGGTGCCTGCTACAAGCGTTGTTCTTGCTGCGAGTGTATGAAATTTGAGTTGCGTGAGCTTTTCTTTTGCAGCTGAAAGTAATAGTTTTTTGCTTTGTTTCTGGGACTGAGATGACGGGCGAACCCTGTTCGCTGAAGAGATGACCGCTTCAATGTTTTGAATGCTGTTGCCACTTGTTGCTACTTGTAAATCATAGAGTAGTGTATCGAGTGATTTTTGAATGGCATTTTCACTGTCCGGTCCTTCGTCACATCCAATAGGCGCGAGGAAAAACGTCACAACTAGAATGGTACTAAGGAGTTGTGAGACTCTAATCAATCGAGGATAAAATCGGTGCATTGCTGACATGGGAAATTTCCAAAAGGGGAGATCTATGACTAAGGACTAGAAACAGAGTTTTCTCGCCCTACAGTGTACCAACGCATCGGTCATTTGTTCAAATGTCATGTACCCATTTATCCTTAAATGGCTGTTTAAGCCCTAAAACGGATCACTTTATTCTGGAAGTGGTGTCATTTCGATGTCTTTTCCTCGAGCAATCTCAACTTGCCAACTTAAGACGAAATTCGCATTGCCCGTGCTGTTAGCAGGAATGGCGAGATCCCAGCGAAGGAGACCGAGTGGTTTTTCGGAATCGACATATCGTTTGTGCGTTGAAAGTGGTGAACTTAGGTTGTCAAGTTTGACTTCGATGTCCTCATTTCGTGACACGGGGTACCGATCCCACACATGAACATCAATCGCTTCATCATGACCGTTTGAGAGTGTGATTCGGTATTCGTACAACGTTTGTTTTCCACTTCCAAAAAGTCCAGTCGATGTTGATTCTTTTTCAAGAAGGATTCGAGTTGCAGTGACGACGGGATCGATTCCAAGATCAAGCGGGAATGTTTCGTTTGGCGCAATTGTTGGAAGTGAAGTTTTGCCAACGTAATCGCTGCCGTGAAAAATTGCAGCTTTTCCAGGAAGTAAGATATAGTCACTTGTGTTCGTGACGTTGCTTCGAATGAATGTTGCATCCGTAAACATCGGGACAGCAACGTGGAACATTTCAGCTTCAGTTTCAAAAGCACCAAGGGAAGTAGTTTGTTTGTCCTCTCTGTTGGATGGCACTGTGATTGTTCTTGGAAGAGTAAAACTAACGGCGGGGCCGTCGTTGTTTACAGTTGCAGAAGCAGATGCCGCTTCAACGACCATTTGATCAACGTCCATCATGACTTCTGCACCACGGGAGACTCTGTGCGGTGTATTTTTGGAATAATCTGCTGCGAATCCTCTTCCACCGCCTGATGGCCCAGCGCTAGGTGGTGGTGGAGGGACGAAGACATCGACATACCATGGCGAAGGCATCGGTGGTGTTGTCGAGCGTTGCGGCTGCGCAGTTGAAAGCGTCATTGAGACATCCGTCCAGTTTTCGCCTGTGCGTTGCCATAGTTCTGCGTCGTATTCAACGGTAATTTTGTCGCCCGCGTTATTTGCACGGATGGAATATGTTGGTAACCAACTCGCATTGCTTACGAGATAGGTGAGCCTAACTTGGATAGTTCCTGCTTGTTTGACTCCGATGTCGATGACGGCATTCAACTGTGTTCTTCGGTCAGCGGACAAATTTTGTTTTCGCCTTTGCAGTGTTTGAAGCTCTTGCTTCATATCTTTGAGTGCGTTTGTGTTTACTTTTTGTTTAACAGTGAGGGTTGTCATCTTAGACCCGACAAAGTCGATTTGGTTTTCAAGATGTTCTAGATCAACTTGCCCATCTTTTTCATTACTTGCTTGCTCAATCAATGTTTTTAACATTGTCACTTGCAAGGCGAGCGCATCTTGTGTTGCGTCAAGCGCATCTATTTGTTGTTTGACATCTTCAATTTCTGCAGTGATTTCCTTGATGACACCGGTGTTGTCTTCAACCCTTGGCCTGCTAGAAGTGTCGATACTGAGTAGTGCGGCATTTTCTCCAACACTTGCTTGCACTGAATCGAGATACACAGAGGATGGCAAATCACGAAAGAACAGGGTGTATCCGCCAGGTTGTAATTCAAGTGTAGATGTTCGCGTCACAGCTGCTCTGTCTCGGTAAAGCGTGATGTCAGTAACTGTGCTGCGCGCTTCAATTGGCTCCATCTCGAGAGAGACTTGTCCGTGTGAAGTGGAAGAAAGAAAAAGAACTGCTGAGAGTAGGGAGAAACTTTTACTACGCATGTGAACCTCCTCAGATTACACGTTCAATTGGACCATTATGATTTGTGACGCCGTCCCATTGTTGAGAATATACCTGCATCATGGAGTAACGCGGCGACCCTGTCTTTATATTGCAAATTTGATTTCAATATTTCCTCGGTGAGTATTTCTCGCTCTTCTTCAAGATCAAGATATCGAAGCGCTAGGCCAGCCAAATCAGCATTTTCCATCGTTTCAAGGTACTCAAAGCCCTCGCGATAGACAATCCGAGCAGCAAGTGATTTTGCCATCATCCACTGTAAATATGTGTCGGGCATCGCAGTCCAGAGTGCATTTCCGACTCGGGCGATGAGAACTTCTGGAAGATGCTCAGTGACAAGCCGTCGCAATTCTTGCTGCTGGTCGTCTGTCATGGTGTCCCAATGTTCAATAAGTGAATCTGAAACTCGAGACATGATTCGGCTAATTCGAATACTCATCTCAGGCAGTGGTGAATGTGGATGGTGTTGATGCAAACGCGCAAGTAATTCAGCTTCAGACCGAGCGAGTTCTCGTAATCGAACAAGTGCTTGGCTCACGAATGGTTCCTTGATTTCCATAAACTCTTCTTCATTCAAGAGCATGCATGCGCCAATTTCAAAGCTAGAACAAATGACACCGCACTTGTTTGCAGATGAATCTTTCAAAATGATTGTGCCAGCATTTGACAACTCTCTTCTTGCATCTGGAGTGAGGAATAAGTTTGCACCCTCAACAATTACGCGAGCACTTGGTGTGCCGTCTTCCTTTAAATAGTTTTTCCAGTTTCCTCCGTGGATGGTTGCAGGTCGTCCTCCACAAGGAATAAATGCATCGCATTCAATTCGGTCGTGCATTGTATTTCGAAGGTGAATACCATCAGGTTCTTCAATAGAAGAGAGCGTTCCTTTTGGGCCTAATTTTGTTTTGTCAAACTCAGAGATAGGAAGTGCCTCTTCAAATAATCGAAGAAGTTCGCTATGATCTAATCCGTTTGGATCTTCGCCACAGCCAGAACCATCAGCAATTCCTAAGATTTTTGCGTGATCACCGTATTCACGATTGAGGATTCGAATGCAGTTCCCAGCAACGTCGCCATCAGGACCGCCCGTGATTTTTATAGTGAAAGGTTCTTCGTCTGGATTGATCCCAACAGCGCGAAGAGTAGTATCGAGGAAGACGACAACGCCTTCACTCGTAACGCCATATTCTTTATGGTTGATGCCAGCGCCAGGTTTTGAACTCATAAGCGCAGTTGGCATTGGATATCCACGGCGACGTGCTCGGTCGACAACCCAGTCGATTAGTTTTGGCGTGATGTTTTCATCAGGTCCAAGATAAATGAGTTCGTCATGGTGCAAGTGGTCGACGATTTGTGATTTTGTTGATTTCTCAGGTGTGATGAGGTCGAGTATTGAGTTTACGAATGCTTTTACGCTTCTGCTTACGCGACCGTTTGGATGCACAAGAATTGCTGCTTTTGATCCACCCTCTGGAATGTCCTTGTTCTTTAATTGTTGTGCAAATGCTAAGTTGTACGCTTCATCGTAGAGTCGTTCTTGCTCTCGAGAAAATTGTTCAACACTTCGAGGGTGAATCGCACGGACTCCACCTCGTGCAATATCACGGAAGCGAACATGGAAACCATTGAAATCCCTTCCGTGAATAAAGAACACCCCAAATGGGCATTCCGAGCGTTCTTCGGTTGTGAGTAGTGCAGGGTCTATCCGCATCGAGAGTGCGTACCTGTCTTCGATAAACAAGTTTGTGCGTTTGACTGCGTCTACTGCATCGAGCATTTTGACAAACATCGTACGAGCGTCTTCAAGGTCAACGGTATTCTCTATGCGTTCGAGCAACTCGGTTCGTTGTGAATCGCACTGGGAATCATCAAGAGGATTTGCAGGATTAAATCGCTGCCGGAATAAGTCTGCAACCGCAATCGCGAGTTCAATATTGTCGCGGACAAGAGTGTCGAGGCGAGTTGGGTTAAATGCGTAGGGATTTCTTTTGACAAGCATTTGGTAAATCAAATCGAGGAGTGCGGTAATGATTTCTGCACCAGCTAAATCAAGTTCTTTGATGTCATAACCAAGGCGAACCGTTCTTGGGTCTAGCCATTTGAGTCGGAATAAGTCCGCACGAATTTCTTTCCATAGGGGACTGTCTTCATTAATTGGTCCCCCATCAGGTCCCTGAACAACGCAACCTACTAGGGTAATCCAACCGTTGTCTCCATCATCAACACTGTCGAGATACGCTCGGTGAATATTGATGCCTGATTTACTCAATCGAGTTGCAAGTCGTTGTAACATCGATCGCCTCGTCGAGTTACTTACCGCCATAATAATTCGACTAAGCGTTGGATCACTTTCACGTTCAAGGGCGACTGTTGTTCCGTCAGTTCCTGTAAGTCGTTGGACAAGTTGCCAATGTTTCGCCATTCGCAAAGGTGTAATTGTGAGCGCATAATCTTCCGAGCATGCAGCGTAATATTTCCGAACTAGTTCTGGTGTCCATTGGGGTAAATGCTCTTTTGCATACGCAAGTGTTTCTTCTACTTTTGTTGCATATTGAGGATGGTCAGTAGAAAAAGAAGCAGGATCGCCAAATTCGAACGTGTCCAAGACAAGATTTCCATCACTAGCAGTATGAATTTTTGCAGCGCGTAACGTTTGGTCCCACGGCAATTCCTGCATAAGTTCTGCGAGAACGCCAGGGTAGTCACGTGGGCGCATAAAGGTCCACTCAGAGGCATCGTCATTTCGAAGCGTTAACTCTATGGGTCTTCCCGAGGCAGTTTCCGCGATAATTGCCCTCAAGTGTGCGAGTTGTGTTTCTTCATCGGTATCTTGAAAATACATCAAAGGCATTTGGGCGAGAAACCACGGGACGGTCTCTTCAGCCGTTAAGCGAAGGCTGTTCGTCACTTTTTCGATGATTTGCGTAGGATTCTCCGGCTTGCTGCCGACAGGTTGCTTTGATTGTGTTGCCATGTGCGTATTAGAACCGCTTGATGGCATCTGTACAATACGCATTGATTTCGATTTCCGAATATCGTGCACACTTTTACGGACTTTTACAAATAGAGCCAAGCTTGAAAACCGCAATATCCATAG
Source organism: uncultured Isosphaeraceae bacterium (assembly GCA_964435395.1). Taxonomy (GTDB): domain Bacteria; phylum Planctomycetota; class Phycisphaerae; order Phycisphaerales; family SM1A02. Next base: position 6,980 of record CAYSYI010000018.1, read on the forward strand.
GAAATTTTGACGCAGTCCATCTTGGACACCAAGCATTGGTTGAAGCTGCCCGAATTGCTGTGGGAGAAGATGGTCGAGTTGAAATGTGGAGTTTTGACCCGTCGCCAGTTTCAGTATTGCGACCAGAAATCCACATCGACAGGCTTACAACATTTTCTCAGCGCCGAGCATTGCTCCTTGATGCAGGTGCAGACGAGGTCCGTTGCCTTGAGCCAACGCCCGAGTTGCTCGCTCTTGAGCCAAGAACGTATATCCGACGGGTCGTTGAACATGTATCACCTTCATATATTGTGGAAGGAGTAGGATTTCGATTTGGCCATGAAAGAGCAGGAACAATTGAAACGCTTCGCACTTATGGTGAGGAATGTAACTTTGAACTTATTGAAGTGCAGGGCGTTGAACTCACGCTTGAGAACGACTCAGTAGTTAGGGCGAGCAGTTCAATGGTGCGTGATTTACTGAACATCGGGGCAATTGCAGATGCAACTCGTATGCTCGGCCGAGAATATGTTCTCTCCGGTGTGGTCGTTCAGGGCGACAAACGAGGGAGAACATTGGGAATCCCAACAGCAAATCTAGCAGACGTTCGGACCATGTTGCCCCGTGATGGTATTTATGCAGGGAGTGCCATGATTGAAGATGAACTGTTTATCGCTGCAATTAGTGTTGGCACAAAACCAACATTTGGCAGTCATGATCGAGTGTGCGAAGTGCACCTTATTGGATTTGATGGCGAAATTGGCATGTACGATTGGCCATTGAGCGTTACTATCTCGCATTGGATTCGAGAACAAATGAAGTTTGATTCAGTTGAAGCACTTACAATTGCAATCGAACGAGATATTCAGCAAGCAATTACTTTGATAGAAAGCAACCGATGACTTCACAAACAGGCGTATACGAATCGACAACAAGTTATGCAGGACTTGCTTCACGAATTCAAGAGGCGAATCATATTGTCGTGACGACTCACCGCAAACCAGATGGTGACGCAATTGGTTCGGTCATTGGGCTCTGCCGTGGATTGAGAAGTATTGGCAAGGAGGTCGAGAACATTTTTATTGGTCCGATCGAGCATGGTTTGAAACTTGCAACTGGCGATACTGATATTCGACTTCTTGAAGAAGATGGTCTTCCAATCGAAGAGCCCGATCTCATCATTGTTGCAGACACTGGTGCGTGGTCGCAACTTGAAGCACTTGAACCATGGCTTCGGGAACGGCGTGGTCGCATTATTGGGTTAGACCATCATACAAACGGAGATGATGTTGCTCCCGAGCGTGTTGTCGATGTCACTGCTGCAGCGTGCACGCAAGTTGTAATGGCGCTCTTTGAGGAAATGAATATTGGGCTTGGCAAGGGTCGGAACTCAATAGCAGAAGCATTATTTATTGGAATTGGAACAGACACCGGATGGTTTCGCTTTTCAAATGCGGATGCTCGGTGTTTTGCAGATGCCTCTCATTTGTTAGAACATGACATAGATCGTTATCTGCTCTATCGCAATTTGGAAGAAACAGCGAGACCAGCACGAATGGAATTGCTCCAACGGATGCTTTCTAGCATTGAATATGTTGGTCCTGTAGCTATTATGATGTTGCGGTGTGCGGACTTTCAAGAAGCAAATGGTTCAAGCACTGATATCGTCGGTCTAGTTAACACGCCCTTGGTCCTTGAGAATATGCAGGCAGCTATTTTGTTAACTGACTCTGATCCAACCGTAACAAAAATGAGTTTTCGTTCGAAACCAAGCATGGATGGTGACCCGTCCTCGCTCATCGATGTGAATGCACTTGCGGGCAACTTTGGCGGTGGTGGACATATTCATGCCGCTGGGGCTCGTGTTTTTTCGCCCTTGGATGACGTAAAAGCAAGACTAATCGAATTACTCTAGTCCAAAAGGGGTTTCATTCGAGTTGCTCGCGTACAATTAGTACGCAGTAGGAATCATGAAACAACTCCATCACATCGTGAATATCGCTCGCTTGAGAGTGCACCTCAACATTGTTCTTTCTAAGAGTTCTCATTTTATACTCGCACTGTCATGTTTGCTTGTTGCCCTTGCACTCCTTGACCGCGGTGGTAGTGCAAACTTTATTCCTTGGACTGTTGTTTGGATAACCTCTGGTGTGTTTCTTGTGTTGGTTTTGATTTCATTTTGGCTTGCCACAACAGTTACGGTTCTCGAAGTTGCCGCGGAAGTGGATCAAAGGATGGATCTTTGCGATCGTATTTCGTCTGCGATTTCTTGTGAGCAATTCACGCAACCTTTTTGTTCTGCTGTCGTCGAAAATGCTATCGAAACTGTGCAAACAAAGAATGTCCAAGCTGGGATTGCGAGGTCATTTCCAATTACACCTCCAAAAAATTTCAGCGCTGTGGGCGTTGCTGCACTCCTCATCTTTGCCATCTTATGGACTCCACAGTGGGGATGGTGGAGTGAAACTGGAGTTGCGATGGCATCGGATACCGTTACATCGAATGAGAATATTGAATCTTCAATTGACGCAGTGCTTGAGCAATTGGAAAAAGAAGAAGTTCTAAGTGAGTCCCTTGAAGATGAACTTGCAGAACTTTCCGCAATGTCCGTGAACGAATCTATCGACCCCGAGACGTTGCGACGAGAAGCACTGAGAAAAATAACAGATGTGCAAAAGCGTCTAGAAGAAATGTTACAAGATGAAAATGCATTGGCATACGAAGAGATGCTTCGGAAAATGAAAGCTTTGAAAATGCCGAAAAACTCTCGCATGCAACCCATGGTTGCAAATATGAAGAAAGGCAATTTCGACCAAGCGAAAAAAGAGTTTGATAAGCTTGAGAAGCAACTTGAATCTAAAGAATTGTCTAAAGAAGAACAGCAACAGCTCGCTAAAGCAATGGAAGAACTTGCAAAGCAATTAGAGAAGCTTTCCAAAGCAAATGATGCTCTCGCTTCTGCACTCTCAGCAGCGGGGTTAAACTCAAAATTTGCAAACAACCCTGATGCAGCGATGAAAGCGATACAAAACGCGAAGGATTTGACAGAAGAGCAAAAGAAAAAATTAATGGAATTGCTTAAGGCTCAGCAAGAGGCATCACAGGCATGTAAGAAAATGAGTGAGGGGTGTAAAGAATGCGCAAGCGGTAAAAATGGCAAAGGGATGGCGAGTGAGTTAGAAAAACTAAAAGCCATGCAGATGTTTAAATCAAAAGCACAAATGGCAAAGAGCATGTGCCAGAATGCAGCAAAGGGGATGTGCAATGGGGGAGGACGCAGTGGTAGTAAGGGGGGCACTGGCGGGAAGGGACTGGGCAACGGTGGAAACAATGCAACAGCAGAAACCGAAACGGCTTCTGTTGCAAAGCGTTCGCCAGTGCAAACTCTGGAAGGAACGATAATCGCTCGGCAGTTGTTTGAGGGTGGGTTATTGACGGCTGGAGAGTCGACAGCGGAGGTTCGAGAAACAGTTCTTGCTCAACAACGCGATGCAGAACAAGCGATTGTTGACGAAGAAGTTCCTCGTAAGTATCACGAACTCTTGCGACACTATTTTGGTCAACTCGAAGAACTTACGGAGCCATCGAATGAAGATGACACCGAAAGTACTGAGTGAAAGTATTGTCTCGATTCTGTGGGCCTTCCTCTTACTTGGTTGCACATCGGGTAGCGATAATACACTGACTGTGTATGTTTCTGCAGATGATAAAATTGCAAGAGAAGTATTCGTTGCGTTTACGGAGAAAACTGGCATTGATGTTGTGTGGGTTGGAGATACTGAAGCAACAAAGACAACAGCACTAGTTCAACGATTGATTCGAGAGCAGCAGAGACCCGTTGCAGATGTATTTTGGTCTTCTGAAATCCTTGGAACAATTCGACTTGTACGTGAAAATATTTTTACGCCTTGCAATTCCCCACTTGCGCTTGCGTGGCCAGAGCAGTTTCGAGATAATGACTACAAGTGGTTCGCTTTTTCACCCCGCGCACGTGTGATTGCGTATGACCCATCAAAAGTGAAGGTGGAAGAACTCCCTCGGACATGGTGGGAATTTGGCGATGCTGTGATGGCAGATCCTCGGTTTGGAACGACAAGCACACACGTAGCAGTGATGGCAGCATATCCAGAAAAAAGCAGGACACTGTTTCAGTCCATGAAGGCGAGAACATTGCTCGGTGGAAATGCCGCAACACTGCAGGCAGTCATCGATGGCACTGCCAAGTTTGCGATGACTGACACTGACGATGTATACGCTGCGCAAGAACGTGGAAAATCTGTGGCAATGTGTATGCCAAGGCATCATGATGGTCTTGGTGGAGGCACACTTTTGATTCCAAATTCGGTTGGTATTGTTCGTGAATGTAGAGAGCCAAAGTTGGCAGAACAATTCGTTGAGTTTTTGTTAAGCGATGAAGTGGCGACTTTGCTTGCTACATCACCATCACACAATACTCCAATTCAGCCAAGTGTGGCGAAGCAATTTCCTCATCTTGTCGTGGAAGACCCGCTCATTGTTGATTTTTATGAAGCGGAGAGAGCACTCAATAGTCAAGTAGACCAAGTAATGAGCGAGTTGTCTAAGTGACGATGAAAAGTACTCGCGCTCTCCAATTTTTAGTTCTAGTGATTGCAAGTGTGGTGCTCTTGTTTCCATTTTGTATGTTTTTGTTTTCTACATCTTTCGTAGGGCAACAAGTTTCAGTGCCTCATGAAAGTTTAGCGGTCATCGTTCGGACATTTCTTTGGGCTCTTGGCATCGGAATCTCCGCAACCGCAATTGGTTGGCCAGTTGGGCTCCGCATTGCAACTTGCCAAAGATCAGTAGCATCTGGAGTGGTCTTGCTCTTGTTTATGTCCCTCGCACTTCCTGCGTACGCGGTCTATTACGCGTGGTGGCAAGCATGGCCAGCAGGTTCTTGGTTACATAACTCTGTTGTTCAGCATGGAATGTTAGCAATCGCAATGAAAGTCTGTGTTTTTATGGCACTTGTTGGTTGGTCATGGCCAATTCCTGCGCTTATCGCAACGATGTCCAATCGAGAACGAAATGGACTCGCACTCTTGCACTCCGTAGATGGAACCTCATTTGTATCGCGTTTTTGGAATCGCTTTCGTGCGGAGAAGAGGATGCTAGTAATCTCAGTTATTCTTGTTGGCACGCTAACAGCGGCTAATACGACTTGTTTTGATTTAGCGCAGATTTCAACAATTGGTAATGAACTACGTGCAGTTCTTTCTGCAGGCGGATCAATTATCAGTGCACCATGGTTAACCATTTCAGGGATTATTGTTGCATGTGTTGCTTCAATGGCACTCATCCGTTGCACAAAACAGCATCAACATCAAACCATTGTTCGGGCGAAGTCGCTTGTACCGGTCGTTCTAGTTTGGGTATTACTTACAGGCGGACCACTGACATTGAGTGCCTTTGCATCTCTTCGCGGTGATGGCTTTCAATTGTGGTCGCAGTATGGTGGTGATCTTTTGGTCAGCGCAACAATTGCAATCGCAGTTGCAATTCTCATTTCCCTCATTGGTGTTTCATCGATGGCACTGCACTTGTCTGAATCAAAAAAGATAAGATTGTTGGCAAATGGCATGGATGTTGTTTGGATTCTTGTCGCTTGTGTACCCGCAAGTTTGGTTGCAGCGATCGTTGGCCACGCTTGGCACGTTGTTAATCTTGATTATGTCGATAGGTCACCACTACTTCTTATTCTCGGTCAAGTTGCTCGAATTGGCTTTGTAGGTTCACTTGCAGGAAGGTGGGTAGCTTCCTGCCCACGGACGATGGGTCTCTATCGACTTGATCATCCCCGCTCGATTTCTTCCCTGCTTTGTGCTGTTAAGCCAAGGTTACTTCTCGCAATGAGCGTTGCTCTTGCGCTCTCCATTGCAATGTCCCTTGGTGAAGTTGCTTTGACTACACAACTCGCTCCACCTTCGTCCAATCAGCCAATTTCAGTAGCGTTACTCAATGCGATGCATTACCAACGCCCACAAATTGTGACGAGTACGTTGTTCGTGATGGTACTTGTTGCTGGCGTTGGTGGATTGTGTCTCTTTTTACTCAACCGAAAATGTATTGTGCTCCTCTTTATCTGTTGCGTACTTGTTTCTTGTACTACACAAAATGAAACACCAATACTTGACGCAAGAATCATAGGCAGCGCGGGGAATTCTGATGGACATTTTGTCACGCCACGTGCAATCGATTCAGACAATCAAGTGATCGTTGTTATCGATAAGAGCGGTCGGTTGCAGCGGTATTCGCATGAAGGCACGTTCATTTCCTCTTGGGATTTAGAGTTGTCAGGAACAGGCTTTCCAACTGGGGTTTCAATTGATGAAGATGGCAACATTTGGATTGCAGATACGCACCAGCATCGAATTCTTGTTCTTGATACAGAGGGAGAAACAGTTCTAGAGTTCGGAGAATATGGAACAGGAGAGGGGCAGTTTTTATATCCAACAGATATTGCTTTTGGATTAAATGGCGAAGTTTTTGTTTCGGAATATGGAGGTAATGACAGAGTATCTGTTTTTACTAGAGATGGAGAATTTCTCCGATCTCTTGGTCATCATGGTGAAAGTCGTACTGGATTTCGACGTCCTCAATCGATTGCGATCGATCGGAGTACGGGCTATTTGTATGTTGCAGATTCTGGCAACCACCGCATCGTGGTTCTCAAGCCAGATGGCGAAGTCGTAAACATCATCTCTGAGGTTGGTCGGCAAAATTCAGAAGTGTTGTATCCCTACGGCATTCTGATGGATACTCCAAACACGTTTATTGTCTGTGAATTTGGAAATAATCGATTGCAGCGATTCTCGATAGATGGTGAGTCGCTTGAGCTCTGGGGAAGTGCGGGGGATGGTGCGGGATTTTTACGAACACCGTGGGGTATTGCTGTTACGAAGAATGGTATTGTCGTCGCAGATACTGGAAATAACCGCCTTCAACTATTGCCCGATATGATGACGAACTAATGATGCTCCCAATCCAATTTGACCGACCTGGCTGGCTCATATTATTGGTGCTTCTTCTTCCAATCATCGTACTTGCGTGGCACGGTGTGACTCGCCGCGGTGCAAGAGGAAGAGCTGTTGCATCGACGATTACCCGGTGTCTCATTATTGTTTTTCTTGCCGTTGCAATTGCTCGTCCAGTTTGGGAGCTAACAGGAAAAGGTGTCACACTCATTACAATCCTAGATCGCAGCCAGTCAATCCCTAAACATATTCAGAATCAAGCAGTCGAAACATTAGAAGAATGGACATCACCCGAGCGAAGGGGGCCCGACAATCGACTTTCTGTAATAAGTGTTGGACGCGAAGTTGCAATCGGCTCGATGCCTGATCAGCGAACTATTTTTGAACCCGCTACAAATGAGCCCGATGGTTCTGCAACAAATATATCGAAGGGAGTCCAGATGGCAATTGCTTTGTTGCCACGTGACACCGCTTCTCGAATTCTTGTTGTCTCAGATGGCAACGAAACAGATGGACAGGTTCTCTCGGTTGCAAATCAGGCGAAGGCAAGCGGCATTCCAATTGATGTGTTGCCACTGTTGTATGACCACAGCAATGAAGTAATGATTGAGAAGGTTGTTGCGCCATCTCAAGCACGCTTTGGACAGTCAGTTCCTGTGCGTATCATTCTAAGAAGTATCGGTGGGTCATCAGGTGTTCTTCATCTCTTGCAAAACGGTATTGAGCTTGATATCTCGCCAGACAATCCGAAGAAGGGAGTGCCGTTAGCTCTGCACTCGGGTGTAAATGCCGTAATGTTTGATATTCCGATTCAAACTGGTGGATCCCAAAAGTTTGAGGCAATGTGGGTGCCAGATGAAGGGTCAGATGCGATTGCAGCGAATAACACAGGTATCGCTGTTACGTTTGTTTCAAAAGGTGGAACGATTTTACTCGTGACGCAGAACGAGTTAAATTCTCAACACTTGCAAGATATTCTCACTGCTGCAGGACTCATCGTCGATGTTCGTTCTCCACAAGAAGTTCCGCGTGATAGCATTGGCTTTTCTGAATTCGACGCGGTGATTCTTGCAGATATTCCTCGGTGGATGTTCGATGATTTACAAGAGAAGCATTTGTACTCTTTTGTTCATGATTTGGGTGGTGGTCTACTCTTGACTGGTGGACCGAATGCATTTGGTGCAGGTGGCTGGATTGGTTCGCAACTTGAACAAGCGATGCCAATTAAATGCGAACCACCACAAACAAGACAATTGCCTAGAGGTGCCCTCGCCTTAATTATGCACTCCTGCGAAATGCCTGAAGGAAATTATTGGGGACAGCGTATGGCAAAGGCAGCAGTCGATTCCTTAAGCGAACTCGACTATGTTGGAATTATTGAGTACAACTGGAACGGTGGTGATGGAACGATTAATAATGCTGGTTGGACATTGCCATTGCAAATAGCTGGTGATAAACGCGAAGCCTTTGATGCAATAAACAGTTTGGTCTATGGAGATATGCAAGACTTTGGTTCGCCAATGAAAGTTGCGTTGAATGGACTTGTCGATGTCGATGCAGCGCAACGGCATGTCATTATCATTAGCGATGGCGATCCAGTCGGACCCTCGCAAGAATTGCTCAGTGAATACCGAGTAGAAGAGGTAACAGTTTCGACAGTGATGGTTGGCGGGCATGGTTCTCCAACTGATCGACAAAAAATGCAGGGAATTGCAACAGTTACGGGCGGTCGGTTTTACATGGTGAATGATCCAAGTAAGTTGCCGAGCATTTTTATCAAGGAAGCGCAACTCAACTCCCGTTCACTTCTTCAAGAGGGTGGCGATTGGGATGTTGCAATGAGACCAAGCGTCACTGGGCCCGTGCAAGGCATAGGTGCAGTTCCCATTGTTCATGGGTACGTTGTCACAGGCGCGAAGGGTGGGTTTGCCCAAGCGCCTTGGTATGTTCAAGTAAGTGACGGTGATGACCCGCTCTTTGCTTGGTGGCATTATGGTCTTGGAAAATCTGTTGCTTTGATGACGGATTTAGGTAACCGGTGGGCGACGCAGTGGCCCAATTGGTCAATGTTTCCTGAGTTTTGGGAAGGATGTGTTCGATGGGCGATGCGTGGTGCATCTCCACCAAACATGAGTGTGACATCGAGAGTTGAGGGTGGTAAAGGCATTGTTGATTTAGAAGCGGTAGATGCTGAAAATCAGTTGATGAACTTTATGCAATCAAAGGCAGTAGTAATCACTCCAAAAGGCGATGCAATTCCTTTAACGCTTCAGCAGACTGGTCCAGGAAGATATCACGCAGAGTTTGAGGCACTCGAAACTGGTGCGTGGCTTGTAAACATTGCGTTTCAAGACGCAGATGGCTCGATGACTGGGAGAATTCCAACCGCTGTCACAGTTCCTTATCCAAAAGAATATTCTACGACATCGCACAATGCATCACTTCTTCATCAACTTGCCGAAGAGACTGGCGGGAGAGTGTTATCACTTGGTGATCTTGAGAGTGTTGATTTATTCGATGAGACAACAATTGTGCAGCCCATCAGTCCCCGTTCGATGTGGGATTTACTCGCCATTATTGCTGCGGGAATGCTTGTGTTGGATGTTGGAATTCGCCGATTGTGGATTGATAAAAAGAGCATGCAAACACTTCTTACACCAGTTGGGAAAGTTTCGACCGGCTCAGTTGAGGCGTTACGAAAAGTACATAAGCCAAAAAGCGAGAGGCAGCAACCAACTATAGAGAGTTCTGATCTTCCAGTTGGTCCGTCCAAGCCGAGCCAACCAGAGAAGAAGCCGAAACAAGAGATAGAGGGACGAGATGACAACCTAAGCCAATTGCTCAAGAGAAAGCGAGAGCGAAACAATGAGGAGGACGACGAATGACATTCTCTGCAGCGCACCTGCCAAGTCAAATTAAGTCTTCAGAAGATGTGCGTGCCGGATGCGCCATTATTCGGCGTGGCTTTGCAGAGATGCGATCGGAGATAGGGAAAGTCGTTGTTGGGCAACAGCGTGTTGTTGACATGGTGCTCGTTTCAATTTTTGCAAATGGACACGTCTTGCTCGAAGGACCCCCCGGACTGGGCAAAACATTGTTGGTTCGAACGCTTGGCGAAGTCTTGAACTTATCAACAGGTCGCATCCAATGCACCGCTGATTTAATGCCTGCTGATATTGTCGGAACAACAATTGTTGACCAGAACGAAAGCACTGGAGAGCGACAATTTACATTTCGAAAAGGTCCAGTCTTCCACAATGTACTTCTTGCGGATGAAATCAATCGCGCTACGCCAAAGTGTCAATCGGCGCTACTCGAATCGATGCAAGAAAGATCGGTTTCAATCGATGGAGAGACGCGGGATTTGCCAGTTCCATTCTTTGTGCTTGCTACCCAAAATCCAATTGAGCAAGAGGGAACGTACCCACTTCCCGAAGCCCAACTCGATCGTTTTTTACTTAAGATTAATGTTGGGTATTCATCGAGAACCGAACTCAATGAAATAGTTGATCGAACAACGACAAAACAAAATGTGCAAACAAAAATAGTCGTTGATGCAGATTTTATTTTGAGCGTGCAAGAGTTTGCTCTGCATGTTGTGATTGCTCCGCACATTCAAGATTACGTCACCCGTTTAGTCTTAGCAACACATGCAGATTCTGATTTTGCCCCATCGTGGGTATCGGATGATATTCTTGTTGGTGCTAGTCCTCGGGCGGCACAAGCGATTGTTGCTTGCGCAAAAGTAGCCTCCATTATTGATGGAAGATTTGCAGTTTCGCATAGAGATATTCGCGCCGTTGCAGTTCCAGCGTTGCAGCATCGAATCGTCCGTTCGTTTGAAGCAGAGACAGCTGCTCGAACGTCTTGCGAAATGGTCGACAGATTACTTGAAGAGGTTCCTCTTTTTATGAGGGATGAAAGTAATGTCTAGTTTTGGTGTAACAACCCATGACCGTCCTGCAAAGGTAGATGAACTTCTCGGTTCGCATTTGATGGCATCGCTTGATCGATTGGACATTGTGGCGAGAAAGATTTTTTCAGGAAAAACCCAGGGGGAGCGGAAGAGTCGCCGGCGTGGTTCGAGTGTTGAATTTGCAGATTACAGGCAGTACACTTCAGGTGACGACCTGCGTTTTATTGACTGGAATGTCTACGCTCGTCTCGATCGATTATTCATGAAAATATTTCTTGAAGAAGAGGAACTCACCCTTGGAATTGCAATTGATGCAAGTGCTTCGATGGAGTATGGGAATCCGAATAAGTTTGACTTTGCAAGGCGGCTTGCGATGGCACTTGGATACATTGCACTGAGTAGTCATAACAAGGTCTCACTCTTTGGTTTTAACAGCGAAGGTGTGCAACGGCTTACGGGTTTGCGAGGAAGACGAAGAACTAGAGACATGGGGCAATGGTTACTCGACCTACTTCCAAGTGGTGGAACCTCATTCATTGAAGCATGTAAAGTTATTTCAACATCTCGGCAAGGAAGAGGAGTTCTTGTTGTTCTAAGTGATTGTCTGGAAAAAGAGGGCATCAAGCAAGGGCTCTCCTATCTTGTTGGTGGTGGTTGGGATGTTTTTGTTATTCAATCGCTCGCTCCAGAAGAAGTTTCCCCTCTCCACGCAGGTCTCGAAGGCGATTTACGCTTGGAAGATTCCGAAACAGGCGAAGAATGTGAAATTACGGCTACGGCTCCACTTGTCGCAAAGTACAAGCAGCGACTTGAACATTATTGCGAATCGTTGCGTGAGCAGTGCAACCGAATTGGAGCAGGAAGTGTTCGTGTATCGACGGATGTTGATATGGAACAACTACTCGTGGAATACCTTCGAGGAAGGGGATTACTTCGATGACATGGGTCTCACCGAGCGCAGGCCTTTTGCTTGGAGCAATTATTATTCCGCTCTTGTTGCTACTCTATTTTCTTCGACTGCGAAGGCAACCCGTTCGCATTTCTTCAACGATGTTGTGGGAACGAGCCGTTGAGGACTTGCATGCAAACACGCCCTTCCAACGGTTGCGTCCAAGCACACTTCTTTTGCTGCAACTGCTTGCTTTGCTTCTTGTTGTCCTCGCACTCATGCAACCGCAATTAGAAGGTGGTTCTGCGAAAGAGGGGACGCATGTCATCTTAATTGATCGTTCAGGTTCGATGACCACGGTTGGTACCAATGGGACATCACGGCTTGATCAAGCAAAAGATGACGCAATAGATTTAGTTAACCAGATTTATGGAGGCGGACTTTTTTCGAGTAGTGGAGGTGAGACAATGGTCATTGCTTTTTCTGATCATGCTGAAGTCGTCGCTCCATTTACAGATTCTAAACAACAACTTGTGCATGCGATTGACGCAATTCAGCCGACGCATGGCAAATCAATAATACAAGATGCATTGAAGTTGGCTCGTGCGTACACGATAACGGTTGACCCAGAGAAAGACGGCCTTTCTTCAAGCGAGTTCGCTCAGTTGGAACTATTTAGCGATGGTCTCGTTGAAGATTTTCAGGAGCAAGCATTGCAAGGCGGTGAATCACTTAAGTACCACATGATTGGCTCATCGGATGCCACCAACATTGGCATTTCAACTATCGATGCAAAACGTGCAGATGAATCGAGCGATGAAGTGCAGGTGTTTCTATCTTTACTGAACACGAATTCGCAAAGAGAAAAGGTTGAAATAGAACTTCGCATTGATGATATTCCCGTAGGCGTGCAAGAAGTTCAGATTCCGAAGCAGGCGGATGGGCTTCCTGGAGTGGCAAGTCTGGTTTTTGTTCCATTTTCGATGCCAAAGTCAGGCGTGATAGAAGCACGTCTATTACGAGATGATGCTCTTGCAATTGATAATCAAGCATCCTTAATTATTCCGCCGGCAAAAGAACTCAAAGTACTTGTTGCTGAAGAGGGTGCGCCGATTGTTCGCACTGTTTTGCAAGGGATGCCCCTTGCTGAACTGAAGGTTGTGAACGGCTCAACACTGCGTGCAATGATTGAGTCGGGTGAAACATCGAGCTATGATGTTGTTGTTGTTCGTAACATCCGTGTAGACTCTCTTCCTCAAGGAAAATATCTTATTTTCGGTGAACCGCCACCGATTCCACCATTTGAGATATATGCTGATGGCGAAGCGCAAGTGATGCTTGTTGCACGTGAAGACCATCCAGTTATGCGCTTTGTTCGCTATGAAGATATTGTTGTGACAAAGGGACACGACATCGTTCTTCAAAATGGAATAAAGACGCTACTTGAAGGAAGTCACTGGCCCGCAGTAATGGCATACCGTAGTAATGGATACCAACTGGTTTACGTTGCGTTTGATCCGATCGAGAGCAATTGGCCGTACTTGCGAAGTTTTCCGTTTTTTGTGTTTAATAGTGTGCAATTTTTAGGGCACAGTGGCAATCAACTAACGGCGAGTTCTAGGAACATTGGGCAAACTATTTCTAGGCACATTCGAAAAGGTGATTCGGTCCATCTCGAAGAGCCAAATGGAGAAACGCATATTGCGATTGTTGATAAGAACAGGAATATGAATTGGGGACCAATTCTGTTGTCCGGAGTTCACACAATTTCTTCTGAGCAAAACGTTGACATCCAGATAGCCGTGAACAGCCCTGTCTCGGAGTCAGTTGTTGCAAGTGTTGAACAAATTTCAATTGGTGCAAAGGAAGTTTCAACAAGCGATTCGGGCGGAACATCTTTTATTCAACTTTGGCCATGGGCATTGGGTGCAGTTCTTGCTGTTCTTCTTGCAGAATGGTGGGTGTATCAAAAGAAAGTTTCTACGCCTTTGCGACTTTCGTGGACGAGTGGATTGGACCAACGGAAGGGAATCCGTTGAATTACCAAGGAAAGCGCGTCACAGTGATGGGGTTGGGTCGCTTTGGTGGAGGCATCGGAGTGACGAAATGGCTCTTGGATCGAGGGGCGGATGTCGTTCTTACTGATCTTGCATCAGAGAAAGAACTCGCACCCCAGCTTGAGTTGCTTGGCTCGCACAAGAATCTGCACTGCGTGTGTGGTGAACACAGAGAAAAAGAGTTTACAACTGCTGACCTTGTCATTGCAAACCCCGCAGTTATGCAGCCATGGAAGAATGTATTTTTACGTGCAGCTTGGGATGCAGGTGTCAAGGTTACAACTGAAATTGAGTTGGTTACAAGGCAACTTAATCGAAAACAAGTTATTGGCGTTACTGGAACTTCAGGAAAGTCCACTACGGCGTCTATGATGCACGCTGCATTGCAAGCAAGCGGTATTACTTCACATCTTGGAGGCAACATCGGAGGTAGCTTGCTCCAGACAATCGACGAAATCCAGGCCAGCGACATTGTTATTTTAGAACTCAGCAGCGCAATGTTGTGGTGGCTTGAACATACAGGTGGCTGGTCGCCTCATGTCGCAGTTCTGACAACGGTAGAAGAAAATCATCTGGATTGGCATGGAACTTTTGAAGAGTATGCTCAGTGCAAACAGTTTATTTTTGCTCATCAAGATGAAAACGATTACGCACTCACGCAAGATGCAACTTCTACTTTTACTGATTTGTCAGTTCTGGGAAAACATAATGAGAGAAATGCTGCGGTCGCTTTTTTAGCAGTCCATGCAGTTGGGGCAGATGCGAAGCAAGCACGATTAGGAGTACAAAAATTCAGAGGGTTGCCACACCGATTGGAATGTGTTGGTGATAAGTTTTACAACGATTCTAAATCGACCACGCCTATGGCGACGAAGTTGGCGATAGATGCCTTCCCAGATTCTTCAAAACTGCACGTTATTGTTGGCGGGTATGATAAGAAAATCGATTTGTCTTTACTTGCGAATCAAGCATCAAGAGTACGAAGCATGTACGCAATTGGTGCAACGGGTCAGGATATTAAAACACTCGCCGAAGGAAATGTGCACGTGTGCGATACAATGGACTGTGCTGTTCAATCGGCTTTACAAGCAATGGGTGGTGAAGATGTGTTGCTACTTAGCCCGGGATGTGCGAGCTGGGACCAGTTTGAAAACTATGAAAAGCGTGGTGAGCTATTCTGTGAACTCATTGGGCAATTGTCATAGCGCCAACAAGTTCGGTAACACTTGAGCATCCATGTCGAGTAACCCATGTGGATAATTTCTTTGCAATTTTAGATGCAATTGCAGGGTTCACAAAGAGAGCGGTTCCAATGCCAACAGCACTCGCTCCAGCTAAAATAAATTCAGCGGCATCTTCCCACTGCATAACACCGCCAGTTCCTATGATTGGTATTCCAGCATCTTTTGCAACATCTCGGTAGACCTCGTGGACAATTCGAGTTGCGATTGGATGAATGTCGCAACCACTGAATCCTCCAATACCTCGAGAGAGTTTTGGCTGCTTCGTTTCAACATCAATTGCAAGACCTGGAATCGTATTGATTAATGTGAGCGCGTCTGCGCCACATGCAATCGCTGCTTCGGAGTGTGGTCGAATATCACCAGCTGAAGCTGAAAGTTTTACAAGCATCCCACTGGTTGAGAGTACAGGTTTAATTTCTTGAAGTAACGTAGTTAGTCGTTCTGGGCAACTTCCAAACTCCATGCCGTCGGCAGTGTTTGGGCATGAAACATTTATCTCAACGAGTTCGATGGCTTCAACATCATTCATTGCACTTGCAACTGCAACATAGTTTTCGATGGTATCTCCTGCAACTGAGCCAATGACAGTCGTCGGAAGAGAATTTGCTTTTGGTGCTTGATGTTCAATGAAGGAATCGATTCCTTCATTCGCTAATCCAATCGCATTTATCATTCCACCAGAAAGAGCGGAGATTCGAATCGGTTCATTCCCAATTCTAGATTCCTTTGTAATGGATTTCGTTGTGATGGCTCCAACTGAAGTAAGGTCGATTGCGTCACCGATCTCGCCCATGACTCCACAGGTGCCAGCTGAAAGGACAATGGGATTCCGAAGGGGTGTTTGTCCAAGTTTCACATGCATAGTTGCCATGTGGGTGCATTGTACTCTAGTGCATCGACCCTGCGATACGTGTCCTGGCCACGCCATGTCCTCAGGTATGACCCTCAGACCCTCGTACCTCGTTACAATGCAATTATGAATGATTTGCAAGAGAAAATCGAACGTTTTGAAAATATGGCAACTGCCGATCCTTCAAATGACATGGCGCATTTTAGTTTGGGTTCTGCCTATTTCGACGCTCATCGCTTTGCTGATGCTGCTCTGAGTTTTGAGGCTTGTGTCACTCTGAATCCCGAGATGACTCGAGCAATGGAACTTGGGGGTTCTGCATTGGTTCAACTTGGAAAAATGGATGAGGCGAAGGAGCTTTTGACCAGAGGGTACGAACAAGCTGCTACAAGAGGCGAGATGCGTGTGAAGGATGGAATTGCTGCAGTGATGAAAGCCGCGGGTCTAGAATTGCCAGAAGTGGAATCCGTCGCAGTTGCTCAAACTGGCAAGCCACTTGAGGAAGCGCCACTCCCAGGCGCACTTGGAAAATGGATATTAGAAAATGTCGACCTCGATCAATGGAACGTTTGGATTGGTCAGGGGACAAAAGTAATTAATGAATTACGCTTAGATTTTTCGAGAGAAGAAGATCAAAAAGTGTATGAAGAGTATATGGCAGAGTTCTTGGGTGTTCCAAAGAACGTCCTTACGCAAGACAAGGAGGCGACAGCGTAATGTCGATAGTAGAAGAGAGTCCAATTGAAATGGCAGAATCTCAACGAAGTGGTGTAGCAACTGCGTCACTTATCTGTTCGCTTATTATTTGTTGTCCAATCACCACTTTCCTTGGGCCAATTCTTGGTTTGATTGCGCTGATTCAGTTGAAAGGGAAGCCGCATATTTCTGGAAAGCGTTTTGCGTGGTCTGGAATTGTTATTGGAGTCGTGACATCTGTTGTTTGGATAGTTGGCTCATTGATTGTTGTTGACATGGGACTGCGGTTCCTTGAAAGAGCACAAACTATTTCAACAGAAACAATTCAAGCGGGGTATGACGGAGACTACAAGACATTCAGAACAAAGTTTTCATCGAATGTATCTTCGATGTCTGATGAAGAAATAAAAACTTTTGTCAACACCCTGCAAACTCGCTATGGAAACTTTGATTCGTTATTATTGGACATGGATGCAGAATATAAATCTCAGGAAACTTCAAGTTTAGAGGCGTATCTTCCTATCCAGTTCATCTTTGAAACCGAAGATGCTTCTGGGTATGTCATGTTTGACATTACTCCAATCACGATGATTGAGTACGATCTTTCAATTTCATATATTGAAATTAATGATTCTAAGCACGGGGATCTTGTTTTTCCGACAGGCGCGAAATCCTTGCCTGTGCAAGAGTCATCAGAAGAATCAGAGGATACTTCAACGCAATAATGGCAAAAAAGAAATTGAATCCATGGTCTATGGTTGCAGCGCTGTGCGCAGTTGGACTCTGCCCACTTTTTTCGATCGCTGCAGTCCTTGCTGGTTTTAGAGCAATTGTTGAGATAAAAGCGAGAGGCGACACACGTGGAGCAAGACTCGCGTGGGTTTCTATTCTTGTTGGTGCAACGATTACAGGTCTCTGGGGTGGTGGGATGTTGTGGTGGAATACAAATGTTCGATCGATGATTGAACAAGGCCCGGTTGCTGCGATTGTGAAGGGGCAATCGGGCGCAGTAGATGAGTTCATGTCCTTTTTTGTGCACGCAGTATCACCCGAAGAGGCTGCGGTTTTTTTACATGCATTGCACAAACGCTATGGCGAATTGAAACGGGGTTCACTTGATGAAGACATTGAACCATCGTCAGTCGATAGCGGTGATCTCTTTCTTGGACTCGTTCCTGTCCAGGCAGAATTGCAGTATCTGCTTGTATTTGAAGAAGACAAAATGGTCAGTTTGACAGCGCACTATGAGTTATTTCTAGAAGTTGACGGGGGAAGTCAGTTCACAAACAGATTTGCTTGGATTGAAATTCAGGACGAGGATGATAGTAATCTCGTGTATCCTGCACATGTAAAAGTGGAGGGTGCTTTGCTACATGGTCAGTGAGCCAGTCATCTCAGTTCGAAATTTAGTTTGTCGTTTTGGCGATCAAACTGTGCTTGATGGCGTGAACTTAGACGTTGAAGAGGGCGAAGTATTA
Source organism: uncultured Isosphaeraceae bacterium (assembly GCA_964435395.1). Classification (GTDB taxonomy): domain Bacteria; phylum Planctomycetota; class Phycisphaerae; order Phycisphaerales; family SM1A02. The sequence goes on from CAYSYI010000018.1 coordinate 25,084, forward strand.
GTCATTATGGGTGGATCTGGTTCAGGCAAATCAACCTTGCTTCGACATATGATTGGTACGTTTATTCCTGACGAAGGTTCTGTATGTGTGTTTGGTGAAGATTTAGCCAAACTTGATGAGAATGGGATGAATGCTATTCGGCGCCAGTTTGGTATTTTGTTTCAATCTGGTGCCTTGTTCAACTCAATGAGTGTTGCAGATAATGTCGCGCTTTCTTTGAGAGAACATACAGATCTTGATCCTGACATTATTGAGTTCATAGTGAAGATAAAATTAGAACAAGTCGGTCTACGAGAGGCAGCGGATAAATATCCAGCAGAAATTTCAGGTGGGATGAAAAAGCGTGCTGGCTTGGCAAGAGCTTTAGCGTTAGATCCAAAAATGCTTTTCTACGATGAACCATCTGCTGGTTTAGACCCTGTAACAAGTGCGAGTATCGATCAGCTCATTCTAGGTCTCGCAAAAAAAGCAGGTGCAACAAGCATTGTTGTTACCCATGAGATGGATTCAGCATTTGTAATAGCAGATCGCATGGCAATGCTTGACAAAGGCAAAATGATAATGATTGACAAAAGAGAAGCTTTTGAGCACATTCGTGATTGTTCTGAAGAAGTGGCTGAAGAACTTAACGAAACACAATTGTTAATTCGCCAGTTTTTGCGAGGCGATGCAGACGGGCCACTCACAAAAAGAAAAGAAGACTCGAGCTACGCCGAAGATTTGCTAGGGCTAAACGCTCCAAGATTAACCAAAGGGCCTTCAATCCAATCCTCTAAGGAGTAACTGAAATATGTCACAGACACGAGACAGAAGACAAAACAACTTGCACGCAGGTATATTCGTTTCACTTGCGTTAGTTCTTGGGCTAGTTGTATTTGCAATTTTGACAGACGCTTGGTCACGAATGACGACATCTGTTTCTCAATACAAGGTTACGTTTCGGGTTTCAGAAGGTGTTGGAACTTTGGCTTCGGGATCTCAAGTCCGCCTTGGAGGTGTGTTAATTGGAGACGTGGAATCAGTGACCCCACGTATAGAAAGCAATTCGCCTACATCCCAGATTGATGTTTTGTTTAATCTTGATAAGCAATATACGGTCTATACAAATGCATCGATTCATTCGAGAACAGGGTTGTTGGGTTCAACTGGATGGTTAGAAATTACAAATGTTGGAACGGGCGATATTGCAACTTCAAAAACTGAATTGGTGGGGTCTACAGAAACAATGGTATCTCAGTTTCTTGGTTCTGATGCAGAAGCGAATATTTCTAAGTCGCTAGCAGCGCTCCGAAAGATTAGTGAAGCGTTTTCTAACGAGAGCGGTGGGTTGTCATTACTTCTAGGTGAAGAGGAATCGCAATCTTTGCAGGAAGCTATTGGTGCTGCAAAGTCTGGACTTCAGTCAATGGAATCGATGTTGAAAACAACGAATAGTGTTTGGCCAGAGTGGAAGGAATCAATTACAGAAATTCTTGTTGGAAGTAAAAATCTCCCATCGGAACTCACGGCTACATTGCAAGAAATCCAAGAGACGGTAAAAGACGTACGCTCTAATATCTTGCCGAATGTAGAGCAATCTATACAGTCTTTAAAAGGGACCATGCTTTCTTTAGAGTCAATGAGCATGACATATAAGCAGCACTCTCCAGCGTGGGCAAAACAAGTTTCAAACATTATTCAAAATGTAGGGCAACTATCGACTAGTGCGGAAAGAGCGATTGATGAAATTTCAGCAAGTCCCTGGCGATTGTTGTACCGCCCAACTGATAGAGAAATCGCCTATGAGCAACTCAATGCAGCATCGTGGAAGCTTATGGAAGCACTCTCAGACTTGCGAGAATCCGCTGATATCTTAGAAGGTATTGCCTTGTCATCAGATGCCCCGAGTGATGCTAAAAGTATTGCCGCATCATTGAGAGGAAGTTCAATTGCATTCGAAAAGGCAAGAGAGGCTATTTTGGAACGAATGAAACTTGACTTCCCTAATAGATAAAGTGTATGCAAACCATACATGAAAACATTGCAACAGTGTCATCGCTCAACGATCCTAGAGTTGATTTGTATCGAAATGTGAGAGACGCGGATTTACGAGGTAGGCGACATCTTTGCATGGTTGAGTCCGAGATGGTTGTTCGAAGATTGTTGGATTCCCACTGGAAAATTCACTCGCTCTTTCTTTCACCACAAAAATATGAACGTCTTGCTCCATTCATAAAGGACTTGTCGGTTCAAGTATTTGTTGCGGATGTTTCTTTGATGTCAGACATCACGGGATTTCATATTCATCGTGGTTCACTCGCACTAGTGCATAGACCAGATAAAGAATCGCTGTGTGTGCAAAATGTAATTCGCTCCTTGCAAGATAAGAAACAAATTGCAATTTTGTTTGCAGAGGGGATTACAAATGTTGATAATATGGGTGCACTGTTTCGTAATGCTGCAGCATTCGGAGTGGACGCACTTGTGCTTGACGGTGCTTGTTGTGATCCGTTGTACAGAAAAGCAATTCGAGTCTCGATGGGGCACGCCTTGTCTGTCCCTTGGGCGGTGGCGGTGGACTGGGCGAATGACCTGTTGGAGCTCAAGGCAACTCTTGGTATTCAACTTGTTGGTTGTGAAACAGGACACGATTCAAAACCAATTTGGGAAGTCGATCCAACAAAGAAAGTCGGGATTATTATGGGGGAAGAGAAGAAAGGGTTGTCTGCAAGTACACTTACGTTGTGCGATGTTGTTGCCGAAATACCAATGACTGAAACGGTCCCATCAGTGAACGTTGCGGTTGCTTCAGCTCTTGGTCTCTACGAGTTTCTCTGTAGAAATCGTTTCGACAACAGGTAATCCTTCAACAATCTGAGTATCATCAATGCGTTTTATTTGTGCACCAAGTTTGGTGAGCGTTTCTTCCATCTTGGCATATCCTCGATCGAGGTGATAGACACGACTCACAATTGTCTCACCTTCGGCGGCAAGACCTGCAATGATGAGACTTGCTGAAGCTCTTAAATCGCTCGCCATCACTGGAGCGCCGATAAGACGATCGACACCCTGAACGAGAACAGTGGAGCCTTGTTTTACAAGTTGCGCTCCCATTCTGCTTAGTTCGGGAACGTGCATGAAGCGTTCGGGATATATTTTTTCTGTAATGATGCTATTCCCCTTTGCTAAGCAGAGGAGCGCCATCATTTGAGCTTGAAGGTCGGTCGGAAAACCTGGGAATGGCTGTGTTGTGAACATGACAGGCTTTAGATTACGATCACTTGTGACTTGAATTGTGCATGATGTTGTATCTTGAGAAAGGTCAGTCTGATGTACATGAACGCCAACTGTGGAAAGGACGTCTGTAACTGCAAGCAGATGATCAAGTGGGAATCGATCGATAAGAACGTCACCATTTGTCATCGCAGCTGCAATCGCCCAAGTGCCTGCCACAATGCGGTCTGGCATTACAGTGTGTGTTGCACCGCCTAATTCTTCCACACCCTCGATAGTGATTCTTGGTGTGCCTGCTCCTGTAATTTTTGCACCCATTGCATTGAGTAACTTTGCAAGGTCTGTAATTTCAGGTTCACATGCTGCAGATTCAATGACAGTTTTTCCTCTTGCAAGTGTCGCGGCACTCATTACATTTGCAGTTCCAAGTACCGTTGAACCGAATGGACCACCTAGAAAAATTGTTGCACCGTGCAATCGATCGCAACGTGCAACAATATCTCCACCCTCAAGATGAATTTTTGCTCCAAGGGCTTCAAGTCCGCGCAAGTGCAAATTGATAGGACGATCACCAAAGGAGCAACCGCCAGGCATCGACACGCGTACCTTCCCACGTTTTGCAAGGAGTGGACCGAGCACGCATACACTTGCACGCATTGTTCGAACGATGTCGTACCTCGCTTGTGATTGCGTTATGTCTGTTGTTTGTATGTCAATAGTCTGTTGCGTGCGAGAAGTTGTACACCCAAGTTCATCGAGAAGATGCACCATGTTTGCAATGTCAGACAGTTCAGGAACACCCTTGAATTGAATTGGTTCATCCGTGAGTAAACTCGCAGCGAGAAGGGGGAGTGCAGCATTTTTTGAGCCATCGACAGCGATGTGCCCCGTGAGTCGATGCCCACCCTGAATTGAGAATGCGTCCATTTGTGTTGGTTCCTTCCTACGTGATGCCTTCCTTGGCGGTGTTCGCTTTCGTGCGATATTTGAAAATCGACAGAAATGGACTCAAAAACCCACTTTTCTAATCAGTGTGATAGTAACAAAAGAGTGTGGTGTTTGTACTTGCCCATATTGCCAAATTGAGTTATCGCACCCTTTTTTGGGTCACATTTCCGTCTGTGCGGGCGTTTGCAGGAGTTCTCCACTTTCATTAGTTGCATTGCTAGCATATAACTATAGTATTGGCAGTAGATTATTGAAATAAAAGACTTAGGAGATTTGCTATGAGGCATTCCATTATTATTACTTCCGCCGTTGTGTCAGCTATTACAAGCGTTACGTTTGGTGCAACTATTCTCGTTCCAGATGAATATGGTTCTATTCAATCGGGCATCGATGCTGCTATTGCTGGTGACACTGTGCTTGTATCTGCGGGCATTTATTATGAAACAATTGATTTCGGTGGTAAAGAGATAACACTACTGAGTGCTGACGGAGAACCAAGTGGGACATTTATTGACGGTAATGTTTCATCAGGCTCAGTGGTCAGCTTTATAACAGGTGAAACGAATCTCTCGATTCTTGATGGTTTTACTATTCGAAACGGAAGTGCTACAAGTGGTGGTGGCGTGTATATCCAATCCGCTTCACCTATTCTCAGAAATTGTGTCATTTCAGGGAATAGTGCGACTGGTAGTGGTGGAGGTATTTTTATTGATTCAGGAACACTCACCCTAGAAAATACAACTGTAACAGGGAATACTTCAAACAGCGCGGGTGGTGGTGCATATGTTCGTTTTAGCGAAGGATCGCTTTTGAATAGCACTTTTGAGAATAACTCAGCTGTTAATGGCGGTGCAGTCTATGTAAAGGATGGCTCAGGAGACTTGCTGTTTACAAATGTAGTTGTTCAAGGGAATTCAGCAACAGCAAGTGGCGGTGGTGTGTTTGACAAGGCTTCGAATATCATCGTTGGTGAGAGTGCATTTACGAACAATATGGCGAACAAGGGCGGTGGCTGGTTTAGTTATGGAGCTGGCAACGCAACTATTTCAAACACGACATTTGTAGGCAACTCTGTTTCTGAAGGCGGCGGCGCTGCGAACATTCGATCAGTGAGTATTGTTTCTTTTATTCAATGTACCTTCGACACGAATGTTGCAGATGATGACTGCGACGGTGTTGGTGGTAGTGGTGCGATTGATATTACTTCAAACAGTTCTGTGACGCTTGATAATCCAACGATTTGTGTAAACTTGGTTTGTGATGTAATTGAAGATTTCTCAGATGCTCAGCCTACAATTATTGGTGATATTTCTGGTTGCTCATCTGGCTTGGGCGCATGCTGTGGTGGAACGGCTTGTTGGGTAATGGACTACAACTCTTGTTTAGAGGGTGGCGGGGTCTTTAATGGCGAAGATACAGTGTGTGCTATGGTGAATTGTATGGACATGGATGCCGGTGCTTGTTGTCTTGACAATCAGTGTATCCTCGTAATCACAAGTGCTGCGTGTACTGATGCTGGTGGCGATTTTCAGGGCGAACTCGTTGAGTGTATCGATGTTGTTTGCTTGGGTTGCCCAGCAGATATTAATGGCGACGGAGCCGTTGAAGTGAATGACGTCATCGAAGTCATTACTGCTTGGGGTGCTTGCCCGTAAGCGAGCTTAGCAATACATATTCTGTTATAAAAAAGACCCCACTGCAAGCAGTGGGGTCTTTGTATTTGGATAGCTAAAATATATACGTCGTGATTATTTTCGACGTCGACGGCTAGCGATTCCTGCTAAGCCAAGGAGTGCAAGAGCACCAGGGGCTGGAACTGCACCAGTCCAGATGTTGATGTCATCAATAAAGACAGCTTCTGTGCCTGAGTTGGATGCGAATTCGATGGAGAGGTTGCCCGATACATCGAATGCTTCAATGAACATCCAAGTTCCTGCAGCAGTTTCCATTGCAACGCCACCATCAGCGCCATCGCCGAGTTGCAGAAGCACATCGTTACCGTATGAAATCGTAAGGTAATCAGTATCTTCGTAACCGGTGGAATTAAGGAAGATAGCAAAAGAGACGTTGACGCCAGCGCCAAAATCATCGATGTCTAATCCCATAACGCCGTCTGTGTCAGACATTTGATATGCCGCAAGACCTTCGTACATGCCACCGGTATTGCCAGTGTAATTTGTTACCCCAACGTAATCGCCGTCAGTTAGACCAACACCTGGTGAATCGAATGGTGAATACCAAGCATTAAAGCCTGCACCATTTACTGCTGCTTCTCCAGCGTTGTTTGTGAGCCAGTGAAAAAGACTTGCATCGCCAGTGTCGTAATATTTGCCACCGAGGTATGACGTGTCTTCAAAACTTTGTGAATAAAGTATTTCAGCTGAAGTTGTTCCAGCTGCTAACGCAACAAACAATCCTGTGAGTGCTAAATTTTTCATTTTCTTCTCTCTCTTTTCTTCTTTTACGCGCTATCCAAACGCTTGTTTCTCTTATATAAGGTGTTTCTCCACACCTCTCTCTAGGAATACTGTATCCGAAGAGGGGATTGCGTATCAAGGAAATTACTTACAAATATGCATGAAATATCATTCTTTTGTTACTTTTTGAGCAGGGCTCTATTGAGGTATTTATGCCTAATGCCCATTTTTAGGTAAATTAGTGCGATTAGCTTGTTTATTTGTTGATTGAGCTACCTCCGCCGCCGAGCACCGATTACGCCTGCAATTCCAAGAAGAGACACGGCGCCAGGAGCTGGAACACCATTAAAAATTGAAACAGAATCAATAAAAACAGACTCTGCTCCAGAGTTTGAACTGAACGCGATCGAAAGTTGCCCAGAGACTTGCGAAGCTTCGAGGAAGATCCATGAACCAGCTGCGTTTTCTAAAGCGCGGCCACCATCAGTACCATTTCCAAGTGAAAGCACTACATCTGTTCCGTAAGAAATTGTAAGTGAGTCAGCATTTTCATAACCCGTATTCGCAATAAAAATTGCCAAAGAAACGCTGACATCCTTTCCATAATCATCAAAGATCAGACTCATGACTCCATCTGTGTCTGATAGTTGATACGCATTCAGCCCATCAAACATCGCTCCGGTCTCTCGTACGTTGTTTGTGACCCCAACAAAATCCCCGTCAGATAATCCAACGCTTCCAGTTGAACTGTACCACGCATTAAAACCATCTCCACGTACAGTTGCTTGGCCACTATTATTTTTTAGCCAGTGGTCGATCGATGGATCTCCATAGTCAAAGTACTCACTCCCGAGCCATGTAGTTTCTTCAAAACTTTGCGAGTACAACATGTTTGCCATACAGGTTGTCGTTGTTAGTGATGCAAGTGTGCATGCAAGTACCAATTGTGTTCTATTCATTCCAAATATCCTTTCTTTGCTTGATCTAGTTAACTTCAAATGAACACCGTGTTCATCTGTTTTAGATTTGAAGTTTGGGGTTATACACCGAGTTTTTTTGGTTCCATTTTGGACTGCGGTTTTTCTTTTATTTACTTTTTTTCGCGTGAATCTTGTCTTGTTGATTCCGATCTCGCTTGACTTTGAAAAGAAGTGCCATTTCTTAGTGATTTGGTCATGCGAAATAGATGCTGTTTGGCTGAAAATTAAATACGATGTATGGAATGAGTGAAAAGGAATCAGTGCATCTTGCAACGCTGTGGTTTCTGTCCGCCCGGGCAATGGCGATTGCAGGGGAAGAATTGCCAACTGTCCAAGAAGCAGCGACTGGGTTGTATGCTCAAGCGATTCTTGGATTTACCGAAGGCGTCTGCAGGCAAGCGAAAGATGCTGCTCATATCGAAAATAAAACATTGATAGATTGTTTGTCAGGCGTTCGGCAACTGCCAAAGGAACTCGCAGAGAAAATTCTTACGGGTGTCATGATGATTTCATACGCAGAGAGAAAGATGAGGCCATTGGAGGTTCGCTGGGCTTCAATGCTTGCCTCTGCAATCGAGGTTTCTGCTGATGACTTTCAGCGATGCTGCGTGAATGCACGGGTCATTGCTTCGATGTTGCGTCCGCATGGAGCGTCATCGTGAGCAAAAACGAAACTAATTTTCAGTTTTTAGAACGGTTTGATAAACGAGTTGCTCAACTTGCAAAGCAAGCAGAGGAATATGTCCACACGGATCCAGACTCTTGTATGTTCAAACTTCGCTTGATGGTTGAAACCATGGCAAAAAAATTAACGAGTTTGCAAATGCGCGGGGATATTTCAAAAGATTTAGGAGCAATGCTTGGTGCACTCGAACGGGGAGGTGTTGTTCCCAGGAGGCAAGCGGACAGTATGCATGCTATCCGCCGAGATGGAAACGCCGCAGTCCACGGTAGCCCAACACCAATTCCAACAGCGATGAGGCGATTGCGAGAAGCGTACAAAGTTTCAGGTTGGTTTTGCAAAATGGTAAAAAGAGGTTCAAAAATCAAGCTAGAAGAATTTGAACCTCCAAATGCGCCAATTCCTATAAGCAGTGCAACTGAAGCACTTCATGGAAAAATCGATGAACTTGAAGAATCAATCGAAGGGCGTCGACTTGCTACTCGTGAATCACTTTTGATGTTTGGTCCTCAAGAGAATATAAAAGAAGTTACGAGACGAATCATAGAAGAGTTAAAAGCGCTTGACGATGTTGCAGCAGCTGCTGGGGAGCCAATGATTGATGCAGACTTTGTTGCGCTGGTTATGGCGATGGATTTAGAACAAATCGAAGAAGATCCACGTCACGGTGGCGATTCACGGCAAGCTCGAAGAGAAGCAGAGCAACAACTTGACAGCATAAAAAATCATCTCGCCGAACGCGAGAAAGCATTTTTAGCAGAACGAACTTTTTTACTTGAACAGAGGGACCAATCATGATTGTCGTAGGTGAATGGGAAATAATTTTACGGCTTGTTTTGGCAGTTTTGCTTGGAGCAGTCATCGGGTTTAATAGAAGTAGGCACAATAAACCAGCAGGGCTACGAACGATGGCTCTGATTAGTTTGGGCTCAGCGGCCTTCACCCTTATTGGGATTGAAGCAGTTATCCAGCTCTCGCAATTGCAAAATGGAGTTGATAGCATGACGTCTGGTGTTTCCTCTTCAATTAATCTGGATTCCAGCCGAATTATTGCTGGCATTGTTGGCGGTGTAGGTTTTCTTGGTGCTGGTGCAATTATTCAGTCAAAGGGTCGAGTGCAGGGCATGACAAGCGCAGCGAGTATCTGGGTTACCTCAACAATTGGCGTCTCAGTTGGGTTAGGGTTGTATCTTTTGTCAACGACAATTACCCTCATTGCCTTCATCATCTTGGTGTTGTACTGCTTCTTTGGGCACGAGACTGAAGAAGAGTGAAGGTGTAACCCTATTCCCACGGATTTGTCACATGACAAACACGCCCTGTGTTCTCAATGTAATCTTGATGAGCATCTTCTGCAATGTAAAATATTTTTGCTGGTTCGACTTGTGTTGCAATCGGAGCGTCAAATGCGTTTTGCTCAGTTAAATCCTTGACGAACATGGTGGCGACTTTTTGCTGCTCTTTTGAAGTTGTCCAAACACCAGAACGATATTGCGAACCGATATCTGGACCTTGGCGATTAATTTCAGTTGGGTTGTGCATTTTGAAAAACGCTATAAGTAAAGTCTTGTATGAGATTACTTCGGGATTGAACATTACTTTTGCGGTCTCAGCGTGCCCGGTGGTTCCAGTGCAAATATCTTTATAGGTAGGGTCTTTTGTTTCACCTTGCATGTATCCACTCTCGACATTGATGACGCCTTCGCCTAATTGCAAATAGTATTCAATTCCCCAGAAGCAACCACCTGCAAAATAAGCGGTCTCCATTTTTACTGGTTTTGACTGCTCTGGAACATTTTCACCTTCTTCATAGAATTGCAACGAAGTAGAATTTAGGCAGAATCGTTTGCCAGTTGGTTTTGGACCGTCATCAAAAACATGCCCAAGATGTGAATCACATTTTGCGCAAAGAATTTCAACACGTTTCATATCGAACTGATTGTCTTCCTTGGTGGAAACATGTTCGGGGGCAAAAGGGGAGAAGAAACTTGGCCAACCAGTTCCAGATGTAAATTTATGGTCGCTCGCAAAAAGAGGCAGTCCGCAAACAACGCATGCGTAAAAACCATCTTTTTTATTATCCAGAAGGGTGCCACAGAAGGGGCGTTCAGTACCCGCGTTTTGAGTAACTCGAACGGTTTCTTCGTCAAGCTTTGCAAGTAGCGGTTTTTTCGCTTCTTCTGAGAGAGGTGTAATGTCATAACCAGCACGGGAATACATGGGGGGCACAGGCTCCGAGTACAGGGCAAAAAGCAGAGGTATCAGTGAGCATAGCATTATTGATAAAATAATACGTCATTGAGAACTATTCTGCTCGAATTAAGAAAAAAGTCGTCATTTATCTTATTTAATTCTTCGTTTTTAGGTCTTTTAATGCTAATTGTGAAAAAAAGCGCAAGAATAAAGATACAAACATCTAATTATCCGCTATTCTGTAATGTCTACTAGAACTAGGTTTGGCAGCCACTTAATGGCAGGAGATATTAAAGCATGATTTGTACAGAAGAAACAATTTGGTCAAAGTTGCAAACGATGAAAGATCCAAAAGTTGGTGAAAACATTGTTGCCTCAGGAACTGTGCAAGGTGTTGCACTTACAGAAGGTCGTGCGTTCGTAAAACTTATGCAACCAGAATCTGAAGCGTTTGAACATCAAGCAATCGCTGGAGCAATAGAACGAGAACTTTCTGCAATTGATGGTATTGAAAAAGTTTCTGTCTCTTGGGACAAGCCAAGCAGCAAACGACCAGAAGAAGTTGATCATGGACGTGATGGTGTTTCACTCACCGTTCTATCTGAAACAGATACAGTCATGGGTACAGGTATTGCAGAAGAAATTGGGTATGGTGAGTTTGGTCCGGATCAACCACTTGCCCCAGAAGCTGAAATCCCTGACGCGCCGTGGGAAGGGTATCCAGCCGTGCTTCAATGGCAAGTTGATCCATCAGATAGTTCTATCGAAAGTGGCGAAGCAACAGTGCAACTCCTCGATTGGCACTTTGAAATATGGTGGCAAAAACACCCAGCAAAATTAATGTACGTTGCAATTCAAGCAATGCACGAAGATACATTCGCAGACGGTTCCGAACGAACGCACCCAGTTGGCAGAAACGTTGTTGTAAATATCGTCTTTGACGAAGAACGCCAAGCTGTGATTTCGGTGTACGGAACCGCTCACGATTTTAGACCATTTATAGAAGCCTTCCAAATTGGATGCAACATCCAAATTCCAGAGGGTGTTGAACAAGTAACCACAACAAAACCTATGCAGGAGACCGACGCATGAGCGCAGGAACTTCAAATGGAGCCGCATCACGCTGGTTCCGAGTAGCCGATGAACCCCGTGACTGGGAAGATTTTTACCGTGAACGATGGTCGTACGACCGTTCAGTTCGAACAAGCCATAGTGTGAACTGTTCTGGTTCATGCTCTTGGGAAGTCTTTGTGAAGAACGGACTCATCTGTTGGGAGCTTCAAAAAACTGACTGGCCTCAGATTAATTCAGAGACACCAAGTTACGAACCTCGTGGTTGCCAACGTGGTATTTCCGCTTCTTGGTATCCGTACAGTCCAGTACGCCCAAAGTACCCCTATATTCGCGGTGTCCTTCTTGAAATGTACGAAGAAGAAATTGCCAAAGGCAAAGACCCTGTCGAAGCTTGGGCTGCTATTGAAGCGGACCCTGAAAAGAAGAAAAAGTATCGTAACGCTCGCGGTAAAGCGGGTTGGCGCAGGGGAAGTTGGGATAAAGCAACTGACATCTGGGCCGCATCGATTATTCACACAACTAAAAAGTATGGCGCAGATCACATCTGTTCCTTCTCGCCAATTCCTGCGATGAGTATGGTGAGTTTCATTTCTGGTCACCGTTTTTGCAATTTACTTGGCGGCACGATGCTCTCGTTCTACGAGTGGTATCATGACCTTCCACACATTATGCCGTGGATTTGGGGAGACCAAACTGACGTAGCCGAAGCAGCAGACTGGTATCAATCAACCTACTGGATGGTTGTTGGTTCAAACTTGCCAATGACACGTACGCCTGACGCGCACTTTGCATCGGAACATAAATATAATGGTGGAAAAATTGTAAACCTCGCTCCAAACTATTCGGATATGACGAAATTTGCGGATCTCTGGGTTCCAATTCGACCGGGAACTGACGCTGCATATTTACTTTCATGTATCCATGTCATCCTTCAGGAGTATCACATTAACCGTCGAAGTGAGTACTTCTACAACTATGTAAAACAATTTACGAACCTTCCATTTGTGGTTCAGCTTGATAAACAGGGAGATGGTTCGTACTTGTCAGGTCGATTCATGAGAGCAACAGACTTCACTGACTATGCTGGTGAGGAAAATGCTGACTGGAAGCTCATTCAGCTTGAGCAAGGAACAGATAAAGTAAAACTTCCACAAGGCACGCTTGGGTACAGATGGGAAGAAGAAAACACCGGCCGTTGGAATCTTGACAATAAAGATGTTGCTGGCGAAGAGTTTGACCCAATGCTTACCTGCATCGGCGAAGATGGAACGTTTGAAGAAGTAGAAGTCAACTTTGCTGACTTTACAGACACTTTTGACACCACTCTTGGTGCAACTGAAGGTAAGGGCAAAGATGCAGTCACCGTGAAACGTGGCGTTCCTGTAAAACGTGTTACAAATGCAAATGGTGAAGAAGTTGTAGTGACGACTGCGTTTGATGTGTTGCTTTCTCATCTTGGCGTGAATCGAGGACTCTCGGGTGCGTATCCAAAAGATTACGACGATGCATCGCAAGCGTACTCCCCAGCGTGGCAAGAGCAAGAAACCGGTATCGACCGCGATCTTGTTATTCGCGTTGCTCGCGAGTGGGCTGACAATGCAGAAAAAACCCAAGGGAAGTCCATGTTCATTACTGGTTCGGGAACCTTGCACTGGTATCACGGTGGGCCATTGATTCACCGCGCCATGGCAGTCATGGGAATTCTTACTGGTTGCATGGGACGCAACGGTGGCGGATTCCACTCCTACGTGGGCACGGAAAAAATTCGACCGTACGCAGCAATTGGTACTCTTGGTGGTGCTGGTGACTGGGGCGGTCCACCGCGACACCAAAACAGTACATCCTTCTTCTACTTTAATACAGATCAATGGCGTTATGACGGCATGGTCTTGGATCCGATTTGGGCGCCATGGGCTGAAAAGTTCCCTGAAAAAGGCGGCAGCCACGCAGCAGACCAATACTTGATGTCCGTGCGAAATGGTTGGATGCCGTTCTATCCACAAGTAGATAAAAAGAATCCAATTGAATACCTAAAAGAAGCTCGCTCAGCTGGTGCAAACTCTGAAGAAGAAGTCGCAAACTGGGTTGCAAAACAATTCGCTGAAAAGAAAGACAAGTTCGCACTCGAAGATGTTGATGCTGAAGAAAACCATCCAAAGGTTCTTTGGATCTGGCGCGGCAACCTCATCGGTACGAGTATGCGTGGTCACGAATATGGTCTGAAGCACTTGCTTGGAACGCACAATAATGTTCTTGGTGAAGATCGATCAGAAGGCATGGTCGAAGGTATTAAGTGGCACAAAGATGCGCCCCTTGGAAAACTTGACCTTGTCGTGAACGTGAACTTGCGTATGGACTCGTCTGCAAACTATTCAGACATTGTGCTCCCAACAGCACACTGGTATGAAAAATATGACTTGACTTGCTCTGACCTTCACTCGTTCTTCCATCCATTCACACCTGCGCACGATGCGCCGTGGGAAGCAAAGCACGACTGGGAAGCATTTAAGGAAGTTGCTGCAAAAGTCAGCAAACTCGCAGAGAAGCACATGCCAGACGAGTTTGAAGACATGGTGATGACGCCAATGATTACTGATTGCCCTGATGAAATGGCGCAGCCAATGGGCGAAATTCAGGACTGGTACAACGGAGAAGTTGAAGCAGTTCCTGGAAAATCATTCCCGAAAGTGAAAATTGTAAAACGCGATTACACAAAGATTTTAGAGCGCTACACAACCTTTGGTCCAAATGTTTGTAAACCAAACGGCTACGGTTGCAAAGGCATCCTTGGCGATCTCACCGAAGTATGTGAAAAGTTAAAAACGAGTTACTTGGTTGGTGAAAAGGATGGTCGCCCATCACTCGAACGCGCCGAACAAGTGTGCGAAACAATTTTGCGAATTTCACCAGAATCTGATGGTGAACTTTCACATCAACTCTTTTTAGACTTAGAAAAACGAGTCGGTCTTCCACTTGCTGACCTTGTTGAAGGTGACCGAGAGATTCATCACCATTATCCAGAGTTGCAATCACAACCGCGCCGAAGTTTGACTTCTCCACACTGGTCAGCGATTGAATGCCCAGGACGAACGTATGCGCCTTGGTCTATGAACGTTGAACGATTAAAACCATGGCACACACTCACTGGTCGTCAAGAAATTTACTTTGATCATCGCGGTTATCGTGATCTTGGCGAGTCTATGCCGACGTACAAGCCGCCAGTTGATATGGTAAAAATTGGTGACTGCTCACCTGATACTGCTGAGGCAAATTCAAAAGTGTTCCGCTTCATGACGCCCCACGGTAAGTGGTCAATTCATTCGATGTTCTGGGACACGTGGCAAATGCTCAACTTGTTCCGTGGTGGTCAAGTTGTTTGGATAAATGACGAAGATGCTGCAGAGATTGATGTGAAAGACAACGACTGGGTCGAGGTCTATAACGAAAATGGTATCTGTAATGTACGCGCAGTTCTTAGTGGAACAATTCCACGCGAGTCGGTCATTATGTATCACTCTTCGGAACGACATGTTGGCGTTCCTTTTTCACCTCTCGCACGTAAACGCGGCAAGAGTGACCTTCGAGGTGGCAACAACAACGCGCCAACTCGCGTCATGATGAACCCCGCATGCATGATGGGTGGGTACGCAAACTGGACGTACTTCTTGAACTATCAAGGGCCAAGTCCATCTGAACGTGATTGCGCAGTGCTCATTCGCAAGATGCCTCTTGCTGCTGGTCCTAAGAAGGTTCTGTATCAAGATAAGGATGCACACTTGGTACCAAATGCCTAGGAGTAATACTGAAATGAAACTAGTAAAAATACTAATTAAGTTCGTAATTCAAGATAGGAGACCTGCCTAATGCTGGTCAAACAACAAATGGGAATGGTGTTCAACCTTGACAAATGTCTCGGATGCAACACATGTACAGTGGCATGTAAGAACGTATGGACAAACCGCGAGGGTGCGGAGTACATGTTCTGGAACAATGTCGAAACGAAGCCCGGTATCGGTTACCCAAAACAATGGGAAAACCAAGAGAAGTACAAGGGTGGCTGGAGTCAAACGACTGGTCGTGGACCTAAGTTGAACATCGGTTCCAAGTTCTGGACGATGATGAACTTGTTCTACAACCCAGTGATGCCTCAGATGGAAGACTACTACGGCAAAGGACCTTTCACCTTTACGTACGAAGACTTGCACTCCACCAAGCCAACCGTGCACTCACAACCAGTAGCTCGTCCAAAATCAATGATTACTGGCGAAGAAGATATTCCTATCGAATACGCAGTGAACTGGGAAGACAATGGCGCTGGAGCAACAGTTGACGGCACCGGTGGCATGGA
>CAYSYI010000019.1:0-39941 GCA_964435395.1 uncultured Isosphaeraceae bacterium
CAGACCCGTCGCAAGACAGTAACGGCAGTTTCCTTAACGAGGGGATCATCATCGTCTTTTGCGATTGCTTGGACTGCTTCAAGCAACGCAACGTCTTTGCGTGTTGCTAAAATGTTTCCCGCAACAATCACGGCGTTTCTGCGCATCATTCCTAGCTTCGCCCGCTTCATTGACGAACCGCGGAAAACTTCGCGCTTTTTCTCTTCAGTCCATCCAAGCACATCAAGAATGCAAAGCGAATTTAACTTTGCAACATACGCCTCATGCACTGGTGCTAGCGCACCCTTCTCAGTCATTTGATTATGTGGGCAAACTTCTTGGCAAATATCACAACCAAACATCCACTCACCCATCGATGAAAACAACTCGGGATCAATTGCAGAACGATGTTCAATCGTCAAGTAACTAATGCACCGCCGCGCATCAACACTCCAAGGTGTAATCGCATCAGTCGGGCACGCGTCAATACATCGAGTGCATGTTCCACAGGGATCTTGTTGCACAATTTCCGTTGAAGCGATGCGAACAGTCGTCACAATAACACCAAGCAGCATCCAACTTCCAATCCCCTGCTCAATAAGTAGAGTGTGCTTCCCAACTGCACCTAGACCCGCACGTGCCGCAAACTCTCGCTCGAGCACTGGTGCTGTATCAACACACGCTCTAAATGTTTCCTCAGGAAAATGTTCCTGGAGCGTGTCACACACCCTGTGCAACCGACGTTTCATCTCCTTGTGATAATCCCTTCCACGTGCATACCGTGCTATGCGACCGTGCCCCTTTCCTAAATCTGGCTCTTCCATTGTGCTGTAACGATCCGCAACGCAAAGAACAGAGTTCGCACCCTCAAGCAAACTTCGCGGGTCTACACGAACATCTACATTGCGATTCATCCATTCCATCTCTCCTTGCTTACCGTCCTGTAGCCATTGAATGAGTTCGACATCATGCGTTGAACGATTTGCACTGGTAATCCCAACGAGTGCAAAACCCTCAGCAATGCAACGGTCAACAATTGCTCGTGCATCGAGATGACCCATTAGAACTCTATCGAACTATCAGGCGAAACGACTTCTAACTTGGCATATTCAAGTACCAGATGTTTCACACCCGAACGAAAATCAACTGTGACTGTCGAACCACGTGTTCTACGAATTATCCGTTGTACTTTACCAATGCCAAATCGTTTGTGACGGACGACTGAACCAACAGTGATGTGCTGATCGTCTGTGTCACTTGGTGTAATGTCCGGAACGTCCCATGGATCAACAACAGACTCCTCACGGAACGTTACGCCAGACATTTCCTGTAAAAAACGACTGGGAGTTGTTCGGTTACTTACACCTCGCTGCGTTCTTCTTCTTGCACTCGAAAGAAAAAGGTGCTTTCTAGCGCGTGTAATTCCAACGTAACAAAGTCGTCTCTCTTCCTCCATTTGCGAAGTTTCAAACTTCGCTCGCTCGTGGGGAAGCAACCCCTCTTCTAGCCCAGCGATTGCTATGAAATCAAATTCTAAACCTTTTGAAGCATGCAAAGTCATCAAGGTTACTGCGCCATTCTCTGGGTCTACAACATCGGCATCACTGACAAGCGCAACATTTTCAAGAAAGGAGAACAGCATGTGCAGCGGAGTCGGTTCCTTGTCACTCTCGTGGTCTGTTTCGAATCTCTCTTCAAACTCGGTTGCAGCGGAAACAAGTTCCTCCAAGTTTTGCAATCGTTCGAGGTCCTCTTCTCCTGATGCCCTTGAATAAAACTCTTCAAGTCCAGATTCCCGAACAACCCGCTCTACCAAATCGGCAAGCGAACTTGCAGCAGTCAAACTTTCTTCCGAACGACCATCAATGTGCCACTGCTGAAAGGTCTCAAAGAACTTTTTCATGGCAGTCACAGCACGTGCAGTAAAACCCTGCTCTTTTGAGACAATCGACGATGCCTCTAGCAATGACATTCCATGTGTTCTTGCAAGGTGTTCTAATCGAGATATAGATGTTGAACCAATCCCTCTTGTTGGCATGTTGATCACTCGAACAAATGCGACATCATCTTTTGGGTTAACAAGAAGGCGCAAGTAGGAAAGCGCTTCTTTAATTTCCTTTCGGTCGTAAAACGCCGTGCCCCGCGCAACAACGTGCGGAACCCCAGCACTACGAAAGGTGTCTTCAAGAACGCGGCTAAGCGCATTAACTCGATATAACACTGCCATCTCTTTTAAAGGAACACCTTCGCTTCGTAACCGAGAAACTTCTTGAACAATTTTTCCTGCTTCTTCATGTTCACTTTCAAGCGAGACAACGATCGGCTCATGTCCCTCTTCGAGTTCGGTAAACAACTTTTTTTCTTTTCGTTGCTTGTTGTTTTCGATAAGTGTCGCCGCAGCTTTAACTAGGTGCCCAGTGCTACGGAAATTCCGTCCAAGAGGAATCACGGTCCCCTCTCCATAATGTTCTTCAAAATCAAGAATGTTTGAAATGTCCGCCCCACGCCATGCATAAATCGATTGGTCTGGATCGCCGACTACGCAGATATTCCTGTGATTTGCAGCAATTTTGTTTGCTATTACAAACTGCGTGTGATTCGTATCTTGGTATTCATCAATCATGACGTACTGATATCGATCTTCCAAACGTTGCCGTACTTCTACATCGCTGTCAAGCAGTCTCGCCGTTTGCAACAAGAGATCATCAAAGTCAACAGCATCATTACTTCGCAAGATGTTGTCATACGCCCGATATATTTTTGCGATTGATTTTGTGTAAAAATCTGATGCTTCTTTTTCAAAGGTGTCCACATCAATCAATTTATTTTTTGCTGTGCTAATCGCAGCGAGTACCGATGCAGGTCTCCAATTTGAATCACTTACATCACACTCCTTAATCGCCGTTCTTACAGCACTTCTCTGGTCGGCAGTGCCATAAATTGTGAACGAAGTCGTGCCAATAATTCGGTCGCCGCACTCACGCAAGACTCGTGCGCAAAACGCATGAAAAGTAGAAACGGTTAAGCCACGCGCATCAAGTGCATCTTGTTCAAGCAAGAGATGAACTCTGTTGCGCATCTCCTGCGCGGCTTTATTTGTGAAGGTCAGCGCAAGAATTTGCCAGGGTGGGATACCACTTGCAATCAAGTTCGCAATACGCCGTGTAACAACAGTCGTTTTGCCAGAACCAGGACCTGCAAGAACCAAAAGGGGTCCGCTTGTGTGGGCGACTGCTTCCTGCTGGGCGTCGGTGAGAGAAGTTGTTTTTGCGTCGGTGCTCATCTTCTTGGCAGTGTAATGTCACCACGCTCAATTTCCCTCTTGAAGCCCGTTTTTTCGCCAAAATGGCACACAGGATGGCACTTTCTTCGGTACCCGACAGTGTATCCACAGCGAGGGGCTCAAAAGCGCACTTTGTAAGTGCCGATATTAACTGCGTTTAGCATTATTTTAAAAGAGACACAAGATTTTGTGGTCTAGGGTATTGCAGACCCAAGATGTAGTAGTACGATAAGCACTTGTGGAACACTTCTTGAACGCTCTCATTTGTAGTCCAATAACGAGCATTTACCAAGAAAAACCACAGGAAGATTTCGTTTTTACAGTAAAAACGTGAGTTTGGTGTTTTTCAGGGGCATAGGGTGATAAGAGGTGAGTAGATGACAGTGCTTTGCAACAAAACAATACATGAGTTCATGAACGATGAACAATTCAAAGCAAGCACACAACAACAAAGAACGCACGTATTACTGGTGGATACGTAACACATTTCTCAATTAGACAGTCGAAGTACGAACAGACAAAGCAGCACGGAAGCAAAAAGAAGCAACGATGAAAATAACAAGACGATTTACAAAAACAGGTACGAATGTATGGGAATCCGTAAGGTGGTCAACACGATCAACAAAAATTTCTAACGCAGATGGATCAATTGTTTTTGAAATGAACAATGCCGAGATTCCAGCGGACTGGAGTCAACTCGCAACAGATATTATGGTGAGTAAATATTTCCGTAAGGCGGGCGTTCCACAATTCAATGAAGATGGCACACCTGAAGTTACCGAAGATGGTCAAGCCGTCACAGGTCCTGAACGATCCGCAAAACAAGTCATTCACCGACTCGTTGGTTGTTGGCGAAGTTGGGGTGAGTCTCACGATTATTTTGATACTTCTGAAGATGGCGAAGCATTTTACGATGAACTTTGTTGGATGATGCTCCATCAACTCTGTGCACCAAACAGCCCACAGTGGTTCAACACAGGATTAAATTGGGCGTATGGAATTTCTGGACCAGCTCAAGGTCATTATGTTTCTGATCCAAAAACTGGAACTGTTACGCTCGCTGATGATGCTTATTCACACCCCCAACCACACGCATGCTTTATCCAATCCGTAAATGATGACCTCGTCAACGAAGGTGGAATCATGGATTTGTGGACTCGCGAAGCGCGTCTCTTTAAGTATGGCTCTGGAACTGGCTCAAACTTTTCCTCACTTCGCGGAAGCGATGAATCTCTCTCTGGTGGCGGAAAATCGAGCGGGCTCATGAGCTTCTTGAAAATTGGAGATCGCGCAGCTGGTGCAATTAAATCCGGCGGGACAACAAGACGAGCCGCAAAAATGGTTTCTCTCAATGTTGATCATCCAGACATTGAAGAATTCGTCACTTGGAAGGTACGAGAAGAACTTAAAGTTGCAGCCCTTGTTGAAGGCATGAAGCATCTTTCACCCGAACAAAAACAACAAGCAAAAGATCTTGACTTAACACTTGATTACGACTTCAACGGCGAGGCGTATCAAACGGTTGCAGGACAAAACTCAAACAACTCCGTCCGCTTGTCCCATGAATTCTTTGAGACTGTCAACCGTGAGGGTGACTGGAATCTCATCCGCCGAACTGATGGCGAAATTTCAAAAACGATTCCAGCGCGTGGCTTGTGGGACAACATCTGCGATGCCGCGTGGCACTGCGCAGATCCCGGCCTCCAGTTTGATACTGCGATTAACGACTGGCATACTTGTCCGAAGAGTGGACGCATCAACGCTTCAAATCCGTGCAGCGAATATATGTTCCTTGATGACACTGCATGCAACCTTGCTTCACTCAACTTATTGAAATTTTATGACTGCGATGCTCGCATGTTCGATGTTGATTCTTTCGAACACTCCATTCGGCTCTGGACGATTGTTCTTGAAATTTCCGTATTAATGGCGGCGTTCCCTTCCGAAGCAATTGCACACCAAAGTTGGCGATACCGCACACTTGGCTTGGGCTTTGCAAACTTAGGTGCAATGCTCATGCAAGCGGGTATTCCATACGATAGCGAAGCTGGTCGAGCGGTCTGCGGTGCAATTTCTGCAACCCTTACTGGTCGGTCCTACGCAGTGAGCGCAGAAATGGCGAGTGAACTTGGTCCGTTTGCTGGATTCGCAGAAAATGCAGATGACATGCTCCGCGTCATTCGAAACCACCGCAACGCCGCTCATGGCATGACGCGAGATTCAGGCAAATATGAAAAACTTCGTATTCCGCCAGTGCCAATTAACCACGCATTGTTCCTTGACGATTCGATTAACATCACAAATGCTGGCGATTTACTTGGCCGAGCAGTTCAAGCGTGGGACGAAGCGCTTGATCTTGGAGGTCGTCACGGCTTTAGAAATGCGCAAGTCACAGTTATTGCTCCAACAGGAACCATTGGATTATTGATGGATTGCGATACTACTGGAGTAGAGCCAGATTTTTCGATAACGAAGTTCAAAAAGCTCGCTGGTGGTGGGTACTTTAAGATTGCAAATCAATCACTCAGACCAGCGCTTGTGTCACTTGGCTACAGCAAGAGAAAAGTGAAGAAAATGATGCAGTATGTTATGGGTTCGCTCTCACTAGACACACCTATGCCAAAAACTGTCGTAGACAATCTTGGCGATGTGACATTCCGTGATTTTCTTTTGCAAAATGGATACGTAAAAGAAGATTTGGAGTCTATGGAAGACACGCTTCCAACTATTTTCAATCTTTCCTTTGCTTTCGCGGCGTGGACAATGCCAGAGCATGTTCTTGAGTCGTTCGGTGTAACCCGAGAACAAGCAACAGCAGACGCGTCCTTCAATGGTCTTAAGCTTCTTGGATTAAATGCAGACGAACGCACCGATCTAAATCGAAGAATCTGCGGAACTGGAACTATCGAAGGTGCGCCGTATCTGGATGATGAACATCTTCCAGTATTTGACTGTGCGAATCGATGTGGAGACACAGGCGTGCGACACATTGCTCCTGAAGGCCACATCCGGATGATGGCTGCATGCCAACCCTTTATTACAGGTGCAATTTCAAAAACAATCAACCTTCCGAACGAGGCGTCAACCGATGACATCGCAAAGGCGTACTGGCTCAGTTGGGAACTCGGCCTCAAAGCAAATGCTCTGTACCGAGATGGATGTAAACTCAGTCAACCATTGAGTGCAAAATCAGACGTCAATCTTGATGACGACGAAGAGAGTTCGGACGTTTCATCTGCTCAAGAAGAGGTTGCAACTGAAGTCGTCTCAGCAGCAGACATGGCATCGACGGAACAGCCACAGATTATTGAACGGATTGTGGAAAAAATCATCGAACGACCAATGCGTAAACGACTTCCAGATACGCGAAAAAGTATTACACACCACTTCAATGTTGCAAGTCACGAAGGCTACCTCACGGTGGGCATGTACGATTCAGGAGGTCCAGGTGAGCTCTTCATCACGATGTCCAAGGAAGGTTCAACAATTGGTGGGTTGATGGACAGTCTTGGTACAGCAATCAGTGTTGCTTTGCAATATGGCGTGCCAATTGAAAGTCTTGTGAGCAAGTTTGCGTACCAACGGTTTGAACCGCAAGGCATAACAACAAACCGTGACATTCCATTTGCAAAGAGCCTCGTAGATTACATCTTCCAATGGATGGGGATGCAATTCATCGAAGGGTACAGAGAAGCAAACTTACCTAATCGAAGTGCAACACCAAATCCAACTTCGGAAACACCAAAACAACCAACAACTGTCAAGGAGGACACACGATGGCCGATCAATTCTACAGATACAACTCGCCCAACTTCTGCGAACACACCATCCATTGGTGGCATCAAACCAAGAGTCGAAACAGAAAGGGAGAAGACCGATCAGGTAGAAACGATCACAGCGCAACGGCAAGTCACTATTCAAGCGACTCGTGTTTCAACCGATGGTTTGGAGACAGAAGAAATGACGATGCAGCAATCTTCATCACTCAGTCAATCGATGGCATCCATGCAAGGAGATGCGCCAGCATGTCCTGAATGTGGCGCGATTACAGTTCGAAGTGGAACGTGTTACAAATGTATGAACTGCGGCGAATCGCTTGGCTGTTCATAAAAAGGAGTACAGAGAACGTGATGGGAATTGTTAAGGTCAGAACACGGATGACTGGTGATGTTCAAGCAAGGGGAAGGACCCTCCTGCTCGATTGTAATGCCGATGGAACGGTGTTATTTTCAAGTTCCGCTACTTTGCGGAACACCATGATCAGAGAATTTGGCTTTTTCAGTTGTGACATTCGCCCAGATCAAGGATGACCTGCGGCACCCTATGAAGTGACCTTCACCCTGTGAATTTACTTCTTCTCTTCCCTCCCCCTGAGGCGGACCCACCACCGCCTTGGGGGGCTTTTTTTTCAAGGGTCAGACCCGTCGCAGACCACTCGCGAACACAACCACGCTCACTACTGTGACACTCCTGTTACAATTCGCAGTTCATGGACTTCACCAACTATCTTCCAGTATTGCTCATTGTCATCATGGCAGTTGGTTTTGGTGTCATTAACATCATAGCCTCTGGATTGCTTGGACCAAAACGCTCAGGTGATGTGAAAGATTCCACGTATGAGGCGGGGATGGATCCAATAGGCAGCGCTCGGAAACGATTCAACATTCGCTTTTTCATTCTTGCTGTCACATTCTTAGTCTTTGATATTGAAATTATCTTTCTCTACCCTTGGGCGGTCGATTTTTCGCAACTTGCTCAAGGGAGTGAAGAGACAACCCTTTTCCTTGGTCGAATCCTGTTTTTCCTTGGCACAAGTATCGTAGCGTACATGTACGCTTGGAAAAAAGGTGTTTTTAACTGGGATTGACCTCCCGACTATTTGAGATAGAATACCCAACCGCAAACGCGGGGTGTAGCTCAGCTTGGCAGAGCGCTTGTTTTGGGAACAAGAGGTCGCAGGTTCAAATCCTGTCACCCCGACTTATAGAAAGAAGCCCCAAAAGGGGCTTCTTTCTATAAGTCGGGAATGCAGCTCGCTACGCTCCCGTCATTGTATCTTTTATTGCCGTGCTGCAATAGTCTGCACGCACAACGTATACTTGTGCAACAGAAGGTGAAACATATGAAATACATAAGACTACTCCTTATTACCGCAATAGCACTCATTGGCTCTGCATTGATAGCCGAGCAAGAAGCGCCAAGTGAACCGATTGATAAAAGTCGAATGTATGAATATATGGCCATTCACAAATACAGTGACTTGAACGAAGAACTCGGTAACAAGCTCACGCAAGCATTTGAACATCTTGGCGATACTGGTTCGTTTAGATCTACATACTTTGACAAGCACCGTCATCCTGAGACGCATGCCGCGTACCTAGACTTTCTTGTACAAGTCTTTGATGATCAGATGAACGGTGTAGATGTTGTTGAAGCAATGTTTGCTGAGTACATTCTCGAAATCACGCCACCACATGTTGTATTTGAAGCACTTATTCCATACATTGGCAAAAGACAAAAACTTGAAAACATCCTTGGAACAAAACACCTAAGGAGCAGTAGCATCGCCTGTTTCTTACAACGGCAATCCGACTACTCTGCCCGTACGCCGGACTTCCGTATCTACGCAAACTATATTGATGCAGGCTGCAGGGGAATTGGAAGCTCAAAAAACAACGATGCCCTCGCAAGTCACATGTTATGGGTAGACCCACAAGAAGCTTTCAAGAATCTTCTTCAACTGCCAATGGGTACAGGGTACAAAGTAGAACTAGATACAGCGAAGCGTCGAGCACTTCAAATCATGCAACTCGACATCATTGATTACCTTTCAAGAAGAAGATACTCATCCCCTATCGCAGATGGTGCGCTTGAAAAAGTAACAAATCATTTGCAACTGCTTGCGGAACATGAAACGTGGTGGCTCCGGCAATACGCAGCATTGGTACTCACCCAAAAGTTTGGCGTTCCCAACAAATCCATCATCGGCTCTTTACGAGATGACCCAAACCCCTACGTTCGCGAGGTCATTGAAATCTACGATACAACCGATCCCAGAATGCGTTAACGCCTCTACTTCTTATTCGCTTGCAAGCATCATTTGTTCAAGACGCAAATCAGAAATTCGACGATCATTATCGTCTCGTTGTGCCATCAATAATTGTAGAGATACAATGCCCCTTGCCTTGATAAATGCCTGCAAATCATCTTGGATATCATGAAAGAGGAATCTCATTCGCCGCCCGTTATCTTCAAGTATTTTTATTTCAAATTTAATTTTCTCAATGGATTGGGTACTTGTTTTGTTCTCTGCCTTACTTGCTGCAAGAACTCCAAGCATTGAGAAACTCAAAGCCATTAAAAACAGCATTTTCTGACCTTTTCTCATCGTAAACCCCTATTGTTAGTGTATGAATGCGTACATTACTAAAAAACACAATAAGAAGTTCTGGATATCTGTGTATATATCGGACTGAATTTAACAAGAAAAACTTGTTATGAATAAGTATTTTTCTCGACTTCAGCTTCCTTTTGTGGCATATTGAATAGATGTGTTTGATGGAACTCTGGTCAGTGAGATGAGAATTATGTTTAAGTTGTATCTATCAGTATTAGTTGCCATACTGTTTGTTCCAAGCATTGCTCTTGGGCAACTTCAAGGTGACGAGTGTGGTTATCCAATCATTGCGACTGAAGGGGCGAATAGTTTTGATACCACATTCGCTACTCCTAGTACTCCAGAACCAGACGATACTATGTGTGCGGGCACTTTTCTTAATTGGAATTCAAGTCAAGATGTTTGGTTCAAGTTTAACCCAACAACTACAGGATTGTATACTTTTACGACATGCGACACGAATAGTTACGACACTTCGATGGCGCTTTATGAAGGTGACTGTTCAACACAAGTTGCCTGTAACGGGGATGGATCTGCTGACAATGGTTGTCAAAGTTATTATTCCTACATCACTCATTCACTCGCGGCTGGGATTCCTTACTACATTCGGATAGGAGGTTATCAAGGCGCGATAGGTAACGGAACTCTCACAATCGATCCACCTGCTAGCGGTGGCGTAACTATTTGGTACGTCGATATGAACAATCCAACTCCAGGAAGCGGTACTGATTGGAGCTCTGCATTTCTAACAGTTCAAGACGCCCTTGATTTCGCAAATGGAACAGACCAAGTCTGGATTGCTCAAGGAACGTATACACCTACCGATACAAATGGTTCTTCGGACCTTAGGGATGCATCGTTCAGATTACGATCAAACATCGAACTCTACGGCGGTTTTCAAGGCAACGAATTGAACCTTTCCCAGCGTCAACCAACTGTGCATCGAGTTTTTCTTTCAGGTGATCTCTATGGCGACGATACTGGTGACGCCAGCACGGATGAGAATTCGTACCACGTTGTTTTTGTGGATGGTTCAGTAGCAACTAGCCCACTACTTGATGGACTCTACATCGCTTCTGGAAATGCCAACAGTTCAGGCCTAGATAAATATGGCGCAGGTCTGGTTATAGGAGGTTATTCCAATGGTTCAACTTCATTTCCATTGGTTCATGGATGTCGATTTATCAAGAATAGCGCATCGGTAGGCGGAGCAATTTCCATTTTGAGCGTAGATGATGGACTCTCGGTAGACAGATGTATCTTTGCAAACAATAAGGCACTCCTCATAGGCGGTGCTGTTCACAACGGTGGAAGCGCTACCATTACGAACTCCCTATTTGCTGCAAATAATGCAAACACTTCTGGAGGTGCGATATCCTGTGATGTAAGTTCCTCTACAACAATAAACAACTCTACAGTAGCGCAAAATAGAGCAGCTTTCGTAGGTGGTCTTTATAACTCTGGCTCCACAACAACGTTAACTAATACGATTTTCTGGGGAAACACTGATGTGTTTGGCTCAAATGCTCAAGTACATGATGTGATTGGAACACTGAGTGGTAATTACAATTGTATTGAGAATTTAGACTCCGGATTTAGTGGCGTTGGAAACATCAGTGTCAACCCAATATTTGTTAATGAGTTTGGCGTTGATGGCACACCTGGAACAGGCGATGAGATCTTTGAGTTATTACAACAATCACCATGCATTGATGTTGGTGACAATTCAGTAGTTTCTCGGCTACTTGACCTAATTGGGAATAGTAGGATTATCGATGACCCCTATACATTCGACGGCAACGGTCTCGTCGTTGATCTTGGGGCATACGAACATGTTCCTGAATCAAATGGCGTCTCAATTTGGACTGGAGCCAATAGTTCTTTCTTAACTGATCCCTATAACTGGCTACCAACCGGAGCACCAGATTTTTCATCTACCCTTTTATTCAACACTACCGGAAGTATTACTGCTTCAGCAGACCAAGCCCTAGCTATCGAAGGTTTATCTGTTCTTGGTGGAGATGTAAACTTAAATCTAGATGGTACAACATTAACTCTATATTCAGAATCCGATCCAATTCGAGTTGGTGGTGTTGACTTAAATGCGTCCTTGTATGTTTGGGCAGGAGCCGGAGGTGCCATCCAAACATACGCTAGAGTAGAACTCCTTGAGAGTGATGTGTATTTTGATAATGAATTGGTTCTCTATGCACCAGATGTTCTCATTGACTCAGGAACAATACTTGCTTTTAGTGGAGTGATGGATTGTACTTTGACAAACATTGGGAGTAGTGTTCAGCCTGGAGCGAATACAATTGGCACATTCATGATTAACGGTGACCTTGTTCATTCGAAAAGTGAAATCAATGGGGGAAGCCTTCTTGGTTCTTTAAATTTTGATATCAAGGGAGTTAATCCTGTCACAGATGTAGACAAGTTAGAGGTCACTGGAAATGCTGACATGTCATGCACAATCGCTCTGGATTGGAGTCGTGCATTTACACCGATAAATGGCGATGCGTTCGATCTTATGTCTGTAGGTACTTCAAGTAGTAACCCAATCCTAGTCTATTCAGATGGTCTGCCGTCTGATCTTGCCATTCGTTGGATTACTCCAACAGCGCTTCGTGTTGGTGAAGAAGTGTTAGTCGAAACAACAGGTCCGATCCTATTCGAAACAAATGAAACTCATGCTTTAACTTCGCAAACTCCAAACGAAATAGTTGTAGCAGATCTTGATGGTGACGGTGACCTTGATGTTGCGATAGCTGTACCAAATGCTGGCGGCGCCAATGGCAACGTGATAGTCCTTCAAAACGATGGCACAAGCGGAGCTGTGTGGCAGGGTTTCACCGAACTTACTCCAATTACAGTTGAACAAAATCCGATTGACATCGCAATTGCAGACTTCAACGGTGATGGGACCAGAGATGACTTGGTCGTTGCAAATTACGATTCCAATTCCGTATCAGTGCTTACGAACGATGGATCTGGCACGTTCACAACATCGCATGTTGCTTTGAATAGTGATACAGGACCAAAATATATTGCAGTAGCGAATTATATCGAAAATGGTGATCTTCTTGAAGATATTGCCGTCGCTTGTGACTCGTTCGACATAAGTATCTTGGAAAACACTACGACATTTCGAGCAACTTCTTTTGCACACACAAGCTCAATTGGCATCCCTCAACCGGGAGATATATTACCTGGCGATGTGAATAATGATAAGGGTTCGCACATCGATTACGTTGTTCTGAATATCGCAGGTGACTCTGTTCAGGTGTACGATGGCGATGGCGCTGGAACATTCCCACCATTTTCTTCTGCTGATTCAAGTCCATTGCCAGCAAGTAGTGATCCCGCGGAGTTTTCTTTTGCCGATCTTGATGGCGATGGTGATGATGATTTGATTACTGTAAATGAAGGCAACTCAACAATGAGCGTTCTTCTTGACATAGGTACTGGCTTTGGAAGTACTGCAAGTGTAAGCGTAGGATTAAGCCCACAAGAAATTACAGTTGCTGACTTTGATAATGATTTAGATCCAGATTTGGTAATCTCTGCAATTGGTAGCATTTCGGGAAGTCGGGAACTCACAGTGATTCGAAACGACACCGCAACAGTAGGTGGAACGGTTGTTTTAGCAGCAGGCGATGCAACTGCTTCTGGAAGTGAACCTGTTCTGATACAAAGTGGAGATATCGATGGCGATGGGCTTGTTGATCTCATCTCAGTCGTTGATCTTGCGCCAGTACGAGGGCGAGCGAACTCCCCTGCAATTGGTGTCTACTTTAACACGACTGCAGTTGTCAGTAATTGTCCAGAGGATCTAGATGGCGATGGCAGCATTGCAATCGGAGATATCCTTGCACTCATCTCTGCATGGGGCACTGTGAACGAAGCTTACGACCTAGATGGCAGCGGCGTTGTTGATATTGGTGACATCTTGATTATCGTAAGCGCTTGGGGTGCTTGTCCATAAAATACTGTCCGATAAACTGGAAAAACCAACCTATCCATATGTTTATGTTGACTTACATAAATGTACTTGTATCTTTAGAAGATAAGTGCATCCCATTCTAGGGATGAACGAATCCTCTATTGGGTTTGTAGATAGTACACATGAAACGACTCATCACACAAAAACAAATACTCACTCTACACATAACGCTTCTCTGCGTAATCTTGTTGCCAGTTTGGGCATACGCGAAACCAAAGCCACGCTCAAGAGTCGCTGCGGTTTGGTACGTTAATACATTGCAAACTGGAACTAGTGATGGCACGACATGGGCAACTGCTTTTGATGACCTGCAACTTGCATTGAATGTCGCAAGTAGTGGTGATGACATTTGGGTTGCTCAAGGTACTTACCTCCCTTCCGACACTGGTACATCTAACGACACTTTGGATGCAAGTTTTTCTCTCATAGATGGCGTTGCAGTGTATGGAGGATTTGAGGGGACAGAAACAGATGTAGCGCAACGTGATCCAACAACCAACATCACCGTCCTAAGCGGTGATTTACAACAAGACGATTCAACTGGCGGAAACTTGTCTAATAACGCAAAACATGTTCTCACTGGGAGTAACATCAGTACACTCACACTTCTCGATGGGTTTACAATTCGTGCTGGCAATGCAGATGACGTGACAGGTGGCGGCGGGTTACTCCTTCAGAATTCAACTGGATTACACATCTCACAATGTGGTTTTATTGAAAACAACACTCAGAGTAAAGGTGGTGCAATCAATATAGGCACTTATTCATCAGTTATTCTAGACAGATGCCGACTTCGAAAGAATCAAGGTGAGATCGGCGGTTGTATCTCGAATAGTGGCGGGCTCACCATTTCCAACTCTCTCATCACTGCTAATTTGGCAACAACAAATGGAGGAGCAATTGTTTCAACTGATACTGCAACCTCCCTTCAAATAGTGAACTGCACAATTACTCAAAACGCAGCGTATGTTGTCGGTGGTGGCATAGTTGTTGACTCTGGCATACTTCAAATTTCTAACTCTATCGTTTGGGGAAATAGTCATCTCTCTGGAGATAATGACGTTTCCCAAATCTGGCACACGAATTCCATCTCTCCCATCCAAATCACTTATTCATGTGTTCAAAATTTACATGATGATTTGGTTGGATCTAACAATATCATTTTGAACCCACGTTTTTCAGACTTACTTGGACCCGATGGGGAACGAATCTCTGGCGATGAAGATTTCAGTTTGCTTGCAACTTCCCCATGTATTGACTCTGGCAACAATGTAGATGCGGTTGGCTCTTTAGACCTTGATGGGCTTGCACGATTTATTGACGATCCATTTACTGTAAACACGGGTATTGGAACATCTGAAGTCGTTGATATGGGTGCGTACGAATATTCACCAACTGGTTTAGCTGATATTGGGGGGATTGTCATTTGGAACTCTATAAACGATGGCTCATTCCACGATCCAACGAATTGGTATCCGCAACGCGTTCCAACGATAGAAGACACCGCCCTGTTCAGCACGGATAGAGTTATAGATATTACTTCCAACATTTCAGTAAACGCTCTGGTTGTAGTCAATGGAGAAGTCGAATTTCAAATTCAAAATATTGATGTTACTATTAATTCTAGTGAAAATCCAATACGAGTACTTGCATATGGAGTAGACGATGTTGCGTTTAAATTTGATGGTGAATTTGGCAAAGTAATCATCCCAAATGGGGCCATCCAAATCGGAGGCGATGAAGAAGATCGGAATTTTGATGACTCTTTTGTTCTTGAAAATGGCGCGGAATTGGTTGTCGGTTTAATGCGTATTCTTGACGGCGGAAGATTTAATGGTGGGATTGGCGATTCAAGTATTTCTGCAGAGGTCCGAAACACGGGTGGCACAATCGATCCAAGTGGATTTGAGCCGGGACTTCTCGAGATTAATGGCGATTACAGTTCTGTCCCTCAAGACACAAGTGATGCAAACGCAAAGGGGTCGATGCTGTTTACGTTTGATAACACTTCGAGCTCTGGGCATACACACGATATTCTCAATGTTTCTGGAACTGCAACTCTTGGAGGTGTGCTTGGATTGCAATTTATGAATAACTACCCAGTTACAGATGGCGATATTCTCACGTTCATCAATTCATCAACCATGTCTGGAACGTTTGACACAGTCTGGTCGACTGGTCTGCCATCGAATCTGTTTTGCGAATGGATGACCTCTGCATTTCGTGGCACGGGTGGAGGTAACATCGGAGGTGGAAATCCTATTTCTTTTGGCACGCCAGTTTCAACGGCACTCTCAGCTGATCCCAATGGATTTATTGTTGCAGATTTGGATGGAGTAAACGGTGTCGATCTTGCAGTTGTTTTTCCAAATGCAAATCCAGTCTTAGCTGGCAGCGTAGTCGTATTCCTAAACAACGGAATGGCCGCAGGCGTGTGGCAAGGATTCTCAACATCAACTCCAGTGATAGTTGGAGTTAACCCTCTTGATATTGAATTTGGTGATCTTGATGGTGACGGTGACATCGATTTAGTCGTTGCAAAT
Organism: uncultured Isosphaeraceae bacterium; assembly: GCA_964435395.1. Lineage (GTDB taxonomy): Bacteria > Planctomycetota > Phycisphaerae > Phycisphaerales > SM1A02. The sequence goes on from CAYSYI010000019.1 coordinate 16,206, forward strand.
CACGATGACAACACAATTTCAACACTCTTCAATGCTGGCTCTGCTTCATTTACCGTTTCTACATACGTAACAGATGGCGGACCAGCAACAATTGCGATTGCAAACTATGTCGAAGATGGAGCTCTTCTTGATGATATTGTTGTTGGATGTGACACTGCGCCATCGATGGTTAGCGTGTTGCAAAATCAATCCACGCCTGGACTACGTGGTTCTTCATTCAACTGGATGAATAGCATCTCTGTTCCGGTTCCAATTGACATTGATCCAGGTGATGTCAACAATGACAAGGGCTTTGATTACATTATTCTGAACTCTCCGGGAGATACCGCTTGGGTATACGAGGGTGATAGTTCTGGAGGATCACTTGCAGGACCATTCGGGTATGGTGATAGTTATGGACTCCCTGCAAACAGTTCACCGATTGCTCAAATGTATTCTGATTTAAACAATGACGGCTTTGACGATCTTGTTACGGTGAATAACGCAGGCGGCTCTTTAAGTATCCTTAGAGGGACTGGAACTTCGTTTGATATTCCAAGTTCAGTACCCGTTGGCACCCTTCCAGAGGCAATGGCAATCAGTGATTTAGACAATGATGGTGATGGTGATATTATTGTATCCGTGATAGGTGCAACTTCACTTCAACGAGAGTTGCTTATTGCTCGAAATGATACAACTCCACCTACGACGATAACGTTGACTGATATTGGCACACCTCTCGTTTCAGGATACGTCCCCACACACGTTTCTACTGGAGATTTTAATGGTGATGGCTTCCAAGATATTGTGTCAGTCACAGAATTAATTCCATTGACTGGACATGCAGTACCTGCAGTAACTGTGCTACTCAACACATCCACTTCTACTTGTGCCGCCGATTTTGATGGAAGTGGATCGGTTGCAGTAAACGATTTGTTACAACTCATTGGCGCGTGGGGAGCAATAGGTGGCGTTGAAGATCTCGACGGTGGTGGAACTGTGGCTGTTTCCGATTTACTCATTCTCATAGGTGCATGGGGCCCCTGCTAAACCCCGCTATCATGTTGCAGATGTTGCAAGAGTTACCTCGAAGAACAAAGTCAAGCCCTAAAATAAAGCAGTTTTTACACGATTTACTTTCGAGTAAATTCGACGGAGTTGTCGACACGGATGAATCAACGCGCAGCATTGCGTCAACTGACAATTCCATTTGGCAGGTACTCCCAGAAGTTGTCATTTCTCCAAAGTCCCCTGCAAGCGTAGAACACATTGTCAAACTTCTCTCTGCAAAAACATACCAATCTATTTCTGTTACTCCAAGAGGTGGCGGAACAAGCACCGCGGGGCAATCGCTCACAGATTCCATCGTGCTAGATTGCAAAAGGTATTTGTACAACATTTTAGAGTATGACGAAAAGACTAGGCAAGTACACGTTGAATGTGGGGCAGTCTTACAACAAGTCAACGGAGTACTTGAGGAGTTTGGAGTCATGATTGGACCAACCGTTGCAACGGCATCAAGGGCTACTATTGGTGGAATGATTGGCAACGACTCCGCAGGTAAAGGCTCACAAGTATATGGCAAGATGAGTGACTGCGTTGTTTCTTTACACACTATTATCCGAGGTGGCGAAACTTTCAGAGACGACTCAAAACTTGCGGAAACTATTAAAAATGCATGTGACAATGCACGTCCACACTTTGAACGATACTGGCCCTCTCTCCCACGATTTGTAAGCGGGTACAACTTGCCAATGGCGTGGGATGGTAAAACTTTTGATAGCAATCGAATTTTTTGTGGCTCTGAAGGCACGCTTGGCATAACAACTTCAGCAATTATGCAATGTGTTCCAATTCCGAAAAACCAACACCTTATTCTCTTTTGTTTTGATTCTTTTGATCATGCCCTCCGCTGTGGTGCAACGCTTGCAAAACATCAACCTACTGCAATAGAAACCGTCGACGAGATGGTGCTTCACACTGTGCGCTGCGATGCAAGTTGGAAAACTCTATCGCAACTTCTAGAAGATTCCAAAGATGACACAGATGCAATTCTATTCGTAGAGTGCGACTCCAAAAACGTACAAACAATTCTTGATGAAAGTAAGGGCTATAAACCACTCCTTACAAAAAGAATTGTAAGCAAAGAGGAGCGGGATATCGCATGGTCGTTCCGTTCAAGAAGTGTAGGATTACTTTCTTCGCTGAAAGGGAAACAACGCCCCGTTCCATTTGTTGAAGACTGCGCCGTTCCACCAGAGAAACTCGCAGACTTTATTCAAGAGTTCAAAAAATTGCTCACGAAACATAACTTAGAAGCTGGGATGTTTGGGCATGTCGATGCAGGTGTTATGCACGTTCGCCCTGCTCTTGATATGCAAAATGAAGATGAGCGAAAATTGGTTCGCGTTCTGACAGAAGAGGTTGCTTCACTTGTGCATTCCTTTGGAGGCGTGCTCTGGGGTGAACATGGCAAGGGATTCCGAAGTGAGTTTGGTCCACAAATATTCGGCGATGTCATTTGGGAGCAAATGTGTGCTATTAAAAGTGCGTTCGACCCTTACAACCAATTCAATCCCGGAAAAGTTGCAGTTCCAAATGATTCATTCTCTCTAGCAACACTCGAATCTCCTACACGTGGTGAACAAGATGAAAACTCCCCTGTGCTGAGTATTCTTTCAAATGCAACAAATTGTGATGGCAACAGCGAGTGTCAATCTAGTTCTCATACAAGTAGCATGTGCCCGACATACAGAGCAACGGATGATCCAACGCAAAGCCCAAGAGGTCGTGCAGATGTTCTTCGGTACTGGTTACACAGATTAGAAAAAGAGCCGCGGCTGAAAAAAAGTTCGTTCATTCGACGTCTATTAAACTCTGGAAATACTGATGACTTCAATCATGAAGTCAAACAAGTTCTTGATAGCTGCCTCTCCTGCAAAGCATGTGCCTCAAACTGCCCTCTGCAAATTGATATCCCCTCAATGAGATCGCAGTTTTACAATTTGTATTTTGGAAGATACCTCAGGCCAATGCGAGACCTACTCTGGTTTCACATGGAACGAACACTCCCAATTCAACGGTTCTTACCCTCACGTTTCTTTGCTTCGTTACTTGGCATTTGCGATGTGCCAAAACCATCAAATACATTTCGAAAAACGATACGCACCTCTACTCCCGAGCAAATTGCAAGAGACAAGCCAGACGTTGTCTTGTTACAAGATTCCTTCACGACGTATTTTCGCCCTGCTCCATGTATTGCTATGGTGAAAATACTTGAACACCTTGGCCATAAAGTCTGCATCCTCCCACTACGTGCATGTGGAAAAGCCCTGCATGTTCGGGGGGCACTCGATGCCTTTTACAAAACCGCAAACAAAAATATCCAGTGGCTCTCACCTGTTTACGATGCCCAAATCCCAATCATTGGCATTGATCCAGCGGCGACTCTACTCTGGCGAGACGAATACCCAAACAATCCAATTGAAGTACTTCTCCCGCAAGAATGGCTCATCAAGCAGGATTTGTCTTCCATAACTCTCAAGAAGTCATGGAGATTATTTGCACATTGTATTGAAAAAGCAACGGCGCTTGACAGTAGTGAACAGTGGAAACAACTCTTTGCAAAAATGCAGGGCAGTGTTGAGATTGTTGCAACATCTTGCTGTGGCATGGGAGGACTCTTTGGACATCAAAGGGAAAACAAACAGGTGTCTCAAGATATCTGGGAGATGCACTGGAAAAAGGAACATCCTAAAGATTTAAATGCTCTTACGACTGGCTATTCTTGCTTTAGCCAAGCGAAGCGCTTTGCAGAAATCACTATGCTTCATCCTCTTGAAGCAATCGCTAATTCCATTAATCCCATTCGTTAGCCGCAGCCACTGACGGGCGAAGACCGGGAACTTCCCTAATCTGGCCTTCTTGCAAGATCATTCGAAGTCGCATTCGCATTCGGTCGTTCAACTCCTTTCGTTCAAAACGTAACGCTTCAAGACGTAGCTGCCTGTGAATATCTTCTTTATTCATATACTCCTCACCGCTTATTGCTTTGGCATTCGATTGATGGTTCTCAATCATCGCTTCACACAAGTTCCAGTAGTCATATCGATACTCGGAAGCGAGTGTTTCAAGTTGACTCTGTTGGGATGCATCTAAAGAGGCAATTGCATTTGCTGCAGTTAACATTTTTGTCACATCAGCACTCTTTTTGAACACATCAGGATACGCTTTCGTTACGAACTCCATTCGAACTTTCCAAAAATCACTTTCTGGAACTTCTTCTAGCAAGTTATCCATCACAGTTTGATTCACAAGAAGCAGTGCTCGCTTTGAATCACGGACTGCAGTAAAGGCATTTCGCCATCGATTCTGAATAGCTTCAGTAGCGTGTCCATTTTGTTCAGCCTCATCCATCAGCCACATTGCATCTTGCATATGATTCATGTCATACGTCGCGCTTACAAAAGAATCGTGCGCGGTAGCTACTTTACTGTGATACCCCTGCATCGCTTTTCGTATTGATTGAATCGATTTTTCAGAGAGATTGTAATGCAACCCTACTGAGTCATCTGACATCACATATAAACCAACAAGGTCGATTGTATCGCCCTCACTTCCACCCCACCCAAACGGATCTTCTGGTGCTGATGTACGCTGACGATCGCGATGATTTTCTAACATTTTTAGATTGACATCCTCACGCTGCAAGCTAGTGATTGCAGCGAGATCATCAAAAAATGTAGTATCAAGTGTTGCAACTGCTTCCGCGGCAGCGCTGCTTGCATCTCTTGTTTTACGCATTCGAGCACCGCCAGTCAATGAATCGTCTTCTTGGATTTCTTTTGAAACAACTGATGCTTCAGTATTAATTACTTTGTAGTTGTTTCGATATTCATCATACACAGCGTTAATAATCATCTCGCCATTTTCATCTAAGCCTAGAATTGTTGCAGCTCGAGATGGAAATTTTGGTGCGATTGGTTTTGGGATTGAGGCACCACCTTGGAGTATGTTCAAATCATCTACTACCTCAAGATTCACACGCTCACTCGCAGAAATTTCTACTGTTTCACCAACAACAATTGCACCATCTGATGTTGCACTCGTTTGAATCGCACCCGATTCCATCAACATCTCCATCTCTTCAGGAGACAATTCAGCTCCGTCGCTTGTTATTACTTGTAATTCAACCGAAGAGCTACCGCTACTCAAAGAAATGGCATTATCTAGAGAAAATCCAGCTTGATTCTTCTTCTCACCTCTCAGGATAGTGGCGAGTTCTGTTCCAAGAATACCATCGATTCTTGATTCCGTAGCGCCGATATATTCGCTTCGATCCGATTTAGAAGTCGCGAGTTTCTCATCAAATTCAGTTGTAACATCGCCACTCATGATTGCAATTGTTTGAATCTTTCTTGACTTTTCAAGAATGTCAGCATGATTCTCGGTTTGCTTAGACCACTTTTTGCGGAATGAATCTCGGATTGCCAGCAGGTCTATCCGTTGTCCCTCACTGAGTACCTGCATTGAAAGTGCTTGATCAAGCAACCCTTCTATTTTCTTACCGCCGCGAACAGCGTCATAAAACGATTTGCTGAAATATAACTGTTGGAATTGTCTTGACTCTTCATCAGAGAGCATTGCATCAATCTTCTTCCATGTCTTCCAATTCAATTGACTGACTTCATATGCTTGATCTACGAGGGGCTTTAACAATATGTCACCACGGCGTTTTAAATCTTCAATTGCCTCTGGGTCAGCCATAAATCGCATCATCAACGCTTGTTCATCCAACCCGCGAACGCCAAGTTCGTCTATTTGGTCAAGTGCAAGGCGAACAGTCTCGACAACTGCATCAAAGCCTTCCTTCACTTCTCTGAGATATCGTTGGTCGTAAGTATCTAGCGCTTCTTCTATTTCTGCATTTGGCTCTTTGCCAACTCGATCATACAGTGTTCGCATTTGCGAACGAGCTCCCTTATTCAACTGACCGAGTAGTTCTGTAACAAACATCTCATACGCTTCAAGTTCACGAGCGACGCGTACACGGCTAAGGGTCTTACGCTGTTTTTCTGAAAGCATTCCAAAAACTTCATCAAAAAACAAATTGTCAGAACGGTGAATGCCCTTCATTGCGCGCTGAGCTTTTCGAACGAGTTCTTCAACAAGTGCACGATCTGGAATATTGAACCGCATAAAACCAAATGTTTCGGCCGCTTCTGCGATTGCATCTTCAAAATCTTTTATCTCACCAGCACGCGTTCTTGCAAAATCTTCGAGATACTTGTCATACACATCTATAACTGCTTCGCGTTGCGGAGTCGTCATACCTAATTTGTTTGACATGAGTTCAAGTTCACGAATCTTAATTGGATCTGTTAACAACGGAATTGATTGCGCTTGAGCTTCAGGCGCGACAGTAAACAACGATGCAATTAAGACAAGAATGACTGTATATAGTGTGTGTTTCATGCAATTATTGTAACAGCATTGACTAGGGTCTGACCCACAACTGCGGAACACAAAGGTCATTCTCAAGTCGTGCTGCAATTTTGCGCTAGTAAAGTCACGACCTTACAAGGGTCTGACCCTAGACGTTCACCGATTCTAACTTCCAAAACTTTTTGATACGGCCACGGCGAAGTAGAGAATACAACGCTCAATCCAAACGCAAAGATGATGCCGCTGAGGGGCGAAGCCCAGAAACGTGTACAACTTGGCCTTCCGTCAATATCATTCGCAATTGCATTCGCACTTTGTCATTAAGTTCACTACGTTCAAATCTGAGTGCCTTGCCACGGTTGTTTAAACGCAAACTTTCTAAGTCTGCTTCACTAACTTCATCTTCATGATCTGATGTTTCTTTTGAATTCTTAATAAGTTCTTCGCATATATTCCAGTACCCGTCCTTATACGAAGCGCTAAGATTAGCTAACGAACTTTTTTGGCTTGCATTTAAACTTGTAATTTCAAAAGCAGATTCAATCAATGAGGTTGCTTCTTTTTTATCTTGCAATACTTCTGGATGCGCCTTCTTTACAAACGCCCTATGCACAAACCAATAATCATCTTCTGCAATTTGGTTCAAAATGTCATCCAACACTTGATGATTCGCACGCTTCATTGCATCGCTCGCAGCGCGCGCTACGCTAATAGCGTCGGCCCATTTTGTGCGGAGCAAAGTATAATTTTTTCTATCAAGGGACATGGCTGTTTGCACGTGCTTCAATGCCCTACGAGCATCAGCAAGAGACTGATGCTGCATTTCCACTTGCGAATGATATTCCTTCAAAACTGAATAAATAATTTCATTCGCCTCTTCTGAAAGTTCTTCTCTGACGTCCTCTGACTGTTCAGAGAGTAAAAACAAGTCAACTAAATCAACAGAAGAACTAGGGTCACTCCTCCTTCCAAAAATTACTTCTGGCACTTGAGTTCTTTCTCTCAGTCGATAGTGCTCTAGCACCATGACATCAGAATGTTCACGTTCAAGTCCAGTTAATGCAACCAAATCATCAAAGAGAGCAGTATCTAAAACAGAAACCGCCACTTCTGAAGCTAAACTAATTTCTTCTATCTTTTTTAATCTCTCACCATATGAAAGATCTTTATCACCATTGACTTTATTTGCCGCTTCGGTAAACTCCGAATACTTCTCTTCATATTGTTCACGGTATCCGTTGTACACTGAGTCAATTATTGCCTGACCGCTTTGGTCTAATCCAAAACGAGTGGTGCACATAGCAGGAAATGTTGTCGCTATTGGGAGTGGAACCACGTCATTGGTTTTATCTCGACTAGAGACAAGAACCACAATTTTTTCGGTAAGAATTGTTTCCCCCTCCTTTGTCCTAACTTTCACGGTCGTTTTTATAGTTTTCCCCTCCTCGTTTTTTTTATAAGTTGTCGTCGATACTTCAGAACTACCATCCCGGTAGGTTGCCGAACCAGTATATTTTCTATTTCTCTTCCTATCTTCCTTCATCGCTTGTAGGGTTTCATCGCCGACAATGTTTTCAAACTTTTTCTTAATTATTGCGACATACTCTCTATTCTCTTTAGAAATTTTTGCAAGCTCTACATCGTAGTTTGTTCCAACATCTCTTATCAATTGCGCAAAGGTTTTATCTTTACGAGATTTATCAACAATCCTTGCATGCTTTTCGGATTTCTTCTTCCATGTTTTTTTGAACTCCGCTTGCAACTCTAACAATTGTTTTTTTGCGATGGAGTGATTGCGTCATAATTCAATGCTCTAGTAAAAGAAGACGAGATTGGGTAACTTGACCGCATAACGCTTCGAAATGACTTCTTGAAAAAAGTGAATTGCAATTGTTGCGCATCCTCTTCCTGCATGAGTCCATCGAGTTGTTTCCATGTTTTCCAATTCAGCTGGCTCATCTCCGAAGCGCCCTCTATGAGTGGCTCTAGCAAAATTCCAGCCCGTCGCTTCAAATCTTCGAGAGCTGTTTCATCCGACATGAACATAGTTGACAAAGAGTACATACCCAGCCCATTAATACCAAGCTCATCAACCTGATCCAATGCTTCTATTGTGACGTTCACTATGTCATTGAAGCCAGACTTTACTCCCTTGAGTTGCCGTTTGTTATACGTCTCAAGGATTAGCATAATCTCTTCATCTGGCTCACAGCCAATCTTGTCGTACAGCAGTTGCAAATTAGATGTAGCCCCATCATTTATATCTTCAAATAATTCAAATACTACAGTTTCATATTGAGAAAGTTCTCGTGCTATGCGAAATGATAATAACTTTTGATTTTGTTTCTCTGTCAACATCTCACTACATGAGTCGAAGAATACCCCGTCAACTCTAGCAGTGGCTTTCATCGCTCGCTGCGCTTTTGGAATCAGATTTTCAACCGTCTCTCGAGGTGGAATTTCAAAATCCATGTAATTCATCGTTTTCATTGCCTCGTTCAATGCATCTTCAAATTTTTGAATCTCATTCTTTCGGATGACAGCAAAATCGCGTGCGTATCTATCGTAAATTTCTACTAACTGTTCAATTTGAGAAGGGGTCATTTCAACTGCTTCTGAAATGTACTCCATATCCCTTACTTTGATAGGAGTGTCAACAAATGGGAATGCTTGCGAGAAACAATCGCCGGTTGTCATAGACAGCAATATAGTGGCAAGAGAAATCACAAGCGAGTATGCCTTATTCTTCATAAAGATATAGTAACACTAATTAATAACGCAACGAGTATGCTCGTTGCGTTATTGGGTTTTACCAGTGTTTTACTACGTTATGCAGCTTTACTTGGTCGAATATCTTTTCCAACTGTGCGTTGATCTGCCGTTGCTCGTCTGTCACACTCTGTTGTTAGTTTAGTTTTCAAATCTTCTGGCGTACTTGCCCAGAGGTCTGCACCAATCTCTTCAGCAAGACCTTCAACTCGGTTGAAGAGCCCACCACCAACTGCTATTTGGGTATTCGGTGAAGCGCCAATTGATTTAATAGTGTCAATAATATTTCGTATATGAGGAGCATCACAAGGTGCGGATGAGAACATGCAAAGTGCATCTGGCTTGCACTCATTTGTTTCTGCGAGAATCTCGTCTGCGGGAACACCGCCACCACCGAATTTCACTTCCCAGCCATCTGCTTCGCAGAGGTCTGCAACGATTTGTGCTGCAAGATCATCTGCTTCACTTGGACCGCAGAAGAGGAGGATACTTTTATTATTGCTAGTTTGTTGTGTATAGCCCGCTTGCACTTGATCAACAAGTGTGCGAAGTAGACGCGTTGCATAATGATGCGCAACGCTTGTCATTTGGTCTGATCTGTAGAGTGTATTAATTGCATCGAGAACTGGCCAAAAGCCGTTCTCTGAAATTTCTTCTGGTGTCCAACCACAAGTAATCGCTTCAGCAACAAATGCTCGAGCAGACTTACGGTCGCCAGTAATAAGGAGAGGGAATAGTTTTTCAATAAAAGTATCAGTGTTCACGGCAAAACCCCTTTTGCGTTTGGGACCTCACATCCACGAGGCCAATTAAACTGTCAAAGACAGTGCCCTTGGAGTGCCAACCGATGACAACTTAGACCAAGGACAACCCTACAATCGTTTGATGCCCTGTCTCCGCTCGACAAATACCAATTATTTGAAAAAAGTTGCGATATCGGACCCCTTGAATTGCATCTGGGCATGACAAAAAATGTTAAAAATGGCTATAGGCGTATGAATAAGGGGCATGTTATCGGCGCATACGGCTAATCGTGTAACGGACCTGTCCCCAGTCAGAAACGTCGCCTCCACCTATTTTCAGCTTACTCGTTGATTGCAGCGTTCGATTGGTGAGCTTTGCCTCAGAGGTAGGGAGAGCACAGAGAGGAACGTTAATTTTTTGTATTCTCCGTGCCTCTACGCCTTCGTGGCCATATTACAAGTGTTGGAAGTTGGGTTTGCAATTCACTGCTAGGGTCAGACCCGTCGCAATCAATTACGGACAAGCACCCCAACTGCCAACGACTTCAAGAAGATCAACAACATCGATTATGCCGTCACCATTGATATCACAACCTGAGGATGTCCCCCACGCTTCAATGATTGCCAGAACGTCAGTGACATCAACGAATCCGTCTCCATTGCAATCAGCTGGGCAAGGTGTCGTTCCACCTCCTAGCCAAGCGGATACATTGTTCATGAGCATCGTTTGACTTTCAACAGGCATCGCCTCAATTGGGAAGCCAAGGAAGATTGCACCACCACCGTGACCTGTACTTGCAAGATGCGTTCCCGCATCTCCCATATCACCACCAAAGGCAAGCACTGCAGATGTTGATGGCGAAACAACGTCACTATAATTTGTAAATGGATATGACAATGAAACAGAGCCCATGTTCTCAAACATATCGAATCCAGTCACAATATTTTGGTTTACATCGCTTGTAAAACTTGCGATGCCAAGGTGAGAACTACCAAAGCTCGTAAGACCGTTGTCGTACAAATAATCTTGGCTTGACATGAGAAGGTGACCACCAGCGTCTATATATGATGCGAGTGCCACTTCTCCAGTTCCACCAGGACCTGCGAATCCACCCCACTCATCACCAGTAAACCAAATAACAAGTGGATACCCCTGAAGTTCACTAAATGTCGGTTCGTTGTTTGAATTACCTGTGTCGTGCACGTCATACAACATACCAACACTATCAAGCAGCGACGTATAGTACGAAAGAACGTCTGGCGAATTGTCATCATCATCAACAAGTAACACAGTCATTGCATTTGTTGTTCTAAATGTCCACCACGATGTCCAATCACCATCACCACAATTGTTCGAAGCACTTATTCGCCAGAAATATGGTGTATCTGACTCAAGCAACATTGGAAGTGGGAACGTCGTTGATTCAACGCTCGCATTATCGTAGACAACGCCAGCTTCACTTGCAGAAGTTGAAACTTGAATATGCCAGAGGTTCGAACCACTTCCAGAATACCACTGGAATGTTGGCGCTAGACCAACATCAACAGCACCACTGGCTGGTTGCAACAACGTAGACTGTTGCGGCAAACTTCCCGAAACATGTATTTGTGCTGAAGCATCGTGATACGACTGATCTGAAGAAGTTCCGCGAACATGGAACATATATGTTGCGTCACTCACTGTGTCATCCACCGAAATTGTCATTGTCACATCAGTCCCAGGCGTAACTGGGTTACTTGAAAATGTTGCGGTAATTCCTGATTCAGGAGTTGAAGAAAGTGTAATCGGAAGGTTGTATCCCATTATTTGTCCAACCTGTACTGTGTAATCTACACTTAATGGCGCACAGACTGATTGAGCGCTTGGGGAAACTGCAATTGAGAATCCTGGCTCAGACGCGGCGTTATAACAAACGACTGAAAAATCTTGATCAAGGCCATCACCGACATTTGGAATACCGTCGGAGTTCAAGTTTGCCGCAGTGACAGTGATAGTAATTTGCCCAGGAGGTACTGGACCTAAAAATACACCTTCTGTATTGTTTTTTGTATCTGCGACACCACCAGTTGTTGACCAACCATTTGAACCGAAGTTATTCCCTCGATACGTTGCCAAACCAGATGAAACTGTCAAATCAAGATCATTATTCCAAGCAGGTGTACTTCCACCGAGCCCATGACCTAGAGCGTCCGTCCAGACCAACATGATTCGTACTGGTTTTGATGGATCGAGTGCTGAAACCGTCGTCGACCATTGGTCACCAGTTTGTTCCAAGACCATCGGAGCGTCGTAATAGCGAACACTGTTCGCTGGGTTATCTAGCACAGCAGGAAGATCCATGCGTCCCCAACCCTGTTTTGAATCAAATGGATGACCAAGAACTCCGCCATCGGCATCTGAATTTCCAGCCAAGTCACTTGCTGCTGCTGTAAATGCTGCCTTAATCATTGCGGGTGATGGATCTGTACCCTCTGTCATTCTGTACTTCTCGACGAAAAGCGCCACTGCACCAGCGACTTGTGGACACGCCATACTTGTACCGCACATGAGTGAGTGAGACCCAGGAACAGTCGAGTCTACGTCGCAACCTGGAGCAACCATATGTGGGATAGTTCGACCATCAAGGCATGGACCGTGTGCAGAGTTACTTGAAATATCATTGATGTTCAGATCTTGCGCACCGCTTCCAGTTCGCATCTTTGTTGAGCCAATAGTAAAAATGTTTTTTGCTTCGTCTGGAGAGCCTTGACTACTCGTACCACCATTACCATTCATGATTGCCAAGACGTATGAGAATTGTTGATTGCCTGCTGTATTTGGATCTGCATCACGAATTGCAACATCAACTTCGAGAGTATCGATGTCATAACCCTGTGGTGAGCCGGAAGGTCCCCAACTGTTGCTCGATGCGACAGCACCGTTGTCGTGGGACTCAACCATAAGTTGCGTCATGCCACCAGGTTGTTGGTAGAGAGGAAAATAGACTTGTTCCACCAAGGAAACCCCTGGTGCAACACCTTGGCCACGAAGAAAACCGTAACTGTCTACTGTGCCAGAAGCACCTGTTGCTCCAACAATGCCCGCTGTGTGTGTGCCATGTGAACTCGAAGAAGTTCCACCACAACTTTGTCCTTGACATGAAACAAATTGTCCTGCCAAATCGCTGTGATTTTCATCGCTTCCGCCATCAACGATTGCAATTGTGACTCCACTTCCATCAAGCCCAACGCCATTTAGCCATGCTGCATATCCAGGGAATGCGCTGTTATTTCCATCTACATTTCCAGCATTTACTTGGTTACTCATTTCACTTCGTAAACCACCATCGGTTGGTTTAGGTTGTACTGTGTAGACACCAGTAATCGTTGAGATTTCTTGGAAGGTATTTCCTGGAGCGACAAATGAAATCACTTCAAATCGGTGATCGAGCTCGCTATGTTCTATTCGAACTGCTCCAACACTTTTTAAATGCTCAATTGCTTTTTCTAAGTGGGCGCCTTTGTAAAACATCACCCTTGCAGCAATCGGTGCCGAACTCAAGTTTCGCCATTTTGGAAGAACTCGATAGCCATTCATAAAATCCCCACTCCACCGAACGTGCGGAAGTGTTCGTACTTGATCTCTACTTTGGGAATCTGCCCACGTGATATACGTGAAGGGATGAATGTATTGAATTGGAGTCACGCCAGACTTTTGCATCGCCCCGAGCCATGCTTCTTGAATTGGACCATCGAATTGAACAAGTCGAAGATCATGCCCAAACTCAGAAGTAAGACTCCACTCATCTTGCATGCCAAAAGTTCCCGCGAGAGGATCGAACGTTTGTTCGCCAAATGTCAATGCAAAATCCCATTGTGGTACATTTGTAGCCTGTTGCGTCACCTTTGCAGTGCCAAACGCAGTAATTGATAGGCAAACTGTTAGAAGTAGGGTGCTGATATTTCGATACATTTGAAGTTCTCCGTTTTCTCTTAGAATTCTAGGGTACAACAATGTTCGAAAAAACCAAGAAGATGTTTCCAAAAAGGGTTTTTTTTGCGAAATAAAAGGGATTAAGTAGTGTTAAGTCCTGTTTATGGGACGTTTTATTTCCTAAAAATCACAACTTCGAGGTGACCTTTGGAAGGGTATAACATCTCGAATATTGGTCATTCCGGTTGCATACAAAATCGTACGCTCAAATCCAAGTCCAAAACCAGCGTGGGGGACCGTTCCATATTTCCGTAAATCACGATACCACCAGTATGGTTCGGGCTCAAGGCCGCACTCTTCGAGGCGATTGTCAAGGACATCGAGCCGCTCTTCTCGTTGGGAACCGCCAATAATTTCGCCAATTCCAGGCGCGAGGACATCCATTGCAGCGACTGTTTTTTCATCGTCATTCAATCGCATATAAAACGCTTTGATGTCCTTCGGATAATTCATCAATACAACTGGCCTACCAACGTGCTCTTCTGTTAACCATCGCTCATGTTCGGACTGCAAATCACAACCCCACACAACAGGAAAATCGAATTTCTTGCCCTGCTCTTGAGCTTTAACCAGTGCTGTAATTGCATCGGTGTATTCCATTCGTTCAAAACTAGCGGAAACAAAGTTCTCTAGACGATCGATGCAACCTTTATCAATTCGTTGCTGAAAAAAGTTCATGTCGTCTGGTCGCTCGTTCAATAAGTCAGTAAAAATAGATTTTAAAAAGTCTTCAGCAAGGTCCGCATCGTCATGCAAATCTGCAAAAGCAATCTCTGGTTCAATCATCCAAAACTCTGACAAGTGCCGAGAAGTATTGGAATTTTCTGCACGAAACGTCGGACCAAACGTATACACGCGACTTAATGAACACGCATACGATTCCACATTAATTTGACCAGAAACAGTTAGAAACGCTTCCTTGCCAAAAAAATCCTGCTCAAAATCAATGTGCCCTTCTTCATTTTTTGGCATGTTTAAGAAATCAAGTGTTGAAACTCGAAACATCTCTCCTGCACCTTCGCAATCGCTTGCCGTCACAATTGGTGTGTGAACCCAGAGAAAATTGTTGGAGTGAAAGTAACGATGTATTGCTTGTGACAAACAGTCTCGAACTCTTGCAATTGCAGCAAATGTATTCGTGCGTGCTCGCAAATGAGACACAGTACGCAGGTACTCAAAGGTGTGTCGTTTCGCTGCGACAGGATACGTGTCAGGGTCTTCAACGAACCCAGTAACTTTCACCGAAGTTGCTTGCAATTCAACACTCTGCCCCTTGCCCTGAGACTCTACAAGTTCACCTGTAATTTCTACTGATGCTCCTGTCGTTATGCGAAGGATTTCTGATTCATAATTGTCCAACTCGTTGCTTGCGACAATTTGAAGAAGGTCAAAACAACTTCCGTCAGTAATTTGAATGAAGGAAAGACCCGCTTTGGAATCTCGACGAGAACGAACCCACCCTTTCACGATAATTGTCTCACCAATTGGGATTCGCTTTTTCTCATCTCCTGCGAGAATTGAGCTCAGTAACGTTGCATTTGTTTGGTACGCCATAAGCGGCGGATAGTACCACCATCCGCATTTTGGGGACTGTCTCCACAAAAATTATTCCTCTGAGATAATTACATGGTGGCAAAGACTGCCAAGACGGCAGTTTTATTGTTAAGTATGGGGTCACTGACAGGTAAAAACTGAGGTTGATAGGCACGATATTTGCGTCAATGAGTAGAACAATGGTTTCTAATGACCAAAATCTAACTCCACAACTACCACCTCATGAACGGCTCAATCTCCTCTTAACGTGCAGCTCATGGCGGGACAATTCTCCAATTCAGCAACTCCCTCAGTTACTTGGACCCTTTGGAATTCGCAGTTTAACGGCGAAAAACGGCGAAGAAGCTGTTAAAATGATTGAAGCAAGCGATATTCACATTGCCATTGTTGATCTAGCAATCCCACTGTCTGGGGGCTCTGTAACTCGGCGACCAGGAGGCGAAAGAGTGCTTCAACTCCTCCGGAGACTTCAACCCCAACCACCCACAATTGTCATCAGACCACGGCAAGCTTCCTTACGCGATAATGCACGTAGTTTGGCACGCTCCCTGCAAGAAGGAGCATTCACAGTTGTCGATCGCCCAGCACTCTTAGAAACACTGCTTGACGCATTGCAACGAGTGCTTCAGCGGCATTATTCAGATCGATGGCCACTCCAAGGATGGACCACATAAGTTAACTAAAAGTAGCATCGCTACAAAAATGAAAGCAGAAAGAAGGAATACTCAAATGAATGTAAAACCACTAGGTGACAAATTACTTGTCCAACGAGCAGAAGCTCAACAACAAACAGAAAGCGGCATCTACCTGCCCGAGTCAGCAAAAGATAAACCCAAAGAGGGAAAAATCGTAGCTGTTGGAAACGGCAGACTGAATCATGAGACAGGTAATCGAATTCCATTCACTGTCAAAAGAGGTGACCACGTGCTTTTCACTTCCTACGCTGGAACTGAAATCAAAATTGATAACAACGAATATTTAATCATGACCGAGG
Organism: uncultured Isosphaeraceae bacterium; assembly: GCA_964435395.1. Lineage (GTDB taxonomy): Bacteria > Planctomycetota > Phycisphaerae > Phycisphaerales > SM1A02. The sequence continues at coordinate 32,662 of CAYSYI010000019.1, forward strand.
AAGATATCCTTGGCATCATCGATTAACTCTACAGTAGGTGATAACGATGGAACGCGGACCTTTACTTGAAATACTGACTGATATGGTCGGAACAAACAAAGAACTTTCAATCATGTTCTATGGAAAAGACAACGAACTTGAGGTAATAGACGTTGAAGAAGTTGAGAAGTTAACAAGTTCTCAAGGTATTCACCTCAAAACTAAATCAAACAATATCTGGATAGATAGTTCGCACGTGTCTGCCACGTGGCAAGTCCGTGACGACATCTAAACCATAAGGAAGAAGAAAAAATGACCGCAAAACAAATTGCATTTGACATTGAAGCTCGCGAAAAGATGCTTCATGGAATCCAAAAACTAGCAAAGGCCGTAAAAACAACACTCGGACCCTCAGGCAGAGTTGTTGTTCTTGAAAAATCATTCGGCGCCCCAACGATCACTAAAGATGGCGTCACTGTTGCAAAAGAGATTGAACTTGAAGACGCTTGGGAAAATATGGGCGCACAGATGGTGAAAGAAGTTGCCTCAAAATGTTCCAAAGATGCTGGAGATGGCACAACGACTGCAACAATTTATGCTGAAGCTATCTTTACTGAAGGATTAAAAAACATCACTGCTGGGGCACATGCAAACCAAGTTCGCCGGGGCATTGACCTTGGAGTAACAGCAATCGTTACTGAACTTCAATCAATGTCAAACGATGTGCAAGACTCCAGTGAAATTGCACAAGTTGGAACATGCGCTGCAAATCAAGACGGCGGAATTGGCAAAATAATTGCAAAGGCAATGGACAAAGTTGGCAAAGATGGCGTTATTACTGTCGAAGAAGGGCAATCATTAGAAACTGATGTTGAACTCGTAGAAGGCATGCAGTTCGATAAGGGATATCTAAGTCCACACTTCGTTACTGATACAACAACAATGGAAGTCAATCTTGATGACTGCTACGTACTTGTTCATGAGAAGAAGATCAGCACTGCAAAAGACTTACTTCCAATTTTAGGGAAAGTCGCAGAAGCTGGAAAGGCTCTTCTCATCATTGCTGAAGATGTCGATGCTGAAGCACTTGCGACTCTCGTTGTTAACAAACTTCGTGGAACAATCAAGGTTTGTGCTGTCAAAGCACCCGGCTTTGGTGATCGACGCAAAGCGATGCTACAAGACATTGCAATTCTGACAGGCGGCGAGCCAGTCATGGAAGAACTTGGAATGAACCTTGAAGCGATGGAACTTTCACAACTTGGTAGAGCAAAGAAAGTTGCTGTAGAAAAAGATGCAACAACTCTTATCGAAGGTGGCGGAAAGTCATCAGAAATCAAAGGTCGAATTGATCAAATTCGAGCACAAATTGAAAACAGCTCCTCTGACTATGACGCAGAAAAGTTGCAAGAACGACTTGCAAAATTAGCTGGCGGTGTTGCTCAAATCAACGTCGGCGCAGCAACCGAAGTTGAAATGAAGGAAAAGAAAGCACGGGTAGAAGATGCACTTCATGCATGTCGAGCTGCTGTCGAAGAAGGTATCCTTCCAGGTGGTGGCGTTTCGGTTATTCGAGCTCGTAGAGCACTTGAAGCTGCTCGAAAGAAAGCCAAAGGCGACGAAAAACTCGGCATTGACATTCTAGGTCGTGCAATCACTGCCCCAATCCGTCAAATTGCAGAAAACTGTGGGCTTGATGGTTCAATTGTCTGTCAAAAAGTTGAAGAAGCCACGGAAGATACCTTCGGGTTCAATGGTTTAACTGGAACATACGAAGACCTCATCAAAGCAGGTGTTATCGTTCCAACAAAAGTTGAGCGAGTTGCCCTTCAGAATGCTGCGAGCATCAGCGGTTTACTTCTTACAACTGATTGTGCAATCACTGACATTCAAGAGAAAAAATCTTCTCCACAAGGTGGTGGAATGGATGACATGGGCTTCTAACCCTCCTCCTCTTTATAAGAAATACAAAAAAGCAGGGAGTGTCGTGTAATTTCACGGCACTCCCTATCTTTTACCATCCTAGTATTTCCCCTCCAAAAACTAGGGGCACCTTCTCTTATCGACAAGATTCGTTGAAACAATACAAACGGTTCCACACTCGCTCTGATAGAATGGCTCTTTAATGGGAAACGGTTCATCACATCGAAGAAAACATAGGCAGCAAAGCCATAATCAATCCCATGCTGAAGCAAATAGTACGCCAGTATTACAGGGAAATCCCCTCGTTCCAACAGACGACGCTCGATGGATCGAGAACACTTCAGATTTTTTACAACTGTGTGATGAACTCAAAGAGAATGGTATCTTTGCTTTCGACACTGAATTTATCGGTGAAGATTCCTATTATCCATTCACATGTCTGATTCAAGTTGCAACAACGAATTCAGTTGCACTCATTGATCCATTCAAAATTAAGGATCCCACTCCTCTCTACACCCTCATTACTGACCCCAACGTAATAGTTCTGTTGCATTCGGGTTCGCAAGATCTAGAACCGGTTGCCCGCTTACTAGGAAAACCCCCTCAATCCATCTTTGATACACAATTAGCGGCGGGACTTATTGGCTATCCTTGGCCTCTCTCTCTCACAAAGAGTATCGAGGTCGTTCTTGGGCATGATGTCGGTGGTCACTTTACATTTTCGCAATGGGATGCCAGGCCACTTTCTGAGAGACAGCGAACGTATGCGGCTGATGATGTTCGATACTTACTTGCCATCTATGAACTTTTCCAAACGCGGCTCAAAGATCTTGGAAGAGTTGATTGGGCAACAGAAGAGTTTTCCAAGTTTACAACAATGGACGGATACACATTCGACTTACAGAATGCCGTCAAAAGAATTTGTAAAAATAAACATCCTCGAAAAAAGGAGTTGCAACGAATTCAAGCAATTGCCTTGCTCAGAGAAGAAATAGCAATAGACCGAAACCTACCAACTCGTGCGGTTATCCCACCCGAATGCATTCTAGCTCTTGGTAAAAAACCAGTAGAAACTGTGCAACAACTTGTTTCGATGAGAGGGTTCCCAAAGAATATGGCAAACCAATATGGAGAGCGGATTCTAAAAGCAATTCTCGATTCGTCTTCACAAGAACCAGTTCCACTAAGAAGGCCAAACCCAATTGAAAAAGAAGCAACTGTTCGTCAAGAACTTGACGGCGCATGGTCTCTCTTTAATGCTTGGTGTATTGGGAATAATCTCTCCGCAACTCTAGTGGCAAGCCGACCCGTTTTTACCGATTGGTATCTCGCACTTCGAGAAGGCAATGAAATCCAACACTCCCCTCTTATCTCTGGATGGAGGAATACCATTTCAAAGCAGTTTGCTGAGATGATTCAAAAGAACCATGAACTCACCTTCACGTATAACAACAATCTTCAAGCACGGAGTTCTTCACAATGACCCGCGGAACATTCGACCCACATCAAGCGATGGCAGATGCTCGACATGAATTTGGTGAGCATGGCGGGGTCAACATGTCCATCGAAGCAAGTACAACATTCACTGTTATGACACCTGATTTGATGCCTGAGATTTTTTCGGGCCAACTTGGGCCAAACGAGGGCGGTTGTTACCTTTACGGAAGACACTTCAACCCAACAGTCTTTGTCCTTGGCAGAATGGTTGCAGCAATGGAGGGCGCAGAAGCGGGATATGGAACAGCAAGTGGCCTGTCTGCGATTGCAGCCGTCATCATGCAGCGATGTGGTGGCGGCGGAAAAGTAGTTTCTTCCAACACCCTCTATGGAGGTACATGGGCATTGCTCGACGAATACCTTCCAAAGAACTGTGGAATAGAAACAACGTTTGTTGATATTCAGAATCTTGAAAGTGTTGAGTCAGCAATGAAGAACGGCGCTTCTATCTTGTACACCGAAACACTTTCAAACCCGACACTCCGAACCGCGGACATTGCAGCACTTGCAAAAATAGCGCACGATCACGATGCGATTCTCGTTGTTGACAATACGTTCACACCGATGATTTTTAGCCCGATGCAATTAGGCGCTGACGTTGTCATCCATAGTGCAACTAAATTTCTCAGCGGGGCATCTGATGTTATCGCTGGCATCATTTGTTGTAGTAAATCTTTTATCGAGGAACTTATGGATTTGCATCTTGGCTCCTTGATGCTACTTGGTCCAACAATGGATCCTATTGTTGCGTTTCGTTTATCGCTTCGGCTTCCGCACCTCGCTGCAAGAATGAAAGAACACTCTTCTCGGGCAATGTATTTCGCAGAACAGCTCCAAGAAAATAACCAACTCGTCATGTATCCAGGACTGCCAAGTCATCCAGACTACGAATTGTTCACAAAAAATGCGAACAAAGAATATGGATACGGCGGATTATTTACTGTTGATATGGGAAGTGCAGAACGCGCAGACAAACTCATGGATATGCTACAAAACAAATATCGGTTTGGATATATGGCCGTGAGTCTTGGATACTTTGAAACGCTCATGTCGTGCTCTGGCACAACAACTTCAAGCGAAATGAGTGAAGAAGCACAACAAAAAGCGGGAATTTCACCCGGACTTGTTCGATTTTCGATCGGACTCACGGGTGCAGTAGAGGAAAGATGGGCACAAATGAAGGAAGCAATTGAGTTGTGTTCCTGACACTTTCCAAGCACAACTGCTACTCTAAAACATATGGCACGTGAACGAATCATCTCACCGAGCGAACAGGTTGAAGACAAAGCGCCTTCCAAAGAGAACGGTGAAATGTGCCAATCTATTCGACCAACAACGCTCGACCAATATTTGGGCCAAGCTGAACTAAGAGAACGATTGTCCGTTGCTCTTGAAGCAGCAAAAGAACGCAAAGATCCAATGGAACATGTACTCTTGTACGGGCCACCCGGATTAGGGAAAACAACTCTCGCCCACGTGATTGCGAATGAACTTGGCACGCGTGCTTGGGTAACCTCGGGTCCAGCACTTACAAAAGGTAGTGATCTTGTTGGAACACTTACTCGGATGGAACCTAACGATGTTCTCTTCATTGATGAAATACATCGCCTTCCTGCGGCGGTGGAAGAATACATTTACCCTGCAATGGAAGATTATAAAATTGATTTTACCCTTGACTCTGGCATGCACGCTCGCGTTGTGACATATGCACTCCAACCCTTCACCCTAATCGGAGCAACAACGAGGGCGGGTCTCCTCACTGCTGCATTGCGAAGTCGATTTGGAATCGTACATAACATCCGTTTTTATGAATGCGATGAACTTGCGGCGATTTTAAAACAAACAACGAGTAAGTTGCATATGGATACTATTGATGACGCTTCGTTGCATTGCATCGCCTCGAGAAGTCGAGGCACACCCCGAATTGCATTGCGATTGCTTCGCCGGGTCCGAGACTACTCTCAAGTTCGTTGTAATAACGTGATGAATACCCAAGTCGTTGACCATGCCCTTGAACTCGAGGGAATTGACACATCTGGACTCGACGCCCTCGACCGTACCTATCTTGCAACCCTTGCAAGCATTTTCGAAGGCGGACCAGTTGGAGTTGAAGCGATTGCTGCAACAATGGGAGAAGATGCCGGCACATTGCAAGATGTTGTTGAACCTTATTTACTTCAAGCAGGCTTCCTCTCAAGGACAAGGCAGGGTCGAAAAATCACCTCGCTTGGGCTCGAACAAGTCAATTCCCAATGCAATTCATAACATTTCTCTCTTTTTGGGCTAAAATACTAAAAAACTCTCCTTTTTTAGCACTTTTTACTTGGCAAACACTGTTTTACCAACAATGATATACTTGGTCGAGCGGGCACTTGTTTGCACGTTGGTATGATGCAGATTTCGACCACATGTCCAGCTGTCTGCGAACTGTTAAGGTAGTGTAGAAATACTGCCAAAATTTGTAAAAAGATTGATGGTTTATGCACCCATGATCTAGTGTAGAGCGTATGTAATCAAAACGCATGAAGGAAAAACGTACATGAAAAACAAGCAACACCCATTAGGCTTCACAATAGTTGAGCTACTCGTGGTTATTTCGATTATCGCTCTTCTCGTTGGGATTTTAGTACCCGCAGTCCAAAAGGCTCGTGAAACTGCCCAAGTAACACAATCCAAATCAAATATTCACCAATTGATGATTTCGTTGCAAACATATGCGTCTGATCATAATGATCGTAACTTCACAACTGCACCTGATAACCTATCAAGTGGCGACCGCCAAGGCATGAACATTTCAAATGCAATTGCTCAACTTTCAGGTAACTTAGCCTACCCTCTTGGTGTTGGCTTAGGTTCCTATGGTGATGACACCGGCGGTGTCATCTACTTTATCAGTATTGACTCTTGGTACGGCCATGAAACAGGTGGCGTCGCACCCTACTGCTTTAGCTCCGGACTAACAACAAGCACGAACGGCAAAACTGGCTATGGTGTATGGAGATATCCAAATGCACTTCAAGTCGCTGAATATATGGAAGGCGATACCCTTCATAGTGCATACTTTGCCCCAAAAGACGAAGTCGTACTTAAAGCAATTGAAGACTGCGCTGACATGACTGGTTCATACTGCCCAACAACTGAAATGATTGGTGCTACTGCACCAATTAAATCAAACATGGTTGCTATTCCTTCGAGCTACACGATGGCACCGGGAATGATGTATCACCCAGCTGTCTATCAATGGAGTCTTCAAGCAGGACAATTCCCCACTGATCCTATGAATCTACCCCGTGGATTTAAGCCAGCATCAATCGATCAAACGAGATACCCATCCCATAAAACTTGGTTGATGGAACATCACTGGCTACAAAATAACTCAGGAAACGACTGTGGACGTCGATTCGCTGGAACATGGTTCTTAGATGGCGACGGTTGTTATGACGGCTGTGAACCAACCCACTTCAACGCACATCCAGATTCAGAACCTGTAACAGTCTTTGCTGACGGAAGTGCCAAGACCTACAGTGTGAACGACTTCATTATTGATAGCGAACGATCAACTGATGACAACGCTGCCGGTGACTCAACCGGACTTTGGCTTCCAAGTTCAAATATGGCACAGTATGGCTTTGACAATGGTGCTGGCGAATACTTCGCTGATACTACCTCTGAGATTCAATCAGGTGGTCAACCAGTAAAGTGGTCTGGACACACACATACGAAGTTCGGCGTAAAAGGTCGAGATAAAATCGCTCGATAGATTAGTTTTGTTTTTCCTAACAGAGGGTTACGCTTAGCGTGACCCTCTGTTTTTATATGCAACGGTTCCGCGACGGGTCTGACCCAAACTGAAGAACGTAGTAGTTATTCTCAAGACGATT
>CAYSYI010000020.1:0-36633 GCA_964435395.1 uncultured Isosphaeraceae bacterium
TGGAGTCAATTGACTAACATACGAACTGGTACAACTAATGGGGGCAGGTCACGGTAGCAAAAACTTTTCAGCTAATTTCCAAAGGTCAAGCCAATAATACTTCTTCCAATTTTTTGACCGCAGACCATGGTATACATTAAAACCGTCTTATATGCAATTGTTCTTTTCATTCCGCGATCGTACTCGCAGTATTTCATGTTTCTGAATCAGCACTAGTTAATTCTGTCTGTTGAAAAACCTCGTTAGCAAGAAAAAAGTCATTTGCTATTCATTATGCGCCAGCGATTTGGCGCACAGGCTTTGCAACGCGTGATTCTTCCATGCGGCGTTGTGATTCGACAACAGACGTGAACTCTTCCCCGAAGCGAATCAAACGCAAACTGTTTGCAATAACAATTACATATCCAAGAGCATAATAAAAGGGCGTTACCCAAATATTAATATTTCCTGTTGCCGCAAGTGCGAGACCAACAATAGCAAGCACAAGGGACGCACCAATATTTTGCGCGATGATGCTTTTAGTTTTTCTCGCAAGCGAAATTAAGAAAGGAATGTTTCGAAGATCATCATTCATCAATGCAACGCCCGCACTATTCGTTGCTATGTCAGAACCACTTAACCCCATCGCCACCCCAACATCAGCGGTGGCAAGTATCGGGCCGTCATTGATACCATCGCCAACAACAAGTGTGTTGTGACCTCGACTGATGAGATACTTTAACTCTTCGTGCTTTTCTTCTGGTAAACATTCCGCTTCGATTGAATCAACACCGACTGCCTCGGCAACTCGTTTTGCAACATCGAGGCGATCGCCCGTAAAGATAGAAACACGTCGGACGCCATTTCGCCGCATGTTTTCTACTGCATCGGCTGCGTGAGGTCTAAGTTTATCTTCAAGACCAACAGCACCCAAGTATTGTGTACCACGCATGATGTGTACACTTGACATGCCTTCAATCTTTTCAGAAACAGCAGAAATCTGGGTAGCAACACTTGCGTTTAGTTCAGTTAACCATGCACCACGACCCGCATATATATCTGCTCCATTGGTGTGCGCAATGACACCACGACCATGTACTTCTTCATACTTATCCACACTTTCTGGAGTGATGTTTGCCTGGGTTGCCGTATCAAGAATAGATTTTGCAAGAGGGTGATTGGAATGTTGCTCTGCATCTGCTGCAGCTTGTAAAAGGGCGGCACCCTCGACCCCCTCTGCTGGAGCGAGGCGACTGACAGCAAACTTACCTGTGGTAAGCGTTCCTGTTTTATCCATAATGACTGTGTCAACACCTGCAGCTGCTTCAAGAGTTTGCGTATGTTTGATCATGATGCCAAGCCGAGCGGCCGCAGCGAATGCGGCAACCATCGCGGTTGGGTGAGCAATCAATAGACCACCGGGGCACGTCACAACAAGCACGGTGATTGCGCGAACTGAAGCCGCGCCACGAATCGCCTCATCTGCACTTCGGCTTGTAAAGAACCAAACAACCGCTGCGACCATAACGACAATAGAGAAGTAGTATGATGCAAGTTGCTCAATGAGCTCTTGCCGTTGAGTCCGAGTTGATTCGGCTTCGCGGATGAGAGATTCAACCTTGCCAATCGTTGTTTCTGCAGCAATAGCAGTTACTTTTACATCAATTTGTCCAGTGAGATTCGTTGTACCTGCGTACACTTCGGTTCCATTTGATGCTTCAATTGGAACGGCTTCACCTGTGAGTGAAGCTTGGTTGATGTCAGAGTTACCCGAAATAATGACACCATCAGCAGGCAGATTTTCGCCCGGTCTTACACGGACAATCATGCCGATTGCAACTTCTGAAAGAGGAGCATCTCGCTCGGTATCGTTTTCTATAATTCTCGCACTACCGGGAGTTAGATCAACGAGGTTTCGAATTGCACGTTGCGCACCCCACGCCGTTCGGCTCAGAATAAGATTTGCCATCCACAGAAAGAGTGCAAGAAATCCCGCAGCAAGATACATCCCGGCAGAAAGGGCTGCAACTACAGCGAGTGAAGCGAGGGCATCGCTCGAGGGTTTCCCCTTTTTGATTTCTGAACAGGCACCAGAAAGAAGTGGTATGACGAGAATGATTGCGCCGATGGAGGCGGGGATATCTGAAACGAGGGCATGGGCACCAAGAAGATGGCCAATCCACGAAACTGCAAGTAAGACGCCGCCGCTCAATGCAACTAAAAGCCGGCGTTCAAGGCGAAGTGCGCCTTCCATGGCGTCTGATTGGTTCGTTTGCTCTCTAGTATTCGCTATTTCTGGCATAAAAAAAGTGGTTCCGTGGTTCCTTGGTGAATCTCTCTACTATAGCCCTATTGTAGGGGTCTTGTTCGTGTAGGATTCTCGTAATCTTATGAGATATATGATGAAGTTGAAAGCAGGTAGAGCATGACGAGCGTTGTAGTGATTGGCGATGGACAAATGGGCTTGGTTATGGCCGATGCACTTGTTGCCAAGGGTGTGCAGGTTCGGCTTTGGGGACCGTTTCCATCGCATATCGATGATATTGCAGAGCGAAGAAAATCTGCCAGATTGCCTGATTTTACATTGTCTGATGATGTGCGAGTGACGCCGAATGCTGAGGAAGCGTTTTGGGAAGTTGACGTTGCAATTAATGCTATCCCAACGCAATACATTCGGAATGTGTGGAGTGGATTCACCAAAGTTATTCCAGAGGATATTCCAATAGCTTGTGTTGCGAAGGGGATTGAGATTGGCACGAACAAGTTGCCAACACATATTATTGAAGAGGTTGTAAGTGAAGGTCACACTACATGCGTTCTCTCTGGGCCAACGATTGCAACCGAACTTGTTCGTAGGCAACCAGCTGCGATGGTTTCAAGTTCAATAGATGAAGCAGTCGCTAAGCAAGTGCAAGATTTATTTGATGTGCCATGGCTTCGCATATATACACATGGTGATCCGCTTGGTGTTGAACTTGCAGGTGCACTAAAAAATGTTATTGCAATTGCTGCGGGGATTTGCGATGGCATGCAACTTGGGGACAACGCAAAGTCTGCAATGCTTGCTCGTGGACTTGCTGAAATATCCCGGCTTGGAGTTGCGATGGGAGCTCAACTTGAAACGTTCTTTGGTATCGCGGGTGTGGGTGATTTGGCAACAACGTGCTTTAGCCCACATGGTCGCAACCGTACTTGCGGCGAACGTTTAGGCAAGGGTGAAGATTTGCACTTAATTACTGAAACTATGGGCTCAGTTGTTGAAGGAGTTCCAACAACAAAAGCAGTAAAAACACTTTCCGTTGAACATGGTGTTGAGATGCCAATCTCATCCGCAATGTACAGCGTTTTGTATGAGAATCTTTCTATGAACGATGCAATTCAGTCGTTGATGTCGAGAGATTTGCGTTCCGAACAACTCCGTCGATAATAAACGACCTTTGGAATAGTTTATTCGTTAAAGCCAGAACTGACGAGTTCGACGAGTTCTGCAATGGCATTATCTGCATCGTCGCCATCTGCGTTTATTGTGAGTTTGGTACCCTCTGTGGCTGCAAGCATCATGAGTTGCATGATAGATTTTGCATCAACTTGTTCACTCTCTTGGTGTCCGACTGTAATGACTGCAGCAAACTTCCCAGCAATTTCAGCAAACAACATAGCAGGCCTAGCATGCATGCCGAGTCGATTGTTGATGGTGATGGTTGTTGTAGCTGTGGGCATAATTTTGAAGGGTCTTATAGTCGTGGCAACTCTAGGGAGTTGCTTTTTCGAAGTATTTTAATTGGTTTCGAGTTAACGAACCGCGTTATCTGTTTCACCGAGAAGGGTGAGGACATCTTCAGTTGATGTTGCTTGACGAAGGAAGCGCCTGAAGGTGTCTTGGCTAAGCGAACTAAAAATAGCTTCCATAGCATCAAGGTGATTTTCAGGTTGATCTTCTGGGCTGAGCAAGAGGACGATTGAATACACGGGCTCTCGATCGAGTGCTTTAAAATCAACACCTTCTTGGCTATTACCAATGGCAATGCGCATGGTTTTGATATCTGAATGTTTCACGTGTGGCACTGCAACGCCGTGTCCGAACCCTGTCGAACCTTTATTTTCTCTACGGACAATTGCCTTTGTAAAGTCAACACGCTGATCTTCTGTTACACACCCAGCATCGACAAGTGCGTCCACCATTTCAGTAATAACACCGTCACGATTTGTGGCTTTTAGCTCCGGAATGATTGCGTCTTCTACGACGATGTCCATCAATTTCATCGGTCTTGACCTCCAGTGGGGGTGTTATGTTTGTGGTCCCGAAGTTTATTTTTTAAGTCAGTTAACTGACGAACACTTTTATCGATACAACTATCGATGGCTGCATGCATGTCATTGTCTTCGCTTGTAGAAACGATGTTGTCGTGATGTTCGACATCGGTAATTACTTCTGCAGTAAAACCGTGCGTTGTTTTTTCGATTTTTACGTCGATTTGTTCGATGCGGTCATAGAATCGCATGAGTTTTTCCGCTTTTGAATGCGAATACTCTTGGATGGTTGGAGTCATGTCTAGGTTTTTGCTACTTACATTTATTTGCATTGGATTTTCTTTCTTCTATTCCTTTGGTTGCTCTGGAGGTTCTATTTTAGCAGGTTCTTTACCAGACACGCCCAGCGAATCCGATAAGACTTGATGATCTGGCACCAGTACGCCGCCACTCACGGCGAAACGAATGGCTTCTTCGACCGTAATTGGCAAATCAATCGTGTCTTTTTTAGGAACAGTGATGGTGTACCCTGTAAATGGGGTTGGAGAACTTGGTATAAAAATAGTGACTGAATCGGGCATTTTATTTTCGATTATTTTTAGCGATTCGCCCGTCATAAATCCAACAGACCAAATTCCTCTCCTTGGATATTCAACTGCGACAACTCGACTGAATCTAGGTTTGCCCTCATCGCTGATTAGGAAATCAACGAGTTGTTTGATATACGGGTAAACTTTTCGAATGACAGGAACTGCAACCATGATTTTTTCGATGCGTCTATAGAAAGCTCTCCCAATAAAACCGCCCACGAGACGGCCAGAGATGTACACAATGATGGCTGCGACGAGCAATCCAAGCAAGTTCATCCAAGGGTGCGAAAACCACCAGTCATTTACAGCAACTGCGAACATATCGCCGGCCAATGTTTTCATAGCTTCTGCATCATTCACTGCAATGTTTGTTGCATGTGCCTTAGCTTCAAGAGCCTCGGCTGTTGGTCCCATCGCAAACGATTCGGCTATCGCTGGGAAATAGTTTGGTATTTGAATGAAGGTTGCGCGGATTCCACGATTTATTGGTTCGGCAATTGCCGAATCTATAAATTGATAGGCCTTTACGATGAGCCAAAGTGTAAGTACGGATGGCAGCAACACCGCTAACCCGCGGAGGAAGGGTCTTGATTTTTTTTTCGCTTCAGCCATTGTTGGTGTCCATCATACCCTGAGTTGTTTAACCACTCTTTTTATCGCATCTGGATAGGCTTCGCATTCAAGTGCAAAGACTCGATCGGCAATCATCTGAGGCGTGTCTCCTTGGTTAACAGCACACCGTCGTTGAACAATATGTGGGCCATGGTCGTATTTTTCATCGACAAAGTGTACGGTGCAGCCGGTTTCAGAATCACCTTTCTCAGCTACGCTTTCATGGACTCTCATCCCAAACATTCCTTTGCCTCCATATTTTGGGAGTAGGGACGGATGAATGTTGATGATTCGATTTTCCATCCAAGGTTCAAGGGTGAGTAACCTGAGATACCCACAGAGGCAAATCAAATCGGGGCGTGAATCATTGAGCCATACTTGTACTTGTTTGTCTCCATCTTTTGGAGATTCGTTTCCTGCGCGAGCGATCGAAATTTCAAGACCTCGGCTAGTGAGTAAGTCAATTCCAGAAATACCTGGTCGCGATGCAATTGCAAGAGTGATGGTTGCATCGAGCGTTTCTTGTTCGATGCAATCGAGGAGATTAAGTACAGTGCGGCCGCCTCCACTGAATAAAACAGCGATCGTTGTTGTCATTCACTTTCCTTTGCACAAATAGATGATGGTGATGAAAAGGGGATAGACTTTCCATTTTTATCAACACTCACCATGGTCATTACAGCCTTGGTGACTTGTTGCCGCTTTGCGGTATTAAATCGTTCTGCTTCTACCGTAATCTCAATTACAACAGAAGAACGTCCAGTTTTCACTGTACTTGTATAAAAACGAACAACATCACCAACATGTACAGGTTGTTGGAAGTCAACTTTATCTATTGTCACAGTTAGCCACCGATGGTTCCCATGTTTTCGAGCTTCGATAAAACCAGCTTGGTCAATATAGGAAAGAATGATTCCCCCAAAAATAGTGCCGTAAACATTTGAGTCCCGTGGCATCATGATGACACAGAGTGCGATTGATTCTTGCATGTTGTTTATCATCCTCCCTCTTGTAATAACCCGCAAGCGAACAAGGTCCACCATTTCTCTCTTGTTTCTTTATTTTCGAGAAATTTGAATGGAATTTGACTCGAGATGTCGCTCGAGAACGCCTTTGCGAGGAGAACGGCGTGTTCGGGGTGTTCCCAGAGGTTTTTCTGAGCAGTTTCAATCAAAATTGGCATGAATCTATCTTTATCAATAATCATGGCAGCAAGAGCAATATCAGGATCAATAGTTCCATTTTTACGATGGAGTGTTCTCCATGCGAGTTGAAAGTTGTTTTCAGTGATAATGCGTTTCAACGTTGCAAGAGATTCGTTTTGTGTTGAGATGTTTGGAAATGGCAAATTTCGAAGCATAGAAAGAAGGACCGCAGCTTTTTGCCTTTCAAGATCGTAATCCTTTTCCCACTCCTGAATAAGAGTTTTAATTTTTTCTGGAGCAATTCTGTTGATGGCAAGAACAGTAAGTATGACACTTCCATCTCGGTCTCGAACTGGCAAACTGATTAAATCGGGGTACGTTGTAGAATTGTGAGTTGAAGGATACCACGCAAGTAACTTCGCAACCCAAGGCGATGGTTCGAAATTAAACTGGATTTGATGTTCTGTCAAATCAATTTCACTGTTCCACCACAACGCAGCTTCATACAATTCGCGGTCGATTTCCAGGCTTTGTAAATCAACAATTCTATCCTCTTGAAAGGCGCGTTTTACGAGAAGATTCTGAGCGGCTCTAGAGGCGACAGAATTATTTACTAGAATTGGATTCAACAGCGACGCAAGAGAATCGAATGATTCGTGTTGTAGCATTTCAATTCCACTGAGTTGATCGATTGTAGATTGTGAAGCAAGTAATTTGCGCATTTGAGAATGTGCTTGAGATTTAGCCACAGAAAAACCAGCGAATATTGCAGCAATAATTGTTAGCAACAATGGGAGAGCGCGTTTCACATTCGCAGTGTAAGCGATTTGAATCATTCAGATAATACAAGTTGCACGAGTTCTTCTGCCGATTGCTGTGAGTAGCCATGGACCCCCCATGAGGTCTGATTTAGAAGAGCGTTTCGGATGTCACAGTCAATGAAGATTACTTCGCCTTTGCCAACTGAGGCGACAAGTGGTGTGGGAAGTTTCTTGTTGTTGAAAATAGACCAACCTCGTCGACCAGAAATGTGTTGAATGCGACTGTCAGGTTTTATGATTGTTTGGATCTGTTTCGCAAGGAGTTCTCTTGTTTTCTTAGCGAAATGACCATGACCTCCGATGGATTCCACAATCACTGATGATCCTGACGATGCAACTTCGATAATGTCATCGACAAGTTCTTGCTGGACTTCAGTTGTTGAGACTCCACCTACCCAGACCGCCTTTTTTCTCTTTGCTTCTATCAATGGCATGGTCTTTGTTTTCCAGTGAAAGAAGGCATTAAGCTCTGCATCCCATTTTCCATTGTGTGTTGCGAGAATGATTTGTTTTGTGCAGCGAGTTTGTTCTTCAGCATTGAGTCGCGGTCTCCATCGATTAAGTTCAGCAGCACCACAGCATAAATTTGTGAACAATTTGGCGAGGGAGGTATTGTCACTCTGAGCAACTTTTTTGCCATTTCCCTGAATCGTAACTATCCGGTCGCGAATGCCATCATTCCAAATGGTGAGTCTGACATTCCTTGCATCATCTAATAAATCATGTGTCCAATGACCACGCTGGGTTTCATTTGGTTCAACATTTGGGCAGAGTAAAGAGGCAAATTCTTTGCATGCACGCAACTCTTTTCCCGTAGCAAGCATGACAAGTAGGCCTCCACGGTTGAGGTATTCCTTGCACTTTGAAATGTCTTCTGGAATAGCAAGTATGTCTTGAATTAATAGTAGTGGTGCAGAAAGCCATGCGTCAATATTTTCATTATTTGTTACAAGTTGCCAACTTAGAAATTGTTCTGTACGAATTGAAACTCGTTTCGTGATAGTGTCTGCGACTCTGTGTGGATCTACTAATCCTTTCTGTTGTACAAGTTCACACAATGCAATAGGCGAGCGTCCTCGAGCTAAAAAGAGAAGCGCAAAAGACAAATTTACAGTGCTGCCCCTTGCCTTACGGACACCACAGTGTGAATCGATGATTGCTTTTACCCCGTCTGAAAACCAATCCCGATTATGTACTTCAGAAAGACCACACGACATGGCTGCTCTTTCTAATGCATATAAGTAACTCATTAACGCGGTGCCGCCGGTATTTTTTATCCTCGCGTTTTCGTCTAGCCATGCGAGTGCATTATCTATTGAAGTTTGCAAGAGTTTTGCTTCTGAGGTTTTTAGGGAGTCACCCAAAACTTCATCAACTCCAAGTAAACAATTTAATCCAGCGACAGTCATATTTGCAGTTGGGTCTCCACTTGTTGACTTTTGTTGATACGACCACCCTCCGTTTGAATGTTGCGAAGCAATTGTAGCGTTCGCTATAGATGTCCAACATTTTTTTGGCACAGATTCGCCTCGTCTCTGCGCTTCGCGGAGAGCAATTATTCCAAACTCTCGAGTGAGTGGCGATGTTGCAGCTATGGACTTTGGTGGATTTGAGTCAATGCCCCATCCACCATATTGCATATACATTGTATTGATTAGTCGTTTTGTATCCTGTTTGAGCCGCCGCTCATAGGTGTTCGGCAGCATTGCCCAAATCGAAGTCCGAAGTGTAAGCAAGTAGGAACTTGGTTCCTCAACACTCCAGATATATTCGATTGCCTGTTTAATTGTTGGAGAATTTGTTGCTTGCCCTGCAGAAAGTAGTGCTAGGGTTGTGAGTGCAGTCGTTCCACCTCGATGTTTTGAAAGCCAGCCATGAGATGGATCTGCAGAATCCCAACATCGTTCTTCTTGGTGTCTTGCATTGAGCTCATCGGAAATCATAGTGATCGCGTTTGTTACGTTTGTGTCTGTAATTTTCTGCGCACCAATCGCGCAGGTGGCTGAAACAGCCACCGAAAGAAGGAAAATTGTCATGCTGTGATTCCTTTGTTGTGAAGTATGAACTGTTTCTTATTCTACGAAGGTTTTGTTGAAATCCTTGGGCGACTGCGGTTTTTCTTTTTTTTTTGCAACGACTTTGACCCTAGCAGAATGGGTCAGTCCCAACGTTGCCTTTTTTCTTGGGGACTGTCCCCTAGGGACAGTCCCCAAGTTTTGGAGCAAAATATGCCCTTTATAAGTCGAAGAGTCGGATTCTGACATTTATTTTGGGGACAGTCCCCTGGGGACTGTCCCCAAAACTCCCAAAACTACGCGCTGGTGCGATTATTCCGCCGAAGAATCACTGTCGCATCATGCCCCAACAAGTACATCTGGGAAAATGAAATGAGCGGGGTAAGCGAAAAAGCAAACTTTAAAACTTCTAGAGTATCAAATCGACTTGCGGGGTATAGGTCTTCACTGTTCGGGTTACGCCAACTTTGATTGGATAGAAAATTAAAGGCGACGCCGATAGTGCATGCTTCGAACGCTTTTTCTATAAGAGCAAGCGCGCTTTTTTGGCTCAGTGTATTAAGTGTTCCTGAAAAAGTAATCCAATCTTCATCATGCATAGATTCAGATTCAGCAACAACGTCTGCAACTTCAAAGGTACATCGATCTAGATTTCTTTCTTGGGAGGTCGTAATCATTGCTGCCATCGCATCGATGCCACGAAATGATTTATATGCAATCGAAGAATCAAGTAGAAATGCAGCGAAGTCGCCAATTCCACAACCGACATCAAGAATCGATGTGTCTGTAAAGTCAATTTCATCTGAGAACGTGCGAAAACGGAGAGCTTGGCCACGCTTTGATTGCCAAAGTGTCGCTTCAAATGTGCCACCCACAGCATCGACAGCATCTTGGTAAGGTTTTAGATATCGTGGTGTGGGTTTCATTGAGCAGTTGATTACTGCCGCTGTCGTTGCAGTCGAGTATGTATTGGCATGAGCAATTGAGAAACTGCGTCAAAGAAACGGTTTGTTAGCCGTTCGTAATCTGAAAACAATCTATCGGTTTCCCTCTCAATGGCTTCGCTATCGATACCAACTTCTGAAAGAGTTCTCGCATCATCAGAAATCCATGCAGTAATTGTTTCTCTGGTGCACTCCGGATGAAATTGAACAGCGTATGTGTTAATGCCCTTCATCCACGCCTGAATATCACATCGCTCGCTTGAGGCGAGCGTCTTTGCACCCTCTGGGAGTGTTGCAGTTTCCCAATGATGCCACTGCAGTTGTGGTCCTCGCCAAGGTTGCCCTGCAAAGAGCACGTCTTCTCGACCAGCAGACGTAAGCGAAAGTTCGTACCAACCCATTTCTGGGTTAGTACTTGGTTGAACCTTTCCTCCTAGAGCTCTTGTAAGAAGTTGTGCACCTAGGCAAATACCTAAAGTTGGTAGTTGCAATGCATCAGCCTCTTGCAGAAGCGCAAGTTCTTGTTCGGCCCATGATTCCTGACAATCTGGCGCTTGAGGTCCACCGCATGAAACAAGTCCGTCAATCTCATCAAGAGTGGTTGGAAGTTTTTCTCCAAGATGAACTCGGACAGTATGTAATCTGTGCCCATCTTGTAGCAGGCGTTCGCCAAGTCGATCTGATCCAGTTAAGTTGCTGTGTTCTATGATGAGGATGGACATGTGTATGTTTATTTCAGTAGGAGATGTTATGAAGTGACAACAACAGGAGATTCACTCTGCTGCGAGTTGAGTATTCGTTGTGCAACAGTTGCAATTGAAACTGCGTCTATACCTGCTTCTTCAAGTTGCTCTTTACGAGAGCCGTGTCCTATCCAATGATCCGGTAATCCGAGTGCTGTAATCAGTGAAGTATCGAGTTTTCGGTTTGCTGCTTCTTCAAGAACCGCAGATCCGAAACCTCCAATCAAACTATGATCTTCAATCGTTATGATTGGGATTGAAGCGAGTAACAACGATTCAATTAAGTCACCGTCGACAGGTTTTGCAAATCGTGCGTCGTAGACGTCTACAACATCGGAATCGATTCTTTGCACAGCATCAAGTGCAGCTAGGGCAGTTGTGCCGTAGGCAAGTATCGCAAGTTTAGGTTGCTTGGACTTGATAATCTGGTTGGCTTTGCCAAGTACAAATGGAGGTGAATCATGCCCTATCTCTTGGACAGTATCTCTCGGATATCGAATTGCGGAGAGTCCAGAATTGTAATCGAGCATGAATTGCATACCGTGTTGCAATGTTTGTTCATCAATCGCCGCCAAAAGAACTGCATTTGGGAGCACTCGAAGTAGTGCAATATCACAAAAGCCATGGTGCACAGCTCCGTCACCACCAACAACTCCAGCTCTGTCAAGACAGAGACGAACTGGCAATCCCTGCAACGCAACTTCTTGAAATGCTTGATCAAATGCTCGCTGCAAAAATGTTGAATAGACTGCGAAGAACGGTTTGCAACCAGTCTTTGCCATACCGGCGAGCATGTCGAGCGCGTGTGATTCACAAATACCTGTGTCCCAAGCACGATCTGGAAATTGCTCAAGAGCTCTGTCGATACCAGTTCCGTCTGGCATCGCTGATGTCGCAGCAACAACTTTGTCATCAGTTTTCATAAGTTCAATGAGGGTGTCTGAAAATGCAGTCGTAAAAGATCGCCCTGAAGGTTGAACTTGTACAGACTCTTTGTTTACTTCAAATGGTTTCGGCGAGTGAAACGCCGTCGCATCTTTCTCTGTGTATTCAAACCCTTTCCCTTTTACAGTATGTGCATGCAAGAGCAAGGGGCGTTCAACATCTCGAACCTCAATCAACATTTCAATTAATGAAGGAATATCATGACCGTCGACTGGCCCCACAGAAAGAATGCCGAAATGTTCGAACCATGAATCTTCAAATATGGCATCTTTAAGCATTTCAGTCATGCGGTGCGACATATCTTCAAGCATCGAACCTCCGGGAAGACCCTTCATCATTTTTTTTGCAGCCCGCTTTATCGAGCGGTACGTTGAACCAACTCGAAGATGATCAAAATAATCTGCAATTGCGCCTTGTGGGTTTGCAATACTCATTCCATTGTCATTGAGAACAATAAGCATCTGGCGCTTAAGTGTGCCCGCATTATTGAGGCCTTCCATTGCTACCCCGTTGACAATACTAGCATCCCCAATAAATGCAACAACTCGTCGACCATCGCGATTTGTTTCAGGGTCGTATGCTTCCCCCTGTAAAGTATCACCACGCGCCATTCCAACTGCAGTTGAAATTGATGTGCCAGCATGACCAACAGAAAAAAGGTCGTATGGCGATTCATCTGGCGATGGGAACCCAGACATGCCACCTCGTTGACGTAAATTTCCAAGAAGGTGCTGTCTACCAGTTAATAATTTATGTGGATAACATTGGTGACCAACATCGAATAAGAGACGGTCACTCGAAAAGTCGAAGACGTAATGCAAGGCAATCATTAATTCCACAACACCGAGGTTAGGTGCGAGGTGGCCACCAGAGACTTTTACCTGTTCGCAAATGGCATGGCGCATTTCAGTTGCTAACTTCGGCAACTCTGTTATTGGAATCTTGCGAAGATCAGCAGGAGATTGGATTGTTGAGAGAAGTTTTGTTTGCATTTCGAATTGTGTATTGTATGGTCAACGTGTTCTGTGAGCCATCCAAAGATTGAAAGAACGTAGGGTTTCTCCCTGTTCACCAAGTACGGAAAGTGCATCATTTGCCTGCGTTTGGAGTGTTAATACAGCATCTTTTGATGGTTCAACGCCAATAATGCCAGGATAGGTAGTTTTTCCAGCATTCGCATCTTTTCCCGTCGCTTTACCAACATGTTCCACTGCACCATGGAGATCGATGAGGTCATCAACTATTTGGAACATCAACCCAGTTGCGTCACCAAATTGTTGAATAGCGTGTTGCATTTCAGTCGATGCATTTCCACAAATACCACCCATAACGCACGCGCATTTGATAAGAGCACCGGTTTTATTTCGATGAATGACTTCGAGTCCATCTATCGGCGAGAGATGTGTAGGCATGCCACCAAGTGTGTCGTACACTTGTCCAACGACCATGTCCCGCGTCGCTAAGGCAAGTTCATTCATCAAGGCAACTTGTTGCTCAGTTTTATAATTTCCAAGTGCGAGTTGCTGGAATGCAAGTGGAAGCAAAAGGTCTCCAGCAAGGACGGCCATCGCTTCACCAGCATGAATGTGCAGGGTTGGTTTTCCTCGTCTGAGGTCGTCGTCATCTATCGCAGGCAAATCATCGTGAACGAGGCTGAAACAATGGATAAACTCTACTGCGATTGCAGCGGACATCGCTTCTTCTTGGGTTCCACCTACGGCTTGAGCACATAAAAGCGTGAGTGCGGGACGAACACGTTTGCCACCATTGACAACAGCGTAGTGTGCTGCTTTGTAGAGGTTGGGGGGCAATGTAGATTCTTGCAACCGTTCGTCGAGATGTGCCTCAATTACTGTTGCTGCTTCTAAGAGTGCTTCTGGGGGAGTTTCAATTGATGAATGGTTCACGCCACAGATTGTACGCGTAAAACCTACAATCTACGCATGCAACAAGAAGTAATGCAAGATCTCTCCACATTAATTGACAAAGGTGGCTACGTTATGGTGCCACTCTTGATTCTTTCTGTTGTTAGCGTCACGTTGATTTTAGAACGATTTTGGTTTTGGTTTTTCGTCGGAGGAAGGGGATCGGTTCGGCAAATTGAGAAACTGAATGCTATCTTGCGGTGTGGCGATTTCTCAAAAGCCAAAGAATTTTCAAAGAATGATTCTTCGCCGTATGGATTTGTTGCAAGGGCAATGCTCAAAGATGGCCTAAGCGATGCTGTGGCTATGGAAGCGGTGGAGTCTCAGCGCCCACGCATCGATCGATTTATGGTTGCGCTTTCCACAATTATTACCGCAGCTCCTTTGCTTGGAATTCTTGGCACAGTTCTTGGGATTATTCAATCGTTTCGATTGCTTGGTGAGCAATCGGTCTTGACCGATCCGTCGGATGTTGCAGGCGGTATTGCTGCAGCGTTACTCACGACAGCGCTTGGATTAATTATCGCGCTAGTTACATTGTTTCCCTACATGTTGTTTCGGGGCTGGTCATCACGTGCATTTGGGAGAATTGAATCTTTGATTGCAGCAGCACAGCAGGGAGAAAAAGAATGATTACATCTGTTATTACTTGCGCATGTTTAACGATACTTTTGCAGGATTCTGCAGTACAAGTTGAAAAAACTCAAGGGTGGACTCGAAAGACTGAAAGTGAGAACAATGTTTCACTAGAACTTGTTTCTCGACGATATGTTGCAGAGTCTAAACCAGACTTATGGCTGATTGGAGTTGCACATATAGCAGACGCGTTGTTTTATGAAGAAGTAGGTGCTCTGCTTGATGAATTGGATATAGTTTTGTATGAATCTGTTCGACCGACTGGATCTCGTCCACCTGCAGGTGAGACAGACGACGAGAGAATCGAATCGACAATTAAATCAATGGAGTTCGTTGCAGACTTAGCAAAAAGAAGTGCAGAAGAGTTGGGGACAATGCCAACGGGTCTAGAAGATGTCATTGCAAGTGCTGCTGTGATTGATAGCCGACTATCAATCTGGGTAGAGGACGCATCAATCGGTGCATGGGGCAGACCATATTCTATGCAAGTCGATAATAAAGAGAACACACTTACTCTTTGGTGTTTTGGTTCAGATGGTAAGGTCGGCGGAGAGGGAAGTGCGGCAGATCTTACAACAACACGGTTAATTGTATTCAATGATTCACCCCCAGATGGTGGT
The DNA here is from genome assembly GCA_964435395.1 of uncultured Isosphaeraceae bacterium. Taxonomy (GTDB): domain Bacteria; phylum Planctomycetota; class Phycisphaerae; order Phycisphaerales; family SM1A02. The sequence continues at coordinate 15,227 of CAYSYI010000020.1, forward strand.
AAAGACAAAGGGATGCAAGCGGATCTTGCAGAAGTGCTTGGTCTTGAATTTCAACTCGACATGCTCTCCTATGAGAGCCCAAATTGGTTTTGTAGTGATTTAACAATTGGTGAAGTTGAGGAAAAACTGGTTGAACAAGGTGCGGATCCAGCAATACTTGACATGATTACAGGTGAGGCATTTGCAGCAAAAATTGCGAGTGGAATGATGAAGTTGATTCCACTTCTGGATGCTCTTGCAGGTGGTGGTATCCGTGAAACTGCACGGCTATTGATGATTGAAATGCTCTCAATGCCAGATACGGATCAGATGCTCGGGGGCATCGAACCAGAACTTGCTCACGTTATTATTGTTGATCGAAACACAGAAGTTCTTGGCGATATAGCAGCGACTCTTGAAATTGTCGAAGATCTTTCGACAATTGGCGTGTTGTACGGTGCGGGGCATATGAAAGATTTAGCCGAACGATTGCAAGCAACTTTTGGTTACACACCTGTTGAAGATCGTTGGCTTGTCACAATGAGTGTGAATCCAAATGACTCACTTCTTGACGAGGGTGATTTGAATCGAATGCGATTTATGTTGCAATATCAAATGCACAAGGCAAAGCAAGCAAAAGAAAATGCTTCGAAAAATTCCTCTGAGGCCGAAAAGGACTAATCGACAGTGTGTGAAAATTGACTTGCTGGGATGTCGCCAATCGTCTTCGCTCTTGGAATCCACAACTGTTGATCGAGAAGATCTTGAATAGAGATTGTTTTTGAAGAGCCATCCGCAGATGCGATGACGGGGAGTCCATCACCTCGACCAAGCGGAACATACGTTTCGAATCTTGCCTCTATTTTTCCACCAGGAAGAGGAACCCATCGTTTTACTCGAGCAAGAATACTTGGTATAGCGAGGAATGTGCCTGGAGTGTCATTTTCAAGTTCGTTGTAAATGCCGGGTGTCGCATAAAAAGTACTACAAAATACGATTTGATTCGAGGCATTTTTAATGCTTGATGAAGTCGAAGCAACCATGTTTGCGCGATTTCCATCGGTTAGTTCGACAGAACTAAAAAGTGCATGCGGTCTATCGCTGTGATTGTCTTGTGTCCACCAACCACCGAGATAGAAACCGTTGTATCCAAATGCTGGTTGCCTTGCAATAACCTCAGCATGCTCTCTCAATTCATTGGTCGTCCACTCATCGGTGTCTCTGTAAAACAGAAGTGATTGCCAGTCGTAGTCGAGATAATTAAGTAGTCGCCATGTCCACGGTCCTGCATTGTTTGGCAAACTTGGATCGTACGTAGGCGCAGGGTTTACAAGTGATCCATCAGGTAGAGCCCACGCGAGTTCTCGATGTTCTTGCACATCAGTACTGAGATAGCCCGGAAGAACCTTGTCCTGGTGATCCCCTGAGTACATTATCCAGGCCTTACCAACTTGATTCACCAAGGTCAACTCTTTTACTTTTCTTGCTCGCGATTGCGTGCCACGGAGAGATGGAATGAGAATCGCCACAAGAATTCCGATTACAGCAACGACGACAATCATTTCGATAATTGTAAAGCCAAATCGATTAGTCGATTTCATTGTCCGTGCCCTTCAACAGTGATACTAGCTGGCGGTGGTGCAACAATTGAAATAGCTTTTTGTCCAAGTGTTGTTGTTCCTTCTCGTACTTTTTCTTGAAGAAGTTTACATTCATTAAGTAGTCTGTCGAGGATTTCTTCTTCGGGAACATTCGCAACGCGTTCCCCTTGGACATAAATAATTCCACGACGATCGCCTGCAAAGACGGCGACATCTGCACCCTCTGCTTCTCCTGGTCCGTTAACGACGCAGCCCATAACCGCGACCTTGATTGGAATTTCGATGTCGTTTAGTAATTGATTACGAACATCGGTAACGAGAGAAAACAAGTCGACTTGAATTCGTCCACAACTTGGGCATGCAATCAATTCAGCACCAATTCTTTCCCGAAGCCCTAAGCAATTGAGCAATTCAACACCATCTTCAACTTCAAACACCGGATCACTAGCATAACTAATGCGAATAGTATCTCCAATGCCTTGTGAAAGTAATGAGCCAAGGGCAGTTATGGATCGGATAGAACCCGATTCGCGAGGTCCAGCATGTGTGACTCCAAGGTGTAGTGGATAGTCGAATCGTTTTGATATTTCCTCGTAGATGTCAATGACAAGGCGTGCGTCCATTAACTTTGCGCTTAAGCAAATATCATGGAAGTCCCGTGCTTCAAAAACTTCAAGGTACTCTTCGATTTTTGCAATCATCATTGCAAGGAGTTGACCTTGCTTGCGGTCCGCAAAAAATGATGTGAGTTCTTCCTGTCTTTTAATTTTATCTTTGCGTTCTACAACAGAGCCCTCGTTAACACCAATTCGTATGGGAATATTTGCATCTTTGCAGGCATCGATGACGGAGTTGACTTGCTGAATATCACCAATGTTTCCCGGGTTCAATCGAATTTTGTGTACGCCAGCTTCGATTGCTTCAAGTGCACGCTTGAAATGAAAATGCACATCAGCAACAATTGGTACATTTACCTGAGAGAGTATTTCTTTTAGGGCAACAGTATCTTTTCTTTCTGGGACAGCAACTCGAACGATGTCAGCGCCAGTATGGGCGAGTTTGTTGATTTCTGCGACACATGCATCAATGTCATGCGTGTATCCAGAGGTCATGGATTGGACAGAAACAGGAGCGTCTCCTCCAATGGCAACTTCTCCTACATGTATTTGCTTTGTTTTACGGCGTGGCATGTCTGCATGATATCGTCGCTGCAACGTGACTGATATGGGACTGATATGGGGACAGTCCCCAGGGGACTGTCCCCATAAAAACAGGTAAAAATGCTATTTTCTTCTTAGTATGGCATCTATTGCTAAAAAAACTCGGGGACTGTCCCCTAGGGACAGTCCCCAAGAAAAAAAGCAGTTGTGCTTGCTAACATCGATGCCATTTGAAGGAAGGTAAACGAAATAGCTAATTTGGTAAGGTCAGATGAGGGTGTTATAAGTTCGTTCGTAAGTGGAATTTCCGCTGCTACGAAGCATTAATACAATTCTAGTTCTACAACGCCACCTTCCATGAGTAAATCTTCAATAGGCGTGCCTTCTGGAATTACCATGCCACTTAGTGTTTTAATTATAACTTGTGGATTCATTTCTTCGTGAAGATTTAGTGCTGCTTCAAGTTCTTCTCGAATGTCCTCATCAAGAGCTTTCCACCCCATGCGACCTTTGCATTTTGGGAAAGTGGAGCAACCGAGCCAAGGACCACGTTTGCCGTTTCGTAAATTCATTGGACTTTCGCATTTTTCACAATGCAATGTTTCGACAAGAAGCGGCGGTGGAGTTGGGTATTTAATGCCACCCTTTTTATCAAGATTCACGACAGCTTTTATTTCGGGATAATTGACTGAAGCGAGAAATGGACCAAATCTCCCCGTTCGTTTTTCCATTGGTGAACCATCTTCAGGGCACGCAACATCGACACGTTCTGGCAACCGTGGTCTACCCTGCCGGTCGATTGGAGCAGCGTACTTACACTCTGGGTAACTTGCGCACGTTAAGAAGCGACCATTTTTCCCAAAACGGTACGCAGTTTTGCTCTGGCATTCTGGGCACTTATAAACTGCGGGCTGCATTTCAGCTTTTGCGTGTGGCATCTCTTCATAGGCAGTCTCAAGACGCGCACTAAATCGACCATAAAACTCGTGGAGCATTTCAGTCCACTCAACATCACCGTTTGCAATTTTATCAAGTCGTTCTTCAAGTGATCGTGTGTATTCGACACCCATTAAAATTGGGAACGCTTCTATAAGTTTGTCAGTGACAACTTCGCCTAAATCAGTTGGATGGAATGAACGTTCGATTTTTTCAACATAATTTCGGTTTTGGATGACATCGATAATGGAAGCATAGGTCGACGGTCTTCCAATTCCTTCTGATTCAAGTTTCTTAATCAGCGATGCTTCACTGTATCGAGAAGGTGGGGAAGAAAACGTTTGCTTAGGTGAGATATCAAACGGAAACAAATCATTTCCAACAGCTAGCTTGGGAAGATTTTGTTCCTTGTCGGAACTTGGGACTCCGACTGCTTTGTAGAAACCATCAAATGCAAGTGTTCTTCCAGCAACTTTAAAGACTGCTCCGGTTTTCTCATCTTCTCTTTCAAAAAAGAACTCGGTGCGGTGCCATTTTGCAGCGGTCATTTGGCAACCAACGAACCGCGCCCAGATTAATCGGTAGAGTTTTCGTTGGTCTTCATCAAGAGTGGCAGGGAGTGTGTCTGGATGACGACCTGCATCGGTTGGCCTAACAGCTTCATGAGCTTCTTGAGCTGATTCATTTGAGGAAGAATAAAACCGCGGCTTCTCTGGAAGATATGCCTCGCCATATTTATTGCCAATATATGTGCGTACCTGATTAATCGCGTCCGTAGATAGATGGGTTGAATCGGTCCGCATATACGTAATCAAGCCAACTTGACCCTCTCCCTTAATGCGAACACCTTCATACAAGGCTTGTGCAGCACGCATGGTTCGTTTTGCACCAAACCCCAAGTTGCTCGAAGCTGTAGCTTGCAAAGAGGACGTAATAAATGGAGCATTTGGACGGACTGTATTATCTTTTTGTGTGATGTCTGTAACTTTGTATGCAACTCCATCAGCCATAGGTCCGTGTACAGCGATGTGATGTTTTGCAGGTCCTTTGCCATGTTCATTTTCTTCTATTTGAATTTCTGGATTCCCAAGCCCCACTGCTTTCGCAACAGAGATGATTTGTTTTTTATGCCCATCTAAGTTGTCATCGCAATCTGCTGGGCGGAATATTTTAAATGGTTTGCCATCAATTTGGACAAGAGATCCTTCTAATGAATGATGTTCAGATAAAAAAGAGTTCATCATTTTTCGTGTTGGACCTTTTCCTTTTTCATCTTTTGTTTCAATGAAGGAATCCCATGCTTTATCTAATTGCGAAGTTGTATCTGCATCAAGTGAAAATCGACCGACTACACTCCATGTTTCATCTGGAATGTGTGCTTCAATCTCTTTTTCGCGTTCAACGATGATACGAACGGCGACTGACTGTACGCGTCCAGCGCTTAGTCCACCGGCAACTCGTTTCCACAAGAGAGGGGAGACTTGATATCCAACAATTCGGTCGAGAATTCTACGAGCTTGTTGTGCGTTGACGAAATCCATATTGATCGGGTGTGGATGTTGGAACGCTTCTTCGATTTGCTTTTTAGTAATAGCGTTGAAAATCACTCGCTTTGCTTTTGAAGGGTCAACGTTCAGAAGTTCAGCGAGATGCCAAGCGATAGCTTCTCCTTCTCGATCAAGGTCGCTCGCAAACCAAATACCTTTTGCGACCTTTGCTGCCTTCTTCAACTCTGAAACGAGGGCGCCTTTCCCCTTGAGGATATCGTATGTGGGTTTGAAATCATGTTCCAAATCCACTCCGGGAACAGGTTGTTTTTCGCCTTTTGGAGCACGAGGGGGTAAATCCCGTACATGTCCCACTGAAGAAGTTACAGCGTAGTCATCGCCAAGATATCGGTTGATTGTTCTCGCCTTGGCTGGAGATTCAACGATGACGAGGTGCTTGCCAGTTGCATCAAGTACAGCGTGCTTCTTCTTCGTCGTTTTTTTCTTCTTCGTCGTTTTCTTTTTTGTTGTCTTCTTCTTTGCCAAAGTGGAAAGTCCTCTTAGAGGTCATTTGAGATTAATCGTTGCGGACACCATCGGCATTGCAAACGTGTTGTCATGCAGATTCGGTAGGCATTGAAGCGACTTTTTTGAGTTTGTCAAGTACAGAACATCTATATATAGCTTATCAACCACGATTTGAAATGTACGTAAGTCCCTGTTCTGCAGCATATTGCATGCCTTTATTGTCCATGTCAATAAAATGTGCAGAAGGGATGGCTTGGAACCTTCGAAGCCAAGTCCTCTGTTGTTTGGCATATCTTCTCGTGAGAATTTTGATTCTCTCCTTCGCTTCATCTAGCGTGCATTCACCCTTGAGGTGGGTGAGAAGTTGTTTGTATCCAAGAGCCTCTGAGGCCTGTGTTCCGAGTTGGTTTTGAATCTTCAAAACTTCGTCGAGGAATCCCATGTCGAACATATCACGAACCCTTGAGTTGATTCGTTTATTAATTGTTTTGACTGGCCATGTAAGCCCGATTAGAAGGGCGTCTTCACGAGGCAGTGGTTTTCCCCATTGCGATTGTAGAGAAGAAAGGGGCTGCCCAGTAGCTTCGCACACTTCTATCGCACGAACAAGGCGACGTTTATCGTTGATATGAATTCGTTCAGCTGCTTCAGGGTCAAGGGTTCTGAGCCGTTCTTGAAGAGCAAGATTCGTTTCTTCTTGAAGAGCATCGCGTTTCTCTTGATCGCATTCGGGACCATCAAATAAACCAAACAGAAGAGATTGCACGTATAAATTAGTGCCACCCACAACAATAGGCCATTTTCCTCGCTCGCGAATGTCTGCAATTGCGTGTTGGGCGAGCGTGAGCCACGTTTCGACAGTAAAACCGTCTTCTCTTGGATCAGCGACATCAATAAGATGGTGTGGTGCTTGTGCTTGTTCTTCAGCAGTTGGTTTCGCAGTACCGACGTCCATCCCACGGTATACCTGCATCGAATCTGCGATAACACACTCACCGCCGCCTTGCAGTACGTTTGCCAATGAAATCGACAGCGCGGTTTTGCCACCTGCGGTTGGTCCAAGAATAAGAATGATCGGTCGCATATTTTCATTGTAATGGAGGATTGCTGCCTTTTTTCTTGGGGACTGTCCCCTGGGGGCAGTCCCCAAGAAAATGTATAGTTAACTATCGGGAAGGGTGTTTTTTACCATTTTTATGGGGACAGTCCCCAGGGGACTGTCCCCATATTTTGATGAAGAGCATAAGATAGTGTGTATGAAAAAGACGATTGAGGAAGTTGATGTTGCAGGCAAAAGAGTTCTCATGCGAGTTGATTTTAATGTGCCGATGTTTGGCGGTAAAATCACTGATGATCGTCGAATCCAGATGGCGATTCCGACTATGAAGAGTGTTCTGGATCGTGGCGGTTCCCTCACTTTGATGAGTCATTTGGGAAGGCCCTCGGGCAGTGGCTTTGAAGAACAATTTACACTTAAGCCAGTAGCAGTTCGGCTCAGTGAGTTGCTTGGACAAGAAGTTTCCTTTTCTGATGACGACAGAACATCACCAATCATTCTTCGGGAAAATCTTCGGTTTTATTCAAGCGAAAAATCAGGCGATTCATCTTTTGCAAAAAAACTGGCAACTGGCGCTGATATTTATTGCAACGACGCGTTTGGAACAGCGCATCGCTCCCATGCATCTATGGTTGCAGTCCCAGAAATAATGGAGGGGAAACCGCGAGTTGTAGGTCTTCTTCTTGCAAGAGAACTTCAATATCTTGATCATGCAATAGCCAATGCGCAACATCCATTTGTTGCAGTCCTAGGCGGCGCAAAAGTGTCGGACAAAATGGGTGCAATTCAACATCTACTTGGCAAGGTTGACACTATTCTCATTGGAGGCGCGATGGCATACACATTTCTCGCAGCTTCTGGCACGGATGTGGGCAAGAGTATGATTGAAGACGATCGAATTGATGAGGCAAAAGAGATGCTCGATGCAGCTACAAACAGTCCTACAGAAGTAGTGTTGCCAGAAGACCATGTGTGCGTTCAACAGATAACCAATGGCACGCCAGTGCAAATAGTTGTTGGGTCAATTCCAGATGGCTGGATGGGTGTTGATATTGGTCCTCAGACGATGGAAACATTTACAACACGGCTTCGTCATGCGAAAACAATTGTTTGGAATGGACCAATGGGCGTCTTTGAAATGGAGCCATTTGATGTTGGCACAAAAGAAGTTGCCTCCGCTATCGCTACTGCTACAAAGGATGGTGCTGTCTCGATTGTTGGAGGAGGTGACTCTGTGGCCGCGCTTTCTACCTATGGTTTTGATGGACAAATGACCCATATTTCCACAGGAGGGGGCGCTAGTCTACAAATGCTTGAAGGAAAGGCATTTTCTAGTGTTGCTTTGCTCGACGATGCCGTATGATTGACACTTCGTAGAACCACCCAAAGGAGTTACTGAATTATGCGTATACGATTAGGTTTATTGTTAGCCATTCTTTTTTCCCTTCTCGCAACCGATGTTGCTTCTGCCCAGCGGCGGAATAGACTTGAAGTAGGTTCTCCCGCTCCGCCATTGAATGTGACGTGGGTTAAGGGTGAGTTCAACCCTGCAGAGGCTGAAATTTATGTGGTTGAGTTTTGGGCAACATGGTGTGCACCATGTCGAAAATCAATTCCCCATTTAACCAAACTTCAGGAAGAATATGGCGAGGATGGACTTGAAATTGTGGGGATTTCAACAGACCAAAACCAAGCTCTTGTCAAACCCTTCGTTAAACGCCAAGGGATGAAAATGGGCTATACCGTCGGTATGGATGACAACAATCGAACAAAGCGAGCATGGATGGATGCAGCAGGTCAAAAGGGGATCCCATCAGCTTTTATTGTCGACCGAAACGGAATTATCCAACACATTGGGAACCCGATGAGTGGGAATTTTGACGAAATTTTAGAAAAGGTGATGTCTGGCAGGTATGACTTGAAGAAGCAGGCTAAAGCTAATCCATCAATCACTGCAGCAAAATCGTTTCGGGCTGGAAACAGTTGGGCAGAAGCACAAAAGGCGTATGAAAATGCGATTGCAATCGACAAAATGGTTCTTGCAAAGTATTACATCGATCTTGTAGAGATGTTGTTGATTGATAAGAACGATCCTACAGCAGCATATGCATATATCGAAAGTGTAATTGCAGACCGTGGATCAGAAGACCCCGAACTTCTTACGTGGATTGCTAAGTACATTGCTGAAGACGAAAACATCCCAGAACAAAATCGTCGAATGGATGTTGCAATGAAAGCAGCGCGTACAGCGCTCTCCTTTGCAAGACGGAATTCAGACCCGAAATATCTATCGACGATTGCGCTTGTGTATTTTTGTGACGACAATCTTGACAAAGCAATTGAGTGGCAACGCAAAGCATATTACTCAGCGAGAGAGAGTAAAAAGAGTCCCTATAAATATGTTCTAGATAGTTATAGAACACAACAGCTCGTTGAAGTAGGGGAGTAGTACGCACAGATGCAATCGCAAGTCGCAATGAGTCTCATTACATCACCACCTTCACTTCCGCTTGTCGCTCCTTCAATATTGTCTGCCGATTTTGCTTGGCTTGGTCAAGAATGCCGAGATGTGATTGCAAGTGGTGCAGATTTATTACATCTTGATGTGATGGATGGGCACTTTGTTCCTAATTTGACGATGGGGCCAGCACTCTGTCAATCATTGCGCTCCATGTTGCCCGATGTGTACCTCGATGTCCATTTGATGGTCGATCGACCGACCCAATACATTGACTCCTTTGCAAAGGCAGGCACAAATTTATTTACAGGTCATGTTGAGTCAGATGACGATCCATTTGAACTAGCCAAACATATTCGTAATGCCGGAATGGACGCTGGGCTTGCCATAAATCCGCCAACAGATGTTGAAGAAATCCTTCCATACATCGAAGCGTTTGATTTAATATTAGTAATGAGTGTAAATCCAGGTTTTTCGGGGCAAGCCTTTATTCCAGAGGTGTTATCAAAAGTAGAAACAATCAAGCAGAAACTCCGGTCGAATCAGCGACTTCAAATGGACGGCGGAGTGGGCGCAAAAACCTGCGCATCATGTCGAGAAGCAGGATGCGATGTCCTCGTTGCCGCTTCTGCAATCTTTGGATCAGATGATTATGCGAAGGCAATTACGGGACTTCGGGGTTTTTAACCGATACCCTGTAACATTGGATGGCAGACATCAATGAAGAATAAAGAGCAAACACAGCAATGGGCTGATGAAGCAACATCACCAGCAAAGAGACGATCGATTCCAGAAGGACTCTGGATGCGATGTGATTCTTGCAGCGCAATTTTATTCCGTAGAAGTGTTGAAAATAATTTATGGGTCTGCCCTGAATGCCAGCGCCATTTCAGAGTAGATGCTAGACAACGAATACAGCAATTGGTTGACCCTGAAACATTCGATGCTTTTGACGTGAATCTTACTCCAGTGGACCCACTAGAATTTGTGGATTTAAAATCATACAAAGATCGAATTGAAACAGCTCAGAAGAAAACGAAATCCAAAGACGCGATTCACACTGGCTATGCCTTTATCAAAGGAAGAAAAGTCGTCCTTGGAGTGATGGACTTCACCTTCCTAGGTGGTTCGATGGGCAGCGTAGTTGGTGAAAAAATTCGACGTGCAGTTGAACGAGCGGCAGATCAAGATTTGCCATTAATTATTGTTGCAGCATCTGGCGGCGCAAGAATGATGGAATCGGGACTATCCCTCATGCAAATGGCAAAGACTGCAGCTGCTCTCGCTCGCTTTGATGATATGGGCGGTTTGTTCATTTCGGTCTTAACAGACCCAACAACTGGTGGTGTCACTGCAAGTTTTGCGATGCTTGGAGATGTTATTCTTGCTGAACCAAAAGCGTTGATTGGTTTCGCAGGCCCCAGAGTGATTCAACAAACTATTAAGCAAGAGTTGCCTGATGGTTTTCAACGATCAGAATTTTTACTTGAATGTGGATTTGTTGACTGCGTTGTTCCTCGAGATGAACTGCGAAGTGAAATTTCCAGCTTAATCGATTACGCCGGGAAATAATGAAAAATTGGATCCTGGTTGTAACTGCGGTAGCCTCTGCGTTATGCACACTACTTTCAGTTGCGCCTATTGGGTCAGGTTTTGCAGCTATCGCCGCTCCGTTGTTTTTGATTCTGATTGCAATGCACGCGAAGTCTACTCGAACTGCATTGTCTGTTGTTTTTCTTACGCAAGTTCCTCTCTGGATGTACCTTCATACATGGATTGCTGAAGTTGCTTTTTTTGGCTGGATCGGTGTCGGGCTGTACATGTCGGTCTGGGCAGTTCTGTTTGTGTGGTTACTTCGAAAAATACTTGAGCGAGAGATAATATCTCTTGTACTTTCTGCCCCAACACTTTGGGTTGGTCTTGAGTGTTTGCGAGGAATTGTCATTTTTGACGGGTATCCATGGTATCTTGCAGGGACTGGTATTGTTGATTGGCACATGGCAATTCTCGCTTCGGTCGGAAGCGTGTGGCTTGTAAGTTTTCTTGTTGTCTCGATAGCAGCAGTACTAGCAAATTTTAAGAAGGTTAAGTGGTGGACTGTCGCGATTCTCCTTCTCGTCCTAATGGAATCATCGACGCGATATTATGGGGATTACATGCTTGAGCGATGGAGGAAACGAATCGAGGTAGCAGTTGTTCAAACGAACGTTACACAAAGCAATAAAGTTGCATGGACATGGGAACATCAAGTTGAAGATATTTCCGAAGCAATTCAGTTTACATATGAGGCGATGCAGAATGAAAACGCCCAGCCTTCCCTAGTAGTGTGGCCAGAGACAATGGTGCCAGGTAGTGGGTTTGAAATGGGGCGGTTTGACTTCGCACCCTGGGACGATGTCTTCTCTGAACTTTGGATTTGGGCAGAAGAAGTGCGTGTAGTTGCAGGGAAAATTGATGTGCCGCTTCTTGTTGGAGCGCAGACATGGTTGAATTCTAAAATTACTGAAGGTCCAGAATACCTGAAGGTTGATCCAGGAGAACAATTTAATTCAGCGGTTCTTATCCATCCCGATGGAACTACTCAGCGATATGACAAGTTGTTTCTCACTCCATTTGGTGAACGGATTCCGTATCTTGAATATTTTCCTACAGTAAAAAATTGGGTGCGAAAAAAAGTGGGCGTTGAGATGTTATTTGACTTGCAAGCAGGTGAAGCACCGATTCGGTTTACGCTTCCAGCTGATTATCTTAAGGGTGAACCAACAGATATCACATTTGCAACCCCAATTTGCTTTGAAGATACTGTGCCAAGAGTTGTGAGAGAGTTGGTGTGGGAAAAAGGTACTCGGAAGGCTGAGGTATTGATTAACTTAAGTAACGATGGGTGGTTTGGGAGCGATGCTAGCGCTCATGGGCAACATGTTCGTGAAGCACGGATGCGATGCATTGAAAATAGAACGCCGATGGTGCGAGCTGCGAATACAGGGAGTAGCTGCTACATCAATTCCCGTGGAAAAGTACTGCAGGAACTACCTGTTATTGAGAGTGGTATCCTACAGGTGATGGTAGAATCGGGAGTGCAACGACCATGGAGTCGTTTTGTTGGCGACTCGGTTGCATGGCTCTGCCTGATTGGGAGTATCCTGCTCCTACTTGGTTCTTTTATGAAAAGGAGTAAAGATCATGTTGAAAGTACTTCTTAGTATGTTCGGCTTACAACTACTAATCTCTTGTGGGCCAGACCCGATTCAGCGAGCGAGTGAGGAGCCATGGAGTTCCAAAAACCAGTCCGTTAAAACAATGGGTGAAACGGGAGGAAGACCTAAAGTCCCTATGCTCGTCGATGGGGAGACAGTTCGCGAAATAGCGTTATCAATTCTTCGACAAGCCACAGTGTCAACGACACCGCGCTTAAGAGCGAACGCAATTGAGTCACTTCGATTTGCGCCAACAAATGTACTTGAGGCAGCGGTTCGAATTGGTCTTGGTGATGACAACCGTGGCGTTCGATTCGTCGCTGCGATGATGATTGGTGAGCGACAACTTTGCAACATTTCAATGCTACTTGAACCGATGTTGCTTGATGATTCGAAATCCGTTCAAGCAGCTGCTATGTTTTCAATATACAAGTGTGGAAGGAAGGTCGATTTAAATCCCCTTGCTCAGATGATTAATAGTGAGAATCCCGAGTTGCGTGGAAATGCTGCGATGGTGCTAGGTCGAATGGGAAACGATTCGGCAAAAAATATTATTCGAGATGCGGTGAAATCAACACCCTCATCAATCACTCCAATTCGGCGTCGCCTTGTAAATTTACAGATGGCAGAAGCGCTCATCCTTCTGGGTGAAGTGGAAGAGTTGGAAGTTATTCGTGCTGCAATTTTTAGTTCAGCACAAGAGGCAGAGGTTACAGCAATCGCATGTCAAATTGCAGGTCGGTTGCGAGATGTTGAAGTTACTTCAACATTAGAAAGCATCACGATGACACCCAACCGATATCCAGATGAAATTCGGTTGGTTGCAGCCACCGCTCTTGCTGAGATCAACCCAGAAAGAGTCCCAATGGACGATGTGCTGAGGTTTACCTCGAGTGATTCGCCCAACCTGAGGTCGCAATGTGCGACCGTTTTAGGTGTTCAGGGCAATCCGTTGAGTCTTGGTCCTCTAGCGTTGATGATGGAAGATTCGGACCCTTTGGTGCAAGTTTCTGCTGCAGGAGCCGTTCTTCGCATCAATAACCACGATTCTATGGCGATTGTGGATTGACATTTGAGCCCTATGGGGGTACAAATGGGCTAGGATTAGGTTGTTGAAGGGTTAGGGCTTCGCTCTCTGTTTGCTGGTCTTCATGTCTCCCCTTGTGCTACTGTTTTTAAGAGGTTTACTTGTGCATATTTTGACAAAAATTTTCATCGTTCTCGTTACGCTACTTTCAGTTGCAATGGTTCCACTTGTTGCAACTTACACAACAAACGAAAACACATATAGGTCCAAGTTCCGAACAGCGGATGATCAACAACGTGTAGCAATGATTCGTGCAGGGGATGCAGAAACTGCTTTGTTTGCACAAAGAGTTCAAATGCAAAATGAGATTGATTCTCGGGATTCAACAATCGGCACACTTCGTGGTGATCAATCAAACACTCGTTCTTCAATTAGTTCACTTAAAGCACAGATTGGTAGACTTGAATCCCAACTTTCGCAAAGTAATGCAAATCTTCAAGCACTCTCAAGTGCGAGTGAAGTTAATAGTGAGTTGAAGCAAAGATTTGTTGTGGAGAACTATACGTTGCGACAAAACATTATTGATGCAGAGCGAATGATTATGGATATGGAAGATACCTTGGAAGAAGCTAGAATGGAAGCGCAAGGCGCAATGCGAGCAGAACAAAAGGCAATCGAAGAACGCCATGAAATGGAAAAACAGATTGACTCAATGCGTTCGAAACTTGCATCGTATGAATCAAGATTCGGCGAACTTGAAACAGTAGCAACAGTTATAACTGGTACTGCACCAGATCGCTCACTCTCCTCAACTATTTTGACAGTCTCTCGTGAAGACGGTGAGGTTCTTGTTGAAATAAATGCTGGTTCCCGTGATGGCGTGAAAGAGGGTTGGATTATGACAGTCGGACAAAATGGAACATTCCTTGGTCGACTTCAAGTTGAACAAGTTGACATCAATAGGTCAATCGGACGTATCTCTCTAGAAGATCCTTCACGAGGTCTAGTTGTGCCAGGCTCCTCAGTCTACGCTGTGAAGGGACGTAATTGACCATGACCCAGTTCGATGCCCCAGTTGCGACTCGAAAATCGGTACCTGATGTCTTTACAGCCCTTCTTGTTGTAGCGACGTTGTTGCTCGCTGGGGGCGTTGCATGGCTGTACTTGGTGAACACTGAGCACTCGAAAGTTGACAATCGATCTGATGGTGGTCCACTTGTTCTTGTCGATCAGCAATAAGTCCTGAATGGCCTCTGCAAATTTCGCGTATCATCTCACAAAGTTGAGTTTGAGTTGTTCAAACTCGGGTGTTGCTAAGAGGAGCATTTGTTGTGTTTGACAAGTTACTAAGTTGGTTTAGCGTAGATATGGGAATAGACCTTGGGACGTGTAATACACTCGTCTGTGTTCGAGGTGAAGGTATCGTGTTAAACGAACCCTCGGTAGTCGCTGTAAAGCGTGGAACGAATCGTGTGCTGAATAATGGAAACGCGGTTGGCTACAGCGCAAAAGAAATGCTCGGTAAAACTCCCGGATCCATCACCGCGATACGTCCACTGAAGGATGGTGTCATTAGTGACTTTGAGATTACTGAAGCGATGCTTAGTTATTTCATTCGAAAAGTAAGTGGTCGCGGTCGCATAATTGGTCCACGAGTTGTGATTGCAGTTCCTTCAGGAATTACAGCGGTTGAAAAGCGAGCAGTTCTTGACTCAGCAGAACGTGCTGGTGCAAGACGCGTCTATCTTGTTGAAGAGCCTATGGCTGCAGGGATTGGAGCGGAGTTACCAATCGTAGAACCAACAGCATCGATGATTGTTGATATTGGTGGAGGTACGACTGAAGTTGCAATTATGTCTCTTGGTGATATCGCAACGTGTGAATCCGTTCGTGTTGCTGGTGATGACCTTGATGAAGCAATCATCAATTACATGAAGAAGAATTACAGTTTGACGATTGGTGAACAAACTGCAGAACGAATTAAAATTGAAGTTGGATCAGCGGCACCAATGGAAGAAGAAAAAACGATTGACGTTCGTGGTCGAGACAACATTACTGGCATGCCTCGAAAAACGACCGTTACAAGTGAAGAAATTCGCGAATCTATGCACGAGCCAATTCAAGCAATTGTTGAAGTAGTGAAAAGAACGCTTGAAAGAGCAGAGCCTGAGCTCTCTGCAGATCTTGTTGAAAACGGTATTGTTATTGCTGGAGGTGGCGCAGAACTCCGTGGTATTGATGTAGTTATAGCTGAGGCAACAGGTCTTGAAGTTACAATTGCTACTGATCCACTGACTTGTGTTGCTAAGGGGACAAGCATTTATCTTGATAACCTTGAACTATGGAAATCGGTCCTTGAATCAGATATGGACGATTAATCGGTCCTAATCTTTTGATGTACTACCTTGAGCAGTTACGGAATAACTCGTAAACGCACCAATGTCTTACCAATCGTAATTGGCATAACTATATTTTTGTCTTTAATGCCTGCGTCTTGGTTGGGTTGGACATCAGATCTCGCAGCGCTTGTGCGAGTTCCAATCACACCGATTTCTCATATCGGAATACTGTTTACAAGTTGGGTTCGTCCTTCCTTAGAGCCATCAGATTTTCCTACTGATGAAAAAGAACGAAATGATTTAGCAATTGCCGAACGCGATCGCTATAGACAACTGTATCACGCCCAAATGTTACGAGCGACTGAACTTGCAGATCAACTTCGGGAGTTGCAGGCATTGCCAGAATCTGCGTTAAGAAATCCGCAGCCACCCCTTATCATTCAAGTCGATGTTACTGGGAATAGACCGAGTGTTCCCTCTGGAACGATTGAACTGAAATTAATCAGAGAAGCTACTTCAAGAATTCGTGTTGGTGATATAGCAATTGTCGGTCGCGATATTGTCGGAAGGATTTCAAGTATCGGTAGAACAAAGATAGACATGCAGCCTACAACAAACAAAGACATGGGCTTAACTCGAGCAGCAATTGTTCCAGCACACCCAACAGGCGACCGTTCGCCGTTGCTTGCGGAAATCATTTTGCAAAGTAATGGTGATGTAATTATGGTCGCTGAAGTTGCGGCAACGAGTGGAGTTCGAAAGGGCGACCTTGTTCAACTCGATGATCCTTCATGGCCTCAAGTTGGTGCAGGATTAACGCTTGGGGTGGTTGAGGATGTCGTGCCACTTGATGAAGCCCCATTGCGCCAGAAAATCATTGTTGTTCCTAGACGTCTTGCTCGTGATGTTTCGCGAGTTGTGGTACTCGGTACGGGTGAGGAGCAATCAGAATGAGAGCAGTCGTTGCGATTCTTGCCACAATCCTTGCCTTGGCATTTGATTCTAGTTTTGGTGGTGTCCTTACCCTGCGATCTGTTGGCTCGATTACACCACTTGCGATGCCATGCCTTGTTGTTTTTATAGCGCTGTTTGCCCCTGAAACGATAGCGATTTTGGTAACTCTCTTACTTGGAGTTCTTGTCGATTTATCTCCTGGAAACGGGGAACTTGCAGGCAGTGCTCACCTCATAGGTCCACATGCATTGGGTTTTTTAGTGACAACGATTTTGGTTTTGAAAATTAGAAATATCGTATTCCGTCGCCGAGTCTTTACGATAGCTGCATTGGCCGCGGTTGCAGTGATAACAACTGGCGCCACGGAAGCCCTTGTTATGCTTATTCGAGGCATTATGCCCTGGACACCAGCCGTTACGAGTGGTGGATTTGGGGAATTGATTAAACTTTTCGGAACAGCGATCTATTCTGGTCTTCTAGCCGTACCACTTGGGTGGTGCCTCTTGGCCACAATTGGGCTATGGAAATTCCACTCACCAACAGGACGAAGAGCGACATGGAGATAACCGTCACATGACACAATGGTTTATCAAAGATAACTGCCCAGATCAAATGGCTCCACTCTGTGATCTTCGAGCAACGTTTGAACAGCGAACAGGCGGGCTTACAACGCTGGAACGTTTGACGAGAAAGATGGGCACTGCTCCTTCAGGATTTTTGTGCGATGACAAGCAGCGGGCAAAAATGATTGCAATGCGAACAGGTTTGGAACATGTTGAGGATGTTGAAGAAACAGCGGTAGACCATCCGCAGATAGAACTGCCTTGGCACATTCTTGATCATCTACCATCATTACTCTCTCTTGATTTAGATTACGCTGAACCACTTGATGGAGAGTTTGAGGTGTCGAGTTTCGGTGGTAACCGAATTGACGTGCATCCCTCTGCAGTACTTCTTCCTGGCGCAGTTCTCGACGCATCGCAGGGTGCAATTCGAATTGAAGAGGGCGCGGTGATTCGACCAAACGCAGTTATCTGCGGACCATGTTGGATTGGAAAGAACAGTACCATTATTGACGGTGCCTTTATCAAAGCAAATACTTCCATAGGTCCTTGGTGCAAAGTTGGTGGTGAAGTCGGAGGGACAATTTTTCAAGGGTATTCCAACAAATCACACGATGGCCATCTAGGCGATAGCGTCATTGGAGAGTGGGTTAATTTTGGAGCAGGTACAGCCAACTCAAACTTGCTTAATACGTACGGCAATATCATCGTGAAGGATCTTGCTGGTAAGAAACATAGAACAACCAGAAACTTTATTGGTTGTTTTGTTGGTGATCATGTGAAGTTAGCAATTGAAACAAGAATAATGACAGGCAATATGGTTGGAACGGGTGCGATGGTCGCAAGTTCTACGCCATCACCATCACCGACCAAACGGTTCGCGTGGATTACAGATGACGGAGAGCGTACGTACAACATCGAAAAATTTCTTGATGTTGCAAGAACAGTGATGAAGCGTAGAAATCAGCAACTCGATACGATGACAGAAGCCGTGCTTAGAACGCTAGCAAGCCCGTAATGTCTTCGTTGTACATTATTGATGGACATGCGCAATTTTTTCGGGCGTACTATGCAATTCGAACACCGATGTCTACACCAGTAACTGGTGACCCAACAAACATGGTCTATGGGTTTACTTCGATGTTGCTTAAGTTACTTCGAGAGGAAAAACCAGAACACCTCGTGGTTGTGATTGATGTTGCAAGCGATGAAGAAACATTTAGAAGTGAACTTGATCCTGAGTATAAGGCGAATCGAGAAGAAGCACCAGATGATTTTGGAGGTCAAGTAGACAAGTGCCTTGATGTTCTTGAAGCACTTGATATTCCCGTTTTAGGCGAACCGGTTGTTGAAGCGGATGATGTGATTGCGTCTCTTGTAAAGAGAATGCGAGAAGAGCAACCAGACCTTGATATTCGAATTATTTCTAGAGATAAAGATCTCGCGCAACTTCTCGATGACCGGGTTGAACTATTTGATGCGCACAAAGGGCAAGCAGTTTTGCCTGATGATGTCTTTAAAACTCCGGGAATGGGCATTCCGCCTTCATTAGTTGCAGACATTCTTGCAATGATGGGCGATACAAGCGACAACATTAAAGGTGTTCCGGGAATAGGTCCAAAGACTGCCGCGAAACTCATTATGGAATATGGTTCGATTGATGGTGTATATGAACATATCGATCAGATAAAGGGGAAACGCAAAGAGAATTTGCTTGCAAGTCGTGACATTCTTAAACTGAGTAGGCAGTTAGTTGCACTGAAAGAAGACGTCGCGTTCGAATTCGATTTGAAAGAGACTGTGTCTGATCCTACGCGTTGGGATGTTAAAAAAATAGTTTCCTTATGCAAAGAACTTGGCTTTAATCGCTTCCCTGAAGATGTGAAGAGACTTGCTAGTGGTGATGAAAAAGAGAAAACAAGGCAACAGATTTCGAAAACACCAAAGCCAACAGCGACGATTGCTGGCGGCCTTTTTGACATGGGACCAGATCGTGATCATCCTGCGTACAGCGCGGGATACGAATTGGTTGATACAAAGAAAAAGCTTGATGCCCTCGTGAAGAAATGTGCCAATGCAAAAATACTTGCCCTTGATACCGAGACGACAGGCCTTAATCCGATGACAGCAAAACTGTGTGGAATTTCAATTTCGCTTGGCGAGGGTGATGGCTCATACATTCCAACGATGTGTCCAGAGGAACATCTTGAGCAAGAGGTTGTAATTGAATCACTCCGAAATATTCTTGAAAACGAATCCGTTGCGAAAATTGGCCACAACATAAAGTACGACCTAGTTATTCTTGAGAATGCCGGTGTAACTGTGAAAGGTCCATTGCACGATACGCTGATTGCTGCGTGGATTATCGATGCTTCTCGTTCTGGATATTCAATGGATGCAGTCGCACTTGGAATGCTTGGGTACGAATGCATTTCAATTAAGGAACTGATTGGTTCTGGAAAAAATCAAATTACATTTGATAAAGTGCCAATCCTTGATGCGTGTCCGTATGCTTCTGAAGATGTTGATATTACGTTTCAATTGTGGAAGGTTTTTGAGCCACAGTTAGAAGGCAGTTTACGAAAACTCTACGACGAAGTAGAGATGCCTCTCGTCAGAGTTCTTGCTTCAATGCGAATTGCAGGAATAAAAGTTGATCCAAGTGAACTGCAAAGACAACGGGCAATTATTTCAAAACGAATTGAAGAGCTTCAAGCGGAAATAGTTGAAGCTGCTCCATATCCGTTTAATCCAGATTCTCCAAAACAGTTGTCAGAGGTGCTATTTAATGATTCGCCAGGCCTTGGAGTTACCCCGATTAAGAAAGGGAAATCATTTCATTCAACGAATGTTGAAGTGCTGGAAAAATTAGCGAGTGATCCAGATATAGAAACAACACTTCCAACATTGATTCTTGAGTATCGAAAGTTAACAAAGTTAGTGAATACGTATTTGGTCTCTCTCGCTGAAGTGATTAATCCTAATACGGGAAGAATTCACGCTTCGTTTAATCAGACCGGAACTTCTACTGGTCGCCTTAGTAGCAGCGACCCAAATTTGCAGAATATTCCAATTCGCTCAGAAATTGGTCGAGAAATTCGACGTGCGTTCATACCTGAAAAGGAAAATGTTTTTGTTTCGGCAGATTATTCACAGGTTGAACTTCGGATGCTTGCACACTTGAGTGGCGATGAGGCATTATTGCAAGCATTTCGAGATGGGCAAGATATTCATCGTGCAGTTGCATCAGAAGTATTTGGTACAGCTATAGACGAAGTTTCAGATGAACAACGCTCTGCTGCAAAAGCTGTTAACTTTGGCATTGTCTATGGTATTACACAGTGGGGACTTTCAAGGCAATTGAAGTGCGAACCACAACGAGCATCTCAAATTATCGATGACTACAAATCAAGGTTTACGGGTATTGATTCATTCCTTGCAACGTGTGTCGAACAAGCAAATGAGTTCGATTATGTCGAGACGATTAAGCGACGTCGTCGACCAATTCGCGGGATACATGCTGCAAACCCTCAGCAGAGAGCGCTCGCTGAGCGCGTTGCAATCAATAGTGTTGTGCAGGGGAGTGCTGCGGATTTGATTAAAGTTGCAATGAACAATATGCATCAGCGCCTTGCTGAAGAGTTCCCAGAAGCACGTTTGCTCATGCAGATTCACGATGAACTTGTTGTCGAAACGCCAGAAAATGATGCCGAAGCTGTTCGAGATTTACTTGTTGAAGTGATGGAATCTGCGATGACTCTCGATGTTCCAATCGTCGCAGACGCTTCGATTGGTCGGAATTGGTACGACACGAAGTGACGTGACCGCAGTGAGGTCGTGTAACGGGTCTGTCCCCAGAAGTTTGCGTAGAAGTTTTTGTGCACTGGCTTACCCGCGTTGAGTTCAATATCTCAAGTTGGGTTGTGCGGGACTGACCCCAAACTGCTAGGGTCGTGTAATGGGTCTGTCCCCAGAAGTTTGCGTAGAAGTTTTTGTGCACTGGCTTACCCGCGTTGAGTTCAATATCTCAAGTTGGGTTGTGCGGGACTGACCCCATACTGCTAGGGTCAGACCCTTCTTAGGTCGTGTTTGCACTATCGCTAGGGTCAGACCCTTCTTAG
>CAYSYI010000021.1:0-35585 GCA_964435395.1 uncultured Isosphaeraceae bacterium
CCTAAGAAGGGTCTGACCCTAGCGTTAGTGCGAACACGACCTAACAGAGAACGACGCGAGCAGTTTGGGGTCAGTCCCGCACTACACAATTTGAGATATAGAACTCAATGCGGGTAAGCCAGTGCACAAAAACTTCTACGCAAACTTCTGGGGACAGACCCGTTACATGACCCTAGCAGTTTAGGACGCTCTGGGCTGGGCGACTAACATCGTGGTATCGCACGACTTATGTGATTTAAGCCCACACCCAAAAGCCTGAAACGTTTTTTCTTTTTATATGTTTCCTCATTGGGCTATTTTTACCGCATGTCTTATTGAGAGAAGGAATTGATATTGGATCAATTTCAAGTTGTTGAGAGAACCTAAAAAAGAAAAGGAATTGGACATGAAGAACTACACACTGTTTTATGCAATTGGAGCGGCGTCACTTATCGCACAGACTGCGATGGCTGATTACACAGGATTGGATTTTGATTGGCAGATAAACGAAGACGGTACTTGGACAGCGCGAATTTTCGCGAATTTCGATGCTGAAACGGATCAACTCAATGCGATATTCGGGGATTCAGATAATGAACTGCGTATTCATGCTGATAATGGTTTTTTTCAAAGCGCCTATGGTGGAGCAACGTCGATGGAAATCAACCCAGATATTTTCACCCAGCATCCGAGTATTGCTTGGGACAGTTGGGTCACGATTGGACAATCAGACTGGGCAGACAATAACATGCTTGATTTAGGTGTTGACTGGAGTGACTTTGAAACCAATGGTGGTGATATCTGGACTGATAATGGCCTCTGGTTTGCAACTCCAGACGACCCACAGGTCCTCGCTGGTGCTGATCTCCGTGTCATGGTTGGCCAATTTACTATGTTTGGTCTAGACTCCCACGTAAGTGGTGTTTTGAACCTTCAAGGTAAGTCAGGAAACTTCGAGACCTTCCAGGCTCGAGACCAAGCCTTTGACTTCAGTATTCCAGCACCAAGCGCTTTGGCACTTCTTGGCATAGCAGGGCTTGCGAGCCGTCGGAGGCGTTGCTAACCCACTCGAAAGTCGGAAACCACAAATAAATTGCATGTATCTAAAAGTGGCAAGATGGGTAGTTTTGCACGGTTTTTTTCACATATTATGAGAAAAGTGTTGCTTTTGTATTGACTGTGCCCATTCAATCAGTATTCTGAAGTGCTGTCGGAGCGAAAGTTCCGGCAATCCCTTCAGGGAAGAGATTTCAATACAAGGTTGTGGGAACCAACTTTAACTGTATTGCGAATATCAACGCTGTTGGGGAACATGATTTGATGACGGCTTCCAAGTCAGCTCTGGAGTAAGTTCGATGACAATCACCAACGTATGTTTTTATCTAGATCTAGTTTAATTTTAAGAAAGAAAAAGAGGAAGGAAAGCACATGAATATTAAAACGCTTTCACTCACAATTGCAGCAGGTTCGCTGATCACAGGTTCAGCTATGGCCGATTATACAGGACTCAGTTTTGATTCCACTGATAACGGCGATGGTACATGGACTGCTCAGATTTACGCTAACTTTAGCGCTGCATCAGATGAGTTAGACGCCGTATTCGGCGACGCACAAAATGCACTTCTTATTGAAACATCAAGCAGTTTTTACCAAAACGCTCTTGGTGGATCAACAAGTGCAGCAATTAATCCAGCATTACTCCCACTCTTCCCAAGCTTGGCTTTGGACAGTTGGGTAACTATCGGTCTTTCAGACATGACCGGTAACAATATGCTCAATATTGGTATTGACTTCACAGCTTTTGAAGCTGGTGGCAGTATCTCAACTGACAACGGTTCATGGTTTGCAACTCCAGACGACCCACAGGTCCTCGCTGGTGCTGATCTCCGTGTAATGGTTGGCCAATTTACTATGTTTGGTTTAGACTCCAACGTAAGTGGTGTTCTTAACTTTCAAGGTAAAGCAGGCAACTTCGAGACCTTCCAGGCTCGAGACCAAGCCTTTGACTTCTCAATGGGCGGAGTTCCAGCTCCAGGTGCTCTTGCACTCTTGGGTCTTGCTGGTGTAGCTAGTAGACGTCGACGCAAGTAATTTGCATTGACAGGTTACGGTTCGCCATTTGGTACCGGACGAAACCGTAATTATTCGACCTTCAAACCGCCGCTACTTCGCGTAGCGGCGGTTTTCTTTTATAAAACTTCATAAAATCTCTGGACACTACACAGAGTCAATGCAGGGCGGGTCCTATAAAAAGACGTAGGAATTACGCTTTTTGGTGGATAACTGGAACAATCAGTACAACCGGAACTGCGAGGGTATTGGTTCGGAAAGGTTGCTTGTGTGTTGAGCGATCTGGTTCATAGTGTCTCTGAAGAGGCAAGTGTCTTCGTTGAAAGCAACAACATTTGCAGACAAGTAAGAACAAAAGACATGAGGAACTTAACAATGAACAAATGTACACTTTCAATGACAACAACAATTGTAGGCACGCTAATTACGATTGGATCTGCAAGCGCTGATTTTCAGGGGATTGCAGTTGATGTACTAGACAGCGGCTTTGCTGGTACGACACACCGTGTGTATGCAAACGTTGACGTAGGCGATCAAGTGAATGCGGTTTATGGTGATGTGGCTGATCCACTCAACATTAACTCTGGCGGATCAGGTTTTTACCAAAATATGTTTGGTTCGCATGTAGCTCCAGATCCAGCACTTTTCGGTTTTTTCCCGAGCGTAGCATACGACAGCTTTGTAACAATCGGAAGGCTTACATCGGCAGATAACGCGATGCTGAACATCGGTATTGATTGGACTGATTTTGAAGCTGGCGGAAACCTTGCAACGGATAACGGAACATGGTTTGCAACACCTGATGATGCACAAGTGATGGAAGTTGATGGCCGAGTACTGATTGGCCAATTTACAACGAATGCGTTTACGACAGAAGGTGTTGTTTATGGCACAATTAATATTGTGGGGAAAAACGCAGATGGGACATCGTGGGAATATCTTTCAGTCGATTTTCCAGCTCCAGGTGCCATCGCGTTGCTCGGTCTCGCTGGTATAGCGACTCGCCGAAGACGAACATAAAACACAGCTAAAGAGAGAACGAGAGAAGATGAGCCGCCCTAGTATTGCTAGGGCGGTTTTTTTGAATTAATTTTTGGTTCTACAAGTGCTTAGACTTAGGGCAGTTAGAAGTAGTCGAAGGGAATATAAGCCCTGAATACCATAAATAGTCGCTTGACGACACTTAGTCTGCTTGATAGTTTTCGCATTGTAAACCATTACCGGACCTTATCTGGAAAGGGAATGGAAGCTTTCAATACGTGTTGGAAGTAGAGAATGAGTGTGTTCCAAGATTATAAAGGAGAGGAACAGATGGTAGTCAGGAAGACCCCCCTCATTGTTTCTGCATTGTTTGTTTCAGTGAGTGCTGGTACGGCGATGGCAGATTTTCAAGGTGTTTCATGGACGATGACCTCATCGGCTTATGGTGATACCTATCAAATTTTTGCAGATATTGATGCAGGTAATCAATTGAATGCAGTGTATGGTGATGGTGCAAATGCACTATCCATTTCAAGCGACGGCGGTTTTTATCAAACACCAGCTTTTGGTGTAGATACGACTTTCTCGCTTAATCCAGCATTAATTGCTGTATTTCCAAGTCTTGCCTATGACAGTTGGGTAACTATCGGTCTTGAAGATAATGTTGGTAACAACATGCTCAATATTGGTATTGACTTTACTAACTTCAACAGTGGTGGCTCATTGTGGACCGACAACGGTTCATGGTTTGCAACTCCTGATGACGCGCAAGTAATGGAAGTAAATGGTCAAGTTTTGATTGGTCAATTCACAGTCGCAGCAGGCGACCATGTCTTTGGCTCAGTCAACATGCAAGGCAAAAACGCAGATCTCACAAACTGGAATGCTGACGGTATCACTTTTGATACAGCTCCAGCTCCAGGCGCATTGGCCCTTTTGGGTCTTGCAGGTATTTCGATGCGTCGTCGACGTAAGTAATCACCCTGTAGTTCCAATTTTTCAACACCCCAGCCCTTGGCTGGGGTGTTGTCTTTTGCGATGGGATTGCGACGGGTCTGACCCAAACTGAAGAACGTAGAAGTTATTCTCAAGACGTTCCGCATTTTTTGCGTTAGAAGGAACATGACCTAACAAGGGTCTGACACTATTCTGTCAGGGTCAGACCTGTCACAAACCTCACAAACTGCATTTATTTGCTCAAAGTAGCCCCATAATATGTAGGAGTACGCGTGGTGGGAACGGGCTAGTGTCACACTAGGTAACAGAGGTATAGTGGGTTTAAACAAATCGTATTCTGTTGGTTGTAACGGTTTGCCTTTCTGTGAGGGTGGTGTACTTTAAGGTTGGAAGCAACCAACCCGATTGATGTTCGATTGTGTTGGCGGATACTGAAGAAAATACGTTTTCAAACTCAAATTAGAAAGATAAAGAAAGAGAACAAAGATGAAAAAAATAAATGTATTAGTTTTAACAGCAGGAGTGGGCACGCTTATTTTTGCTGGTGCAGCTTCAGCAGATTTTCAAAGTATTTCATGGACGATGTCCTCATCGTCTTATGGTGATACTTATCAAATCTTTGCGGACATTGATGCAGGTAATCAATTGAATGCTGTGTATGGTGATGGTACAAATGCACTCACCATCTCAAGTGACAACGGTTTTTATCAAACACCAGCTTTTGGTGTAGATACGACTTTCTCGCTTAATCCAGCATTAATTGCTGTATTTCCAAGTCTTGCCTATGACAGTTGGGTAACTATCGGTCTTGAAGATAATGTTGGTAACAACATGCTCAATATTGGTATTGACTTTACTAACTTCAACAGTGGTGGCTCATTGTGGACCGACAACGGTTCATGGTTTGCAACTCCTGATGACGCGCAAGTAATGGAAGTAAATGGTCAAGTTTTGATTGGTCAATTCACAGTCGCAGCAGGCGACCATGTCTTTGGCTCAGTTAACATGCAAGGCAAAAACGCAGATCTCTCAAACTGGAATGCTGACGGTATCACTTTTGATACAGCTCCAGCTCCAGGTGCGATAGCGCTCTTGGGTCTTGCAGGTATTGCAACACGTCGTCGACGTAAGTAAGTACCCCGTAGCTTCAATTTTTCAACACCCCAGCCCTTGGCTGGGGTGTTGTCTTTTGTGACGGGTCTGACCCTATTCTGTCAGGGTCAGACCCAAGCAGGGCACTTAATGCCGATTTTTATCGCAATAATGTAAAAATAGGTAAAATAATATGGGTACGGAGTTAATTTAGTGCATATATTCCGAATAGTAGGGGTTGCGGAGTATAAAATACGTGCTACTTTACACATGGAAGCAGTCAGCGTGGTTCGCTATGCTGGCGGGAAATTGGAGAACTAATGTTCTCTCGTATGTCTCGAGCGTATCGAGTAACGAGTAAAGAAGGAGAAGTGTTCATATGAACAATATTAAACTTTTAGGCTTAACAGCCGGAGTTGGCTCTCTTATCCTTGCAGGTTCAGCAACTGCAGATTTTACAGGTATTTCATGGACGATGTCCTCATCGTCTTATGGTGATACTTATCTAATCTATGCTGATCTTGATGCAGGTAGTCAGTTAAATGCTGTGTATGGTGACGATATTAACGCGCTCACCATTTCAAGCGACGGCGGTTTTTATCAAACACCAGCTTTTGGTGTAGATACGACTTTCTCGCTTAATCCAGCATTAATTGCTGTATTTCCAAGTCTTGCCTATGACAGTTGGGTAACTATCGGTCTTGAAGATAATGTTGGTAACAACATGCTCAATATTGGTATTGACTTTACTAACTTCAACAGTGGTGGCTCATTGTGGACCGACAACGGTTCATGGTTTGCAACTCCTGATGACGCGCAAGTAATGGAAGTAAATGGTCAAGTTTTGATTGGTCAATTCACAGTCGCAGCAGGCGACCATGTCTTTGGCTCAGTCAACATGCAAGGCAAAAACGCAGATCTCACAAACTGGAATGCTGACGGTATCACTTTTGATACAGCTCCAGCTCCAGGCGCATTGGCCCTTTTGGGTCTTGCAGGATTGGCTGCACGCCGACGTCGCAAGTAATTTGTGACAACTCCAGCTAATTAATTAGCTAACTCGTACAACACCCCAGCCCTTGGCTGGGGTGTTGTCTTTTGTGACGACGGATCTGACCCGTAGTGCACCTGTTAGTTCCATTCGTTTTCATGTGTTTTATCAAATAAGACGATAGGTACTCCTAAATCTGGATGATGAAAAGCATGTACCGGTGCATGTTTACAATCGAATTGGGTTACATGTAAAGAAAAAGGAGTTTTCTTTGATGGGCAATGAGAAAATAACACGTTTCGTGGTAGTTACGAGTGCACTTATCACAACAGGGCTTGCAAATGCTGACTTTCAAGGGATTTCGGTAGATGAGATTGAGAGTGGGTTTGGAATCGGTACGACGTATCGTGTGTATGTAAACGTCGACGAAGGGAATCAAGTGAATGCAATATTTGGCGATATTGATTCTATTCTGAGAATAGAATCTGGGGGGGCGGGTTTTTATCAGCATGTATCGGGGTCGTTCGAGGCACCGAACCCAGCGTTATTTCCATTCTTGTTGAGTTTAGAATACGACAGTTTTGTGACGATTGGGCATCTTACATCTGTGGGAAACGTAATGCTTCATATAGGAATAGATTTCACTGCTTTTGAAACTGGCGGTGATTTGGTAGCAGATAATGGTACGTGGCTTGCAACACCCGATGATGCGCAAGTGATGGAAGTTGATGGCCGCGTGTTGATTGGTCAATTTACAACAACCGGAACAGTTTCAGGCTTCATCAATATCCTAGGCAAGAATGCGGATGGTACGTCATGGCAATATCGTTCTGTTGCAATACCTGCACCAAGCGCATTTGTATTGTGTGGAGTTGCAGGAATTACTTTTCGTCGAAGGCGGAAGTAGTTTAGGCTCTATTTTCCTAACGCATCACTCAGAGGGTTGAGTACGTCGCCAAAGTTTTTGTGTCTCGCTAAGGATGAATCGTACATTGGTTTTCGAACTTGGTCTTGGCTTAGCGTAAGCACGGTGCGACCAGTTTTCCAAAAATCCAAGCATTTTTCTTCAAACTCTAAATTGCAGAAGTCGAGAATTTTGCGAGTCGTAGTTTCTTGATTGGAAACCAGATTCTCGTACGAAACCTGCAATATATCTTTGCCCAGGACAGATTCCCAATGGCGCATGAGTCGCATGTATTCATTGTAAAAGTGCCCGATACTATGCAACGTACTCGCCCAAGGATTTGTAAAGGGTGGCAATTTTTGAGCAAAGCACGAAAGCCCCATTGACATAGGGTTTCGTGTGCAATGAATAACTTTTGCGTTCGGAAAGAGTTGCTTTATATACCCAATATTTTGGTAGTTGCCGAGTTGTTTATCAACAAAAACTGAAGCACCTAATTTATTTTGTGTTTCATCCAGGTAGCGTTTGGCAATTGTGTTGAGTTTATCGACATCGAGAGTAGTCAAATCTTCTTCGTTGAGGATTCGTGGGAGAGTTTCAAGTTCACCAAGACCCTGCCCATTTGAATGTGCATCGATAATTTGCTCGGTGAGTGTTGACCCGCTGCGAAGCATGCCGACGATAAAGACTCGCGACGAAGTGTCAAGTGTCGAAGTTGGTATGGAAGAAAACGAATCTGCTGGAAAGACACTCATTATCTCATCGTGCTTTTGAACAAGGGCATCAAGATCAAAACCCGAAGCAGAAAGTTTGTTTCCCTCTTCGTATGCCTCAAATGCACTCTTGTATTCTCCGGCTTTTTCCATCGCTTTACCAAGTGTGAAATATAGTGTTCGACGTGTTTCAACGGACTCATTTTTTGCTGGAAGGTGTTTGATAAGAACTTCACTTGCGTCAATTGGGTTGCCGCTTTCAAGAAGCGCTTTCGCGAAAACGATTGAAATCCCAACATCTTCATTTCCATTTTTGACGAAAGGTCCAACAAGTTGGATTGCTTTTTTTGGTTCGTTTAA
The DNA here is from genome assembly GCA_964435395.1 of uncultured Isosphaeraceae bacterium. Classification (GTDB taxonomy): domain Bacteria; phylum Planctomycetota; class Phycisphaerae; order Phycisphaerales; family SM1A02. Next base: position 8,048 of record CAYSYI010000021.1, read on the forward strand.
CCGCAAAAATGTATTTGCCTTGCCAGCGATGACGCCTTGGTGGCTTGGGTTTAATTTAAGTGCTTTATCATAAGAGCGCAGTGCGTCTCGGAAATCACCACGTGTCGTAAGTATGTCTGCAAGTAATCCGTGATAGTCGGCCCGTTTATTATTTTTAGCAATCGCTTTTTTGATGAGTTTGAATCCCTCATCATATTTTCCTGTTGCATTACAAACTTGAGCAAGAATTGCCATCGCAAGATCATCCCGTCTTCGCTCTGAAAGAACCAATCTACATAATGAATCAGCGTCTTGCACTTGTCCCTGAGCGAGTGCTTGCATTGCTTGGCGGAGACGTGGGTCTATTGTTTTTGCCATCATCCACTCACAAGTTGCTCGTTTGTTTCGAAACGATCAAGAGCCGAGAGGAGTTGTTTGATTTGGACAGGAGGTTTCATATTCAGTAAGCGCCTTCGGAGTGCAATGACAGTTTTGCATTCTGGCGGAGTCATGAGCAAATCTTCTTTACGGGTTCCAGAAGCAGCTAGATTAATTGCGGGATAGAGACGTTGCTCTGAGATGGACCTATCAAGGATCAGTTCCATGTTTCCAGTTCCCTTAAACTCTTCAAAAATAATTTGATCAGCACGGGATCCTGTGTCTACTAAACAACTTGCAATAATTGTGAGCGAACCCGCTTGTTCCACGTTGCGTGCGGCACCAAAAAGTTGCTTTGGAACATCAAGTGCTTTTGCATCAAGACCACCAGACATTGTTCGGCCGCTACTTGCGTATTTTTTTGAATTGTTAAAGGCTCGGCCAAGCCGGGTTAGCGAATCAAGAAGAACAACAACATCAAGTCCAGCTTCTAATTTTCGTTTCGCACGTTCAATTGCCATAATGCCAAGTTCGATATGTTCATCAACATCCTGGTCATTTGATGAAGCAAGAACTTCTGCTGGGACAGTGCGTTTGAACTCAGTAACTTCTTCTGGGCGTTCATCGATAAGTAGCGCCACTACTTCGATGTCAGGATGATTGTGGTGAATACCCTGAGCAATATTTTGTAAGAGAACAGTCTTGCCAGCTTTTGGTGGTGCAACGATTAGGCCGCGAGTTCCATACCCAATTGGGCAAAAGAGGTCAATCAATCTGCATGCGGGGGGGCAACCCTTATGTTCAAGAGTTATCCTTGGCTGGGGATCAATGACGGTCATTTCCGGAAATGGTTTGTGCTTTGCATATTCAGAGGGTTCTATTCCCTCGATTGCAGTAATCTTTGAAACAACAGGGCGAACATTTCGAGGTTTTCCCTTTTTCTTATTTTTAGACTTTTTTTGAACGACAGTTGTTGTGAGCATCTGCCCAGCACGCAATGGATATTCATCTTTAAGAGATGCCGAAATATACGGATCACTCTCTGTACGCACCGGACCATTTTGCCATTGGCGCAGACGTCCTTCATGTGGAGTTTCCCAATCAAGGAAACCAATAACTGTTTCTGTCTGTGGTTCTGTCATGTTGTAGTACCTTCCCCCTGATTGTCCCGATATGAGCAGTATATAGCTAGAAAGGGTGAAATAATTACCTCAGAGGATTTTTTTGCTTGGGTCAGACCCCGGGACAGAGCAGGGGACAGACCTGGGGACAGAGCGGGGGACAGACCTGGGGACAGAGCGGGGGACAGACCCCCAATTACATGGCGACTGCGATTTTTGCGGCGATTTGGGCGTTATTGCAGAGTAACGCTAGGTTTGCAACAAGCGATTTACCTTGCGTTATTGTTGCAATTTGATCGAGAAGAAACGGCGTTCGAGTGGCCGATGGCTGATTTGTTGCAACCCAATCTTGCTCAGCTTGTACGAGTGCTTGTGCAAGTACACCATCTTCGAGTGCAACAGCCGCTGGGACTGGAACTGTTGCTAAAACTGCAGATGGCAATCGTAAATCCTGCCAGTGTTTTTTGCATAGAGTCGCAACATCTAAAGGAGAATGTACTTCGTACACAGCAGGGTCGCACTCCTGCTTTTTCTCTATGAACCGTGGAAATGTTGTGGTTCCAAGTCCAAGGACTGGAACCCCAATCGTTTCAAGAGATTCTACGGTGGCAGGAATGTCAAGAATAGATTTTGCTCCACTTGAAACAACACAGGTTGGGGTTGTTGCTAGCAAGAGAAGATCTGCAGAAACATCAAGGCGTTCAGTCCAATTTTGATGGATGCCACCGATTCCACCTGTTGCAAAGACCCGAATTGGATGTTCAGGAGAAGCGAGTTTGCACGCAAGCAAAGTAGAAGCGACAGTTGTTCCTGCAGTTTTTTTTGAGTCAAGTGTCTGTGCGAATGTGGCAATAGATACTTTTCCTGCATTTGAATTCGTGCAAAGTGCAACAAGTTCCTTTGGCGGAAGACCAATTCGTAACACACCATCAACCACAGCAATCCATGCTGGAGTAGCGCCATTCTCCAGAACCGCATTTGTCATCAATGATGCAAGAGCAGAATTAATTGGTTTATTTTCATCAATGGCTGCGGGACATTCGCCATACGTATCACACCACGGTGTTCTTGGAAGCCCAGAAGTTAGTACCGCAGTTTCAAGAGCCACAACTGGCGTGCCTGAAGAGAGTGCATGACGAATATCATCAGAAAGTGAGATGCTCATCGTTTTCGAGTTCGTACTCGTCCACCCATTCGCTTGTTAGGCAACCCCTTCGGTACGATTCCACCAGGAAAACTCTTGTCATCTTTCCCGTCTTGTTCGCTTGGTAAATCTACTTTTGTGCGACTTTTGTTCTGTCGAGACGCCTCAATTCGTTTTTCTTCTTGCGCTTTTCGCTCCGCAACAACCCTTGGCTCTGGACCTGGTTTGAAATCAGGATACTCTTTGATAGTTATCTCTACATTTGTTAATGCTTCTATCTGCGTTAGCAACTGCCCTTGATCTGGAGTGACAAACATCCAAGCAATTCCACCACGACCAGCACGAGCAGTTCGGCCAATTCGGTGTACGTATATTTCAGGATCTTCAGGAACATCGTAATTTATGACATGAGTAATATTCTCCACGTCGATTCCTCTGGATGCTAAGTCAGAAGCGATTAGAACACTGAGTTTTCCGTCGCGAAGTTTTTGCATTACGCTGTTACGCTTGCTTTGTTGAAGGTCGCCATGAATTGCAGCGGCTTCAATGTTTTTCTGTTGAAGGTAACGAGTGAGTTTGTCAACTGTAGCCTTTGTCTTGCAAAAGATGAGTGTCATTGCAGTTTCTTCATGTGATAGCAGATGATGCAACAGCCTTTTTTTATCCCAAGCTTCAACCGGTAGATATTCTTGACTTACTTGCGCAACAGTTAAACTTCCGGAGGAAGAAGTAACATCGAGTAACGTTGCATCGTGCATGTATTTTTTTGCAAGCCGATTAATTTCATCTGAAATGGTCGCAGAAACAAAAATAGTTTGATGTTTTTGCCTCAATCCGCCTAGTATTTTCCGAATGTCATCACGAAAGCCAATGTCAAGCATTCGATCAACTTCATCGAGTATTGCAATTTTGATTCTGTCGTATGGCAAGTGCCCTCGTTGATGGAGATCCATGACACGGCCAGGTGTGCCAACAATAATCTGAGGTCGTTTTTCTAACTTCTCAATCTGAATATTTATTTTTTGGCCACCATAAATTGGGACGGCTTTTAAGTTTGTAAATTGTCCCAGTTCCTCGAGCTCGCTTGCAACTTGAATGGCAAGTTCTCGTGTTGGAACTAAAATTAACGCGCCATACGCATCGCCTTCTTCAAGAATATTTAACGCAGGAAGTCCGAATGCTGCAGTTTTGCCCGATCCGGTTCGAGATTGTCCAAGAACATCTGAACCCGTTAGGGCGAGAGGTATAAGTTTTGATTGGATAATCGTGGGATGCGTAAAGCCAATCTGTTCGACAGCTTTTTGTAACTCGGCATTGAGCCCGATATCTGCGAACGATTGAGAAGTATCAAATATTTCAAGATCAATATCAGGCATAGTCATTAGATTTCAATTGTTCTGGTGGTAATAATGTTTTGAGGACGATACAATTCATAGCTGGGATAGAGTTTGGATTTTCTGTTTCGGATTATCAAAGGGTAAGAATTGCACGGATGCATACGTTTCAAAGAATACAACACAGTGCCGTACAGATTGATTTGGGAGCGATAAATCGTAATTGTAGCGTGATTCGTACTCATATTGGTAATAGATGTCAACTCTGTGCTGTTGTAAAGGCGGATGGATATGGTTTGGGAGCAGTAAAAGTCGCCACAGAGCTTCAAAAGCATGCAGATCTTCTTGCTGTGTATAGTGCAGATGAAGCGGGAGATCTTCTTGTTTCTGGAGTTTCAACCCCAATTCTAATTTTAGCCCCAGTCTATGATTTTGATCGGTTTCATCCGATTTATCGCGGATTGAACAGAGGAACCATTCATCTCGTCGTGCATGGCGAAGATCATTTACACGCACTTGATGCTCTCGCTTCGCGTTTCGGGATAACACTACATGTTCAAGTGAAGGTAGATACAGGGCTACATCGTGGCGGATGTTGCTTGGTTGATGCGGAAAGATTAATAACAACTATCAGAATGAATCGTAATTTTACTTTAACAGGTGTGTTGACTCATTTTGTTTCAGCAACACATGATGAAGCGTTGACACGTTTGCAACACGATAGATTCAGCGAGGTGCTTAATTCACTTCAAGTTCCCTTGTCGCCGTCATGCGTAGTGCATGAAGCAAATACGGCAGCTATGGTGCAATGGAATTGGTCTCATCTGAACATGGTTCGTGTCGGACTTGCATGGAGCGGTGCTGTGCCATTTGGAGTTGCGCCACTGGTAGGAACTATGCCAGTTGTAACTTGGAGAACAAGACTCGCCCACGTACGTAAAGTTCAGGTAGGGGAGCATGTTGGGTACTCTGGAAAGTGGACTTCAAAACGAAACTCTAGAATTGGAATTGTTCCAGTTGGTTATGCTGCAGGCTACCCAATGGGAGTTGGTCAAGAGGGTGATAGCAGAAGTGCATTTGTTAGGGTGTACGACGAACAGTTTAAAGTATCACTTGGCGATGCTCCCGTTATAGGGAGTGTTTGCATGGATCAGATAGCAATTGATTTGACAGAATTTTCAGCGAGTGAAGTTGGCTGTGGAATCGAGTTAATATCAGTCTCTAAAAAAAGCAGTGCCACCCTTGCGCATCTCGCTGAAGTTGCGGGTGTTGTCCCCCATGCAATTATGAGTAGAATTTCTCCAAAAGTTCGGAGAACGTATTTAGAATCAATGCGGGAATCTGATACACCCCAAGTGATTTCGTGCACATCATAGTTCCGAGGTGACTCCTAATAAAAAAACGGTTCCCGTCACAAGTGACGGGAACAAACGTTTTTGGAGAGAGAGAAGAGAGTTGGTGACGAATGTCGTCGAGCCCAAGTAACGCTAAGAGCGAAGTGGGTCGGCCCGAGGGCGGTCCCTTATATTGCCTCTCGTTGCTTGGGCTCGAGAACACACAAAGTTGTCCACCCTATGTATCGGTTACTCAACCTTGGAAGTTCACGAAAGAAATAAATAATCTTCTATGACCGATAACAGCAATAAATAGTGTTTTTTCACTCGTAGGGGACTATGATGTGCGAATGTCAGCAGTGATTGCCCAAAATATTCGTCTTGGCGTCGTGAATTTTTTGAACGCTTCTCCCATGACTGAAGGTGTTCAGGCAGTTGAGGGCATCGACGTTGTCGCAAAGGTTCCTAGTGAATTGGTTGGCTGTTTAGAACGAGGCGAAGTTGATGTAGCCCTTGCTTCATCAATTGATTATCAACAAAGTTCAATGAACTTAGGGATTCTGCCAGTTGGCGTCTTAAGTAGCGATGGTGAGTCAATGACAGTGCAGCTATGCAGTCGAGTTCCATTTCAAGAATGTAGAGAAGTGCATTGTGATTCTGACAGCCATACATCGATTGCCTTGTTACAAATTATTCTAAAAGAACAATTTGGCAACACACCTTCAATTGTGTCAACAGATATTCGATCGATGAATAGATGTTCTTCTTCGTGGCCCGAAGCAGTTTTAATCATTGGAGATAAAGTTATATCTAGTGGTTTTGGTGAAGAATATCCATACACTTTAGATTTAGGGCAAGCATGGAAGAAACAAACAGGCTTGCCATTTGTCTTTGCTGCTTGGTTTGGAAGTGTGGACTTTTCGGAATGTCTTCTGCAAAAAGTTACGATGTTGCTTCAAAGGCAACTTGCATGTAATAAACACCGAATAGAACAAATTGTTTCAGTCCATGCACGAGAGCGTGGGTGGGATGCACACTTAGCAGAGCAGTATCTGACGAGTCACATGCAGTATGATTGGAGTGATGCCCACAAGGAATCACTAGATTTGTTTTATTCTCTCGCGAAGACTTGTGGAATTCTGAAAGAAGTCCGACCGCTTCGCATTTTGGAGTCGTGAATGTATGCCCATCGCGTCTCGATTTTTTATTGAGCAACTCAAGAGCTTCGCTTTGGAAATATCCAGAGCGCCGAGGAAAATTCGGCTTCAACAGATGGAGTTGGCAGAACAACTGATTCAAGAGATTGACGAGAACGTACTTTATCCGTTTGATTACATTGTCTACAGAGTTACAGGATATCGTGGAGATGTTGCGAATCAACCTACACTCCTTGGTAGTGCAGTACTTTCCGATCTTGTTGCACTCGTTGCAGTAGTAAGCAGAACACTCGACTTGCCAGCGCATGGAATGATGGATGCTGGGCAAATTGCAAAAAAACTAAATGTTTCAACCCGAACCGTGAGTCGCTTGCGACATGAAGGCTTAATTTTTCACTGGGTGAACGAGTCGGATGGCCGCCGAAGACTCGGATGTTCATCTTCGATGCTTGCTCATTTTGTAGATCAAAATAAACGAAGGCTCCAGAACGCATCGAATTTTTCTAGACTTACAGAGGATGAAAAACAAGAAGTCATTGTATCTGCGACGAAACTCAAGGGCAAAAAAATATATATGAGCGAGGTTGCTGTGGAAGTTGCAAAGCACTCGAGTCGAGACCACGAGACAATCCGGTTACTGTTGGAGCAAGATCCTTCAATGGCACGCATGTTCAAACAAGCAACACCTTTATCGAGGATGGACGTGCAAGAGATAGAGCAGGAATTGCGTCTGGGTACTTCTTGGGCTGACCTAGAGGATCGCTACAAGCGATCTGCCGGAGCAATTCGAAAAACATTAGCTCGATTAAGATTGTCCCGATTAAAAAAACTAGACATTCCACATGTAGAATTAGATGTTTTTTCTAGAGAAGATGCGGAAGAAATTATTCTTGGTGCCCCAAGTGCCCAGCATGTAGACCCCGTGGTGCTGTTGCTTGATTCACTTGATTTTCAAAGTAAGAGTTTTGTCATAAATAATGAAATAGCTGTAGTTTCTGCTATGCACTTGCTTCGAAGAAGAGCGAGTATGCGTTTATCCGATCTGGGATATTCACCTTCAGAAAAAGAACTTGATCGAATCGAAACAGATTTGCGATGGTCTTTTTTACTTCAGCAAATGCTTGTCGTTGCAGCGATGAACTCATCACTAGCTGTAGCAGTGCAACATGTTGGGCGTCCATTACAGGAATTGCCAGCAAATCGTTTCGTTTCTTTGTTGAAACATATTGTTCAGCTCATCGGGGAAACATGCGGAACGTTAGACCCATCCAAAGGACAGACTGCAACAAAAACTCCCGCCTCTGTTCTTGATAGAAACTTACATTTGTTTGATATTCATTCAAAACCTCTGAGGGCGGCAGCAAAATATCAAACAATCGAACTGCATTGTCCGTATCACCAAATTGTTCCTTGGTCATTTTTACTTCCAACTCAGGATTTATCTGCGCTTGCGACAAAGGAGAGCGTAGAGTTTGGAAAAATTGTGTCGCTTCGATTTGGCTGGGACGGTTCCCCAAAGACAGTTGATGAGATTGCTTCTACTTTGGAAAGAACATCAATTTCAGTCGCAAGGAAGTTGCGTGGGTGGACATAAAAAACCCATCGAATCATAATGTGAATCAATGGGTTTTTTAATTGAAAAATCGAATTGTTTAACGCTTTGAGAACTGGAAGCGCTTGCGTGCACCAGGTTGTCCAGGCTTTTTCCGTTCAACGCGACGAGGGTCGCGAGAGAGGTATCCGTTAGAGCGAAGTGCTGAGTCAAGTGAAGGGTCAAATTTTGCGAGTGCCCGACCGAGACCTAGAATGATTGCACCAGCTTGGCCTGTATAACCACCGCCATTCGTATTTACGAAGACATCGAGCGAGCCCTTTGTGTTTGTTTTTTCAAGAACCCTCACGATATCTTGATGATCGCGTAACTCTGAAAAATATTCGGTGAGATCTTTCTTGTTGACGTTGAATGTGCCTGTTCCCGGGCGAATTCTCACTCGTGCAACAGCAGCCTTTCGACGACCGGTTCCCCACCACCAGTGACCATCTTTCGGTGTACCCTTGTTGGTTGTAGTTGGAGTTGTTTCAGTTGCAACAGGTGTTGTTGCTTCAGTTGTTTCTTGGTTTTCTGTCATTGTTCGTAAGCTCTTGGAGCCCCTCTAGAGAACTGTGTGTGGTGAATGCATAACAGTATGCATTCGAAGATAGAAAAAATCAGCAGGCAAGTGCCTCTGGTTTTTGATTTGTATGTGGATGTGTATTTCCGCTATACACTTTTAAGCGACGAAACATATCTCGTCCGAGTTTAGTTTTTGGAAGCATTCGCCGAACAGCTTGCTCAATAATTCGCTCAGGGTTCTTTTCAACCATATCGCTATATTTGTGCGCTTTAAGACCGCCTGGGTAACCGCTGTAGATAAGTTGTGTTTTTTGTTCAAATTTATTGCCTGTCATTACAACCTTTTCGGCGTTTGTGACAACGACAAAATCTCCAGTGAGGACATGTGGTGTCCACTCAGGTCGGTGTTTTCCCATGAGGTGCGTTGCAATGGTGGTCGCCATGCGACCTAGGGTTTGCCCTTGGGCATTGACGTGTCGCCATTGTGGCTCAACTTCGCCTTGTTTTGCAAATGTAGTTTGACGTGGCATAATCTAAAATCCTTCTAAGCCCTCAATTGAAAAGGGCGAACATGGAAATGTACCGAAAAAGGCACATTTTGTCAACTGTAGGATGGTAGTATTGCGGTATGAAACACCACCGAGCACCCTGTCTCCGAATCGCTTGGGGGTTGATTATTTTACTAGTTTCAGGGATCGTGTTCCTCCAATCCCTCCCAGAGAAGGCTCAGGAGGGCGATTCTGCTGATCCAGCGGGGTTAGTCCTTGCGAAGTTGCAAGCGGAATATCTCCTTGGCTTTGCATCCTTATTTGATGAAACTCAAGCAATTGCCTCTGAGGCAAGAATGCTTGACGTCGGAACAGTTGCTCAGAGGCAGCGATATATGGCATTTATGATTGCTCTAGACGATCCCGAAGCTGCAAAAAAATCTGCCTTAAAAATGCGAGCAGACCTTCAACAAGTTGAGGGTCAGCTGACTGAACAACAGGCACTGACGCAAAAAACATTAGACCAACGCATGGATGGAAACGTAAGGTCAAATGAGAACCAGTCACTCACTGCATCGCTAGGTTGGTTTGGAACTCTCGTTGAAGCGAATTCCAAGAAGCGAATGCAAATGGAGTCAATCGCAAAAACTAAAGTGTTGGTTGTAACTTCCGTCTTTTTCTTCCTTTGTTTTTTAGCCGCCGTTGGTTTTGTGGGCGGCATCATTTTCTTTGTGTTTTCGCTGCGAGGTTCGGTACAAACTAGGATGGGAATACCTGAGCCTCGACATGGAATCTATGCTGAAGTTTTTGTACTTTGGTTTATTCTCTTAGTAGGATTATTGACAGGTGCAGGTATTCTTGGAAGAAGCATTGGCGAAGGAAGCACTCAACTTTCTATGCTCTTTTCAATTGTTGCTTTCTTTGTAAGTTTGGCTGCTCTTATTTGGGCGAGAGTTCGTGGACTTTCTTGGGTTCAAATACGATCTGATATTGGCTGGACAACAGGCACAGGTGTGATCAAAGAGTTTGGTTGGGGGCTCGCTGGGTATGTGATGATGTTGCCCATTCTCGGAGTTGGCATTTTGCTCGCGATCTTGCTATCGGTACTTCAAATATATTTATCAGGCGGTGCTGAAAGCAACCCGTTCGGAGTGACAGGTGGCGGGGCACATCCAATTGTTGTCGAAATTGCAAATGGGCAATGGCAATTGCGGGCTCTTCTTCTCGTTTTTGCTGTAGTTGCTGCTCCAATAGTTGAGGAGACAGCGTTTCGAGGTGTGCTGTATCGACATTTGCGCTCTTCAACTTCATTTCTAGGGATGGCCTTAAGTATTATTGGAAGCGTGCTTCTTGTTTCGTTTATCTTTGCTGCGATTCATCCTCAGGGCTGGGTAGCAATTCCTGCGCTTATGTCCATCGCTGTAGGTATGAATTTGATGCGTGAGTTGCGAGGCTCCTTGATTTCTTCAATGGTAGTGCACGGTATGAGCAATGGCATCGTGTTTACTCTGTTACTAATTTTTCTGAGTTGATTTGTGCGGGGCTGACCCGAAACGGTCGCGTGTAACGGGTCTGTTCCATCGCCAGTTTATTCGTTGCTTGCAGCATTTGAATGGTGAACCTTGCCACCGAGGCACGGAGTGCACAGAGAGAAATTTAATTTTTTTGTATTCTCCGTGTCTCCGCGCCTCCGTGGCCATATTAACAAATATTGAAGACTGGCTGTACAACGAAACTGCTGTATGTCGTTCCCTGTTAGGTCGTGTTTGCACTAACGCTAGGGTCAGGCCCATCGCAGACCCCAACCAAACAGCTACCGAGTTTTGGATGTATTAAGTAATGCTAAAAGTTGGGCGCTCTGGTGTTGTATTTTCAGCAACGGTAATGAGTTTGTCACATACTTTGTCAAATGCTTTTGACATCGTGTCGTTGATAGCCCAAATTTTGAGAGGCTCGCCAGTATCTGCTGCAATGCGCATGTCAGGATGGATTGGAACACCCCCAAGGAAATCAATATTCATCGCTGATGCCATTTGTTCACCTCCACCTCGTCCAAAAATATCGTATTCCTTGCCATCATCAGCAACGAAGTAGGACATGTTTTCAACAAGCCCTAAAAGTGGAACGCCTAGTTGTTGGAACATTCTCACTGCACGTCTAGCATCATCTTGTGCTACGACTTGGGGCGTGCAGACAATGACAGCGCCAGAGAGTGGGAGCAGTTGTGCAAGTGAGAGAGGTACGTCACCAGTTCCGGGGGGTAGGTCAATAATTAAATAGTCGAGTTCTCCCCACTTGGTTTGCAAAGCAAGTTGGCTAAAGGCACTGTGAGCTCGAGGTCCCCTCCAGATTAATGCTTTGTCCGGTTCGACAAGTTTTCCTATGGTCATCGCTTTAATGCCATGAACTTCAAACGGCAGAAGAAAATTATCTTCTGCGTGTGATTCCTCTCGATGCAAGCCAAGCATTGTCGTCATTGAAGGCCCATAAATATCTCCATCAAGTAGACCGACCTTATGTCCTTGCCTTGCAAGCCCAACTGCAAGAATTGTTGAGATTGTAGATTTGCCAACCCCGCCTTTTCCTGCACCAACCGCAATAATTTTTTTTACGTTTGGGAGTGGATTTGATTCATCGCGTACACGTTCGTTTGCGCTACGAGTGTCTGCAGTAAATGTGATGTGTATTTCACCAACAACCTCGCGACATTCTTGACTTGTTGTACGGATTGCAGCTTCAATTTTCTCTTTGAATTCTTCTCGAAAAGGGGAGTCTGAAGATGGAAGCTCAATTTCTATTGAAATATTGTCACCATCAACGCGGATATCTTTCACCATGCCAGCAGTCACAATGTCCTTTCCTGAATCAGGATCAGCGATTGAGCCTAGTGCTTTACGAAGATTTGAGGGTTGCATGGCCATTTTTGCCTTTCATATTGGAAATATGGCATTATATCGAGGGAAAGGTTCGTTGGACAGTATCGAATAAATAAGGAGCCCCCTCATGAATGTATGCACATCACTCTTAATTACAACCACACTGGTCTTTGGAAACGCCACTTACGCTTCACCACCGGCAGATGATTTACTTGCTGGACCGCCACTTATTGAAGAAGAAGTGACTGATGAAAACATGCTCTCGCGGAAGTTGAACGAGACTGGGAAAAAAGCAAAAAGAAACGACCAGCGTCAGATGAGAATGTGGATGTCAACAATGGAGACAATCGATCTTACTCCTACCCAGAAAGACGCACTCGAAATGTTGCTAAAAGAACTTCGGGAAACACAACATGAATTCCAGAAAACGTATGGGAAAGAAGTCGCATCGATTCGAAAAGAAACCAAGGCCCTGAAGAAAGAGGGAGAAGTTCTCTCTAAAGAGACTCAAACGAGAATGATAGAGTTGATGGATTTTGCGCCAGATATTACTACATATCAAGATCGCGCGTGGAAATTACTTTCAACAGACCAACAACAAGAATTTCAATTGAAATTCCAAGAACGTATAGAAAAAGAAGAACAACTTCGAGCAGAACGAAAAAAGAAAGACGCTCCTGTCACAGATGAAACGAAGGAAGATCGATCTGGAACAAAGCAGTCAAAGTTCAGAGATGTTGACAGAGAAATTAACATCGATACAAGAAATGATCGACAGGGGGGTTCATTTAACGATTCACAATTACGAAGTGTTAAATTTTTGCTCCGTTTGCAAAAATTACAAAACGATAATTAGTCTGCAAGAAACTTTTCAATAGACGATGTGTCGTAGCCATGTTTTTTCATTTCGTCTTTAAGAATTGGAATGCACCTTTTTAACACACCAGTATCGAGACGCTTCCACTTGTCCTGTCGTCCTGAGTCTACCATCTCGCTGATTTGCGTTTCAATTTTTTCAGTGACTTCTAGATTGAAATGCGTTGCAATTTTGCGATACATGTCAACGGGATTTTCGACGAAATCTTCGTACCGGATAGCCATGACTTTTGAAGGGTCTAATTTTGCAAAATCTTCCTCTGCTTGTTTCGAACAGGCAACCCACTGTTTACAGATGAGTTCTTCGAGTGAAATCTTTTTTAGATCTTCGTAGATACCGGGGTATCGGACACCCCAAATAGAAAAGTATTCTTTTCGAAGGATGTAGTGGCGATATCGATCTACAAGAAACCGCTTCAAATAGTGTGGGATTTGTGTTTTTGGGCACTCCAAAAACCGTACCCAAAGATGATGCCAGTTGCTTTCAAATTTCCATCTGATTTCAGCAGAGCTAAGATTAGCGAAGGGTTCTCTGATGATGTAGAGGTACTTTGATTCTGGGAAGATAGATTCAACATATGGAATTCGCATAATATTGGAAGGTGTTTTTTCCATTATTCTGCGATTCTCGTGTGATTGCTGGTGTTTGATAAATCGCTTTCGAATGTATCGTTTCACACCCTTTGTTGCATCTTTTTCAGTGAATCGGTCGTGTTGTCGACCTGGTGCACCATATACCCAAATTGTTCTTGGTTCGTACCAACTTTCTACGTCATTATGTAAATTGAATATGTCATGAAACATAGATGTTCCAGAGCGAACATTTCCTATTAGGAAAATTGGTGGTTTTAAACTTTTATTTGTTGACATGTTCTTAGTGTTGTTTGATTTGAAAAGTAGTTTTGTTTAGGAAAAATGAGAGGGACTATTCAACTACTCTATTCCCTTTAATGCGACCGCTAGGGACACGAGTATTTTCTTCAACTGCTTCTTGTACTTCTTCTGTGTGACCCCTACGTGTTATATCGTGGATAGTTTCGCCACTGTTGGTAGGCTCTGATAAACCATATTGGCATTCAGCAGACGATGTTGGTCCTACAGCTACATCCTTTCCCTTCATCGTTTTTGACCATGCAGTTGATAACGCGCTCAATAACTCAAAAAAGTATTTGTGTTTCTCATCGAGTGATCCCCACTCAGTTTGTTGGCTAAAGCCATAATTATCCCACAATATAATCCCCTTAACTCGATGTTGAACTCCAGACTCGTCAATCCAAAAAGAGCGTAAAGCAGCGTTGACTTGCTTCAGAAAAACAGTGTCAGGAACAAAGTCAGAATGATCTCCTCCTTGTCCAGAATATCTCACCGAGGCAAAAACATAGACAGGAATTCTTCCAGCAGCGAGTTTGAGCACACTGGAGATATGTTTTTCAACTTGCCTTGTAGTGTCTTTTTCTGGAGTGCTATTGTAAATGTCTGGGTATAGTGCGTTGCAAGAGTTAACAAGTGGCTCGAGAGTTAGCCCTTGTTCAGCCCACGCCTCACTCGTATTTCGCATCAGAGGAAGACCCCAGTATCCCCACTGCGCTGAAGGCTGAATTTCTTTTGCAACTTGAACCCCTTGTAGATAGACGTCCAATATTTCTCGTAATCGTTCGGGGAGAATTGTTTTTGCCTGTAATTCTTGCCACCAAGGCTGTTCATAATCTAGAACAACTGGACCACAGTAGTTCTGTGTGAGTGTCGAATGAGTCCAATCGGTGAACAGGCTAATGTTCTTGTTTGTAATTTGACCCGAAGCGTTCGTGTCTACTCCACCGTGGTATGCAACTGGAACACGTGTGATTCCCTGCATAGTGGTGTATTCGATTGTGGATTTTCCTTGATTTGCAGCAGTCCATTTAATCGAGTTGTAGATGATAGGTTCCCAATCGCCAGAAGTAGGTGGAGCTAAACTGCTACACAACACAACCGAGCCAAGGAACAAAATTTTCTTGAAAATCACGAATGTACTTTACATCAATTTAAGATAGTTTGTGCTATCAACGAGCGAGGCGGGGGAAGCCTTTTAGAGTGGCGTTTTTACCTATATTCTCTACAATTTCAACAAAGCTTTGGAGAACTCAAATTCTAGAGAAAGCCTTGGGAATCATTTATCCGATACCATCCCAAAGAGCACCCATGGAACGTACAGATGTATATATTCAAATTATTACGACCCAGCCATGGCTCTTGTTACCCTTTATCTTTGCCATTCTCACTTACTTCCTCGTACCAAAAGTCCACAGGTTATTTTTGTCAATTGTGTTGCTTGCACCCTGGCTACAAATCGGAAGTGCCCAAGAATTAAGTGCAATTGCTGCTGCAGCGAAACTGACCTCTGGATTCGCTTTTTTACTTGTTGCGTTCTCCGCATGGACACATCCAGGACCAAAAAGAATGTTGCCCGGAGTGCTGTGGCTTTATCCTGCAATGGCTCTATTCTGGATTGTTGCAATTCTGGGTGTCCATGATCCAAGTATTGGCGTAATTTTAAGATTTCAGTGGCTCTTCTTTACAATCTCTGCTATTTCTTTGGTGAGTACAGTTGTAACATTCGCTGATTTTAAGAGGGTTGTCAATGGGTTCACAGTTGGTTGTATTGTCGCTCTCTGTATACCAATTTCAGCACTAATCTTGTTTCCAGGAGAATCGTTCTTGAAGGGAGTTGGTCGGTTTCAACCCTGGGGAACAAATTCGAATCAGATTGGGATGCTCTTTGCACTTTCAGCACCTCTACTTGGGTATGCAATGATCACGTGGCCAAAAAAATATAAACCATTCTTGATTTTCATGCTCTCACTTACGCTTGGAATGGCTCTTCTCACTGCAAGTAGGCAGACGAGTCTTGCGATACTCATGACATCATTTCCGATTATTTTTGTTTTATCAAAACGACCTATAGTGACGATTCTCGGGATTTCAATCGCAGCCTTTGGGCTAGGTTGGATTATGTCAATTGGAGCCGAAATTGCCCCGATGGAACGGATGACAAATCTTGACACTGGTCGACCTCAATTGTGGTATCGATATATCACCGAAGTGTTTTCTCAACGCCCACTGACAGGCTTGCTTGGAACAAAAGACGGCTACTATTTCAAATCACCTATTATTGGAATGCATCCTCACAGTGCTTGGATGAATATGATGTACCACGGTGGCTTGATGCTCTTTGTCCCAATGTTCTCGATGGTAATCTATTCTTGCTATTCCGGTTTCCGAGTGTGGAGAGTACGGAAACAGTTAGTTGGTGACCCTCTTCTATACAGCATTTCCTTTTTGCTCCTTCTGGCCATGTATGTGCAGGGGAGCTTTAATCAAGTCGTTTATTGGCCTACGTATACATGGTCATATTTGCACGTAGTTATGGCGAGTTTCTTCATCTGTCTTTGGATCGATATTCGAGACGGAGATGCAAGCTTTGTGCTCAGGGAAACCGGAGAATTGTGGGATGAAGATGAGCAAGAAGAGTTAGAAGAGTTTACAGACTATAGCGTGCCGGTTTAGCGTTTGAATCGTTGAAAGACTAGGCGCTGAATACCACACCGTTCTTGTTTAGAAAGCAAAAAACACCAACTTACTAGAGCGTAGACAATGGCGTAACAACAAACGCCTACACTTGCTCCTGCCCAGTTTATGAACTCTGTTTCCGAAAAACACTTTGCAACTAACAGTGCAGGAGATGCAACAACCGCAAGCGTGAATGGCCTGATTGAGGGGCGGATTATTTTTCTGAGATTCAGCCCCACGCTTTTTGCAGTGACTTGTGGCATGATAATCAAATGCACGAAAAAGAATACGGCAGAGTAAGCGATTGCAGGCCCGGTGAAATCAATGGTTTTCGGGAGAACTAAAATAAGTAAAACCGAAAGGATTGGGTTGAACAAACCGCCGGCAAAAACATAGGGTGCATACTTCCTGATATGCCCTGCACCATAAAATAGTTTCATCCACCCATCAGATACGGCTCTGCAAGTAAGTCCAATGACCATGATTTTTACAAGAAGTTCAGCATCTGGCAAAACTTCAGCGGGATTCTCCACACTTCTTCCTACCCACATTCGAAGAAGTGGTTCTGCGAAGAAAAAGACAACAATCATTGCTGGAAAAGAAACGAAGCCAAGCATTCTAGTGCTGTGCCTGAACATAGATTGTAGAGTTGTTTGATCTCCTGTTGAACTTAAGCGTGCACTTACAGAATCCAGACCAAAAGTAAGTCCAAGTGCTGCCATCCGAATGTAACTGACAAGTCGAAGTGCAAGAGAAAATACTGCATTTCCCCAGAGTCCGAAGAAATAATTCATGATGAAGTTAGCAACTCGTTCATGTATATTCATTGCTCCGACAACACCACTGTTCCATCCGAAAGTTCCAGCAACTTTTTTCATTGCTTCTGGAGTGGAACCCCTGAAACTCGGAAGCATTCTTCGGTCATAAATGACGAATCCGATTATTAATGCTAGTGTACTTACAACATTGACAATTAACACGATGTACCCGAACATCATGAGGCCATAGGGAATATCAGTTACTTGCAAGACGAGAAATGGAATAATCGTTGCAATCAAATACGCACTTCGCATTGCAACAGTCCAAAAGTTGTGCCAAAAAAAGTGTTCTCGCACGACGAGCATATTTATTGTTGGAGCAAGCAACACAACCAAACACGTTGAAATTCCTGCACAAACAGTAATGACCTGTGCAGATGTCACCCAATCGTCATGAATTTTTAAAAATGGAAGTATGAAGACAATGAGTGTAAATACAACAGCGGTAAGAACTGTGACATACCCACTCACACGAAATGCAGCAGCGTAGCTGCTATGAAATTTTCCATTCTCTCTTTTATGCCACGCGTCACCAAGTTCTCGAACCATTGAACTTCTCATCATGTCTTGAAGCATTCCACCAATTCCGATGGAGGATGCGACAAGGCTTAACAGTCCAAACCCGTCCATTCCGAGCCACTTGATTTGAAGGGGTACCGTGGCTATTCCCATCGCCATAGTCACGATGAGGCGAGCATAATTGGTACCTATTCTATGGAGGCCTTTTCGTTTCTCTGAGGGCGTAGAAATCGGATTATCACGCATTACCGGACCAGTTATATGGCATAAAATCCGCAATATGCATCTTGAAATAGTGTTTAGAGTTGTATTCCATTGAGATTAGTTTACAGTAGAGTAACCTTACGTATGCATCTATTCAAAAGTTCTAGTATTTCTTCCTTGGCACTTGCATGTCTTATCTGTTCATCGGCACATGCTTTCCAATGTCAATGGAATTTTGCTCCACAGAACCAGTACGACACAAGTCCAAGCAATGAATTTTTGGCGGAAACAACCGGCATTGATGCTGCAGACTTTAATGGCGATGGTCTTCTCGATGTCGCTATCTCGAACCGACAAACTGACGAAGTGATGGTATACGCAGGTGATGGCGCTGGGAATCTCTCACACATCTCAACAGTTACACTGAGTACTGGATCAATCCCTCGGTACGTTGTTGCTGGTGATTTTGATGGCGATGGAGACATTGATGCAGCAACCGCGAACTGGGAAGCTGGAGCAGTAGAGGGAGTCTACAAAGGAGGGTCGATATCTATTTTACTTAATGACGGATTTGGAAATCTGTCAGTTTTTGATGAGCTGTTCTACCTTCGATCAAGTTGTATCGCAGTTTCAGACATCGATGGCGACGGTGACCCAGACTTAATCGTGCCTCATTGGGACGAAGGCGCCGAAACTCCAGGAGAGGCTCCTGGGGTAACAACGATTATGCTAAATAATGGACATGCATTCTTCACTAGCGTTGATGTTCCAATTGGAAACAAACCGCGGGGTGTTGATGTAGGGGATCTTGATTCTGATGGTGATTTTGATATCGCTGTATCGAACCTTGGTGATGATACGGTGACAATCATCGAAAATACTGGATCAGGAACCTTTGTTACCGTTGCGAGTGTTCCTGTTGATTTGACGCCCAGATACGTCTCCATTGGAGACCTCGATCAAGACGGTTTGGGTGATTTAGCAGTTGTCCATAAAGAGAATAATACTCTCTGGATTTTGAAAAATTATGGTGGCATGGTGTTTGCAGAAGTAGGGATATATCCAACGCATGAATCCCCTCACTCCACAACTATTGATGACATCAATGGTGATTGTAAATTAGACGTGATAGTTTCCCACGTGGGTGGCGTTGGTGAGGATAACAAATTTGTGTACATCTATGAAAATGATGGGCAAGCTTCAATGGTGAACGTGTTCGAATTGTTTTCAGCGTTTGCACCTGCACATGTCATTACTGCAGATATGAATGTAGATGGAAGTCCAGACATCTTGACAGCGGACACAAATGATGGTGGGTATACAAGCATCCATTTGAGCGAAGTAGATCAGAAGGGATGTCCGCAATGTTATGGAGATCTAGACGGAGATGGCTCTGTTGCTGTTGGAGACATAATTCTTGCGATTACGAATTGGGGCGATTGCTTAGGTCATTGTTGCGCGGGCGACGTCGATGGGAATGGCACTGTTGATGTTTCAGATATCGTTGATATCATCACATTGTGGGGGGAGTGTGTACTGCCTGTTAGGTCACTAGACAACCCAGTGCCAGCTCGTCGATAGAAACATCACTCATTCTTCATTCAACTGTCCTCCAATGACATCTGTTATATTCCCCGCATGAGTTTTCAGGATACTTCTATTGTTACTTTCTTAATGGTCGGATGCCAAAGGTGCGGAACTACTTGGACTGCAGCAGCTTTGGTTGACCATCCAGAGGTGTTTCTTCCGGAGAAAAAACAATCGTATTTCTTTGATCGATACTACGATAAAGGTATCGATTGGTATCTCGATAAGTTTGCAAATGTGGAACCGGGACATAAAGCCGTTGGGGAAATAGCAACAGACTATTGTCTACCTAGTTCGATTCCTCGCATGGCAAAGCACTTTCCAGATATCAAGTTGCTTATGGTGATGCGTAATCCAATAGATCGTGCATATAGCAATTTTCAAACGAGGCAAATTGAATCGAACTGGTCAAGCTTTGAAGATGCAATTGAATCGGATTCAGACATTCTCGAGCGTGGACAGTACAGTGATCAAATTGACATTTTGCTCGAATATTACAATCGAGACCAGATTCTGTTTCTTCTTTATGATGATTTGCAAACCGACGATCGTCTGTATTTGGAAAAAATTCACGAGTTTATCGGTGTAGATTCAGACGTAAAATCTAAGTTGATTGGACAACGAAAAAATGCTGCGGTGTTTCCAAAACTTCGTAATTCACTTCATAATCTAGGTCTTGATCCTGTTGTTCGAATAATTAGAAAATCTATTATTGGAGATTGGTTGAGAAGGAGTCGAAAGAAAAAAGGTGCTGGCTATAAACCGATGAATCCTGGAACAAGAAAAAAACTTAGTGAGCATTTTCGCCCTTATAACACCCGTTTGTCTACACACCTGCAACGTGACCTTTCTCACTGGAATACTTAAATGAAGATTGGTGTATTTGTTTCAGTTGTTGCTGGTCAGAAGGGTTTCGAAAGTAATGTTTCTGGTCATATTCAAGTTCCTCTCCATGGGATTGAAGAACTTCGAAAGGCTGGGCACGAAGTCCACCTCATTACAAATGAGTTTGGTGAAGATCGTTCACTTCCCTTTTGTCTTGCGGAAGACCTTAATGTTCATCTTGTGACAGACTCCCGAAACCGAGGAGGAATCCTTGAACGTACAAGCAACCAAGGTTCAGGTGTGAAAATTTTCCAACTTTTGAAACAAGTGCGGGAAATAAAACGAATTTGTAAAGAGCAAGAATTCGATGTCCTTCACTTATTTGGTTTCAACAGAACGGCTCATCTTGCAGGTGGCTTGAAACTATTGGGCTTGAAGACGCCGGTGGTAGTCACAATATTTGGCACGTTTTTTCCCGAGCGGGGTTCATTCATTACAAAAAAATTGTGGAAAAGAGTTGACGCTACGGTTACGGCAACTTCTTTTGTAAAAACAAGCTTGGAAAGGGAAGGAATTTCTGCTACGCAAGTTCGCCACGGAATAATTCGAAATCTTGTTGAGGAACTTGGTGATTCAAAAGTAGAAGTGAAGCACAGAGTGTTATTTTGGAGAGATTTAACAATTGAAAATGGGGCAGATGTTGCAATGGCAACGTACGAGAATCTAGCAGAGAAATATCCAGACGTAAGTTTTGACCTCGCTGTGCGGAAGCATTGGGATCCTATTAATGGTATTGAAGAAAGTGCATCAAATTATTCCAACATAAACGTGTTTCATTTTCCATACAAGAATGGAATAACACTTCCAAAATTGCTACTGGAATCAGTTTGCGTCGTAATGCCAATTAGAGAGATGAGCATCGATCCACAACTTGTCATCGCTGAAACACTGGCAGCAGGTATTCCAATTATTACAACGAATCAACGGTCTAATCCAGAGTTTGTTGTTGATGGAGAGACTGGCTTTCTGACGGAACTAGGAGATGTTGAGGGGACGACTAAAGCGCTTGATACTATGCTCCAAGATAGAGAAGCAGCAGCAACTATGGGTGTTCGGTCAAAAAAACATATTGAAGAGAACTGGAATTGGAATCACTATGTGAATGACCTTGAAGAAGTCTATGCAAGAGTCATTGCACCATAGCGTTTCGATACATTGCAATAAATCTATTTACAACCGCATCACCTGTGAACGTACGTTCAATCCATTGTCGTCCAGCCTCTCCCATGGAAGTTCGCAATGAAGCGTCCTCAAGTAGAGAAGCAAGTGCGTTAACGAGTTGCTCCTCGCAATTTTCGACAATCGTTGCGCCTCCAGACCTGTCAAGTTCAGACCAAATGTCAACGCCCTTCGTTGTGATTACCGGAATCCCACATGCCATTGCTTCAGGCAAGACAATACCGAAATTTTCTTGGCTCGTTGGCAAAGCAAAGATATCAGTCGCTCGATAGAGAGCAGTCTTTCGATCTCCTGTAACAAATCCTACAAACTCAACACAATGCTCGATGTTCAATTTCGAGACAAGTGTGTGTAAACTTCGTTCATATGTAGGATCTCCACTTCCTGCGATGATAAACCGGACAGCATGTATGGCATTAATTTTTGCAGCAGCTTGAAGTAAATTTTCTACTCCCTTTTTTTCATGTATTCGTGAAAGAAAAAGTACGACCGGTTTTTTTTCTCCACGCTGTGGCCAATATTTATCAGGGTCAGATGTTGGTGGCGGCTGAAGATATTCGCTCGGGTTGAATACATAAGGAATGACAACGTGTTTTCCCCGTGGTGTCCACTTTGTAACTTGTGATTCTTCAGCTTCAGCAGTGCAATGGATTGCAGCAGATTTTTGTAAAAAAGATTTTCCTCCACACAAAAGGTACAAACGTTTTTTTAAGTTTCGTTGCTTCATACTCCAATCATCAAGCATGCCATGAATGGAAACGATGTAGGGGATATCACAAGCCCGAGCGATCTTAGCGAGTTGCATATTCGCAGGATCCCATAGTGTGTGAAGATGCAATACATCAGCTTGCTCGATGTGTTCCCTAAGGAAGTTGAGTCGTTCTTGTGAAAAACGGATTGGCGCTCGATCAAATGAACCTGTGCGAAGTGCTTGGACTCCAGAATGATGGTGGGGCCAATCATCCCCTTCGGTGGCAAGGAGGGTAACGTCTTTTCCTGCTTTTGAGAGTCCTTCAGTTAAATCGAGCACTGCGCGTACAACACCTCCAGATTCAAGGCGTATATGAGCGCAATAATGCAGTATTTTCATTGTTTTAAAGTGTTCTTAGGATTTACCGATTAAGGTCTTGATTTTGGACGCTGTAGTCACTACTATCGGTCGTTTCGACGCATTTTGCGCCAAAACCCAACATCGTTACTTGGGCAGTTAGACACCTTTTCCCCCTCAAAATCGGAGTTTCTCAGAAATGACAACCGGAAACCTCATCGCCCCACATGGTGGCACCCTCGTAAATCGTTTTGCAGATAGCAATTTAACCGACGAAGCTGCTTCACTTCCAAAAATCACGCTCTCTACCAAGCAGGCATGTGATTTAGAAATGATTGCAATTGGCGCATTCAGCCCACTGACTGGCTTTTCTAAAAAAGCAGACTTTGAATCAGTTTGCAAAGACATGCGTCTCGCAGATGGAACAGTTTGGCCAATTCCAATTACTCTTGCAGTTGAAGAAGAGGTGAAGAACACTCTCACTGAAGGTGGCAAAGCTGCTCTTTATCACGCAGACGGCACATTCATGGCAATCATCGATTGCGATGAAATTTACGCTCACGATAAAGCACTTGAAATTCCAAACGTATTCGGCACTGATGACGACGCGCATCCAGGCGCAAAGCAAGTTATGGATGAAGGCGAGTGGCTCATTGGTGGCGACATTCACGTTGCGACTGTTACTCCAGAAGTTGAACCAGGCGAACAATTCTCAGAATATCGACTCGCTCCTGCTCAAACTCGTGAAGATTTTGCAAAGCGTGGTTGGAAAACTGTTGCAGCGTTCCAAACTCGTAACCCTATTCACCGTGCACACGAATATCTTTGCAAATGTTCACAAGAAATTTGCGATGGTCTTTTGATTCACCCACTCGTTGGCGAAACAAAAGAAGGCGATATTCCAGCTGACGTTCGAATGGACTGCTACAACACAATCATCGACAACTACTTTGTTCGCGACTGCACAGCGCTTTCCGTCATGCCCGGCGCTATGCGATACGCTGGTCCTCGCGAAGCAGTTTTGCACGCACTCATCCGTAAAAACTACGGTGTAACCCACTTCATTGTTGGTCGTGACCACGCTGGTGTTGGCGATTACTACGGTACATACGATGCACAAAACATCTTTGATAACTTTACAGCAGAAGAAATTGGCATCGTTCCACTTAAGTTTGAACATGCTGCGTACTCTCTTAAAGCGCAAGGCATGGTGAGTTCAAAGACATTTCCAAAACTTGAAGGTGATCAAATCTTCTTGTCAGGAACAAAAGTTCGTGAGCTTCTCGAAAAAGGCGAACGGCCACCTGCCGAGTTCTCACGACCAGAAGTTGCAGACGTACTCATCGAATGGGCAACCGCAACAGTAACCGCATAACCCCCAGAAGTAAATACATTAAGGAAAAAACAATGGCTGAACAAGTAGCAACAAACATCACATTTCACGAAGGCACAGTAACTGCCGAAGAACGACTTACAAACATGGGACAAAAGGGTGCAACTCTTTGGTTCACGGGTCTCTCGGGCTCAGGCAAAAGTACAATTGCAGTTGCAGTTGAACAAGTGCTTCTAAGTCGTGGTCATCACGCATACCGTCTTGATGGCGATAACATCCGGATGGGTTTGAATAAAAATCTTGGTTTCTCCCCAGAAGACCGAACTGAAAACATTCGCCGTATTGGTGAAGTTTCAAAACTCTTCGCAGACGCAGGTGTTCTTTCCATTGCAAGTTTCATCTCACCGTATGCAGAAGATCGTGATGCAGTTCGAGCACTTCATGCTGAAAATGATGTTCCTTACTTTGAATGTTACATCGACGTTTCACTCGAAGCTGCAGAGGAACGTGATCCAAAGGGTCTTTACAAAAAAGCACGTGCTGGCGAAATCAAGGGTTTTACTGGTATTGACGCTCCTTACGAAGAACCAGCAAACGCTGAACTTCATATCAAAACACATGAAGACGATTTAGAAACATGTGTTGCAAAAGTGATTGAGTTTATCGACTCGCAAAATCTGTTTGCGTAAATTACCCCTCGGGTAGTTGTTTGGTATTAATAAAGGGCTCTCTTAGGAGAGCCCTTTTTAATTACCCGATGCGTAATTTATGCACCACCATGCACAACGACATCGTCGAATGATTCCATTATGGACGGATTCACTTTGTCATTTGCTGGCGTTTTAATCTCAATTAAGGTGTATGGTGCATCGTTAGCGTTTGGATTTGCCGGAGTGTTTTCTGTTTCTAGGAAAATCGTGTCTGGTCCAGCTGAGAGAAGTAGATAACGTCCTCTTGTTGTTCCCCATGCAACATCGTAGCTGCCACTCGTATCCCACGTGGAATTCTGTTCCCAAAATGTTGGGTGTGCCAAAACCATGGTAAGCCAATTCACTCGATCTTCAGAATTGTTTGCGATGAGACTGAACGATGAGTTCAGAGAATCTTGAAAAAACAAATCCATCCCAGGAATTTCATATTGAGGCAAGCTGTAATTGTTGTTTGAGCTATTGATTGGGTCATCAATGATCGGTCCATTGTTTCGGACAGCACGTAGATAGATGATTGGTGTTTCCCACGCATCGACAAGAGAAGGGAATCGCACCTGAGTAATTTGATTGTTTGGGTCATATACGATGTCGCTTGATTTTGGACTGAAGTAGGGCTCGTACTTTCTTCCATTAATCCACGGTCCCTCACCGAAGCGATTTGCATCGAAGGAAAAGGTCCATTGAATGCCGGTGTTCGAATCAGTTGCAGAAAACCCATCGGTTTCATTGGCACTGAAGGTGTCGAATTCATTCACCGCTGAAGTTGTCGACTGAGTATTCACGACACGCGCACCACCCATAAGTTCAAGCAAGGCGTTTTGGGTTGAAGTAATGTTAGTGCCATCGATAGCAGAATCTGGAAGCAATCCGGGATACCTGCCGTGATCAAGAGCGAACTCATCACATGCACGAGCAAAGGACTGCATCAAACTTGATGTTTGCGTTTTCTTTGCAGCATTTTGTACTCCGCCTAATGCAGCGAGCAGGATGCCAGCAAGGACTGCGATAATCGCAATCACGACCAGAATTTCGATGAGCGTAAAGCCGTAACGGCGAGTGTAGTGTTGGTGTGTCATGAGCGAAGTTCCAAATGTGTTCCTAATCCAAAGCTAACGGGGCAAGCCAAAATCCCGAGTTCGGGGGCGCCACGCTCATCCGCAACTACAGGGTATGCGACTTGGAGTTATTTTTCAACAGAAACGCCGTAAATTGAGCCAAGGAAGTGTGGAAGGACGTTTTTTATGAATTGTTCGATGCATTGATTGGTGTGCGTGTCATCGATTCCCCACATGCAACACTTCAGTTCTATGTATTCAGGGTCTCCTTGGATGCGATACGCATCGTCTGCGAGGAGAATCGTTTCAAGTTTTGGTGACATCGCGGCGGTCGCAGCGTTTAGCTCTGGTTGCCCAATACAGAGGGTGGGGCGGGTGCGAAGCTCCGAATCGTTGAGGTACCACATATCACTGCACACAAGTGGCCACGGGGGACCAGGGATTTCGTGTTGTTCCATCCAATCAATGATTGCTTCACCAAGGTGATACCCACGCCGACGATCGCCAAGTTCTGCGCGAAGGTGGGCACCGACAACGATTGGAATGACATGGTCAACGTTTACGATCTCATCAGGGTGTAGCAAGTTATAACTCCGCAAGTCTTCTAGCAGTTTCTGCTTCTATTAGTTCATCAATCATTGTTTGCATATTGCCAGACATAACATCGGCTAGATTGTAGTTTTCGCTGATGCGGTGATCGACAATCAAATTATCTTTGTAACGATACGTTCGTATTTTTTCGGCGCGGCTCCCAGAGCCAATCATTGAGTTTCGTTTCTCGGCACGTTCTGCGTCTATTTTTGCTTTCTGTGCGTCAAACAACCGAGCACGTAAAAGCTTCCATGCTTTCTCGCGGTTTTGCGCTTGGCTTTTTGTGTCTTGCATACGAACTTCAATGCCTGTTGGTTCGTGAATCAAATGCACTGCTGTTGCAACCTTGTTGACATTTTGCCCGCCGGGACCAGTTGATGTTGTGATAGATTCCTTGACATCGTTTGAATCAAGACCAACTTCAACTTCTTCTGGTTCTGGAAGTATTGCAACAGTTGCTGTAGATGTGTGGATGCGGCCTTGTGTTTCGGTTGCGGGCACGCGTTTTACTTGGTGCGTTCCACTCTCGAAGCCAAGATTTGTCCAAACACCATCACCCGCAATGCCAAACATAATCGTGTTGGAACTTCCCATCTCTTCAATTTTCCACCCTCGGAAGGAGGCGTACCTACGGTACATCTCTTCCAAATCGTTTGCCCAAAGCGACGCCTCATCCCCGCCAACACCCGCGCGAACTTCAAGAATGACAGATCCAACTGATTGTTCGTCTGCCGTGACAAGTTGTTTTTGAATTTGCTCAGTAAGTGTATTGAGTAGAGAATCGAGTTCGGGCAATTCTTCTTTAGCCATCGTTGAAAGTTCTACATCATTACCACCTAAAAGTTCTCGGCATTCATGCTCCTGTTGAATTGCAGATTCGTACAATTCAAATTGCGCAACAAGCGGGGCGATTGCAGCTTTTTTTATCGAGAGTGAAGTAACTTTACGGTGGTCCGTGAGTATGTCTGGATCTAAAAGTTGCGCAGCAAGTTCGTTGTGTTGAACAGCGATCTCGCGAAGTTTCTCGGCTACATTTTCAGGGATGCGGTCGGACACGCGTTTATGGTATGTCGAGCGTCCTTGCTGTGGGGACATTCATCAAAATTATCGCTATGCGATAATTGAATGGGTGTCCCCTTAGCGTGTTTCTAGATATTGGCCTGCAATTTAGACGTAAAAGGTGTGACTGTCACTTTTCGCTCGAAGACTCGCTTGGTGTGACTTTGGCAACTGGCGCCTGCATGCTATATGTAAACCCCA
>CAYSYI010000022.1:0-35504 GCA_964435395.1 uncultured Isosphaeraceae bacterium
CATGGGTGTAACGCGAAAAGAAATTGGCGAGATAATCGCTGGAGACGCTGCGTAGATTTTTTATACCTCAGACAGGGGCATATCCGTGTCTACGCGGTTGGTATTTTGCGGCAGTTCAACATCGAGCATACCAGCAATGCCTGCGTCTGCCATTCTTCGTCGCACTGTTGCTGCGTTAAAGACAGTCGCCTCCATGTCATCCACAAGCGCTTGCAAGTTCATTGCAATTTGCCCTTCGGCTTGCGAGTCACCAATTGGGTGAATCGCACGTTCAAACAACTGCAATTTGTTATTACAATTTTCAAACGTGCCTGATTTTTCTGCCCATGTTGCTGCGGGAAGAAATATGTCGCAACGTTCCGTTAACTCATTTGCAAGCGTGTCAATAAGTATGAGCACTTGGCTCTCAGATATTCCGGGGGTATCCCAACTTTCTGGATAGTTGCCAGTTACAACAACCGTATCCGCGCCAGACATTTGTTTTTTCCACTCGTCGTATTCAAGAACGTCTCCAAGCGCCCTACAAACTCCCCTAGCGTTCGGTGCCTTTTCGCTTCGGGTTGTAAAACCACTTTTGAACGTCTTATCTTCACCAATAACCGGCACGGGTCCAATACCAATAACCGCATCGTTATCTATCGATCGAACAAGCCGACCTAGCAACCAAGCGTCTTCACAGCTTATCATTGGGCTAACAAGTAGCGCTATTTTGTTTGCTTGTCGCAATTTGTCGGCTGCAAGAAGTTCAGCATCTTCATCTATTTCTACTATGCGAGTTTCGTCGTGTACAAATTTCCAACCATACCGAACTTCATCTGTAATCCAGTATTGATTAACTTCAAGGTTAGTTCTTGGTTTCACACGATAAATTTGATTATTATTGTGTTCTACTGAAATATTGTCACCACTACTTGTGAATGGGTCAATCGATGGAACCTTGCTTAAAAACCACACGCGTTGTGTGAACATAAAATCTTTATCAAGCATGGCACCAACTGGACAAATATCGATTACGTTACCACTGAGTTCATTATTAATACCAATACCAGGAAACACATCAATACATTCTTTTGCGCCGCGACCTTCAATATAGAGTTCAGATGTTCCTGAAATTTCATCTGCAAAACGAACACAGCGAGTGCACATGATGCAACGATCCCCATACAACATAATGTGATTGCCGATATCTTTTTTACTTTGAGTAATCTTTTCGGTATCACACCGACGCTCTCCGCGGCCATATTCATATGCGTAATCTTGAAGCGTACACTCACCTGCCTGGTCACATGTTGGGCAATCAATTGGGTGATTGTTTAGCAACATTTCCATCACTGCTTTTTGATTAGCTGTTGTTTTAGGTGATGACAAGTACACAACCTGCCCATCACCTGCTTGTGTCTGACATGTTGGAAGCAACTTGGGCATCGGTTCCAACTTGTTGTCGTTCCGTGGGTTTGGCGCCCAAACCTCCGCAAGGCAGATTCGACAACTCGCAACAACGGTCAATGACGGGTGATAGCAATAATGAGGGATTTCCATTCCGTTGTCGGATGCGACGTCGAGTATCGATTTCCCCTGCTCGAACTCCATCAATTTTCCATCTATCGTAAGCGTAGGCATAAGGCGCATATTGTACTCATGATTTACTTCCAAGTACTCAGGGACACTTATGGAAGACTTGTTTTACAGGTGAGCACAATGGCGCCCTCTTCAAATGCAACATCTTGAATTTCCACTTCTCGATCATCCATAAGTGGGACGAGTGGGTCTAATTCATCCACCCGTGACTGCGCATCTTGTACGACATCTTCGAATACTGAAAGGGGAATCGGTAATTTTCCGAGACGAATCGCAACAGGGGCAACAGTTGCGGAACCATTTTTTATGTCTACCGAGAGTTGAATCGCAACCGGCCGGAAATCGTTATCTTCGATTTGGACCATTGCTGCAAACCAAATACCCTCTGGAGTCACGTGAACTTGGGGTTTATCAATCTCAGAAGGAAGTTCAATTTCTTGATCATGTGTGAGCCAACCTTCAAGTCTGCCAGAAAGCCAGGCGTTCATAGCTTCTTCTGTGATTCTAATTCGCCAAGTCTCATTACTTGGTCGTACTTTGTGGAACTCTTCGTTTAATCTATATTCTGCCCGATCAGCAAGTTTTTTTATCTCTGGAAGGGAGTAATCCGGGGGTGCGTACCACTCTAGAGGTTGCCAGCTAAACCAAGTAATAACACCTATCGCACTAAGAAGAAGCACGGTCCCACAGACAAAAATGATAAGTAGTTTTTTCACCAAAATACTACACTAGCGAGTTGGCATCTTTTGTAGAGCCAATAACAACAAACAATTAATCAAAATGAAGACGACGCCAGCGATAGGAAACATTCGTGAGAGCATGAGGTCTGGCGGCAAGACAACAATTGTAATAAGTGCACCTCCACCAAGTACACCAACTGCGTACCCAGCCTGACCGGCTGCTTGTAAAGAACTAAAAACGAGATTTGAAGCATCATGCCGTACCGCCACCGAAAAGGCAGACGGCATAAGTCCGGATGCGCCAACACCATACATGAGAAGGCAGGGAACCAAAATGACCTCTGGTGGCAACCAAACCATAAGGCCAAGTGCTGCGAGCGAAATCCCACACATAAGAGATGCGATACATCGAACCTTACCACCACCGAAACGATCCGCAAGAACTCCAGCTGGGGCAGAAAATGCAGCTAGTGAGAGAAACATCCCGGCCAACGCAACGCCAAGGGTTGTTTTTGTGATGTTGAAGCCAGAGGCGAGTAAAATAGGCAAGGAACTCGAAACAAGTGCTGCCAATCCTCGATCGATTGCATAGAAGCCAGCCCCCACCCATTCACGTGGAACAAGTGGACAACGATGTGGCTCAGGGAGCGGAGATGGCGGCAAATTGTCAACAGTTCGGTGCACAATCACAGCAATTAGAGCAAGAACGCCCATGGCGAATGATCCAGCCCAAAGAACTGAGGTAGCAGATTCTTCGCCGACCTGACTTCCAATACCGACTCCAATTGCAAGAGCGACCATCATCGAGGTGAAACCACCTCCAATTCGGCCAGCATAGCGATCCTGTTTGCCAGCCCCAGCGATTAGGCGAAATGGAATTGACAAAAGGAGCAAATCCGCCCCGCCCTCAAGACAGCGATAGAGTAAAAAAAGCTCCCACGATGTTGTAATCGCCATAAGTGCCATGAACACTGCTGACAATACCGCTGCTGAAACAAAGAGCACCGAGGACGAAAAACGCCTTTTCAATAGTGCGAGCAATCCAATTGCAAGCACTGCTCCGAGCAGGTTTATCGCCATGAAATAGTGGGCGACCCCCTGTGAAACGTCGTATTTTTCCACTGTTAAACCGTGCAACACTGGCACAACCATCGCATCTGGAATGGCAGCAAGACCCAATAGCAAACACCCTACAATAAGTGGGTGTTTGCTCTGTTTTGTTGCCATTGTGTCGCTATTTGTTGCGAACATGATACGTTCTTACGCGATTAATTGGCTCTGAGCCAATTAAATGGTCGTTTAGAATAAACGACCCGCGGGTGTGTTTATTTGGTGGAAACGAGTTCGACGTCAAAGATAAGGGTCGCACCGCCAGGAATGACACCGCCAGCACCACGATCGCCATAGCCAAGTGCTGAAGGGATGATTAGTTTGCGCTTACCGCCAACCTTCATCGATCCAACACCCTCGGTCCAGCCCGGAATAACCCCGTTTAGTTGAAATTCAATAGTTTGCCCACGATCAACACTCGAATCAAACTTCGTGCCATCATTTAGCCAACCGGTATAGTGCACCTCTACCGTGCTCGAAGAACTTGCTGGGGTTTCGCCATCGCCTTCTACGATGTCGTACCACTGAAGACCGCTGTCACTTGTTGCTATTTCGCCTGTAACTGAATCGCCTGGTAATTGTTCCATTGGGGGTACCTTTGCATAGGGGGATACGGGATTGATGTCGAGCAATTCAACATCGAAAATAAGAGTTGAGTTTGGTGGAATAGTACGACCGCCCCGAGCACCGTAGCCTAATTCGGATGGAATACGGAGTTTGAACTTATCGCCAATGTGCATGTTGCCAACACCTTCAGTCCAGCCAGCAATCACACCATTTAAATTGAACGTTAATGGCTTGCCACGATCAACACTCGAATCAAACTTCGATCCGTCTTCAAGCCAACCCGTGTAGTGCACCTTTACTTTGTCGGTTGGAACTGGTGTTGCTCCACCACAACCGCCATCAGCGATGACCCACCACTCCAAACCACTATTGGATTTTTCTGGTTCACCAAACACAACATCCCCTGGAATGTCTACTGGTTGCTCTGCTTCTAATCCGAGTGATTCTAAAAATGGATTCATGCTCGGTTCACGACCCAAGTACTCTCGCACTAAATCCAAACTGTCTTCAGTGCCGCCCCTGGATAAAATCTTCTCTCGGTAGTACGCGCCAGCTTCTGGACTAAGCATGCCGAGTTCTTTAAATCGCTCGAACATGTCTTGTGCATATACAAGTGACCACATGTAGCCGTAGTACCCGGCTTGATATCCAGTCAAGTGACCGAAGCTTCCTTGAAAATGTGAGCCGGGCGTGTGTGGATACATACGAACCTCGTCGTGAATGTCGTACCCAACTTGAGTTGTATCAACAACACCGTCGGTGTCTGTGTGGTACGCCTGATCAACCATGCCTAAGAATATTTGCCCTTCGGTTTTAATCCCACTCTGCAAATTTTTTGCGGCAATCATGCCTTCGATAAGTTCGTCTGGCATCGGTTCGTTTGTTTCATAGTGCCTTGCAAATAACTTCAGTGTTTCGGGAGTCCACACCCACTCTTCAAACATTTGTGAGGGAGCTTCAACGAAGTCACGCTCAACACTTGTGCCAGCAAAACCCGCCATTTCTGCTTCACTCAAAATAGTATGCAGACAGTGCCCGAACTCATGAAAGAATGTTTCCGCTTCATCGTGCGTCATGAGCGATGGTTTATCCGCCGTTGGCTTTGTAAAATTACACACAAGAGCAGCAACTGGAAGTTGTACCGTGCCGTCTGCCCAAACCTTGTGTTGCACCAATCCCCATTGTGCAGCGTGTGAATATTTATTGTCGCGAGGGTGCAGGTCAATATAAAACTCGCCGAGTTGTTTGCCGGTGTTTGTATCCCAAACTTCAAACAGACGAACATCATCGTGCCAAAGTGGGGTCCCGCGTTCCTCAGCGACACCCGTTACTTCACGATACTCAATGCCATATAACAGTTGCGTAATTTCAAACAAGCCATCCATGACGTTTTGTAGCGGTAGGTATTCTTGAACTTGTTGTGAGTCTACTGCATATTTGTTGTTTTTAATTTTTTCATAATAGTAACTAAAGTCATATGGATAAAACTCTGCGTCGGGATCGCCAACATCAGCGCGTTTTGCTTCCAGCAATTCTGCCCAGTCCTTTTCTGCTTTTTTTCGCACGACTGGTCGGAGTTTTTTATAAAAGTCCGCAACTGTTTTGGCGTTTTTGGACATCTTTAACTCTGTTTCGTAGTCTGCGTAGGTTACATACCCAAGAAGATCTGACGCTTCGTCGCGCAATTTTATGATGCGCTCGAGCAGTACTACGTTTTCTTGCCCTGCGCGTTTTGAATAGGCGAACCGAACGGCTTTTCGAGTCCCGGGATTAGAACAATAATCAAGGATTGGTCCAAACGTGGGGTAGTCGAGTGTAACCTGATAGCTTCCTTCATTTATTTCGAGGCGATCAATCACATCTTGTGGTACACCCTCTAGTCCGCCAAGTGGAATTGGAACAATCGTTTTATCTTCACGAATATTTGTATCAAATTCAATTGTTAACGTGCCGAGTTCTTTTTGAATTGTTTTGAGCTTTTCGCGATCTTCTTTTGAAAGGGACATTCCACTTCTGCGATAGTCACGCATTGTGTGTTCAAGCATGCGTGCTTGTTCGCCATACAGGTTGGGGTTTGTGTCAGCGTACGATTTAATTGCACTGTATAAATCTTCGTTGGTTGCAAAATCAATCGACCAGTCAGACCACATTTGCTCTGCGCCTTGTGCAGCCGCACGGATGTCTGCGTCCTCGTGCACGTATGCCATAAACGCCATCATATTTGCATCGCCATCGAGTCGAACCATCATGTCATCGAGGGCACCAACCGTATTCGCGAACGTTCGCTGATCATCTGGCACAGCAATAATTGCTTCGATTTCTACATCTGCGTTTGCAAACGCCTGCTCAACGCGGCTTGTTAACTCTGCTGGCGTTGCTGGGATTGTTCGGTCGGCAAAGAGTGCTGATGTGAGTAGAGTGGTTGTTAAAAGTACAGTGTTTATAAACATGAGAATTCCTTTGTTTTGAGCCACGTAGTGTATAACGAAACAAGGCTCGCAACACTAGTTGCGAGCCTTGTGTTTTAGGGTAGGGGTGGATTACGCAACCGCTTCAGCCATTGCTTCCGCTTTGGCTTTTGCGTCTTCAAGCGTACCAACGTACATGAACGCTGATTCTGGAAGATCATCGCCTTCGCCGTCACACAATCGTTCGAATGAATCAATTGTTTCTTCGAGCGAGGAGTTTACACCTGGGAATCCAGTAAATTGCTCTGCAACGTGGAACGGCTGACTGAGGAATCGTTCAATTCGACGTGCACGAGCGACAGTTAGTTTGTCGTCTTCTGACAATTCGTCAACACCGAGAATCGCAATAATGTCTTGCAAGTCAGCGTACCGCTGAAGAATAGTTTGAACGCGCCTCGAAACGTCGTAATGACGCTGGCCGACAACCTGCGGGTCAAGAATACGTGATGATGACGCAAGTGGGTCAATCGCTGGGTAAATACCTTTTTCAGCAATTTTACGCTCAAGCACAACAAATGCATCCAAGTGAGCAAACGTCGTCGCGGGGGCGGGGTCAGTCAAGTCATCCGCAGGAACGTAAATCGCTTGTACGGATGTAATCGCACCTTTGCTTGTTGAAGTAATGCGTTCTTGCAATTCACCCATTTCTGTTGAAAGTGTTGGTTGATACCCCACAGCAGAAGGCATTCGTCCAAGAAGTGCGGACACTTCAGAACCAGCTTGTGTAAAGCGGAACACGTTATCAACAAAGAGTAGTGTTTCCTTACCTGACTCATCACGAAAATTTTCTGCCATTGTAAGTGCAGAAAGTGCAACTCGAAGACGAGCACCCGGTGGTTCGTTCATTTGGCCGAAGACCATCGCAACTTTATCGAGAACAGAAACTGTTTCGCCTTGGTCGTTTGTAAATTGTGCTTCTTGCATTTCAAGCCAAAGGTCATTACCTTCGCGTGTTCGTTCGCCAACACCAGCAAAGACTGAGTAGCCGTCGAAGTCACGTGCAACACGAGCAATCATTTCCTGAATAATCACGGTCTTGCCTACACCGGCGCCACCGAACAAACCAATCTTACCGCCACGAACAAACGGGCAAAGAAGGTCGACGACTTTAATACCTGTTTCAAGGATTTCAGAGTTTGGGTTTAGGTCGGAAATTTGCGGGGGGGTTGCATGAATCGGCATTCGTTTTTCGTGAGGCACTTCGCCGCGTTCGTCGACTGGATCGCCAAACAGGTTGAATACACGTCCAAGCACGCCTTCGCCAACAGGCACAGTCACTGGTGAGCCAGTGTCGACGCATTCTTGTCCACGGCGAAGACCGTCGGTACTTCCAAGCGAAACGCAACGAACACGTCCACCACCTAAGTGCTTGTTTACTTCCCCAACAAGTTTGATTTTTTCACCGGCGCTTTCAATTTCAACTTCAAGAGCGTTGTAAATTTCAGGCAGTTCATCTGCTGGAAATTGAGCGTCAAATGTAGAACCGATAACTTGAATTATTGTGCCGTTTGTGGACATTTTTGAATCCGAGAATAAAAGAAATGGTGGATAAAATTTGACCCCTACAAACGGGGCTTCAGAACGCCACAGGATACCTAAGTTTGGACCTCTTGCCAAGCCCCGACTCGCTTGCCAGCGCTATTGGTTTGATGGGGACAGTCCCCCGGGGACTGTCCCCATCAAAACACATCAAATAGTACGCTGTTGGTGCATTAACAAACGTTTTTCTCTTGTTTTTGGGGGACTGTCCCCTGGGGACAGTCCCCCTTATAATTTGATATATGAAGTTTGATTTTGTAGACAAGGTCCTCGAGCAAGCAACAGACCGAATAGTGACTGCAAAGCGAATCTGTGAGGATGATGAGTATCTCAAAGATCATTTTCCAACGTTCCCAATCATGCCTGGAGTCTTAATGCTTGAGGCGATGACACAAGCTGCTTCACAACTTTGTTCAAAGAATGGAGAGAGACTCGTGCTCGGGGAAGTGAAGGCAGTAAAATATGGCGCAATGGTCAGACCAAACGAGCAGTTAACCGTGGAAATACAACTAATTAAAACAAATGATGATGGTTCTTTCAGCTGCAAAGGTGTTGGGACTGTTTTGAGAAATGAAACCAAAGAAACTGAGACAGCCGTTGCAGGACGGTTTACTATACGCCCCGTTCGCATGTCCTAACAACACAACAACAGGAGACGGTCATGAGCCGCGATGATATTTTTGAGAAAATCCAAGAAGTTCTAGATGATGCCCTTGGTGTAGATGAGGATGAAGTGACACCCGAAGCAAGCCTTACGGCAGATCTCGGTGCCGAGTCCATCGACTTCCTTGATATAGTTTTTAGACTAGAAAAAACATTTGATTTTAAAATTTCTCAGGGCGAACTCTTTCCAGAAAACTTAACTGAAAATGAAGAGTGGGTTGCAGGAGGAAAACTTACTGACGCTGGACTCGAAATGTTACGCGGTCGAATGACACATGTAGATTTTGATGCCTTTGCCGAAAGCGACAGGGAAATTTCGAAAATTGGTGATTTGATCACAGTGAATTCGCTTGTTACTTTTGTCGAATTAAAACTCGCTGGATAACAATATGCGTTGGCTTTGGATTGATTGCATTATTGAACACGAGGCAGATAAACGTCTCGTTGCTATAAAGAATGTTTCACTCTCAGAAGAATATCTTCACGAACATATTGTTAATGAAAAAACAATCATGCCATTTTCGCTCATGATTGAGGGAATGGCTCAAACTGCTGGCATTCTTGTGGGCAGCACGAGTAAATTCAACGAAAAAGTCATCCTTGCAAAAATTGCGAAAGCAAAACTCGAGTGTGACGTCACTGCTGGTGACACTATTCGATATGAAGCAACGATTGACCGCATCGATGCTGCAGGTGCAGCAACCACCGGCTTCATCGGCAGACGTATCGCGGGTGGAGATGCTTGGGAACGAATTGGAAAAGTTGAGTTGCTTTTTAGCCACATCGACAACAATCTGGCGGGAACCGAATTTCCAGAACACAACTTTGTATTTTCAGATAACTTTAAAATGATTTTAGAAAACGCTGGTCTCAATGACCTCATGGAAAAAGATTTAGGAGAAGTAACATGCCACGACTAAAAAACATTGACCCAACAACAGACACCGGTGCAGGCGCAGATTTGCTTAATGGACCACTCAAAGCAAAGCAAATCAACATCTTCAAAGGTCTTGCTGCACACGCACCCGTTCTTCAAGCATTCATGAGTTGGACTGGCGGCTCCAAGGGTGGAGCGTTATCACCAGCAGAAGGCGAAGTAGTGCAACTACTTGCCGCCGAAAAAATGCACTGCCACTACTGCCTAGCGGCACACTCCATGATTGCAAAGGGGACGGGTCTAAGCGAAGACGATTGCATTGACATCCGCAGGCGACACAGCGATGACGCAAAAACACAAGCGCTCATTAACTTCACCGCTGAAACACTCGATACAGACGGCAATGTGAGTGATACAACCCTTGCTGCATTTATGGATGCTGGTTTCAACACAGAAGCTGCAATCGAAGTTGTGGCTGGAATCTCAGTCATGACATTCACCAGTTTGTACAACCACATCAACGATACCGCTGTTGATTTCCCACAAGTCAAAACCGTATAACAAACAGCTCCGTAAAAAAAAGGATCCCCACCACTTGGCGGGGACCCTATTTTTTTGGTCGATTAGAGATTCGACCGAATGGGAGATTGCGGTCTACTACTTGATGCAGACCATTGCAATGGAGGAGAAATGAAAACTATCTACCTATTACTATTGAATATGATGTTTCCTTTTGCAACTGTCATTATTACTTTTATTTTCCGTTTATAACGATTACGCCGGCTCGCTCGGTTCATCGTACAATTACAGAGTATGAAAGAACACATTGCCATTTACGCAGGTTCCTTTGACCCCATCACAAGTGGTCACCTCGATGTTATTTCCCGTGCACGAGGTATGTTTGACCGAATCGTAGTTGGCATTGGACACAACCCAGATAAGCAATCCCTTTTCCCGTTTAACGAGCGGGTAGAAATTGCATCAACACTGATTAAAGAGTTAGTTACGAACAACCCTGACCTTGCTCCTGTGACCGTTGAACAATACAGCGGTCTTACAGTTGATTTTGCAAAAAATTCCGGCGGTTCCGCGTTGCTCCGAGGTATTCGAAATGTAACCGACCTAGCTATGGAAACGCAACTGGCTATCACGAACCGTCAGGTTGCAAACATGGAAACAGTTTTTATCGTTACGGGTGAAGCGTATGCGTTTACATCTTCGAGCTTGATTCGACAAATTGCTGCGCTTGGCGGCGACGTTGAACGACTTGGCAGTATTATTCCCCCGCTAGTTGTTACAAAGATAAAGTCGCTCCAAGACGACCCACTAAGTTCCTTACACACACTTGGACAAGACGCGCACATGGAGCAATGATGGAGTGGAGAATTGCTTCCATCGGAACATTAGCGTCAAACCCTCTTTGGAACGAGAATGGGTTGCTTCGAACTGGGCATGCGACAACAACTGTAATCAAGAGTGAAGATTCCGTCCTACTTGTTGACCCATCTCTTCCACCACTCATGCTTGATGCGAGATTACAAGAACGGTGGGGATTCGGACTTTCAAAAGTAACCCACGTATTCTTAACGAGCTTCGATCCAGACCGAAGAAGAGCACTCATTGGTCTTCAACATACGGTTTGGTATATGCACGAACCTGAGATTCAAGCAGCCGCCGAGGCGTTGCAAGATGAATTGCAACGGTCTGAAGGAGATGACGAACTTACATTGCTTCTAGAAAATCACAAAAGCCTTTTAAGCTCTTTTGAAATACCGAACGACACCATGTTTCCGTGTGTAGATTTGTTTCCATTGCCTGGTTACACGCCCGGAAGTTGTGGCTTGTTGCTCCCAACACCCAAGCGGACTGTTCTCATTTGTGGCGACACTGTTCCAACCCGTGAACACCTTGAGAAAGGATGCGTACTATCTAACGCAGCAAACATAGAACTCGCTCAAGAGTCTTTTAAGGAGTGTGTTGAAATAGCGGACATCATCGTTCCTGGTCGAGATAACCTAGTATTAAATCCCGCACGCTCATGATTCATTTTCCACTTATTCTGTCGATTATATTTTGCCAAAACGCGCAAGAGCCAAAACCAGAGCTTCAGGCGGCAATGTTTCTTGGAGCACGGTCCGCGAAGTTGCAAATAAAACTCCCTGTTGTGCAACAAGTCGTGCTTGTTCCGGATGAAGCTACATATTTAGATGAAATATCAAGATGGTCAACTGGGGCACGCTGGCCTGTTCTTTTTGACCGAGAGCCGTTTGTCTCTCAGTTTGTACGACGATTTTCTCCCGAAAAAGTTTGGCGAAGAGACTCTGTGGGAAAACGATCCGGAACTCTAGAAAAAGCTATGAATCGTGCTGTTGCTATGTCGTGGGACGGCAGTGATTCAATCGAAAACGCTCTCACAAAACTCGAGTTGCCTCCGCTTGGGGTTGTCTTTACCTCTACTTCTGATCCTGCAAGAACTGGTGCAGTTGCTCTTGCGGCTGGTCGGGGACAACTATTGAAATGCATAAGCTCCGATTGGGGGAGCGGAAATAAAATTCTAAGCCAAACAAAAACAAACAACCTGCTTCAAGAAATAGACAGTGTGCTTCAATCAACTGGCGTAAAGTACAAGGGGATTG
The DNA here is from genome assembly GCA_964435395.1 of uncultured Isosphaeraceae bacterium. Classification (GTDB taxonomy): domain Bacteria; phylum Planctomycetota; class Phycisphaerae; order Phycisphaerales; family SM1A02. The sequence continues at coordinate 12,119 of CAYSYI010000022.1, forward strand.
GTGACACGATTGATGCTATTACGCTCTGTCAAACAATGCCTGCACGCGTAGATTCTTCTCTGTTCTCTGATAATCCTGTTGCGTTAACTGACGTTATTTGTAGAGATGCAAATGGAAAACGATTCGCTTGGGCAGGTTGGGTGTTTGGATCAAAGGCAGAATCAACATATCTTGCAATGTGTAGTCTTTTTTTACAAAGAGATCAATATTGGTTCTGCAACACGTATCCAAATACTGGTGGTTGGGCAAAATACGGTTTTGGAAATATTCTTCAACAACTACCTAAATTTAATATTGAATCTGAAACTATTGATGGAACACTTTCTGGATTGCAACAAGCCGCTGTCGGTGGCATCACTGCCGACGTTGTGTATTTCACATCAAAAGGAAACGAAGATTTTCTAGATATGAATAAAGAAAGGACAGCTCCAACGTGGCTACCCATTCTTGATACACCTTCAGCGTTGTATTTTTTACATAGTTGGTCATTAAAAAATCCAAGTTCTCACACAACTGTCGGGGGAACGTGGCTTTCGAGGGGTGTCTATGCGTACATAGGTTCGTCACATGAGCCAATGTTACAGGGGTTTGTTCCGCCAATTCTAATGTTGCAAAAAACAATGAGCCTAGTCCCGTTTCTCGTTGCAGCAAGGTGGCTTGATGGAGAAGCCGCGTATTCTAAAGCGTGGCGAATTAATACTATTGGCGACCCACTCATGTTGTGCCCGCCTGCCAATGCGGTGCCCCGAAAGAAAAAAACGGCTGAACAACTTCCCGACTATCAAAATCTTACAACCCTCGCTCAAAAAGCGATGCAAGTCGCAAGTGATTCGCCAAGCGACGATTCATTTGCAGAAGCAATAAAACTGCTTCTAACTCTTGGTCAAGATGAAATGGGTAATGCTCTTTGGCTTAAAGCATCAAGTGACGGTGTGGCTGGAGATTCCACCGCAAGGGCTGCTCTTCCAGCACTATTTCGTCTAGTAAATACTGACAGTTTTCTCTGGGCATTTTCAAAAATTGTAAAACCAAGCCGGCTTGAGCGGGACATGTTGTGGCAACTTACCGCAAGAGATCCTAGTACCCCGTTGCAAATTCTCGTTGACAACCTACGAAATCCTTACGAACTCGATGATCTTTTTATCATCCGAAAACGTATAGAACAGCAACTTGGAATAAACGCAATGTTTGGTATCGTTGGTGAAAAATTACAAGGGGCAAGCGGAAGAAACAAGAGAGGTTTAGAGCGCTTGCTCAAGGAGTACAATGATTAACAAGGCACCACTTGTCCTTATCATCCGAGACGGATGGGGGAAAAACCCCCACGCATCTGAGGATTCGTGCAATGCCATTCTTCAGGCCAATACGCCAATTGCTGACATGTTGGGGGAAAAGTGGCCAACGACTCTCATCGGCACGTGTGGCAAACACGTTGGATTGCCAGCGGGAGTAATGGGAAACAGCGAAGTTGGGCACCAAAACATTGGTGCTGGTCGAATTGTTTCTCAAGAGTTAATGCGTTTAAACATTGCTGCAGAGGGTGGAGAGTTTAAAACAAACCCCGTTCTTTCAGAATTGTTTTCACGTAGTAACAATGGGCGCGCTTTGCACATCGTTGGTCTCGTGAGTGATGGCAGAGTTCACAGCGACATTACGCATCTTTTTGCCTTGCTTGATGCAGCTCCAGAAGACACACAGATATATATCCATGTTATTACAGATGGACGCGATTGTTCGCCTAGTGCAGGTCTTGGTTTTATCGAACAGGTTGAAGATTACATCCGTGGAACTACCGCAAAGATAGCTTCGGTGCTTGGTCGATACTGGGCGATGGATCGTGATAACCGTTGGGAACGTGTGGCACTTGCATTTGAAACAATGACGGGTCACAAAACCTCACACCCTCTTCTCGAAGGACTCCCAAGGGTTCGTACAGCCTTTCGTGCTTCGAACGCGATTTCGAACTACTACGAACATCCGACCGATGAAAATCAAATTGGTGATGAGTTCGTTGTGCCAACCCAAATCGTAGATGAAAACAACACGCCAATTGGAACAGTACAAGATGGTGACTCGATACTTTTCTTTAACTATAGAGGCGATCGACCAAGAGAGTTAAGCAGGGCTTTCGTGCTTGATGATACTGCGTGGTCAAACGTTCCAAGAGGGGCTTTTACCCGTGGAGACGCGTACAAGGATTTGTTTTTTGCGACGATGACAAATTATGAAACTGATTTGCCCGTTTCGGCAGTAGTATTCGATAAACCAAATCCCATGAAAAACATTCTTGGAGAAGTGTTAGCAACTCAAAACTTAAAACAATTTCGATGCGCTGAAACCGAGAAATTTCCTCACGTTACCTTCTTTTTTAATGACTATAGAGAAGAACCATTTGATGGAGAAGAGCGACTACTTGTTCCAAGCCCAGTCGACGTGTCAACCTATGACCAAAAATCTGAAATGTCCGCCGATGGGGTTTGCCGAGGTGTTTTAGATGTTCTTGGACAACATGATTGTCCCTCGGTCATTATTGTTAATTTTGCAAATGGAGACATGGTTGGTCACACCGGAAACTTACCTGCAATTATTAAAGCTGTTGAAGTTGTAGATGCATGTTGCGGAAAAATCATAGAAGCAACGCTAGCTCGCGGTGGTTCGCTCATTCTCACAGCAGACCACGGCAACGCAGAGCGAACTTGGAACAACAAAACAAACAGTCCAGACACTGCACACACTACATACGATGTTCCTCTGCACGTTGTTGGAGAGCCATGGAAAACAGTTTCATTACGAAGCGGCGGGATACTTGCTGATATCGCACCAACCATGTTACACATGATTTCTGTTCAAAAACCACAGGAAATGACCGGGAAATCGCTGATTGAGTAGTCAACGTATTTCGTGACACACACGAAGTGAGATTGCCTCAAGACCACGCCTGCCATCAAGTTCGCCGCTTCTGGTGCGTGCATCTACAGCAACTGCTTCTGTAAACAGGTTTGCAAGTTGAGCAGATTTTTTTCTCTTTGCAACCGACAACATTCGATTTCCTGCATCTCCAAAAAGTTTTAATGTCTTTCTAATTTCTCCGTCAGTTGAACCGCTGTCAAACATTGATGACGCTGCGGTGAGTCGACGTGTTAAATCGACAACTGACCACATCAATAACTCTCTTGGTTGTTTTGAAACATCAAGCAACTCGCTAAGTTTTACTAAAGATGCTTTTTTGTTTCCAGACAGGAGGATGGATTGAATTTCCCACGCTTGCTCTTCTCTACTTAGGCCAACCATTTCAACAACATCGTCTTTTGTAATTGTTGTTTCCGGTGCAACTTTTGCTGAGAGTTTTCCTAGTTCTGTATCAAGACGCGTAAGTGACAATCCTATTCGCTGCACAAGGAGTTCTGCACCTTGTGGTTCTAGCGTGCACCCATGCGCTTTCTCACACCGAGCGACGCACCAGCGCATCGTGTCGGTCTCGTTGTAATTTTGAAGTTTGTAGACCAGGCCTTGTTTTGCAACTGCTTTATCAAGTTTTCCTGGACGCCAGGTCGTGGCTCGTAGCAAAAGTGTCGCTGATGGAACCGGAGATTCTGCGTATCGCTCCATAGCCTTACGAGTAGGTTTTGTTAAGGATCCTTTCGCTGCTAAAAAGGCGTCCGCGTGATCAATAATCACAAGTTTGTGTCGCATGAGTAAATCAAACGTACGCACTTCATCAAGAACCGAAGCTAAATCAACCGTTTCACCATCAAAAGTAATCCTATCTATTTCGCCATGCTCTTGCTCAAGAGCTTTTTCAAGGTCACTTGTGTACCTCGACATCAAAAAAGTTTCTTTACCATGCAAAATCACCATTCGCATTGAAGCGTCAAATGTGGGTTGCTTCGCCATAAACCACATCTTATCAGGGCTCTTGTACTGGTGTACTTGTACATCTGTGCCGGGATGCTACCGCACCACCTCTACCCCACCCTGTATACAACACTGAGTAGCTCGCAGAGTGAGGGAGTGAAGGTGGGTTGGGTGGGGTACGATATTCACATGTTGGTTCTTGAGGTTATTGAAGGTCCTGATTTTGGAGGTGTCTTTCCTCTACCTAAGGACGAACCGCAATTGATAGGACGTTCTTCTGAGGCGTTGCCTTTAGGTGATCCTACGATAAGTCGAAGGCATGCAGAGTTAACTCCAGATGGTGGGAAGTGGTATTTGCGTGATTTGGCTTCGGCAAACGGAACGTTCCTAAATGGGCGCCTACTCAATCAACGTGTTGCATTGCGAATTGGAGATGAGGTTGGATGTGGTTCAACCTTATTCCGAATTACAGAGCAAGCATCTGTTCTTGATAGTTCGATTGCTGGAGATGCTAATTTTGATACTAGCGCAGAATCCATCGTCGTCACCTCTCCGCACTCGTTAGAGGCAGCAAGAAACCACCTGCGAATGGTGCACCGATTAACAGCTGCAACCGCAGGTACTTTTGATATCACTGCCATTCTCCGCCATCTTGTTGCAATTCTTGTGGATGAATTTAAGCCAGACCGCTGTGTTGGGGTCTTGTTCGACGATGAAAATAAAATTGGAACTACAATCGAAGCAACGTCTCAAAGAATCGGTAACAACGCTGCGACATTTTCTGAGGCAATAATTTTGCACGCTTGCACAGAACAATCCTCTATAAAAATACCAAACGTTGCTGAAGATATTCGATTCGTACATGATGAGGGTGTTATAAAAAGCGGTGTTCGATCTGCGTTGTGTGCGCCGTTGATTGCACATGGAAATGTGCTTGGTGCGATTCTCTTAGAAATCACTTCGGAAAATCGTCGGTGGTCTGAAAATGAATTAGAATTGCTCACAACAGCATGTGGACATGGTGGACTCGCATTGTTAACTGCGTTTCTTGCACATCATCGACTTCAACATGAGCGCCTTGCTGCCATGGGTGAAACTGTTGCTTCAATTAGCCACAGTGTAAAAAACATGCTCCAGGGATTGCGAAGTGGGGCTGGCGCAATTGATCTTGCGCTAGGTCGTGGTGATCTTGAACTCGCTCGTGAGGGGTGGCCCATTCTTGCTCGAAATCTTGACCGAGTGTATGCACTAACGTTCAATATGCTTGCGTGGTCAAGATCAAATACCACAGAATTGTCGCTTGTGCAGATAGAACCAATAATTCAAGACGCCGTAGAACTTGTTCGGGGTGCATGTAACCGTAGAAATGTCATTTTGCATGTTTCAGTTCAGCCTGATATGCCCCCAGTGCCAATCGACGCAACTGCGATATTGCAAGTGTTCCTCAATGTTATAAATAACGCAATCGATGCCACGCCGTCAAAAACTGGTGTTGTGGCCATTAATGCTACTCTTGATGATGTCTGTGAACACGTTCGAATCACCATTACAGACAACGGTTGCGGCATTGAACCGGAAAATAAAGACCAAGTATTCCGCGCTTTTCACTCCACAAAAGGACAACGGGGAACCGGTCTTGGACTTGCCGTTGCACGAAAAGTGGTGCACGAGCACATGGGAACAATAGATTTGCTGGAAGTACATTCAGGTGGTACTCGGTGCGCCATCTCGCTACCCCTTGATAGAGATGACAATCCAGATGATACTCATGGCCCGCCCACAGTTCTACAAAGCGACCGTTTTTAGGAATCCGCAAGCCGAACCGTCCTGCTATGATGCCCCACTTCGGAAGGATCCGAACTCTATTATGACAGAACACACTATCAAATCAAACGGCGTTGACCTCGTCCGAGCAATCAACGGTTCACAACCTCCGCCAATCATGGCATCAAGTTATCAAAGGACTCGCGAGATGACCCTTGATGAATTGATGTTGGAAAACCGCGTCATTTTCTTGATTGGAGAAATCAATCAAGCTTCAGCCGCACGCGTCATGATGCAGATGCTCTACCTTGAAGATCAGAAGCGCGGACAGCAAATTAATCTTTACATCAATAGCCCGGGTGGTGCGGTTGATGACACACTTGCAATGTATGACACGATGCAATTTATTTCATCTGATGTTGCAACGTATTGCATTGGTCGTGCGTATAGCGGAGCCGCGGTCCTCCTTTGTGCAGGTGAAGGTGGAAAGCGTCACATCTTGCCCCACGCAAAAGTCATGATCCACCAACCATACGGTGGAATTACTGGTCAAACAACTGATATTCAAATCCAAGCTGAACAAATCATCGGTGCAAAAGCGACCTTAAACAAAATTATTGCTTCTCATACTGGTCAATCGTTTGACACTGTTGCTGAAGATGGTGAACGAGATAAATACTTCTCTGCTTCAGAAGCAAAAGAGTATGGCCTCGTTGACGAGGTTTTTGAACACCATGAAGACAAGAAGAAAGCGTAATCACGATGTCTACACTTGTACCAATTGTCATAGAAAAAACGGGACGCGGCGAACGCTCCTATGATATTTTCTCTCGTCTCTTAAATGACCGAATTATCTTTATGGGTGGTCCGGTGATGGATGAATCTGCAAACTTAGTTGTTGCACAGCTGCTATACCTCGCAAACGAAGACCCGAAGGCGGATGTTAGTTTGTACATCAATTCTCCCGGTGGTTCTGTAACCGCGGGGCTTGGAATTGTTGACACAATGCACTTCATCCCGTGCGACATCGCAACATATATCATTGGGCAAGCTGCCTCGATGGGCTCTGTCATCGCTTCGAGTGGAACAAAAGGAAAGCGGTTTTCATTACCTCACGCAAAAAACCTTATGCACCAACCTTTACTAAGTGGTGTTCTTGAAGGTCAAGCGACTGATCTTGAAATTGAAGCGCGTGAAATGCTGCGACTCCGTGATATCTTGTTTGCAATTTATGCAGAAGCAACGGGGAAAGAACAATCTGTTATTCACGACGATTGCGAGCGAAATAAATGGCTCAATCCAGAAGAAATGGTTGAGTATGGTCTCATTGATGAGATCCTTACTCGTCTTCCGACAACGGAATCGTAATTGATGCGCATCCATAGTCGCAGAATTAACCTACTTCTTCTCGTTGCCGTATTCGGTATGACTTGTGGGTGCAAGCGCGAAATGTTGTTTAAGAAAAACGTTCCAAGAACGCAGTTTGAAGCATACAACACTATGCGATATGGCCCACAAATTACTGAGCAACCTGACCCGTTTGGTCTTCCTGAGCCTGCACTTCGCGCTCGCCTTGGGAAAAAATAAGACAGGTCTGCGACGGGTCTGACCCTAGCAGAGTTGGGGTCAGTCCCGCACTACACAACAGTACTAATAATCAATGCGGGTAAGCCAGTGCACAAAAACTTCTACGCTAACTTCTAGGGACAGACCCGTTACACGACGCAACCGAGGTATTTATTTCCGTCCGATATGGGGCTTTGTAAAGTCCACAGAGGGGTTTTGTCCGATAGAATGAGAGCGGTGACGACATCATGTCACTGGCGAAGGATTTGCCCAACGATGATTTTGAATTCAGCACGGATGCTCTCGAAAAGAACCCAAATTGTATGGGTTGCGTTTTTCTTCGTTATTCCATGTGCCCTGTTCATCCTTCAGCTTGGAAATAATGATGTCCAAAATGGAATTCTTCTCACAAAACTCGCTCCGGTCAATGAACGACCACAGCAAGATGTCGTTGGGGTAGCAGGTGATGGTGCAGAGGGCCGGTGGAACACAATTGTTATTCATCACCTTGGACAGCCTGGTGGAAGCCCAGAGTTTTTAGATCGCTCTCATCGAAATTCAGGGCTAAGTGGGCTTGGTTATCATTTTCTCATCGGCAATGGAAATGGTTTTGGCGATGGCAATGTACATGTTGGCTATCGGTGGTTAGACCAACTTGCTGGTGCTAGACCTTTTGGGGTTGATATTTCTCAGTGGAATGACGGCACTGTCAGTATCTGTTTAGTCGGGAACGGCAACCGAAGACCTTTCACTGAACAGCAAATGATTCACCTCTCACACCTCGTACAACGACTCCAACAGGATTTATTGATTCCTGCGAATCGTGTGCTCCTTGCTCAAGAAATAGGCAGTAACGCAACATCTCCTGGGAAATATTTCGCTGAAGCACAGTTTAGAAGCCAATTACTCGATATTTCCCCTATCCAGTAAAACGTGATTTTGCAGTAAAAAAACATTGAATCGACCTCTTATTCAGTGTAATCTACACTTCACTTCTTTGGGCTCCGGCATGCGTGGGCTTTATAGGGCGTTTGGAAAATATGAGCACAACGACGACATCTCAACCAAATAAAATCGGTCACTACACCGTACTTGCCAAGCTTGGCGAAGGTGCTGCGTCTGTTTTGTATGCGGTTCAAAACCCCAAAGACAAGCAGGTTTCGGCGCTCAAGCATGTTGTAAAAACAGATGAAAAGTCCCAACGTTTCTTAGATCAGGTTGAAAAAGAGTATGCAATTTGTTCCAAATTAAAGCATGAATCAATTCGTGAGGTTCGGAAACTGATTAAACATCGAAAAATGTTGAAAGTCACCGCGGTCTCCCTCATCATGGAGCTTGTTGACGCTGATACCCTTGAAGAGAAGCTCCCAAGGACTCATACACACGCCGTCCAAGTCTTCTTGCAGGTTGCAAGGGGACTCGAACACATGCACGGTCGAGGTTTTGTACACGCTGATATAAAGCCAAACAACGTTCTGGTTGAGGACCACACTAGGGTTAAAATTATTGACTTTGGGCAAGCGTGTGCCATTGGCACTATTAAGAAGCGAATTCAGGGAACACCCGGATACATGGCTCCTGAGCAAGCACACCGTAAAGAAATAACACAACAAACTGATATTTATAACCTTGGTGCCATGATGTACTGGGTTCTCGTTGGAGACATCATCCCTACTGCGATGCCACCAAAAAATACAACCGACAGTCTTGTTGGTGGAGCGGTTGATGCCGACAAAGTAGAGCTTCCCGTGGCTCCTCATGAACGCAATCCTCGGATTCACTCGCTACTTTCAAAGCAAATAATGGATTGTGTTCAACCACGAATGGAAAATCGTCCAGAATCTATGACCGTTGTTGTTAAGCGCCTTGAGTTGATTCTAGATGTTCTTAACGAACCAACAGATTCCATAACTGATGATGGTGACGAAGACTAAAATCTCGGGGGGAACACTCTCTCAACAATCATCTTTGTCGTGCTGGCAACTGCGCTGATTGTATGCTTTACGACGTTCGACGTATCGTTCATAATCAACCGTGAGTTCCATTGGTTCACCATGTGCGTGTTGTTTAAATATTTTTTCTAAAAATGGAATGCACCAGCCACACGAGGTTCCTGAATCAAGACACTCTGACAATTGTGAGGCAACTTTTGGGTCTTCTCTCTCAACGAACGATTGGAGTTTAGACAGTGAAACCCTGTGGCAAACACATACATACTCTTCTTTTTTCATCGGGCAGCTACACCCACACTTGACAAATTAGGTGGGGCTCTTTTACTTTTCCAGTGAACGTCCCAATAGTTGTTGTGACAAGTTTTACTTCAAACTCTGGGTGTTCATCAAGCCAAGCGTTAATTTGCGTGTCAACATATACAAGAGCGTCGTCTGTCAACTTACTATGAAATGTTCGAACATGCGAAGCTCCTGTGCCATCAGCAATCGGCTCCCTTGTCCACACATTTTCTTTCTTTTTATCTTCACCGAATGCAGTGATTTTTCGAGTTAATCCCATGTGTTTTTCGGTAGACTCGATAGGCACATCGCCCACAACTTTTGGCTTTGGCAGTGGTGGTGGCGGGTCTTGGGAATGGTCTTCAAAAATTCTTCTGAACGCCAAGATACCCTCGCCTGAAAGCAGTTCGTATTCCGTGAGTTCCCCATCTGCCCACTTCACCATCATGTTCCAACCATTGTGGATTTCTTTCCACATGAATATTTTTCCGCGGGCCAGTCGGGTCACCGTGCCACGGTCACCTTCAAGCTTGCCTTCATTCGTTAAATATTCTGATCGGTGGTCTGGTCTCGCCTCTAAATCAACCCAGCGACTTTCGTTCACCAAATCTGGCCGTTCGGTGACCCGAAAACTGATGAGCGGTTTTTCACCCTTTGCATCAACTGCAAGTAGCCAATCAAAATGCGCAGATCCATCGGGCAATTCATGCTTAAGAACGACTGTTTGGAAGGGTGCTTCATTCGTGGGGGCTGACATAGCAAACTCCTAATTACCAGACAAATCATAGCGTACTATTGAGAAGAAGGCGATGTCATCGATTAAGAAACAACATTTCATCGCCGTTTATGGGGAGATTCTATGCAGTCTCTCGGTTGCTACCGTATCATGTTGCTACACATACACCGATGTCTTAAAGATTAAGAGAGAAAGACTTGCCATGAAACATCACCCTATTTTCCCCCTTTGTGTATTACTTTTTTCCGCCCTGCTCCTCACGCTCGTGGGATGTGGGCAACCGAGTAATACGGCGCTCCTTGAACAAGGAAACTATGCGATGTGGCAGAGTCGCTGGTCAGACGCTGCAAATACGTTCCGGAAGGCTATTTCGCAGCATCCTGGAGATTGGGAAGCTCAGTACAACCTCGGACAGTGCTACCTTGAAATGGGTGAGCCAAAAAAAGCAAGTCAAGCATTGGCAGTTGCTGAATCACTACGACCCGCGGACACTGCTATCGCGGATTTGTACGCAGAGTCATTGTTATTAAGTGGTGAACGAGACTTGCTCTTTTCATTTCTGTTGCAACGAGCAAAGAGGGTTGAGACCGCCCAAGCTTGGATGGTGTTTGCACAGTACACCATGGATATTGATGACCCCGACTCAGCAACAACTGCTATTGATACAGCCATTGCATTAAGCAGTGGAATTGATGCAAGACCCTATGTTATTGCGGCTACCTTTGCAGAACGACTCGGTGATGACACACTGGCGATTACCCGTTGGAAAGAAGCGTGGATGATTGAGCCAGCAAACGAAGATATTTCGAACGCGCTTCGAGCGCATGGCATTGTCCCTGGCCCAACGATGACGGGTGTCGATGACACTCTTGAATGAGCACTGTCGATTCTATACACTTACTTGATTCACTCTCGGCGCTTAATGATTGCGCACGATTACGAATCCTTCGAATTCTTAGCCAGCACGAGTTGAGTGTTGGCGAAGTTGCAGATGTAGTACAACTTCCCCAGTCCACAGTTTCTAGACATCTGAAACTTCTCCTAGAGGCAGGGTTTGCGTCTCGGAGAACCGTTGGAACGACGGGGCTCTACCGCATCGCATCAGAAATGCCTGCTGAAGCGGGTGATTTGTGGAATATTGCTGTCTCAAGTTCGAATAACATTCCAGGAGTACGCGACGATGAAGAGCGTCTTGTGTCAGTTCTCACACAACGCCATGCCGATAGTCGAACTTTCTTTAAAACCGTTGGGAGTGATTGGGAAGCTGTGAGACGTGATCTTTTTGGGGGTCGGTTTACCTCCACGGCACTTTTATCACTGCTTGACCCAACACTTCGAGTTGTTGATATTGGCTGTGGAATCGGAAATGCGGCTGTTCTTGTTGCACCCTATGTAGAACACGTTGTCGGTGTTGACCGTGAACACTCAATGCTCAAACAAGCAAAAGAACGTCCTGACTTGACGGCAAATATTGAGTTTGTTGAGGGCGACGCGGTCGACCTTCCACTGAAAAGTCAAGCTCACGATGTCGCCCTCTTTTGTTTAGTACTGCACCATGTTGAAGAAATTCAACAAGTTCTTAAAGAGGCGTGTCGAGTTGTAAAGACTGGTGGCCGCATTCTAATTCTTGATATGCAACCACACGCTCACGATGAATACACACAGACAATGGGGCATATTCACAAGGGCTTTTCAGAATCAACCCTAGATAAACTTGCTACAAAAATTGGGTGCACTCTTCGTCAATACCACCGACTCTCTCCAGAGACGGATGCTCGTGGTCCATCACTGTTTGCAGCGATACTCACTGTGCATCATTGATCAACGCGTGGAAAAATCGCCACTTTTGAAATTGTCGTGCCAACCTCTGTTCCACCCCATGCAGTCAATTCTTCGAACACACACGCCTCTACGTTAACTCCAAGAGCTTCGTGAAATTCCTTCATTTTGTTTGGAATGAGTGGGGTGAGTAACACTGATGCGATTCTCAGAGATTCAATACATTGATATAAAATTGCTGCCACCTGCGACAAATTTTCTTCTTCCTTTGCCAACTTAAATGGAGCGGTGTCATTGATAAACAAGTCAATGTCACGAATCAGACACATTGGCACTTCAAATGCGGCGCCAAGTGAAAATGAGTCCATCCCTTGAACCCACTCCTCGACAGCCGCCTTACATTTTTCGGGCCAATCAAATCCTTCAAATACAATTCGGTCACCCTCTTGTGATTCACTTGGCACAACACCATCAAAATATTTTCCAATCATCGCCGTCACTCGACTTGTACAGTTTCCAACTGTGTTCACAAGATGAGCGTTGTAAATATCGTGAAACTTTTCGGCAACAAAATCTGCATCAGATGCACCAAGTGGTCCCTGGGTTACCAAGTAGTAGCGCCAAGCGTCCATGCCATACTGAGTGACGTACGATTCAATTGCATCAAGGTCAATAAAATTACCAAGGGATTTTGACATTTTACGCCCCTCGCTAATCCAAAAACTATGCGCATATATGCACCTAGGCAACGGTAATTCAAGCGCGGTCAGCACTGCGGGCCAAACAATCGAATGAAACCATAAAATTTCTTTTCCAATGACGTGGAATGTTGCTGGCCAATATTTTTCTCGTCTCTCAAACACCGAACTTGTCGTGTCGCCAAGTCCAAGAGCAGTGATGTAATTAAACAAGGCATCAATCCAAACATAAATCACGTGTTCGGAATCATCTGGCATGGGTATACCCCAGGAAAAGTTGGTGCGACTAATCGGAACGTCTTGCAATCCCTCTCGCAACCTTCCAAGCACTTCGTTTTTTCGACTATTTGGTAAAACAAAATCTGGGTGTGTTTCAAATAATTGTTCGAGTCGTTCTTGATACGAGCTTAGTTTGAAGTAGTAGTTTTTTTCAGTTGCTCTAACGAGGGGCTTTCCGCTGATGGGAGAGATATATTCAAGATCCCTTGCACTTGTTTCGGTGTGATATTCCTCTTGACCCTCATCGTACCAACCCTCAAAAGTACCAAGATACACATCACCCGAGGCAAGCAATTTTGAAACGAATGCCTGTACCTGTTTAGTGTGGTTTGGGTCGGTTGTGCGAATAAATTCGTCGTTCGTTAGCCCAAACATACTCATAATTGACTGAAATTCTGCAGAATTTTGGTCGGCCAATTCTTGGGGGGTTACACCCTTCTCTGTGGCAGATTGTTCCACTTTTACGCCGTGCTCGTCGGTTCCAGTAAGGAAAAACGTGTCGTGGCCAAGCGCCCTCATTGCCCTTGCATACACATCGCACAATGTTGTGGTATACACATGGCCGATATGGGGTCTATCATTCACATAGTAAATCGGCGTTGTTACGTAGCGCGTCTGTTCTGACATGCTGCACAGTGTAATACGATGCCACGAAAAAGGAACCCCTTTATGAATCTCAATCGTTTCCTATTCCTTCTGACTGTTCTTCTGGGAACACCACTCTTCGCTCAAGATTCTCTTGGAGATGGAAGAGGGCTTGACGCGAGTTCGTCTCTGGGTGGCACGGTCAATTTGCAGGAACATCTTCCTGCTGGAGTTCGGAACAATGCTCTACGCACAAACAAGGTGTTACATGGTCGAAATTTCAACGAGGGTATTGGACGGGGGTACGAAGACGAAGCCGGATTACGCCTTCTTTCAGATGCTGCGAATGATGGGCAAGAAGCCTATCAAGACGCGCTCAATAACTCACCATGGTATTGGAACAACTGGAGTTCTCAATCTGCGCAGTTTCTCTCTCAAGGTGAGTTAGATTATTTTAATCCTACTTTTGTCGATAACTGGGCAACTGCTCCAGGTCAGATGTCTACAGGCCGAAAAATTCTTTCGTATTCTCATGAGTGGAATGAGGATGACGCTAAAAAATTCGGCGGCGAGGGTGAACTTCAAAGTTCTGACGGTTGGTCAAAAAGACACGAAGATCAATACAAACTTGGACAGGCGCTTGGAAGCGGAAAGTTGCCTGACGCGCTAGACACTTCTCCAATCCCTGTTGGAATATCTCAATCAAATAATTCATCTGGATACATTGCCGCGTCATCCTTGACTGGAGTTTCCATTGAGAAAACTGATCGACCAACTTCCGCTCTTGGTTTTTCTGCGTGGGATGAAGCTAGGCTTACTGAAGATTCGGAAAATGGAATTGGCTCGAGCCGGCTCGTCCAACCATGGCGAGTTACAGAAAACCGATTCGAACAACAACCGACAAATTCCCAAGTCGACATTTCTGATCAATACAACCAGATGCTACAGACTGTCGCCCTTCGAGCACAAGATGAAATAGAAGATTCTAGTACCGAAGGAACTAAATCGTTGTCATGGCTCGATGATCAATATTATCAACTCCAAAATAATCTCGCTGGTATTCCTTACGAGGGGGGCGAAGAAGAAGAAGGAACTACTACAACCGATGCAACAAGCGAGACTGAAGAGCTAGATGAAGGTGCATTCGAAACTATTGCAGCAACGCTCCGCCACGGAGAGCAGCTCACGCACCTTTCTGGTCAACACCAGACCCGTTTTGATGAACTTCTTTCACTTGGAGAAACAGCACTTGAAAACGGAAATTATTTTGATGCACAACGACGATTCAATCAAGCCCTTCAGTTTATTCCGGGACACCCTCTGGCAACCGTCGGGCTTGGGCACGCGAAAATTGGAGCTGGCCTCTATTTATCTGCTGGCTACGTGTTGCAGTCATTGCTTTCGTTCCAACCAGAAATGATTGATGTCGAATATGACACGGCCCTCCTACCGCCTCGGCTTGAACTCGTTCGAGCCGCTGTCACAGTTGCTAATCGACTTGATATTGAACGAGACGCGGGAACCTACGCGTTCCTGCTTGCGTATATAGGGCACCAACTTCATGATAGGGAAATGGTTGAGCAAGGGTTGCAAACGTTACGGCTCTACGTTGACTCCAAGGATCCACTTGTTCCCCTACTAAAGTCAATTTGGTTAACCCCAGAAACTCCAGACATTACGCCTGGGGACCCAACGTCGCAAACCGAGTAATACCCGCTCGCACTATGTCGCCTTTACTCACGTGGACTATGACGTCGTCTGGGCGAGGAAGAATAAGTTCTGTCGTTGATCCAAACTTAATCATGCCAAACTGTTGCCCTTGCGAAAATGAATCCCCAGCTTGAATTGGACACACGATGTTGCGTGCAATCTTTCCAGAGACTTGCCGAAGACCAAACGCTTCTTGAAGATAGGTGAAAAACAACGTGTTTGATTCGTTCACCTTTGCTGATTCTGCCGTTCGGGCGTCGAGGAACTTACCCTTCCGGTAGATAGCTTTTGAAAGAACACACTCGCAGGGAACTCGGTTGATGTGCACGTTCAATACACTCAAAAAGATTCGGATAACAACTGCCGGTCCATCAACAGTTTCGTGTTCATCAAGAAACTCAATCGCAGACACGACGCCATCTGCGGGCGAAAGCATCATGCCTTCAGGTAAATCTTTTGGAATCGTTCGCCAAGGGTTTCTAAAAAACGAAACAAGCGCAACCCACAAAAAAAACAACGGGATTAACGCGAGCCACCATTGAAAATACGAGGCTATTGCTCCGACGAAGACGAGAATAAGAGTAATCGCGAGCCATTGGTGCCACCCGTATCTTGTTAACGTCAAGGCGTATTACTCGCTTGCTTTGCCAATAAACATACCAAGTAGACCAGCGACGATTGCCAATGCAGCGAATCCGCCACCCCAAATCATCAGGTCGCCTGTAATCATTGCTCCGAGTTTTGGCGAAACACCCATAATGCTTGTCAAAAGCATGACAAAAACAGCAATGAGTGAAAACATCGCTCCCACGAGGAAGCCCACACCGGCGCCAGACCACTTTCCGTCGTACGCTTCGGCGACTGCGACTGCTAAGCCCATCGGAGCATCTGAAGTTGCCACCGCTTGCTCTGGTTCTGATGACTCAAAAAGACCTGATGCAGAAGCTCCAAATTCGCCACTCTCTTCACCTTCCCAAACTTCGTCGAGAAGTTCAGCACCAAGCGACGTGTCGTCTGATTCTCTAGTAAGGTCGAGCAAGCCGCTTCCGCTACCAACTGCCTCAAGGCTCAGTTCTTCATCAACTGCTTCTGCAACGCGAGTCTCAGCAGAATCGTCATCCTCACCACCTTCAAAAACTGCGTCCATGTCATCTTCTGCAGCAGAACCACCAAGACTCCCGAGACCGCCAGAATCCCCGCCTAAATCAAGTCCTGCAGAACTTCCACTATCGCCGAGATCAAATCCTGCACCACTTCCACTTTCCCCAAGGTCGAGTCCAAATCCACTCCCACCCAAATCAAGACCCGCGGCACTACCAGCGAGTCCCATGCCTGTACCGCTATCGCTTAACCCATAGCCACTACTCTCGGGGCGATCTTCATTATCAAATGGACCGTTGTCAGGTGCAACACCGCTATCTTTATTCGTATTTTCTTCTACAACATTCCCAGTGTTACGCGCAGCTGCACTTCCAGCGTTACTTTCATCACTGCCAAGGCTATCGCCAAAACCAGTGCCAAAACCAGTACCGAATCCTGAATCAAAACTATCTCCAAAGCCAGAACCAGTACCAGTGCCTTCACTGCTTTGTTCATCATCAGAAAGAATCCCACCACTTTTTTGCGATGGAGAATCTGCGGCTGAATCAGTGAGACCAAAGGCAAAGGATGAGCCGCCACCTGAAAGATCTAAATCTAAGTCGTCAGCAAGATCGCCGTCTCCAGCAAGAAGGTCA
Source organism: uncultured Isosphaeraceae bacterium (assembly GCA_964435395.1). Taxonomy (GTDB): domain Bacteria; phylum Planctomycetota; class Phycisphaerae; order Phycisphaerales; family SM1A02. The sequence continues at coordinate 29,058 of CAYSYI010000022.1, forward strand.
ACCTGCTTTCTCTTAAACATAACTTGGTCGCCATCTCGCATTTCTTCAAGGAGACCAGACTTTCCCATCTCACGAACTTCATCCTCAGTTTTACCGAGACGTTCGCCTGTTTCAGCTAATGTATAGAACAGTTTTGCCATGAATACCTTTCCGTTTGTGTTCGTAATTCTACGCCATACAGCCACTTGTGGCAATGGCAGAATGTCCCTAGGGTTTTTTATCCCCAGTTACCCACAACTTCAAGTAAATCGACAACATCAACTACATCATCACCGTTGAGGTCTTCGGGACAAGCAATACACGGTCCCCAGACGTCCATAATGGCGAGAATGTCAGTCACATCGACAAGTCCGTCACCATTCACGTCACCAGGCACAGTTGGATCGCCACAATTGTTCGATGTTGAAATATCGTCTTCTTCAAAGCCCGGTGGTGTACCGCCGCCACTTGAAAGACCAACGATATTATCGTTCGAGTCAACACCAAGCCAACTCAAACGAATGACACCATCATAAAAAAGTTCGCACTGAAAGGTGTTGGAACCCGAGTTTGAATATTCTGGAACACTATCAAACGTCACAACAACGCGATTCATCATCGTTGCATAACGAACCGTTCCTCCGTTAGCAGGATTCAAATCGTCCCACAACATCGCGATGCCCGGTTGTGCAAAATGCTCACCGAGCGATTCGGTGTAATCGGTGTCTCCACTATTGAAAGTAAGTCGACCATTACTAGAGATGTGAAACTGGGAGTAGCCTACTCCATATAAAAATACCGCAGCTGGATACACGGTTTCGAAATCATCATCACTAAGGGAAACAATAACACCTTCACTTGGGTTCGTTGGGAGCTGGGTGATGGGTTCAGCGCATGCACGGTATTGATCAATATTTTCATACGGTGTATAGGTTACCGACACCCCATTTAAATCAAATCCACTGTCTTGTTCGGTGAAAAAGTTTGGAACGTCTTCAGTGGTAAAGAAATAACACGCGCCATTATTGTTATCAATCGTCGTGTTGTTTGCTGAGTCCATGGCATGCACTTCAAATCTGTATGTTGTGTTATCCATCAAACCGCCGAGATGTACCAGGTGGACAATGTCTCCTTGTGTGCTGCTCGCCTCTTGTGATAAAACCGCGCAGGATTCTCCAAAATACACACGAATAGATGTGTTTTCGCTTGTTTGTACACGTACTGTTGCGTCGTGAGTTAACACTTCTTGTACATCCACAGCCGTGATTAAGGGAAACTCGCAATCAACTGTTGCTTCATCGGTGACCACGCCGGATCCACCTTGACCGTTCGATTCATCAAAATATGTGAGTGTAATTGTGTCGCCGTGTTGAGATTGCATCCCGCCATCTCCAACCAAAACACCGGTCGCGTAAAACGAAGCTGTTGCCTCACCGGACTCGAACAATGTCACAGGTAACTCAACACCATTGCTTGATGTGAGTGTGACGTCAACTGTGTCAATCACAGTGTCACTTGTATTCAAATCGCAATCAACGACTTGCAAACCAATTTCTGCAGCGCACCCGTAACTACTTCGGTCTAGCGTTGCCAGACCAGAAGATGAACATTTAATGAGCAGGGGTGATGCCATCAAGCCGAGAGTCTGTGGTCCCTGTGCAATGTTGTAGCCACTGATAACGATTCGATAAACACCTGGTTGTCCAGCGTCAATTTGAACTTGTTCGATATTGTTTAGGTGGTCTGCCTGTGTTCGTACTGCTGGATTACCGGGGTTTGCCGGGTCAATTGTCCATGGATAGTGTGTTGTTCCATTTGGATCAATCACAACGAGATCGATGTCGTTGACCAAACTAGGCACAACAAGAGGCGTGGCAGGAACATCGTCCCACGCAATTGTTGCCTTAATCATTCCGGGCTGATCTGCATAAATCAACATTTCAATTGTTTCGCCATGCATAATTTCTAGTTCAGCAATGTTGCCCATGCGCATGTGGTCGATTGCGTCAACCACACGAACACTTCCATATCCATATTGACAGTCTGGTCCGGGATTAAATTTATCTGCTGCTGTGTGGGCAAGAAGTGCCTTTAGTGTTGCGTTCATTAAATCTGGATCGCCAGGATAGAGGTTCCTCCAGTCCTGCACTATAAGCGCAGAAAGTCCAGTTACTGTCGGGCACGCCATCGAAGTACCGCACATGTTGGTATATCCGCCGCTTGATGAACAACTTGTCACACCACCATCTCCACCAGCCTCACAACCAGGCGCTGAGATGTCTGGTTTGATTCGACCATCGTCGGTCGGTCCCCAACTTGAAAAGTACGTCATCGATTCATCGTCTGAATTAAACGCTCCAACGGTAATATGATTCTTAGCACACGCTGGGGGTGCGGTGGAGTTGTACGACGTGCCACAGTTACTTGACCCACGTTCGTTTCCGTTCGCCCAAACAATTCGGATATCGCCACCGAGATTGCCTCGAACAACGCTATCAATCAAGTTGCTTGTAATTCCGTAATCTCCAGTCCATTCACAAGGGAATCCGTTTGGTGCTGTGTTTGTGCCAATCGAGTTATTGGCAAGAACGGCGCCGTATGTGTTGATTGCTTGGGAGTAGTCGAGTTCTAAGTCTCCCGGATCGGAGTAGAGAAATCCTTCACTTAGACCACCCTCCTGTTCAAAACCATAACTTTCGATTGTTACGGCTGGCGCCATACCTTTGTATTGACCACCGCTGTCTGTTCCATCACCTCCAATGGTGCCTGCAACGTGCGTAGCGTGATTGCTTTGCCCAGAACTATCGCGAGTTGTATGCCTTCCTCCGAAATCAGGGTGTCCAGACCAACCATACCCACCATCGTAGACCATTACGGTAACACCGCTGCCATCTAGGTTGTATGGAAATGCTTGAGCAGCATCGGCCTGGGTGACGGCACGGTTGGAGTTGTTCAATTCGCTAAATTTGGGGAGGGCGGGCTCAACGTAGAGCACTCGCTCATCCTCAATGAGATATTCGATTTCTGAATATGGAAGTTCGACAACAATTGTATTGTTCGTTTTGATTGTCGAGCGAATCTTGCCATGAAACACATGTGTCATATCTTGTTCACACAGTTCTATATCCACATCATCGTGCAACATGACATAGAGCGCGACAAGTGGGTCTGCTTGGGCGAGTCGAGATGTCGGTTTTGGCATCGTCCATGTTGGCACGCGACCATCTGCAAGAAAACTATGCAACTTCCATGTTGGGTCAAAGGACCGAATTTCTTTTATTTCGGTGTATACAAACACGCCTCGTGGGTTGATTGTCTGTGGATCAATTGCCGCAACATACCCCGCACCACCAAGTGGATATTGGATCGTAACACCATCAGCATGTAATGCTTCTTTTGTTGGTGTATCAATCGGATTATCAAACCGAATAATGACATGCGTGGTCTCGCCACCAATTGACGCAAGCTGCATCAATTCTGCTGTCAGAACGTCTTTGGTCATGTTTTGGTACGGTACAGTTTCTGATTGAAACTGAAACGCGTTCGGTTGAAGTGCACCTATAGCGGTGAGCATGATGGGAATGAATAGTGTCATTTTTTCTCCTTGCGTCCTTAAATGTACACCAAAATCCACCCCAACACCAACAAAAAAACAATCCCGCGGGTCGTTTTTTGAGAAAACAACCCGCGGGATTGTGTATGTTGTGAAAAATTGGGGTTTTGGGGAAGATGGTGACGATGTGACTTAACTGGGCAGTGATTGTTCACTACGCCCGTACATCGCAACATTTTTCAGGGACGAAGCCACAAATGGTCAGTCATCCAAAGTCGGATGGCGGTATTTTTTTGCCGCCATATAACACAAGCACGAAAAACAATGCAGCGCAAGCAGATTTTGCTGTCAAAGCAATGTTGCATTACAAGCAATCGGGGTGTATGCAGACCCGTAATTGGCTCTTCGAGTACTACACGCACACCTTCGTTCGGAATGCTGCTCGGCGAGTTGCATTCGGACTACCAAAATCAATCGATGCTGACGATTTAGAACAGGTTGGTTTTTTTGGGTTAATTGACAGTATCGAAAAATACAACCCATCACTGAATTACAAATTCGAGACCTATGCAAGGCAACGCGTCGAGGGCTCCATGAAAGATTACCTTCGTCGAGAGGACCCCGCTTCTCGACTTGCTCGATCTCGTACAAAAATGATAGCGCGTGGGATAGGTGCGTTTAAGACGCAACATGGCCGGCGACCAACAGACGGAGAACTCCAAGAAATATTGCAACTTGATGCAGATGAGTTTTCAAAGGTGATACGTGATATTCACGTACCAAACACACTGCCGTTTCATCCAACTGATGATGGTGATGGAGGAGATGGTTTGGCCGCAATGTCAATTGAATTGAAACAGGGTGGGTGCGACGAAATAGATAGAAAAGATGTACACGAATGGTTATGTTCACAATTGAGTGCATATGATCGGCTCATCGTTGTTCTTACTTACACCGAGGGGCTTACGATGCTAGAGATTGGACATACGCTTGGCTACAGCGAGTCTCGTGTTAGCCAAAGATTAAAGCACATTCATGCTGTATTGAAGAGTAAAATTTTAGATGAGCCCGAAGGGCGTTGGCTTTGTGCTAGTTAAGAATTGGAATCACGAACTGCACAAAAATACCAAGTCCAACTGCAATCGCTGCAATACCGAACACGATTTGACCCGTCATCATGAGTACAGAGCGCCAATACGTTGTATATGTAGATTCCCGCAAAGCTCTATACACAATTGATATTCCAAATGCCATCGGAAGTAGTAAAACATACCAAAACGGTTGCATCGCATTCATTGGTTCTAAGAATGGAATCCACGCAAGCATTAGAGTTCGTCCCCATCTTGCTTGACACCCCTTCGCTCAAGGTCTTGGTTTTGTTTTGCTTGCAGGGCATCAAGGAGCACAACAAAATTCATTAATCCAGCCATTGCGACAAACAAAGTTCCCAGTTCGTTTGCATGGCTCAATCCAACAAGGGTCGCTCGCTGAGAAATTGGTAGCGGAGCAATAAATATCTGATTCAACAGATCAATCCCAATCACGATGGGTCCGCACCAAACCTGAGCAATGAACCAAAGCCCGTCGTGTTGATGATCCACTGCATCAATTCCACCAACGAGAACACCACATATCACGAGGAAAAGAATACCAAACATGATTAGGAAGCCCCTGCGTTTCTGACCGAGGGAGAGATGACCCAAGCCAGGCAAAATCCAACCAAGAACAATGGCTGATAGGTGAAGTTGGCTGTGTTGTTGGTTGGAGTGGGACATGGTGGAGTTGTTTGAGTGTTTGATGGGTGTTTTGTCTTAAAAAACAGTATCTAATGTGAAGAGATGAGTATGCTACCAGTGTGACAGAAAAGAACCAACATCATAGCGACCCTGGTATGCCTAATGATTGCGACGAAGTCGTGGATCGAAGAAGTGGCATTGATCGAAGGGATCTTAGAAACTCTTCAGAAGATTTAAATCGAAGACGGGGTCCAGGTCGAAGACGCTCTGATTTTCTGAGAGCAGCAGAAGAGGGTGAGATGACCCAAGAACAATTTTTATTCTTGCTCGCAATAACCGCCTTTAAAGAGGCGAATGGTCGGACATTCCCAACGTGGACTGATGTGTTAGAGGTCATCCGAAAACTTGGGTATCGAAAAACACTCCCAAGTGAACTTGATTTGGGACACCAGGCTTCAGACTGGACTGAAGAGCCCGATGCCAAAGGTGGTGTGTAGTATCTGAAGTGACCGTTACGGTCTCACGCAAAGTAATCGATATTTATTTGAATATATTTATGCCACTCTTCAGGCAAATCTTCTTCTGGAAAAATTGCTTGAACTGGACATTCATCGATACAGAGTCCACAGTCAATGCAGACATCTGGATCAATGTACAACATTTCCGATTCGCCAAAAGCGTCGCTGTCGTTTAGTGGATGAATACAATCAACGGGACACACTTCCACGCAGGCGGTGTCTTTTGTTCCAATACAGGGTTCGGCAATTATGTGAGTCATAGTGTTCTTTTCGTACTACTTCCAAAATGGGGGGTATGTTCGGGATAACAACGTACACATATTATGCCATGAATTGCCTTAAGTTTGTTGGTGTACTTAAAATAAGAAACGGCCCCGCTTGGGGCCGTTTCCATGTGATCCAGAATTAAATAACTAGTGTTATTTTCGTCGGCGACGAGTAACTTTCTTCTTAGCTTTCTTACGAGTAGCCTTCTTACGAGTTGCTTTCTTGCGTGTAGCCTTCTTGCGAGTCGTTTTCTTCTTAGCTTTCTTGCGAGTAGCCTTCTTACGAGTTGCTTTCTTGCGTGTAGCCTTCTTGCGAGTCGTTTTCTTCTTAGCTTTCTTGCGAGTAGCCTTCTTACGAGTTGCTTTCTTGCGTGTAGCCTTCTTGCGAGTCGTTT